>NZ_JBWKEI010000013.1:158165-239565 GCF_056435525.1 Streptomyces sp. NPDC043908 | reverse complement strand
GCGGGACCTGTGGCCCCTGCACCCCGGGGCTTCCCGAGGGCTGCGCCCCCGGACCCCCCTTGCGGGGCCTGCGGCCCCTGCACCCCGCTTCTTTCGTCTGCGGACCGTGCTGGGTTGCTCGCGCAGTTCCCCGCGCCCCTAACTACCTGGGGGCGCGGGGAACTGCGCGCTCAGCCACAGACAACCCGCAGACGACCACCGGCCCTTCAGGGGCGCGGGGAACTGCGCGACCGGCCACAGCGCACCCGCAGACGACCTCCGGCCCGATAAGGGGCGCGGGGAACTGCGCGAGCAACCCTCCACCGGCCCGCAGTCGAACCTCCGCCCGATAAGGGGCGCGGGGAACTGCGCGAGCAACCCTCCACCGGCCCGCAGGCGAATCCCCAGCCGAAAAGGGGCGCGGGGAACTGCGCGAGCGACCCACCACCGGCCCGCAGGCGAATCCCCAGCCGATCAGGGGCGCGGCCAGCCCGCCACCGGCCCGCAGGCGAATCCCCGGCCCACCAGGGGCGCGAGCAACCCTCCAGCGGCCCGCAGGCGAATCCCCGGCCGATCAGGGGCCCGGGCCACCCCCGCCCCCGGTGGCCCGCACCCGTACGCTGGACCCCGTGCAGGTACTTCACGATGCCCCCCTCGCCCCCCTCACCACCTTCCGGCTCGGTGGGCCGGCCTCTCGGCTCGTCGTGGCCGGTTGCGATGACGACGTCATCTCCGTCGTGCGGGAGGCCGACGAGGCGCGGGTGCCGTTGCTCGTCATCGGTGGGGGCAGCAATCTCGTCATCGGGGACAAGGGGTTCGCCGGGACCGCCCTGCGGATCGCCACCACCGGGTTCCGGCTGGAGGGGACGCGGCTCGACGTGGCCGCCGGGGAGGTCTGGAGCGACGTCGTGGCCCGCACCGTGGAGGCCGGGCTCGCCGGGATCGAGTGTCTGGCCGGGATTCCCGGATCCGCCGGCGCCACCCCGATCCAGAACGTGGGCGCGTACGGCCAGGAGGTCTCCTCCACCATCCGCGAGGTCGTCGCGTACGACCGGGCCGAGCGGCGCACCGTGGTGCTGACCGCCGCCGAGTGCGACTTCTCCTACCGCCACAGCCGGTTCAAGGCCCACCCCGACCGGTACGTCGTCCTGCGCGTCCGCTTCGAGCTGGAGGACGCCGGCGGGCTCTCCGCGCCCATCAAGTACGCCGAGACCGCCCGCGCCCTCGGCGTCGAGCCCGGCGACCGCGTCCCGGCCGCCACCGCCCGCGAGACCGTCCTCAAGCTGCGGGCCGGCAAGGGCATGGTGCTGGACGCCGAGGACCACGACACCTGGTCCGCCGGGTCCTTCTTCACCAACCCGATCCTGGGGGAGCGCGAATACCGCGCGTTCCTGGAGAAGGCCGCCGCGCGGCTCGGCGACGACGTCTCCCCGCCCGCCTGGGACCTCGGGGACGGGCTGACCAAGACCTCCGCCGCCTGGCTCATCGACAAGGCCGGGTTCACCAAGGGGTACGGCACCGGCCCCGCCCGGATCTCCACCAAGCACACCCTCGCCCTCACCAACCGCGGCGGCGCCACCACCGAGGACCTGCTCGCCCTCGCCCGCGAGGTCGTCGCGGGCGTGGAGCGCGCCTTCGGGGTGACCCTCGTCAACGAGCCGGTGACCGTCAACGCCGAGATCTGATCTCACCCGCCGGGGTCAGTAGGCCACGCAGACGCCCTGCTTCACGGTCGCCTGGTCGGTGATCATCCGCAGCATCGCGTCCGCCACGTCCGCCCGCCCGATCGTGCGCGCGCTGCGCGGGGTGGCCCCCACGGCCGTGCGGTACGTGCCGGTCCTGGGCTTGTCGACCAGGCGGACCGGGCGGACCGCCGTCCAGTCCAGGGCCGAGGCGGCCAGCTCGGCCTCGGTACGGCGCAGGTCCTCGTAGACGTCCTTCAGGACCCGGGTGACGATCGCCAGGGTCAGCCGGTCCAGGAACGGGTCGTCGGGCGCCTCCGGGCCCACCGGTCCCGCGCTCACCACCAGCAGCCTGCGGGTGCCCTCCGTGTCCATCGCCTTCACGATCGAGCGGGTCAGCCGGGCCGTGACGCCCGTCGCCGCGTCGGCCCGCTTGTTCGCGCCGAGCCCCGAGAGCACCGCGTCCCGGCCCGCCACCGCCGGACGCAGGGACTCGGGGTCCGAGAGATCGCCCCGGACGACCTCCAGGCCCGTCCCCGTCGTCGTGAACCGCGCCGGGTCCCGGACCACCGCCGTGACCTGGTGTCCCCCGGCCAGCGCCTGGCGGACCAGCTCCGTGCCGATCCTGCCCGTCGCACCGAAAACCGTGAGCTTCATCTGCGTTCACCCTCCCCTGGTGGATGGTCGTTCCTCCGCCAAGGGTGCCCAAGGTGTCAGGAGGCCAGCCAGGAATCCACCCCGGCGATCAACTGCGACTTCACCGCCTGCGGCGCGGCCGAGCCGCGCACCGACTGCCGTGCCAGCTCCGCCAGTTCGGCGTCGGTGAAGCCGTGGTGGAGGCGGGCGAACTCGTACTGGGCGGCGAGGCGGGAGCCGAACAGGAGCGGGTCGTCGGCGCCGAGCGCCAGTGGCACGCCCGCCTCGTACAGGGTGCGCAGCGGGACGTCCTCGGGCTTCTCGTACACGCCGAGGGCGACGTTGGAGGCGGGGCAGACCTCGCAGGTGATGCCGCGCTCGGCCAGCCGCCGCAGCAGGCGCGGGTCCTCGGCGGCGCGCACCCCGTGGCCGATGCGGGTGGCGTGCAGATCGTCCAGGCAGTCCCGCACGGACGCGGGACCGGCCAGCTCGCCGCCGTGCGGCGCCGCCAGCAGCCCGCCCTCCCGGGCGATCGCGAAGGCGCGGTCGAAGTCGCGCGCCATGCCCCGGCGCTCGTCGTTGGAGAGCCCGAAGCCGACCACGCCCCGGTCGCCGTACCGCACGGCGAGGCGGGCCAGGGTGCGGGCGTCCAGCGGGTGCTTCATCCGGTTCGCCGCGACCAGGACCCGCATCCCGAGCCCGGTCTCGCGCGCGGCCGTCTCCACCGCGTCCAAAATGATCTCCAGGGCCGGGATGAGCCCGCCGAGCATCGGCGCGTAACTGGTCGGGTCGACCTGGATCTCCAGCCACCCCGAGCCGTCCCGGACGTCCTCCTCGGCGGCCTCGCGCACCAGCCGCTGGATGTCCTCGGGGGCGCGCAGACAGGAGCGCGCGATGTCGTACAGGCGCTGGAAGCGGAACCAGCCGCGCTCGTCGGTGGCCCGCAGCTTCGGCGGCTCGCCGCCCGTCAGCGCGTCGGGCAGGTGCACGCCGTACTTGTCGGCGAGCTCCAGCAGCGTCGTGGGGCGCATCGACCCCGTGAAGTGCAGGTGCAGATGGGCCTTCGGCAGGTCTCGTACGTCACGAACGCGCTCCATTGAAGGATCTTGCCGCACGCCACCGGCATCCGACAGCCCCTTTCCCCGATCGGGACCTTGTCCGAACGCGGGAACGGACCACCGACTCATGTGAGTCGGTGGTCCGTTCCGGGCAGCACTCCGGCGCGGAACGCCTCAGTCGCGCGCCTCCGCCAGCAGCTTCTGGATCCGCGAGACGCCCTCGACGAGGTCCTCGTCGCCCAGCGCGTAGGACAGGCGCAGATAGCCCGGGGTGCCGAAGGCCTCGCCCGGGACGACCGCGACCTCGGCCTCCTCCAGGATCAGCTCGGCGAGCTCGACGGAGGACTGCGGGCGCTTGCCGCGGATCTCCTTGCCGAGCAGGCCCTTCACCGAGGGGTACGCGTAGAACGCGCCCTCGGGCGTCGGGCAGACCACGCCGTCGATCTCGCTGAGCATCCGCACCATGGTCTGGCGGCGGCGGTCGAAGGCGGTGCGCATCTCGGCCACCGCGTCGAGGTCGCCGGAGACCGCGGCGATCGCCGCCACCTGGGAGACGTTGGCGACGTTGGAGGTGGCGTGCGACTGGAGGTTGGTCGCGGCCTTGATGACGTCCTGGGGGCCGACGATCCACCCGACCCGCCAGCCGGTCATCGCATACGTCTTGGCGACGCCGTTGACCACGACGCACTTGTCGCGCAGCTCGGGCAGGAGCGCGGGCAGCGACACGGAGACCGCGTCCCCGTAGACCAGGTGCTCGTAGATCTCGTCGGTCATCACCCACAGGCCGTGCTCGACGGCCCAGCGGCCGATCGCCTCGGTCTCGGCCTCGGTGTAGACCGAGCCGGTGGGGTTGGACGGGGAGACGAAGAGGACGACCTTGGTCTTCTTCGTACGAGCGGCTTCCAGCTGCTCCACCGAGACCCGGTAGCCGGTGGTCTCGTCGGCGACGACCTCGACCGGGACACCGCCCGCGAGGCGGATCGACTCCGGGTAGGTGGTCCAGTACGGCGCCGGGACGATGACCTCGTCGCCCGGGTCCAGGATCGCCGCGAAGGCCTCGTAGATCGCCTGCTTGCCGCCGTTGGTCACCAGGATCTGCGAGGGGTCGACCTCGTAGCCGGAGTCGCGCAGGGTCTTGTCGGCGATGGCCTTCTTGAGCTCGGGCAGGCCGCCGGCCGGCGTGTAGCGGTGGTACTTCGGGTCGCGGCAGGCCGCCGCGGCCGCCTCGACGATGTAGTCCGGGGTCGGGAAGTCGGGCTCACCGGCGCCGAAGCCGATCACCGGGCGCCCGGCGGCCTTGAGGGCCTTGGCCTTGGCGTCGACGGCGAGGGTCGCGGACTCGGAGATCGCGCCGATGCGCGCGGAGACCCGGCGCTCGGTCGGAGAAGTTGCAGCGCTCATACCGGCCATCGTCCCAGACCCGCCGCGGCCCGGGCACACCGGTTTCAGGGACCGGACAGGGCGCTCGCGCGGGCCGTTCGGGGCATCCGCGCCGAGCCGTCGGGAGGTATCTGTTCGACGCCGGGCGCAGGACCACGTACACTCACCTGTCGTTGGCCTCCACCAACCGATCCACTCCGGGCACTCGGTGCACTCGGGCGGATGCGGTAGGTTGGGGGAACCACAAAGGGTCGTAGCTCAATTGGTAGAGCACTGGTCTCCAAAACCAGCGGTTGGGGGTTCAAGTCCCTCCGGCCCTGCTACACACACCTTCGCCAGGATGTGTGCGCATGTACGTACTTCTATGCACCGCCGTGCGGCTCCACCGGGCGCGGCACGGCCACGACCCGGAATCAGGTGAGAAGCGTGACGGACGCCGTGGGCTCCATCGACATGCCTGATGCCCAGGACGAGGCCTCTGCGGACCAGGACTCCAAGAAGAAGTCCCGCAAGGGCGGCAAGCGCGGCAAGAAGGGCCCCCTGGGCCGTCTCGCGCTCTTCTACCGCCAGGTCGTCGCCGAGCTGCGCAAGGTCGTCTGGCCGTCGCGCAACCAGCTGTCGACGTACACCACCGTGGTGATCGTGTTCGTCGTCATCATGATCGGCATCGTGACCGTGATCGACACCGGATTCCAGCACGTCGTCAAGTACGTCTTCGGCTGATCCGCTGCGTAAGGGCGCCCACCCGGCGCCTTTTTCGCATTGTTCCACCCATCTGTAGCCAGGAAGAAGCAGCCACGTGTCTGACCCGAATGTGAACGACGCCCTCGAGTCGGCGGAGTCCGTGGAGGACCAGCTCGACATCGTCGAGGCGGCGGACGCCGAGGCCGACGAGGTCGAGGCTGCCGACGCCGAGGCGGGCGAGGCGGCCGAGCAGGCGGCGCTCCACGTCGAGGACGCCGAGCACGTCGAGGACGACGCCGAGCTGGACGCCGAGGAGACCGCGTCCGTCGAGGATGCCGAGGGATCCGACGACGCCGAGGCCTCTGCGGACGCCGAGGGCACCGAGGACGAGGACGCCGAGGAGGCTCCCGAGGAGCCCGCCGCGCCCGTCGACCCGGTCGAGGCCCTGCGCCAGGAGCTGCGCGGTCTGCCCGGCGAGTGGTACGTGATCCACACCTACGCGGGCTACGAGAAGCGCGTGAAGGCCAACCTGGAGCAGCGCGCCGTCTCGCTGAACGTCGAGGAGTTCATCTACCAGGCCGAGGTGCCCGAGGAAGAGATCGTCCAGATCAAGAACGGCGAGCGCAAGAACGTCCGGCAGAACAAGCTGCCCGGTTACGTTCTCGTCCGCATGGATCTGACGAACGAGTCCTGGGGCGTCGTCCGCAACACCCCGGGCGTCACCGGCTTCGTGGGCAACGCCTACGACCCGTACCCGCTGACCCTGGACGAGATCGTCAAGATGCTCGCCCCGGAGGCCGAGGAGAAGGCCGCCCGCGAGGCCGCCGAGGCCGAGGGCAAGCCGGCTCCGGCCCGCAAGGTCGAGGTCCAGGTGCTCGACTTCGAGGTGGGCGACTCGGTCACCGTCACCGACGGCCCGTTCGCCACGCTCCAGGCCACGATCAACGAGATCAACGCCGACTCGAAGAAGGTCAAGGGCCTCGTCGAGATCTTCGGCCGCGAGACCCCGGTCGAGCTCAGCTTCGACCAGATCCAGAAGAACTAGTTCTTCCGGACCACACGTCTTCCGAACAGGTCAGACGGGCTCTCAAAGCCTGTCTGACCTGCTCGGTTTTTAGCCGCAGACAGATACCCGTTATCGTTGTGCGGTATGCCTCCATCCGGATGATCGGATGTCAGGCGGTTCACTCTCACTAGGACCCGGAGAGAGCAATGCCTCCCAAGAAGAAGAAGGTCACGGGGCTTATCAAGCTCCAGATCAACGCCGGTGCGGCGAACCCGGCCCCGCCGGTCGGCCCCGCGCTCGGTCAGCACGGCGTCAACATCATGGAGTTCTGCAAGGCCTACAACGCGGCCACCGAGTCGCAGCGTGGCTGGGTGATCCCGGTGGAGATCACGGTCTACGAGGACCGTTCCTTCACCTTCATCACCAAGACCCCGCCGGCCGCGAAGATGATCCTCAAGGCCGCGGGTGTCGAGAAGGGCTCCGGCGAGCCGCACAAGACCAAGGTCGCGAAGATCACCGAGGCCCAGGTCCGCGAGATCGCCACGACGAAGCTCGCCGACCTGAACGCCAACGACCTGGACGCCGCGTCCAAGATCATCGCTGGCACCGCCCGTTCCATGGGCATCACGGTCGAGGGCTGATCCCAGCTCACCCCGTTTGACCTCAGTGGTAGGGCCAAGCGCTGGTCCGTACCACGACTCCATGACTGCCACGCGGCGTCAGCCGCATGGTGTTACTGCATACAGGAGCAGAAGTGAAGCGCAGCAAGACTCTCCGCGCTGCGGACGCCAAGATCGACGCGGACAAGCTCTACGCCCCGCTCGAGGCCGTCCGTCTCGCCAAGGAGACCTCCGCGACCAAGTTCGACGGCACCGTCGAGGTCGCCTTCCGCCTGGGTGTCGACCCGCGCAAGGCCGACCAGATGGTCCGTGGCACCGTGAACCTCCCGCACGGCACCGGTAAGACCGCCCGGGTCCTGGTCTTCGCGACCGGTGACCGTGCCGAGGCCGCGCGTGCCGCGGGCGCCGACATCGTGGGCTCGGACGAGCTCATCGACGAGGTCGCCAAGGGCCGTCTGGACTTCGACGCCGTCGTCTCCACCCCGGACCTCATGGGCAAGGTCGGCCGCCTCGGCCGCGTGCTCGGCCCGCGTGGTCTGATGCCGAACCCGAAGACCGGCACGGTCACCCCCGACGTCGCCAAGGCGGTCGAGGAGATCAAGGGCGGCAAGATCGAGTTCCGCGTCGACAAGCACTCGAACCTGCACTTCATCATCGGCAAGGTGTCCTTCGACGACACCAAGCTGGTGGAGAACTACGGCGCCGCTCTGGAGGAGATCCTCCGTCTGAAGCCGTCCGCCGCCAAGGGCCGGTACATCAAGAAGGCGACCATCGCCACCACGATGGGCCCCGGCATCCCGGTCGACTCCAACCGCACCCGCAACCTCCTCGTCGAAGAGGACCCGGCCGCGGTCTGACCGGACCGGGCCTCGGCTCGCCTCGGCTGATCCAGAGCCGGGCCCCGCACCTCTCCAAAGGCGCGGGGCCCGGCTTTTTTGTCGCAACCGCGTCCCAACGGCCCCGGGCGGCCGGGGTGTTGTCCGACCCCTGCGCTACCGTCGAGGGGTAAGGGAATGAGCATTCGAGGGGGAGCGCATGAGCACCAGTTCCGTTCGGCGTACGGGTATCTCACTGGTCGCGGTCGCGGCGGCCCTGGTGGGCGTCGCCGCCTGCGGCGGGTCCGACAGCGGGCACAAGAGCGCGCCGACCCAGGGGCACAAGGGCGGGTCGGACTTCAGCCCGGTGGCGGCCCTTCAGGCGGTCCAGAAGAAGACGGACGGGGCGGGTTCCGCCAAGGTCGAGATGACGATGTCCATGGGCGCCGTGATGGGCCTGGAGGGCAAGGGCAGCCTGGCGTGGGGCGACGGCTTGACCGGCGTCATGCGGCTGAAGTACACCCAGGGCGCCCAGGCGCAGACCATGAAGCAGATGGGCGCCGACGGCATCGACGCGCGCTATCTGCGCGACGCCTACTACGCCGACATGGGCCCCCAGTTCGCCAAGAGCCTCGGCGGCAAGCACTGGATCCGCTACGGGTACGACGACATGGCCAAGCTGATGGGCCCGGTCGGCGCTGTCATGAAGGACCAGATGCAGAACTCGACGCCCCAGCAGAGCGTGAAGGCGCTGCTGGCCTCGGGTGACGTGAAGAAGGTCGGCACCGAGGACGTCCGCGGTGTCCAGGCCACGCACTACTCGGGCACGGTCGACATGGCCAAGCTCGTGGACCGCAGCTCGGGCCTGGACGCGAAGACGCTGGAGGGCTTCAAGAACCAGATGACCCAGAGCGGCATCACCACCGACACGGTCGACCTCTGGGTGGACAAGAACGATCTGCTGGTGAAGAAGACCGAGCGCGCCGCGACGAAGAACGGCGAGCTGAACAGCACGGCGTACTACGCGGACTACGGCGTCAAGGTCTCCACCGAGGCCCCGCCGGCCTCCGACACCGTGGACTTCACGACGATGATCAAGCCGAAGGCGTCCGGTCAGCCCTCGTAACCCGGCGCAACGGCGGACATAATCCGCCCACCTGTCACAGCCCTTGGGTTACGGTGCACACGTTCTGCCCGTTCGACGGTGTTCGACGGCCGTCGGCGGGACTCACGGCACGGGGCTTCAAGGGGTGGGGAACATGACCAGGTCCGGATGGACGCGGACGGCGCTGTCGATGGCGACGGCCGCCGTGGTGGTGGCCGGGACGGCGGGCTGTGGCGGCGAGGACAAGGCCGGCAAGAAGGCCGACGGCGCCGCGGGCGCCCAGAAGGCCGCCGTCGCCCCGCAGTCCCGCGACGCCGCCTCGCGGATGCTCGCGGCGGCGTACCGGAAGACCGCCGCGGCCAAGTCCGCCAAGGTCCGGATGACCATGACGGCTCCCGCCTCCCTGGGGGAGGACGGGGGCCGGACCGAGACCAGCGGGGTCATGGTCTGGAATCCGACAGCCATGGACCTCACCGTGACGTCCTCGGTGGCCAAGGGCATGGGGGGCGCCGCCGAGAAGACCCGGATGCTTTGGGTCGACAACGTCATGTACCTGGACACGAGCGCCATGGGCGAGTCGGTCAAGGAGTTCGGCGGCAAGCGCTGGTTCAAGTTCGACCTGACCGCGCTGGCCAAGCAGTCCGGCGAGGACCAGCTGGTCAAGCAGATGACCGCCGGCATGGAGAACATGAACCAGGACCCGGCCCAGCAGCTCGCCCTGCTGCTCGGCTCGCCGAACCTGAAGCACCTGGGCGCCGAGCGGGCCGACGGCGTCTCCTGCGAGCACTACAAGGGCACGCTCACCGTCGACGAGATGGTGAAGAACAGCAAGATGCTCGACACCCTGCCCCCCAAGGACCGCGAGCAGCTCCTGACGAACATGAAGAAGACCGGCATCAAGGGGTACGACACCGAGGTCTGGGTCAACGCGGACGGCTACCCGGTCCGGATGGACGTCGCGATGAACAGCCCCCAGGGCAGGATCAGCACCTCCGCGCACTACGCGGACTACGGCACCGAGGCCCGGATCACGGCCCCGGCCAAGAGCGACACGGCCGACCTGGCCGAGATGCTGAAGGACCTGGGCGACCTGGCCCGCAAGGACGGCGCCGCCGGCGGTCCCGGCGGCGTCTGACGGTCCCGTACGACCGGATTTGCTCGATCCGCCACCCGTCACGTACGCTTCCCCAGAAGCCAAAGACCGCTGGTCGTTGCCGTGCCTTCGTAAGAGGGGGCGGTGGCCGAAGGTTCCGCTGCATGCGGACGACCCGCGCAGGTGACTGTGGAAAGTTCCCGGACTCTGTCCGGTGGAGCTACGCCCCGTGCACTTGCGCCGGGGCGTTTTTTATGTCGCGGTCCCTTCTGAGCGGTCCTCATCACCCGGAAGGAGGCCGACGCTCATGGCAAGGCCCGACAAGGCTGCCGACGTAGCCGAGCTCGAGGACAAGTTCCGCAGCTCGAACGCCGTCGTGCTGACCGAGTACCGGGGTCTCACCGTGGCGCAGCTCAAGACGCTGCGCCGTTCGCTCGGTGAGAACGCCCAGTACGCCGTGGTGAAGAACACGCTGACCAAGATCGCGGCGAACAACGCCGGGATCACCTCGCTCGACGACCAGTTCACTGGTCCGACGGGTGCCGCCTTCATCACCGGTGACCCGGTGGAGTCGGCCAAGGGTCTGCGTGACTTCGCCAAGGAGAACCCGAACCTGATCATCAAGGGCGGTGTCCTTGATGGCAAGGCGCTGTCCGCCGATGAGATCAAGAAGCTCGCGGACCTCGAGTCCCGCGAGGTTCTGCTCAGCAAGCTGGCCGGCGCGTTCAAGGGCAAGCAGTCCCAGGCTGCCTCGCTCTTCCAGGCGCTGCCGTCGAAGTTCGTCCGCACCGCGGAAGCGCTTCGCGTCAAGCTCGCCGAGCAGGGCGGTGCCGAGTAATTCGGCTCGCGCAGTGATCCGCGCCGCCTAGTGCGCGGGTCGTAGCGGGCCGTTACGCCCGCCTCTCTATACAACCGGCACCTGCCGAATTAGTGGAAGGATCGCCCATCATGGCGAAGCTCTCTCAGGACGACCTCCTCGCCCAGTTCGAGGAGATGACCCTCATCGAGCTCTCCGAGTTCGTGAAGGCCTTCGAGGAGAAGTTCGACGTCACCGCCGCCGCGGCCGTCGCCGTTGCCGGCCCCGCCGGCCCGGGCGCCCCGGCCGAGGCCGAGGAGGAGAAGGACGAGTTCGACGTCATCCTCACCGGTGCGGGCGACAAGAAGATCCAGGTCATCAAGGTCGTGCGTGAGCTGACCTCCCTGGGCCTGAAGGAGGCCAAGGACCTCGTCGACGGCACCCCGAAGCCGGTCCTCGAGAAGGTCAACAAGGAGGCCGCCGAGAAGGCTGCCGAGTCCCTCAAGGCTGCCGGTGCGGCCGTCGAGGTCAAGTGACCTCACGAGTCCTCTGACTCACCGCGCGTGAAGCCCCTGGAGGGCCTGTAACGCGCACACACCAAAGGGCGATCATCCATTCGGGTGGTCGCCCTTCGGCGTACCCGGGCGTCGCCGTGACGGCTGCCTTGCACGGGGGGCGACAGGGAGTATGGTGATCATCGCCGTACGCCCCCGGTACGCCTCGTGGCCGCAGGAGCCGTAACGGAGCGATCTCCGCGGAGCTGAGGGGTCTTGACGAACCGCACGCAGCGCGCAATTCTCAGGACGCGTCGTCACAACGATCCGGATCCGAGGCATGGATCGACGGCGAAGAGGGCAGTATCGATGTGCGCCTCACGGCGCGTGGC
The DNA here is from genome assembly GCF_056435525.1 of Streptomyces sp. NPDC043908. Lineage (NCBI taxonomy): Bacteria > Bacillati > Actinomycetota > Actinomycetes > Kitasatosporales > Streptomycetaceae > Streptomyces > Streptomyces sp. NPDC043908. The sequence continues at coordinate 227,825 of NZ_JBWKEI010000013.1, read as the reverse complement.
CGGCCGAGGTACTGAGAAGAACAATGAGGGTCGCGAAAAATCCGCCCTGGACATCAGTGGGCCGAGTGGCTACACTGACCCTTTGCGCTGCCTGTTAGCTGCCCCCTGCCCGTCACCAGGGGCATGCCCTCGCTTGAGCATCGTTGATTGAACTGCCCTGACCTGGCCTTTCAGCCTCAATCAGGAAACGTCTCTCTCTGTGCCCTCGTGGGACCGGTACGCGCGTAGTGAGTCCGAGCCCTCGGAAGGACCCCCTCTTGGCCGCCTCGCGCAACGCCTCGACCGCCAATACGAACAACGGCGCCAGCACCGCCCCGCTGCGCATCTCCTTTGCAAAGATCAAGGAGCCCCTCGAGGTTCCGAACCTCCTTGCGCTGCAAACCGAGAGCTTTGACTGGCTGCTCGGAAACGCCGCGTGGAAGGCTCGCGTCGAGGCCGCTCTCGAGAACGGACAGGACGTCCCCACGAAGTCCGGTCTGGAGGAGATCTTCGAGGAGATCTCCCCGATCGAGGACTTCAGCGGGTCGATGTCGCTGACCTTCCGCGACCACCGTTTCGAGCCTCCGAAGAACTCGATCGACGAGTGCAAGGAGCGCGACTTCACGTTCGCGGCCCCGCTCTTCGTCACCGCCGAGTTCACCAACAACGAGACCGGCGAGATCAAGTCCCAGACGGTCTTCATGGGCGACTTCCCGCTCATGACCAACAAGGGCACCTTCGTCATCAACGGCACCGAGCGTGTCGTGGTGTCGCAGCTGGTGCGCTCGCCGGGTGTCTACTTCGACTCCAACATCGACAAGACGTCCGACAAGGACATCTACACGGCCAAGATCATCCCGTCCCGGGGTGCCTGGCTCGAGATGGAGATCGACAAGCGCGACATGGTCGGTGTCCGCATCGACCGCAAGCGCAAGCAGTCCGTCACCGTCCTCCTGAAGGCTCTCGGCTGGACCACCGAGCAGATCCTGGAGGAGTTCGGCGAGTACGAGTCGATGCGCGCCACCCTGGAGAAGGACCACACCCAGGGCCAGGACGACGCGCTGCTCGACATCTACCGCAAGCTGCGCCCGGGCGAGCCGCCGACGCGCGAGGCCGCTCAGACGCTGCTCGAGAACCTCTACTTCAACCCCAAGCGCTACGACCTCGCGAAGGTCGGCCGCTACAAGGTGAACAAGAAGCTCGGCGCGGACGAGCCGCTGGACGCCGGCGTCCTCACCACGGACGACGTCATCGCGACCATCAAGTACCTGGTCAAGCTGCACGCGGGCGAGACCGAGACGGTCGGCGAGTCGGGTCGGAACATCGTCGTCGAGACCGACGACATCGACCACTTCGGCAACCGTCGTCTGCGCAACGTCGGCGAGCTCATCCAGAACCAGGTCCGTACGGGCCTGGCGCGTATGGAGCGCGTCGTGCGTGAGCGCATGACGACCCAGGACGTCGAGGCGATCACGCCGCAGACCCTGATCAACATCCGGCCGGTCGTCGCCTCCATCAAGGAGTTCTTCGGCACCAGCCAGCTGTCGCAGTTCATGGACCAGAACAACCCGCTGTCGGGTCTCACCCACAAGCGCCGTCTGTCGGCTCTTGGCCCGGGTGGTCTCTCCCGTGAGCGGGCCGGCTTCGAGGTCCGTGACGTGCACCCGTCGCACTACGGCCGCATGTGCCCGATCGAGACCCCCGAAGGCCCGAACATCGGTCTGATCGGCTCGCTCGCCTCCTACGGCCGCGTCAACGCGTTCGGCTTCATCGAGACGCCGTACCGCAAGGTCGTCGACGGCCAGGTCACCGACGAGGTCGACTACATCACGGCCGACGAGGAAGACCGCTTCGTCATCGCCCAGGCCAACGCCGCGCTCAACGACGAGCTCCAGCTCACCGAGGCCCGCGTCCTGGTCCGCCGCCGTGGCGGCGAGGTCGACTACGTGCCGCCGGCCGAGGTGGACTACATCGACGTCTCGCCGCGCCAGATGGTGTCGGTCGCGACCGCGATGATCCCCTTCCTGGAGCACGACGACGCCAACCGTGCCCTCATGGGCGCGAACATGATGCGTCAGGCCGTCCCGCTCATCAAGAGCGAGGCGCCGCTCGTCGGCACCGGCATGGAGTACCGCTGCGCCACCGACGCCGGTGACGTGCTCAAGGCGGAGAAGGACGGTGTGGTCCAGGAGGTCTCCGCGGACTACATCACCATCGCCAACGACGACGGCACGTACACCACGTACCGCCTGCACAAGTTCTCCCGCTCGAACCAGGGCACCTCGGTCAACCAGAAGGTTGTCGTGGACGAGGGCGCCCGCGTCATCGAGGGCCAGGTCCTCGCCGACGGTCCGGCGACCGAGAACGGCGAGATGGCGCTGGGCAAGAACCTGCTCGTGGCGTTCATGCCGTGGGAGGGTCACAACTACGAGGACGCGATCATCCTGTCGCAGCGCCTCGTGCAGGACGACGTCCTCTCCTCGATCCACATCGAGGAGCACGAGGTCGACGCCCGTGACACCAAGCTCGGCCCCGAGGAGATCACCCGGGACATCCCGAACGTCTCCGAGGAGGTCCTCGCCGACCTCGACGAGCGCGGCATCATCCGTATCGGTGCCGAGGTCGTCGCCGGCGACATCCTCGTCGGCAAGGTCACGCCCAAGGGCGAGACCGAGCTGACGCCGGAGGAGCGCCTGCTCCGCGCGATCTTCGGCGAGAAGGCCCGTGAGGTCCGTGACACCTCGCTGAAGGTGCCGCACGGCGAGACCGGCAAGGTCATCGGCGTCCGCGTCTTCGACCGCGAGGAGGGCGACGAGCTTCCCCCCGGTGTGAACCAGCTGGTGCGCGTGTACGTGGCGCAGAAGCGCAAGATCACCGACGGTGACAAGCTCGCCGGCCGTCACGGCAACAAGGGCGTCATCTCGAAGATCCTGCCGATCGAGGACATGCCGTTCCTGGAGGACGGCACCCCGGTCGACATCATCCTCAACCCCCTGGGTGTCCCGTCCCGAATGAACCCGGGACAGGTCCTGGAGATCCACCTCGGCTGGCTCGCCAGCCGCGGCTGGGACGTCTCCGGTCTCGCCGAGGACTGGGCCCAGCGGCTCCAGGCCATCGGCGCCGACCAGGTCGCCCCCGGCACCAACGTCGCGACCCCGGTCTTCGACGGTGCCCGTGAGGACGAGATCGCCGGTCTCTTCGAGGCCACGATCCCCAACCGCGACGGCGACCGCCTGGTGCAGCCGTCCGGCAAGGCCAACCTGTTCGACGGCCGCTCCGGTGAGCCGTTCCCGGACCCGATCTCGATCGGGTACATGTACATCCTCAAGCTGCACCACCTGGTCGACGACAAGCTGCACGCCCGCTCGACCGGTCCGTACTCGATGATCACCCAGCAGCCGCTGGGTGGTAAGGCCCAGTTCGGTGGCCAGCGATTCGGTGAGATGGAGGTGTGGGCGCTGGAGGCTTATGGCGCCGCGTACGCCCTCCAGGAGCTGCTGACCATCAAGTCCGACGACGTCACCGGCCGTGTGAAGGTCTACGAGGCCATCGTCAAGGGCGAGAACATTCCCGAGCCCGGCATTCCCGAGTCCTTCAAGGTGCTCATCAAGGAAATGCAGTCGCTCTGCCTCAACGTGGAGGTGCTGTCCTCGGACGGCATGTCCATCGAGATGCGCGACACGGACGAGGACGTCTTCCGCGCTGCGGAGGAGCTCGGTATCGACCTGTCCCGGCGCGAGCCGAGCAGCGTCGAAGAGGTCTGACGGGTCTGGTGGGGGCTCTCCCGTAGAGCCCCCGCCGTCCCAGGACCCCCCTCAGACCATCTTGAAGAATCGACCCCGAAAGAGGGATTGACGACAAGTGCTCGACGTCAACTTCTTCGACGAGCTGCGGATCGGCCTCGCCACTGCTGACGACATCCGTCAGTGGTCCCACGGTGAGGTCAAGAAGCCGGAGACCATCAACTACCGCACCCTCAAGCCCGAGAAGGACGGACTCTTCTGCGAGAAGATCTTCGGTCCGACCCGGGACTGGGAGTGCTACTGCGGCAAGTACAAGCGCGTCCGCTTCAAGGGCATCATCTGCGAGCGCTGTGGCGTCGAGGTCACGCGTGCCAAGGTGCGCCGTGAGCGGATGGGCCACATCGAGCTTGCCGCTCCCGTGACCCACATCTGGTACTTCAAGGGCGTTCCCTCGCGCCTTGGCTACCTGCTCGACCTCGCGCCGAAGGACCTCGAGAAGGTCATCTACTTCGCCGCGTACATGATCACGTTCGTGGACGAGGAGCGCCGTACGCGCGACCTGCCGTCGCTGGAGGCCCACGTCTCCGTCGAGCGCCAGCAGATCGAGAACCGCCGCGACGCCGACCTCGAAGCCCGCGCCAAGAAGCTCGAGACGGACCTCGCCGAGCTGGAGGCCGAGGGCGCCAAGGCCGATGTGCGCCGCAAGGTGCGCGAGGGTGCCGAGCGCGAGATGAAGCAGCTGCGCGACCGCGCGCAGCGCGAGATCGACCGTCTGGACGAGGTCTGGTCGCGCTTCAAGAACCTCAAGGTCCAGGACCTCGAGGGCGACGAGCTGCTCTACCGCGAGCTGCGTGACCGCTTCGGCACGTACTTCGACGGCTCGATGGGTGCCGCTGCTCTGCAGAAGCGCCTGGAGACCTTCGACCTCGACGAGGAGGCCGAGCGCCTCCGCGAGATCATCCGCACCGGCAAGGGCCAGAAGAAGACCCGTGCGCTCAAGCGCCTCAAGGTCGTCTCCGCGTTCCTGCAGACCAGCAACAGCCCCAAGGGCATGGTGCTTGACTGCGTGCCGGTCATCCCGCCGGACCTGCGTCCGATGGTGCAGCTGGACGGTGGCCGCTTCGCGACCTCCGACCTGAACGACCTGTACCGCCGCGTGATCAACCGCAACAACCGTCTGAAGCGTCTGCTCGACCTCGGTGCCCCCGAGATCATCGTGAACAACGAGAAGCGGATGCTCCAGGAGGCGGTCGACGCCCTCTTCGACAACGGCCGTCGCGGTCGCCCGGTCACGGGCCCCGGCAACCGTCCGCTGAAGTCCCTCAGCGACATGCTGAAGGGCAAGCAGGGTCGATTCCGTCAGAACCTTCTCGGTAAGCGCGTGGACTACTCCGCGCGTTCCGTGATCGTCGTCGGTCCGCAGCTGAAGCTGCACCAGTGCGGTCTGCCCAAGGCCATGGCGCTGGAGCTCTTCAAGCCGTTCGTGATGAAGCGCCTGGTCGACCTGAACCACGCGCAGAACATCAAGAGCGCCAAGCGGATGGTCGAGCGCGGCCGCACGGTGGTCTACGACGTCCTCGAAGAGGTCATCGCCGAGCACCCGGTCCTGCTGAACCGTGCGCCCACGCTGCACCGCCTCGGCATCCAGGCCTTCGAGCCCCAGCTGGTCGAGGGCAAGGCCATCCAGATCCACCCGCTCGTCTGCACCGCGTTCAACGCGGACTTCGACGGTGACCAGATGGCCGTCCACCTGCCGCTCTCCGCGGAGGCGCAGGCCGAGGCCCGCATCCTGATGCTGTCCTCGAACAACATCCTCAAGCCGGCCGACGGCCGGCCGGTGACGATGCCGACGCAGGACATGGTCCTGGGTCTGTTCTTCCTCACCACGGACGAGGAGGAGCGCCAGGTCAAGGGTGAGGGCCGCGCCTTCAACTCGACCGCCGAGGCGATCATGGCGTTCGACGCCCGGGAGCTCTCGCTCCAGGCGAAGATCGACATCCGCTTCCCGATCGGCACGGTCCCGCCCCGCGGCTGGACCCCGCCGGTCGACGAGGACGGCGAGACGACCTGGCAGCAGGGCGACTCGTTCCGGCTGCGCACCTCCCTGGGCCGCGCGCTCTTCAACGAGCTGCTGCCCGAGGACTACCCGTTCGTCGACTACTCGGTGGGCAAGAAGCAGCTCTCCGAGATCGTCAACGACCTGGCCGAGCGCTACCCCAAGGTCATCGTGGCGGCGACGCTCGACAACCTGAAGGCGGCGGGCTTCTACTGGGCGACCCGTTCCGGTGTCACCGTGGCCATCTCCGACGTTGTGGTCCCCGAGGCCAAGAAGGCGATCGTCGCGGGCTACGAGGCGCAGGACGAGAAGGTCCAGAAGCAGTACGAGCGCGGTCTGATCACCAAGGACGAGCGCACGCAGGAGCTCATCGCGATCTGGACCAAGGCGACCAACGAGGTTGCCGAGGCGATGAACGCGAACTTCCCGAAGACGAACCCCATCTTCATGATGGTTGACTCGGGTGCCCGAGGAAACATGATGCAGATGCGTCAGATCGCGGGTATGCGTGGTCTGGTGTCGAACGCGAAGAACGAGACCATCCCGCGTCCGATCAAGGCGTCCTTCCGTGAGGGCCTCACCGTTCTGGAGTACTTCATCTCCACGCACGGTGCCCGTAAGGGTCTGGCGGACACCGCCCTGCGTACCGCCGACTCGGGTTACCTGACCCGTCGTCTGGTGGACGTCTCGCAGGACGTGATCATCCGCGAGGAGGACTGCGGCACCGACCGCGGCCTGAAGCTGAAGATCGCGGTCAAGGGCGAGGACGGTGTGCTCCGCAAGACGGAGGACGTCGAGACCTCGGTCTACGCCCGCATGCTCGCCGAGGACGTCGTCGTCGACGGCAAGGTCATCGCGCCGGCCAACGTGGACCTCGGTGACGTGCTCATCGACGCGCTGGTCAACGCGGGCGTCGAGGAGGTCAAGACCCGCTCGGTCCTGACCTGTGAGTCGGCGGTCGGCACCTGTGCCTTCTGCTACGGCCGCTCGCTGGCCACCGGCAAGCTGGTCGACATCGGTGAGGCGGTCGGCATCATCGCCGCCCAGTCCATCGGTGAGCCCGGTACCCAGCTGACGATGCGTACCTTCCACACCGGTGGTGTGGCCGGTGACGACATCACCCAGGGTCTGCCCCGTGTCGTCGAGCTCTTCGAGGCTCGTACGCCCAAGGGTGTCGCCCCGATCTCGGAGGCGGCCGGCCGCATCCGGATCGAGGAGACCGAGAAGACCAAGAAGATCGTCGTCACCCCGGACGACGGCAGCGACGAGACGGCGTTCCCGATCTCCAAGCGTGCCCGTCTGCTCGTGGGCGAGGGCGACCACGTCGAGGTGGGCCAGAAGCTCACCGTGGGTGCCACCAACCCGCACGACGTGCTCCGGATCCTCGGTCAGCGCGCGGTCCAGGTCCACCTGGTCGGCGAGGTCCAGAAGGTCTACAACTCGCAGGGCGTGTCGATCCACGACAAGCACATCGAGATCATCATCCGGCAGATGCTGCGCCGAGTGACGATCATCGAGTCCGGCGACGCGGAGCTGCTGCCGGGCGAGCTCGTCGAGCGCTCGAAGTTCGAGACCGAGAACCGTCGTGTGGTCACGGAAGGCGGCCACCCGGCCTCCGGCCGTCCGCAGCTGATGGGTATCACCAAGGCCTCGCTGGCGACGGAGTCCTGGCTGTCGGCCGCCTCCTTCCAGGAGACGACCCGAGTCCTGACGGATGCGGCGATCAACGCCAAGTCCGACAGCCTCATCGGCCTCAAGGAGAACGTCATCATCGGTAAGCTCATCCCGGCCGGTACGGGTCTGTCCCGCTACCGCAACATCCGGGTCGAGCCGACCGAGGAGGCCAAGGCCGCGATGTACTCGGCCGTCGGCTACGACGACATCGACTACTCGCCGTTCGGCACGGGCTCCGGCCAGGCCGTTCCGCTGGAGGACTACGACTACGGTCCGTACAACCAGTAAGGCGTACGTCTGCTGAAAGGGCGCCCACTCCGTTTCACACGGGGTGGGCGCCCTTCGGCGTATCGTGGGTGGCGCTTGTCGAACGCATATTCGAAAGGCGGTGCGGCCGATGGGGATGAGCGCCCAGGAGCGGTTGGTGGACGTGGTGGTGGCCGCGGTGGAGGTGGCGGCCGAGGCGGGCGAGTCCGGTACGTACACCGCCGATGTCGGCCGCACGCTCGGGGCGGTCGTGGCCAAGGTGGGGGCACGGATCGCGGTCGACGGGGAGGCGCGCGGGTTCTCCAGCGGGTGGCGGGAGGCGATGGCGTTCGTGTCCGGGGGTGGATCGGAGGGGGGCGGGCGGATCGTACGGATGCCGGTGCGCGGGGGAGAGGGGGAGGTCACGCCGGGGTGACGTGGGGTGTGGTGGGGGTTGGCGAGGGGGCGGCGGAGGCGGGTCGGGGGTGACTGGGGGCTGGTTCGGGGGTGGCTCGGGGAGTTGCGGGGGCGCACGCTGGGGTGCGTGCGAGCGTGCGCGCACATTGGGGAAGTGCGGCGAGGCCCGGAACCTCGCCACAAAATCCTTACAGCGCTGGCCGGGTCGGCCATTAATTCCTTGCGCGCAAGCGCGATAGTCTGGTCCTGCTTCGGAGGGAGGCGATCACATGACCACCAGCGAGCTCGACCGGTTCGCGGCCTGGATCGAGGACCTGATCCGCAGGCGCGGCTTCGACATCGACAGCCCGCGCGGTGGTGGCCGGTCGCGCCTCGCCGACGAGGCCGGGGTGCACCGGGCCGCCGTCACCCGGCTGCTCCAGCGCCAGAGCATGCCGGACCTGGAGACGACGCGGCGGCTGGCGCACGTGCTGGAGGTGCCGGTACGGGAGATGCTGATCCGGTCCGGGCGGCTCACGGAGGAGGACCTTCCGCTGCCGTCCGTGCGGGTGGGGGTGGCCGCGCCTGCGGCGTCGCTCACGCTGGAGGAGGCGGCCGTGGGGCTCGGGGTGCCGCCTGAGCAGCGGGCGATGTTCATCAAGGTGGCGGGGCAGTTCTTGCCGGAGGCGGGGGGCAGGGGGGCGGGGTCCGGGTCCGGCTCTGGGTCTGGGTCCGGGTCGGGGTCCGGGTCCGTGGGGTCCCGCTAGGCGGGGCTGTCGTTCGGCTGCGGGTCGGTGGGGGCTGGTCGCGCAGTTCCCCGCGCCCCTGAACCCGCTTTCGTCTGCGGGCCGTGGTGGGTTGCTCGCGCAGTTCCCCGCGCCCCTTCAGGGCTCGGTCTTTGGCTGCGGGTTGTGGGTGGCTGAGCGCGCAGTTCCCCGCGCCCCTAACTGCCCAGGGGCGCGGGGAACTGCGCGGCCAGCCCAGCACGGTCCGCAGCTCAACACCGTGGGCAGCCCAGCACGGTCCCTAGGCGGACACCCGGACCGTGGGTGGGCATCGGTCCGCGGGCGGACGCCGGCCCGGGGCGGGCGTCCGCCCAGGCGGGGGGCCGCGGTCGCCTCGGGGGACCCGGGGGTCCGGCCGCGTCCGGGGGGCAGGGGCCCATAGGTGGCCCCGGGACGGTTGCCCCCCCGCCGCCCCCGCGAGGCCCCCCCCGAGTTCCTGACTCGTCAGGGTGGGGGGCGGGGGGTGGACAGTAAGCTGGCACGGCCTGTCCTACTTCCCATGGACGCGAGAGAGAGCCGTGCATGGCTGAGAGCGACGGGATCTCCCGGTCCGGCGATGCCGGGCGGGAGGCCGAGGGCCGACCGCGCTCCTATGAGGCGTCCGAGGGCCGGTCGCGGTCCTACGAGCCGTCCGAGGGGGCCGTGGGGCTGCCCGCGGCGGCCCAGGACCTGCCGGGGCTGCTCGCCTCCCTCGGGGTCCAGCTCGAACGCCACACCGCCGAGGAGCTCGTCGTCCTGCTGCGCGCCGAGGTCGAGGAGCGCGAGGTGCGCGCGTACGCGGCCGGCTGGCGGGACGCGGCGGCCCAGTACCAGCGCGCCCTGGACGAGACCGCCTCGGCCGCCCGGGCCCGCTCCTTACGCAGGGCGGGGCGCCGCCAGGGGCAGGGCGAGGTCATCCCCCTGCGGCGCGAACCCCCGCCGCGGCCCGGCCCCGCCGCGCCGCCCGAACCGGACCCCGCGCAGCCCGGTCTCGTACGCAAGAGTCCGCGTTCCAAGGCGCCCACCATCCCCCCGCTGGGCCCGCCCCGGCGGGAGCGGGGCGGGGGCGGCGCCCGGCCGCCGGAGGAGGGGCCGGGGTGAGACGCGTCTCAGTGGGTCCGCGGGGTGTCCCGCGTGTGGGTATTTGTTTTGACCCAAGTCGATGAGGTAGGTACGCTCAGACCTTGTGCCTGGGGTGTGCCTGGGCTCCCCTGCGTGCCTACGTCCGCAGGACGAGCCAGATACGGCCACCGCAATCTGCGCTTTCTCCGTGCCCACGGCGAGAGCCCGCAGTATTCGACACACCCGACCGCGTGGGTCGGTGATGTTCCAGGTTAGTTTCACCAACGGCACACAGAAACCGGAGAAGTAGTGCCTACGATCCAGCAGCTGGTCCGGAAGGGCCGGCAGGACAAGGTCGAGAAGACGAAGACGCCCGCGCTTGAGGCTTCGCCCCAGCGTCGTGGTGTCTGCACGCGTGTGTTCACCACCACCCCGAAGAAGCCGAACTCGGCGCTGCGGAAGGTCGCGCGTGTGCGTCTGACCTCCGGCATCGAGGTCACCGCTTACATTCCGGGTGAGGGACACAACCTGCAGGAGCACTCGATCGTGCTCGTGCGTGGTGGCCGTGTGAAGGACCTGCCGGGTGTTCGTTACAAGATCATCCGCGGTGCGCTTGACACCCAGGCTGTCAAGAACCGCAAGCAGGCCCGCAGCCGCTACGGCGCCAAGAAGGAGAAGTAAGAATGCCTCGTAAGGGCCCCGCCCCGAAGCGCCCGGTCATCATCGACCCGGTCTACCAGTCTCCTCTTGTCACGTCGCTGATCAACAAGATCCTGCTGGACGGCAAGCGCTCCACCGCCGAGCGCATCGTCTACGGCGCCATGGAAGGCCTCCGCGAGAAGACGGGCAACGACCCGGTCATCACGCTGAAGCGCGCGCTGGAGAACGTCAAGCCGTCCCTCGAGGTCAAGTCCCGCCGTGTCGGTGGTGCCACCTACCAGGTTCCGGTCGAGGTCAAGCCGGGTCGTCAGTCGACCCTGGCCCTCCGTTGGCTCGTGGGTTACTCCCGCGCCCGCCGTGAGAAGACCATGACCGAGCGCCTGATGAACGAGCTTCTCGACGCTTCGAACGGCCTCGGTGCGGCCGTCAAGAAGCGTGAGGACACGCACAAGATGGCCGAGTCCAACAAGGCCTTCGCGCACTACCGCTGGTAGTCGCAACCCACATCGAGACCGAGAGAAGACTGAGCCTTATGGCCACCACTTCGCTTGACCTGGCCAAGGTCCGCAACATTGGGATCATGGCCCACATCGACGCGGGCAAGACGACCACCACTGAGCGGATCCTGTTCTACACCGGCGTTTCGTACAAGATCGGTGAGGTCCACGACGGCGCTGCCACGATGGACTGGATGGAGCAGGAGCAGGAGCGCGGCATCACCATCACGTCCGCCGCGACGACCTGCCACTGGCCGCTCGAGGACGTCGACCACACCATCAACATCATCGACACCCCGGGTCACGTGGACTTCACGGTCGAGGTGGAGCGTTCGCTCCGCGTCCTCGACGGTGCCGTCACCGTGTTCGACGGTGTCGCCGGTGTGGAGCCGCAGTCCGAGACGGTGTGGCGCCAGGCCGACCGTTACGGCGTGCCGCGCATCTGCTTCGTCAACAAGCTCGACCGCACCGGCGCCGAGTTCCACCGCTGTGTCGACATGATCGTGGACCGCCTCGGCGCGACCCCGATCGTCATGCAGCTCCCCATCGGCGCCGAGGCCGACTTCAAGGGCGTTGTGGACCTGGTCCGCATGAAGGCCCTGGTCTGGTCCGCGGAAGCGACCAAGGGCGAGATGTACGACGTCGTCGACATCCCGGCCACGCACACCGAGGCCGCCGAGGAGTGGCGCGGGAAGCTGGTCGAGACCGTCGCGGAGAACGACGAAGAGATCATGGAGCTCTTCCTCGAGGGTGTCGAGCCCACCGAGGAGCAGCTGTACGCCGCGGTCCGTCGTATCACCATCGCGTCCGGCAAGGGCGGGGACACCACGGTGACCCCCGTCTTCTGCGGCACCGCGTTCAAGAACAAGGGCGTCCAGCCCCTGCTCGACGCGGTCGTGCGCTACCTCCCCTCGCCCCTGGACGTCGAGGCCATCGAGGGCCACGACGTCAAGGACGCCGAGGTCGTCGTCAAGCGCAAGCCGTCGGACGACGAGCCGCTGTCGGCCCTCGCGTTCAAGATCGCGAGCGACCCGCACCTCGGCAAGCTCACCTTCATCCGGATCTACTCCGGTCGCCTGGAGGCCGGCACCTCGGTGCTGAACTCCGTCAAGGGCAAGAAGGAGCGCATCGGCAAGATCTACCGCATGCACGCGAACAAGCGTGAGGAGATCGACGCGGTGGGCGCCGGCGACATCGTCGCCGTCATGGGCCTGAAGCAGACCACCACCGGTGAGACGCTGTGCGACGAGAAGAACCCGGTGATCCTGGAGTCCATGGACTTCCCGGCGCCGGTCATCCAGGTCGCCATCGAGCCCAAGTCCAAGGGTGACCAGGAGAAGCTGGGTGTCGCCATCCAGCGTCTCGCGGAGGAGGACCCCTCCTTCCAGGTTCACTCGGACGAGGAGACCGGCCAGACCATCATCGGTGGTATGGGCGAGCTCCACCTCGACGTCCTCGTCGACCGTATGCGTCGCGAGTTCAAGGTCGAGGCGAACGTCGGCAAGCCGCAGGTCGCGTACCGCGAGACGATCCGCAAGACCGTCGAGCGTCACGACTACACCCACAAGAAGCAGACCGGTGGTACCGGTCAGTTCGCCAAGGTGCAGATCGCGATCGAGCCCATCGAGGGCGGCGAGGCGTCGTACGAGTTCGTGAACAAGGTCACCGGTGGCCGCATCCCCCGGGAGTACATCCCGTCGGTGGACGCGGGTGCGCAGGAAGCCATGCAGTTCGGCATCCTGGCCGGCTACGAGATGACTGGCGTCCGCGTCATCCTTCTCGACGGTGGCTACCACGAGGTCGACTCCTCCGAGCTCGCGTTCAAGATCGCCGGCTCGCAGGCCTTCAAGGAGGCCGCGCGCAAGGCGTCCCCGGTGCTCCTCGAGCCCATGATGTCCGTCGAGGTCACCACGCCCGAGGACTACATGGGTGAAGTCATCGGCGACATCAACTCCCGCCGTGGCCAGATCCAGGCCATGGAGGAGCGCAGCGGCGCTCGCGTCGTGAAGGGCCTCGTGCCCCTCTCGGAGATGTTCGGCTATGTCGGAGACCTCCGCAGCAAGACCTCGGGTCGCGCAAGCTACTCGATGCAGTTCGACTCCTACGCCGAGGTTCCGCGGAACGTCGCCGAGGAGATCATCGCGAAGGCCAAGGGCGAGTAACTCTTCGGAGTCCACCCGCTTTAGGCTTGTCACCGGTAGTCCGGCGGGGCATTCGCCGCAGTGCGAGAGTATTGCGGCGAATGCCCCCGGACCCGGCATCCCAGCAAAGATCACCTGGCGCCGATGAAGCAAGGCGTACAGAACCACTCCACAGGAGGACCCAGTGGCGAAGGCGAAGTTCGAGCGGACTAAGCCGCACGTCAACATCGGCACCATCGGTCACATCGACCACGGTAAGACGACCCTCACGGCCGCCATTACCAAGGTGCTGCATGACGCGTACCCGGACCTGAACGAGGCCTCGGCCTTCGACCAGATCGACAAGGCTCCCGAGGAGCGCCAGCGCGGTATCACCATCTCGATCGCGCACGTCGAGTACCAGACGGAGTCGCGTCACTACGCGCACGTCGACTGCCCGGGTCACGCCGACTACATCAAGAACATGATCACGGGTGCGGCGCAGATGGACGGCGCCATCCTCGTGGTCGCCGCCACCGACGGCCCGATGCCGCAGACCAAGGAGCACGTGCTCCTGGCCCGCCAGGTCGGCGTTCCGTACATCGTCGTCGCCCTGAACAAGGCCGACATGGTGGACGACGAGGAGATCCTGGAGCTCGTCGAGCTCGAGGTCCGTGAGCTCCTCTCCGAGTACGAGTTCCCGGGCGACGACCTGCCGGTCGTCAAGGTCTCGGCGCTCAAGGCCCTTGAGGGCGACGCCGAGTGGGGCCAGACCGTCCTCGACCTGATGAAGGCCGTCGACGAGTCCATCCCGCAGCCCGAGCGTGACGTCGACAAGCCGTTCCTGATGCCGATCGAGGACGTCTTCACGATCACCGGTCGTGGCACCGTCGTCACCGGTCGTATCGAGCGTGGTGTCCTCAAGGTCAACGAGACCGTCGACATCATCGGCATCAAGACCGAGAAGACCACCACCACGGTCACCGGCATCGAGATGTTCCGCAAGCTGCTCGACGAGGGCCAGGCCGGTGAGAACGTCGGTCTGCTCCTCCGTGGCATCAAGCGCGAGGACGTCGAGCGCGGCCAGGTCATCATCAAGCCGGGCTCGGTCACCCCGCACACGGAGTTCGAGGCGCAGGCGTACATCCTGTCGAAGGACGAGGGTGGCCGTCACACCCCGTTCTTCAACAACTACCGCCCGCAGTTCTACTTCCGTACCACGGACGTGACCGGCGTCGTGACCCTCCCCGAGGGCACCGAGATGGTCATGCCGGGCGACAACACCGCCATGACGGTCGCGCTGATCCAGCCGGTCGCCATGGAGGAGGGCCTCAAGTTCGCCATCCGTGAGGGTGGCCGGACCGTGGGCGCCGGCCAGGTCGTCAAGATCACGAAGTAATTCGTGTTCTGACCTGGTGAGCTCGCACAGCTCGCAGTAAGGAAAGGGCCCCGCACCGAGAGGTGCGGGGCCCTTTCTTTTGTCCGTACGCGGGTACGGGACGCACACCGCGGGCAGAGGGGTGCTTTGTCTGCGGGCCGGTGGGGGCTGGTCGCGCAGTTCCCCGCGCCCCTGAAGGGGCGCGCTCAGTCCGCCGCGCGCACCGGAGGCGGCGCGGCGGAGCCCAGCGCCCACATCCACGGTGCCCCGTCCACGCCCAGGCCCACGGCGACGGGGCCGCGCGCGGTGAGGTGCAGGGCCGGGGCGACGATCGGGACGACGCCCTGCGTACGGGTGCGCCGCTCGGCGCCGACCAGCGCCTGCACCCGTCCCTCGGTGTCCTTGCCGAGCACGACCAGGCCGTCCCCGGGGGAGTGGAGCGCGCTGACGGGCCCGTACCCGTCGAAGGAGAGCGCGGGTGCGCGGCCCGGACCGTCCACGCGTACCGAGACCAGCCCCGGAGCGGCGGGGGCGAGCCCCTTGCCCTTGGTCTTCCGGGGGTCGGTGAGGGTGCGGTGGAGGAGCTGTACGCCGCCGTCGGGCAGGGCCACGGCGGCGGGGGCGTCCACGGCGAGCGGCAGCAGAGGCCCGCCCTTCACGTATGCCAGGGGACGGCCGGGCGCGTCCTGCGTCCAGTGGTGGACGAAGTCGTAGCCGGGCGCGAAGACGTGCACGCGCCCGCCCGCGTCCACGGTCGCCCCCAGCCCGTCCTGCACGGTCTCGCCGCCGAGCCCGCGCCAGGGCCCCCAGGACCCGTCCGCCTCCCGCACCCGGGTGCTGACGCCCTTGTCGGCGTTGCGGACGAACAGGTGGACGCGGCCGTCCGGGGCGGTGACGGCGACGGGGGAGCCGATGCGGCGGCCCCGGTCACCGCCGGCCTCCGGGTTGCCGAGCCCCCGCCAGGCGCGGAAGGCGCCACCGGGCGCGGCCTGCTCCAGGAACACGATCTCGCGGGTGTTGGCGCCGGCCCGCCCGGCCATCGTGGCGAACCGCAGCCCGAAGAGCAGCTGCCGCCCGTCCCGAAGCGCGGTCCCGCCGAGCACGGGCGCGAGCGGTCCGCCGCCGAGGTCGTCGGCCGGGCCGAACCGCCCGCTGCCGGGCGCGGTCTCCCGCCACCGCACGGCGCGCAGCCCCAGCACCCCGTAGGCGGCGAGCCGCCCGTCGGGTTCGTCGCCGACGACCGGGCGGGGCCCTGGGTAGCGGTAGTGGGTGGAGCGCACCCACCCCTTCCAGTTGGTCAGCGGCCGGTTGCCGCCGACGTTGTAGTCCCCGCAGCCGCCGGGGTTGCCGCACCGCCAGTCGGGAGCGCCGCCGTAGGGCCGCAGGTGGGCGGCCTTCTCGGCGAGGACGGCGGGCGGCAGGTTCTTGGGCCAGTGCCGGTTGTAGTACGCGCGGTAGGCGGTGACCGCGAACCCCGGGACCGCCCCGCCCCGCCGGGTGGCCCGGTCGACGTACCGCACCATCCCCGCCCAGGCGAAGGAGGCGGCGGCGGTGTGGTCGGCGTGGTCGGCGTACCCCGGCTGCTCGCTGTCGTGCTGGCGCGCCTTCTCGGTGCTGTGCTGGATGTCGGGGTCGGGGTCGAGGGTCTGGACGAGCGTGGGGGCGTACGCGTCCAGCAGCCCGGCGATCGCCTCGACGAGCCCGTCGTACGTGTACGGGGCGGCGGCCGTCAGGGGCGAGCCCTCGGCGATGACGACGGGCAGCGAGAGCGAGCGGTCCGCCCAGAGGCTGGGCAGCCCCATCCGGCCGCCGCGCAGGGTGTGCATGGCGGTGTTCACGAACACGAGCTCGACGTGGCGCCCGCGGTGGGTGAGCGCGCACACCTCGGCGCGGTGCCCGCCGCCCAGCTCCCGTACGGACCGCTCCCACGGCGTGAAGAGCGGCAGCCCGAGGAGCGAGGCGTAGGCCTGCCGGAGCCCCTGGTGGCGGGCGGAGGAGTAGGCGGCCTTGTCGTGGCCCCGGTCGGCGGGGTCGCTGACGACCCGGTTGTCCCCGTTGGCCTCGCCCCCGGTGAGATACACGCTGACGACCCGGGCGCCGCCGTCGAGCGCGTGCTGGGTGTCGGGGTTCATGAAGTACAGGTCGTCGTCGGGGTGCGCCACGATCTGCATGACCACGGCCCGCCGCCCGCTGGAGACGGGCTGGCCGGGGGCGGGGGTGGGGGCGTCGTGGGGGTGCCGGTGGCTGTCGGGCACGGAACACGCCCCCACGAGCCCCGCGGCCCCGACGACGGCTCCCCCGAGCACGGCCCGCCTACTGCCCCGCCACCCCTCCCACGCGCCCCGCACACGCACTCCCCGTTCCCGTCCATTTCTTCCGGTCTTCGGTCGCCGGATTAGACGGGGGGAAGGGGGGTGGGGTTGCTCGGGCGGAATGCGCATACGGGAGTGGCGTAAACGAACGGGAATTGTTCACCGGAATTCCCCTCGCCCGCAATTCCGCATTCACCGTGCGAGCCGTGTTCTCCGATGAGGTCCCGCTCGCGGGAGCCAGCGTCCCAACGGGACCTGGGGGAAAGGTTGTTGGACGCACCGGCGTTCGCCCGGACGCGTACGCCAGCTCGATCGACTGGGCGCGGGGCGGGGCCGAGGATTTCCGTGGCGTACGTCGCCGGCTCCAGGGGTTCCGCGCGGCGCGGTGTCCCGGCAGGCGGTCGGCGGGTTCTGCGGCGACGATCCGGCGGCGGCGGTGCCGACGCGGAATCCCGGCGCCTGCGCGGGAGGACAACGGGTGCCCCCGCGCGCCGGGCGCGCCGCCCCGTCCGTGCTTACCGCCATGTGACGTGGGGTACGATCCTCGGCTCGATTCGCCAGCGCCCCGCCGTGTGTGGCAGACTGTCGGGGTTGCTCGGTTGAGTGCCGATGCTGCGCGCCTCCCGCCGGGAGGACCGGAAGCGAGTCCCACAGTACTCGTCGCCTTATCTGTCGCCTGCGGCAGCGCTGGGGCGGACGTACGGGAATCTTCCGGGAAGTGTCAGCGGGGCTCCAGCCAGGCGCCCGGTGGGTGTTCTGCCCCCGTTCGCGAGGTCCACGGCCCGCATCCCCTTGGTTGGGAAATCCCGTATGGGATTTCTGCGTAGAGGGAGTGCGACACGCCCGACCGCGTGGGTCGGAGGCGGAGGCCATCAGAACCCCCGGGTTCCAGAGCGTTACGAGACAAAGGACTACTAGGTAGCCATGGCGGGACAGAAGATCCGCATCCGGCTCAAGGCCTACGACCACGAGGTCATCGACTCCTCGGCGAAGAAGATCGTCGAGACGGTGACGCGCACTGGTGCGTCGGTCGCGGGCCCGGTGCCGCTGCCCACTGAGAAGAACGTGTACTGCGTCATCAAGTCGCCGCACAAGTACAAGGACTCTCGCGAGCACTTCGAGATGCGCACGCACAAGCGCCTCATCGACATCCTCGACCCCACGCCGAAGACGGTTGACTCGCTGATGCGCCTCGACCTCCCGGCCGGTGTCGACATCGAGATCAAGCTCTGAAGGGACGGGCCGAGATGAGCAAGAACATCAAGGGCGTCCTGGGCGAGAAGCTCGGCATGACGCAGGTGTGGGACGAGAACAACCGCGTTGTTCCGGTCACCGTCGTCAAGGCCGGACCGTGCGTCGTGACGCAGGTTCGCACCAACGACGTCGACGGCTACGAGTCGGTCCAGATCGCCTTCGGCGAGATCGACCCGCGCAAGGTGAACAAGCCCCTCAAGGGCCACTTCGCCAAGGCCGACGTGACCCCGCGCCGCCACCTGGTGGAGCTCCGCACCCCTGACGCCAGCGAGTACACGCTGGGCCAGGAGATCACTGCCGAGGTGTTCGAGTCCGGCGTCAAGGTCGACGTCACGGGCAAGAGCAAGGGCAAGGGCTTCGCCGGTGTCATGAAGCGTCACAACTTCAAGGGCCTGGGCGCCGGTCACGGTACCCAGCGCAAGCACCGCTCGCCCGGTTCCATCGGTGGCTGCGCCACCCCTGGCCGTGTGTTCAAGGGCCTCCGCATGGCGGGTCGCATGGGCAACGAGCGTGTGACCACCCAGAACCTGACC
The DNA here is from genome assembly GCF_056435525.1 of Streptomyces sp. NPDC043908. Taxonomy (NCBI): domain Bacteria; kingdom Bacillati; phylum Actinomycetota; class Actinomycetes; order Kitasatosporales; family Streptomycetaceae; genus Streptomyces; species Streptomyces sp. NPDC043908. The sequence goes on along the minus strand of NZ_JBWKEI010000013.1, from coordinate 209,151 downwards.
GTCCACGCCGTTGACGCCGAGAAGGGTCTGCTGCTCATCAAGGGCGCCGTCCCCGGCCCCAACGGTGGCCTCGTCCTGGTCCGCACCGCGGCCAAGGGGGTTTGAGGAACCGATGAGCACCATTGACATCCTTTCGCCGGCGGGCGACAAGGCCGGGACCGTCGAGCTCCCCGCGGAGATCTTCGACGCCAAGACCAGCGTTCCGCTGATCCACCAGGTCGTCGTCGCTCAGCTCGCGGCTGCCCGCCAGGGCACGCACAAGACCAAGACCCGCGGTGAAGTCCGTGGTGGTGGCAAGAAGCCTTACCGCCAGAAGGGCACCGGCCGCGCCCGTCAGGGTTCGACCCGCGCGCCGCAGTTCGCCGGCGGTGGCGTCGTCCACGGCCCGCAGCCGCGTGACTACTCGCAGCGCACCCCGAAGAAGATGAAGGCCGCCGCCCTGCGCGGTGCCCTCTCGGACCGGGCGCGCCACAGCCGTATCCACGTCGTCACCGGCGTGGTCGACGGTGCGGTTTCCACCAAGGCCGCCAAGACGCTGTTCGGCAAGATCTCGGAGCGCAAGAACCTGCTCCTGGTCGTCGACCGCGCCGACGAGGCCGCGTGGCTGTCCGCCCGCAACCTGCCCCAGGTGCACATCCTGGAGCCGGGCCAGCTGAACACGTACGACGTGATCGTCTCCGACGACGTGGTCTTCACCCAGGCCGCCTTCGAGTCCTTCGTGTCTGGCCCCCAGACCGCTGAGACCGAAGGGAGCGACGCCTGATGTCGGCGACCGTTACCAGCAAGACCTTCACGGACCCGCGCGACCTGCTGATCAAGCCGGTCGTCTCCGAGAAGAGCTACGCGCTGCTGGACGAGAACAAGTACACGTTCATCGTCGCGCCCGGCGCCAACAAGACCCAGATCAAGCAGGCCGTCGAGGCGGTCTTCTCGGTCAAGGTCACCGGGGTCAACACGATCAACCGTCAGGGTAAGCGCAAGCGCACCAAGACCGGTTTCGGCAAGCGCGCCGACACGAAGCGCGCCATCGTGACCCTCGCTGAGGGCGACCGTATCGACATCTTCGGCCAGGCCTCCTAACGGAGCGCCCTGGTCCGAATATCGGACGAGGACTGAGAAATGGGTATCCGCAAGTACAAGCCGACGACTCCGGGCCGTCGTGGCTCCAGCGTCGCCGACTTTGTCGAGATCACGCGGTCCACGCCGGAGAAGTCGCTGGTCCGCCCCCTGCACAGCAAGGGCGGCCGTAACAACACCGGTCGTGTGACCGTCCGCCACCAGGGCGGTGGCCACAAGCGCGCCTACCGAGTGATCGACTTCCGTCGTCACGACAAGGACGGCGTTCCGGCGAAGGTCGCTCACATCGAGTACGACCCCAACCGCACCGCGCGCATCGCGCTCCTGCACTACGCGGACGGCGAGAAGCGCTACATCATCGCCCCCCGTGGCCTGAGCCAGGGCGACCGTGTCGAGAACGGCCCGGCCGCCGACATCAAGCCCGGTAACAACCTGGCGCTGCGCAACATCCCGGTCGGTACGACCATCCACGCCATCGAGCTGCGGCCCGGCGGCGGCGCGAAGTTCGCCCGTTCCGCGGGTGCCTCCGTGCAGCTGCTGGCGAAGGAGGGCACGATGGCCCACCTTCGTATGCCGTCCGGCGAGATCCGTCTGGTCGACGTCCGCTGCCGCGCCACGATCGGCGAGGTCGGCAACGCCGAGCAGTCGAACATCAACTGGGGCAAGGCCGGCCGTATGCGCTGGAAGGGCGTTCGCCCGACCGTCCGCGGTGTCGCGATGAACCCGGTTGACCACCCGCACGGTGGTGGTGAGGGCAAGACCTCCGGTGGTCGCCACCCGGTCTCGCCGTGGGGTCAGAAGGAGGGTCGTACTCGCTCGCCGAAGAAGGCATCGAGCAAGTACATCGTCCGCCGCCGCAAGACGAACAAGAAGCGCTAGGAGCGGGTTTAGATGCCGCGCAGTCTCAAGAAGGGGCCCTTCGTCGACGGACACCTCATCAAGAAGGTGGACGTACAGAACGAGGCAGGCACCAAGAACGTCATCAAGACCTGGTCCCGTCGCTCGATGATCATCCCCAGCATGCTGGGCCACACGATCGCGGTGCACAACGGCAAGACCCACGTCCCGGTGTTCGTCACCGAGTCGATGGTCGGCCACAAGCTCGGTGAGTTCTCGCCGACTCGCACCTTCCGCGGCCACGTCAAGGACGACCGGAAGTCGAAGCGCCGCTAACGCGGGGTGGAACGACTATGACTTACACCGAAGGGACAACCATGGAAGCCAGGGCCCAGGCGCGGTACATCCGCGTCACGCCCATGAAGGCCCGCCGAGTGGTGGACCTCATCCGTGGCATGGATGCCACGGAGGCTCAGGCGGTCCTGCGTTTCGCCCCGCAGGCCGCGAGCGTGCCGGTTGGCAAGGTGCTGGACAGCGCCATTGCCAACGCTGCACACAACTACGACCACACCGACGCCTCTTCGCTGGTCATCAGCGAGGCGTACGTGGACGAGGGCCCGACCCTGAAGCGGTTCCGTCCGCGTGCTCAGGGCCGTGCCTACCGGATCCGTAAGCGGACCAGCCACATCACCGTGGTCGTCAGCAGCAAGGAAGGAACCCGGTAATGGGCCAGAAGGTAAACCCGCACGGGTTCCGGCTCGGCATTACCACGGACTTCAAGTCCCGGTGGTACGCCGACAAGCTGTACAAGGACTACGTCAAGGAAGACGTCGCCATCCGTCGGATGATGACGTCCGGCATGGAGCGCGCCGGCATCTCGAAGGTGGAGATCGAGCGCACCCGTGACCGCGTGCGTGTGGACATCCACACCGCTCGTCCGGGCATCGTCATCGGCCGCCGTGGCGCCGAGGCCGACCGCATCCGCGGCGACCTCGAGAAGCTCACGGGCAAGCAGGTCCAGCTGAACATCCTCGAGGTCAAGAACCCCGAGATGGACGCTCAGCTGGTCGCGCAGGCCGTCGCCGAGCAGCTCTCCTCCCGCGTCTCCTTCCGTCGTGCCATGCGCAAGAGCATGCAGGGCACCATGAAGGCCGGCGCCAAGGGCATCAAGATCCAGTGTGGTGGCCGTCTCGGCGGCGCCGAGATGTCCCGCTCGGAGTTCTACCGCGAGGGCCGTGTGCCCCTGCACACGCTCCGCGCGAACGTGGACTACGGCTTCTTCGAGGCCAAGACGACCTTCGGCCGCATCGGCGTGAAGGTCTGGATCTACAAGGGCGATGTCAAGAACATCGCCGAGGTCCGCGCCGAGAACGCAGCGGCCCGTGCGGGTAACCGCCCGGCCCGTGGTGGCGCCAACGACCGTCCGGCCGGTGGCCGCGGTGGTCGTGGCGGCGAGCGTGGCGGTCGCGGCCGCAAGCCGCAGCAGGCTGCGCCGGCTGCCGAGGCCCCCAAGGCCGAGGCTCCCGCCGCCGCCGCTCCGGCTGAGAGCACCGGAACGGAGGCCTGACCGACATGCTGATCCCCCGTAGGGTCAAGCACCGCAAGCAGCACCACCCCAAGCGCCGCGGTATGGCCAAGGGTGGTACGACGGTTGCGTTCGGCGAGTACGGCATTCAGGCCCTCACGCCGGCGTACGTGACCAACCGCCAGATCGAGGCGGCTCGTATCGCGATGACCCGCCACATCAAGCGTGGCGGCAAGGTCTGGATCAACATCTACCCGGACCGCCCGCTCACGAAGAAGCCCGCCGAGACCCGCATGGGTTCCGGTAAGGGTTCCCCCGAGTGGTGGGTCGCGAACGTTCACCCGGGCCGGGTGATGTTCGAGCTGTCCTACCCGAACGAGAAGATTGCTCGTGAGGCGCTCACCCGCGCTGCTCACAAGCTTCCGATGAAGTGCCGGATCGTTCGGCGCGAGGCAGGTGAGTCGTGATGTCGGCCGGTACCAAGGCGTCCGAGCTGCGCGAACTGGGCAACGAGGAGCTTGTTGCCAAGCTCAGCGAGGCCAAGGAAGAGCTGTTCAACCTCCGCTTCCAGGCGGCGACCGGCCAGCTCGAGAACCACGGCCGGCTCAAGTCCGTCCGTAAGGACATCGCCCGGATCTACACCCTGATGCGCGAGCGCGAGCTGGGCATCGAGACGGTGGAGAGCGCCTGATGAGCGAGAAGAATGTGACTGAGACGACTGAAGCGCGCGGTTTCCGCAAGACCCGTGAGGGTCTGGTCGTCAGCGACAAGATGGACAAGACCGTCGTCGTCGCTGTCGAGGACCGCGTGAAGCACGCGCTGTACGGCAAGGTCATCCGCCGTACGAACAAGCTCAAGGCGCACGACGAGCAGAACGCTGCCGGCGTCGGCGACCGCGTCCTCATCATGGAGACGCGTCCGCTGTCGGCGACCAAGCGCTGGCGCATCGTCGAGATCCTCGAGAAGGCCAAGTAATTTCCTGAGCTCTCGCTCAGGAACAGTTCCGCCAGGCTCGGCCGGGGCTTGAGAGATCAGGCCCCGGCCGGGAACCGGCAGACGATCAGGAGATAGACGTGATCCAGCAGGAGTCGCGACTGCGTGTCGCCGACAACACTGGTGCCAAGGAGATCCTTTGCATCCGTGTTCTCGGTGGCTCCGGTCGCCGCTACGCGGGCATCGGTGACGTCATTGTCGCCACCGTCAAGGACGCGATCCCCGGTGGCAACGTGAAGAAGGGCGACGTCGTCAAGGCTGTCGTCGTGCGCACCGTCAAGGAGCGTCGTCGTCAGGACGGCTCGTACATCCGCTTCGACGAGAACGCGGCCGTCATCCTCAAGAACGATGGCGACCCCCGCGGCACCCGCATCTTCGGCCCGGTGGGCCGGGAGCTGCGCGAGAAGAAGTTCATGAAGATCATCTCGCTCGCGCCGGAGGTGCTGTAAGCATGAAGATCAAGAAGGGCGACCTGGTTCAGGTCATCACCGGTAAGGACAAGGGCAAGCAGGGCAAGGTCATCGCGGCCTTCCCCCGCGAGGACCGCGTCCTGGTCGAGGGTGTCAACCGGGTCAAGAAGCACACGAAGGCCGGCCAGACCGCTCGCGGTTCGCAGACCGGCGGCATCGTGACCACCGAGGCCCCGATCCACGTGAGCAACGTTCAGCTCGTCGTGGAGAAGGACGGCAACAAGGTCGTCACGCGTGTCGGTTACCGCTTCGACGACGAGGGCAACAAGGTTCGCGTTGCCAAGCGGACGGGTGAGGACATCTGATGGCTACCACCACCACTCCGCGTCTCAAGACGAAGTACCGCGAGGAGATCGCGGGCAAGCTGCGTGAGGAGTTCTCGTACGAGAACGTCATGCAGATCCCCGGCCTCGTCAAGGTCGTCGTCAACATGGGTGTGGGCGACGCCGCCCGCGACTCCAAGCTGATCGACGGCGCCATCCGCGACCTGACCACGATCACCGGCCAGAAGCCGGCCGTGACGAAGGCCCGGAAGTCCATCGCGCAGTTCAAGCTGCGCGAGGGTCAGCCGATCGGCTGCCACGTCACCCTCCGCGGTGACCGCATGTGGGAGTTCCTGGACCGTACGCTGTCGCTCGCGCTGCCGCGTATCCGTGACTTCCGCGGTCTGTCGCCGAAGCAGTTCGACGGCCGTGGCAACTACACCTTCGGTCTCACGGAGCAGGTCATGTTCCACGAGATCGACCAGGACAAGATCGACCGTACCCGGGGTATGGACATCACCGTGGTCACCACGGCGACCAACGACGACGAGGGCCGTGCCCTCCTTCGTCACCTCGGCTTCCCCTTCAAGGAGGCGTAAGCGAGATGGCGAAGAAGGCTCTCATCGCGAAGGCTGCCCGCAAGCCCAAGTTCGGTGTGCGTGGGTACACCCGCTGCCAGCGCTGCGGTCGCCCCCACTCCGTGTACCGCAAGTTCGGCCTGTGCCGCGTCTGCCTTCGTGAGATGGCTCACCGTGGCGAGCTGCCGGGCGTGACCAAGAGCTCCTGGTAAACCCCGTTTTTCGGGTTTTTCCGGAGTCTCTCGGTAAGTAAAGGGTGGGCGGAGGCCCCTCCCTCCATGGCTTAGGCTAGGAGGGTTGGGCGTCCGCCGCCCAGACGACTTACTACGCCGTAGGTCCCCGCACCGCACCCGTCCCGCCCATGAGTGGGGAGAGGGATGGCGCATACAGGAAACCCCGGCGAGAGAGGCCGAAGGCCAATTCATGACCATGACTGACCCCATCGCAGACATGCTCACTCGTCTGCGTAACGCTAACTCGGCGTACCACGACACCGTCGTGATGCCGCACAGCAAGATCAAGTCGCACATCGCGGAGATCCTCCAGCAGGAGGGCTTCATCACCGGCTGGAAGGTCGAGGACGCCGAGGTCGGCAAGAACCTCGTCCTCGAGCTGAAGTTCGGCCCGAACCGCGAGCGCTCGATCGCCGGCATCAAGCGGATCTCGAAGCCGGGTCTGCGTGTGTACGCGAAGTCCACCAACCTGCCGAAGGTCCTCGGCGGCCTGGGCGTGGCGATCATCTCCACGTCCCACGGTCTCCTGACCGGTCAGCAGGCAGGCAAGAAGGGCGTGGGTGGGGAAGTCCTCGCCTACGTCTGGTAGTCGGGAACGGAGGAAAAGCTAATGTCGCGAATCGGCAAGCTCCCCATCCAGGTTCCCGCTGGTGTGGACGTCACCATCGACGGCCGTACGGTCAACGTGAAGGGCCCCAAGGGCACCCTCACGCACACCGTTGCCGCGCCGATCGAGATTGTTAAGGGCGAGGACGGCGTTCTCAACGTCACCCGTCCCAACGACGAGCGTCAGAACAAGGCCCTGCACGGCCTGTCCCGCACGCTGGTGGCGAACATGATCACCGGCGTGACCCAGGGATACACCAAGGCGCTCGAGATCAGCGGTGTCGGTTACCGCGTCCAGGCGAAGGGCTCCAACCTGGAGTTCGCGCTCGGATACAGCCACCCGATCACCATCGAGGCCCCCGAAGGCATCACCTTCAAGGTCGAGACGCCCACGAAGTTCTCGGTCGAGGGCATCGACAAGCAGAAGGTCGGCGAGGTCGCGGCGAACATCCGCAAGCTGCGGAAGCCCGACCCGTACAAGGCCAAGGGCGTCAAGTACGCCGGCGAGGTCATCCGCCGCAAGGTCGGAAAGGCTGGTAAGTAAGCCATGGCATACGGTGTGAAGATCGCCAAGGGCGACGCTTACAAGCGTGCGGCCAAGGCGCGCCGCCACGTCCGCATCCGCAAGCACGTGTCGGGTACGGCGGAGCGTCCGCGCCTCGTCGTGACGCGTTCCAACCGCGGCATCACCGCTCAGGTCATCGACGACATCAAGGGTCACACCCTGGCGTCGGCGTCGAACCTGGACGCGTCGATCCGCGGCAGCGAGGGCGACAAGTCCGCGCAGGCCAAGTCGGTCGGCGCCCTGGTCGCCGAGCGCGCCAAGGCCGCCGGTGTCGAGGCCGTCGTGTTCGACCGTGGTGGCAACAGGTACGCCGGGCGCATTGCCGCTCTGGCTGACGCCGCCCGCGAAGCCGGGCTGAAGTTCTAAGCCCCGGTTCCGGGACTAACGGACGTAACAGAGAGAGGTAAATCCAATGGCTGGACCCCAGCGCCGCGGAAGCGGTGCCGGTGGCGGCGAGCGGCGGGACCGGAAGGGTCGCGACGGTGGCGCTGCCGCCGAGAAGACCGCCTACGTTGAGCGCGTTGTCGCGATCAACCGCGTTGCCAAGGTTGTCAAGGGTGGTCGCCGCTTCAGCTTCACCGCGCTGGTCGTGGTGGGCGACGGTGACGGCACCGTAGGTGTCGGTTACGGCAAGGCCAAGGAAGTTCCCGCGGCCATCGCCAAGGGTGTCGAGGAAGCCAAGAAGAACTTCTTCAAGGTTCCCCGCATCCAGGGCACCATCCCGCACCCCATCCAGGGTGAGAAGGCCGCGGGCGTCGTCCTGCTGAAGCCTGCTTCCCCCGGTACCGGTGTTATCGCCGGTGGCCCGGTGCGCGCCGTCCTGGAGTGCGCCGGCGTTCACGACATCCTGTCGAAGTCGCTCGGCTCCGACAACGCGATCAACATCGTGCACGCGACCGTGGCGGCCCTCAAGGGCCTGCAGCGTCCCGAGGAGATCGCGGCCCGCCGCGGTCTGCCCCTCGAGGACGTCGCCCCCGCGGCTCTGCTTCGTGCGCGTGCCGGGGCGGGTGCGTAATGGCCCGCCTCAAGATCACGCAGACGAAGTCGTACATCGGCAGCAAGCAGAACCACCGCGACACCCTGCGTTCGCTCGGGCTCAAGCGCCTGAACGACGTGGTTGTCAAGGAGGACCGTCCCGAGTTCCGCGGCATGGTGCACACCGTCCGCCACCTCGTGACGGTTGAGGAGGTCGACTGACATGGCGGAGAACAAGCCGCTCAAGGCCCACGACCTCCGTCCCGCCCCGGGCGCCAAGACCGCCAAGACCCGTGTGGGTCGTGGTGAGGCGTCGAAGGGTAAGACGGCCGGCCGTGGTACCAAGGGTACGAAGGCCCGTTACCAGGTTCCGGAGCGCTTCGAGGGTGGCCAGATGCCCCTCCACATGCGTCTTCCGAAGCTGAAGGGCTTCAAGAACCCGTTCCGCACCGAGTACCAGGTCGTGAACCTGGACAAGCTCGGCGCCCTCTACCCCGAGGGTGGCGAAGTCACCGTTGCCGACCTGGTCGCCAAGGGTGCCGTGCGCAAGAACAGCCTCGTCAAGGTCCTGGGCCAGGGCGAGATCTCCGTGGCGCTGCAGGTGACGGTCGACGCCGTCTCCGGCTCCGCCAAGGAGAAGATTGCCGCCGCCGGCGGCACCGTCACCGAGCTCGTCTGAGACAGCTCGTTGGCCTGAACATCCGACCGGGGATGCCCTCTCATATGGGGCATCCCCGGTTGGTCGTTCCTAGGGGGGCAGGGTCGCCGGTAAGGTGGCGTGCACTGTCTAAGTTTCCGTGCGGTATGCCGTCCGGTTCCTCTGACTCATTCGTATTCGTCGATCCTCAAGACCGTCACCTCTTGCGCACCTGGCGCGGGGGTCGCAGGAGGCACCGTGCTCACCGCGTTCGCCCAGGCGTTCAAGACGCCTGACCTGCGCAAGAAGCTGCTCTTCACGCTCGGCATCATCGTGCTCTACCGGATGGGGACGCACGTCCCGATCCCGGGTGTGAGCTACAAGAACGTTCAGATCTGTGTCGACCAGGCCCAGCAGGGCAACAGCCTCTTCGGCCTGGTGAACATGTTCAGCGGCGGCGCGCTGCTGCAGATCACGATCTTCGCGCTGGGCATCATGCCGTACATCACGGCGAGCATCATCCTGCAGCTGCTGACCGTGGTGATCCCGCGTCTGGAGGCCCTCAAGAAGGAGGGCCAGGCCGGCACGGCCAAGATCACGCAGTACACGCGTTACCTGACGGTCGCCCTGGCGATCCTCCAGGGCACCGGCCTGGTGGCCACCGCCCGCTCGGGTGCGCTGTTCAGCGGCTGCCAGGTCGCCAGCGAGATCGTGCCCAACCGGTCGATCTTCACCACCATCACGATGGTCATCACCATGACCGCGGGCACCGCCGCCGTCATGTGGCTCGGTGAGCTCATCACCGACCGCGGCATCGGCAACGGCATGTCGATCCTGATGTTCATCTCGATCGCCTCCAGCTTCCCCACCTCGCTGTGGGCCATCAAGAAGCAGGGGCACCTGGCCCAGGGCTGGATCGAGTTCGGCACCGTCATCCTGGTCGGCCTGGTCATGGTCGCCCTGGTGGTCTTCGTCGAGCAGGCCCAGCGCCGTATCCCGGTGCAGTACGCGAAGCGCATGATCGGCCGCCGTTCCTACGGCGGTACCTCGACCTACATCCCGCTGAAGGTCAACCAGGCGGGTGTGATTCCCGTCATCTTCGCGTCCTCGCTGCTCTACATCCCCGCATTGGTCGTACAGTTCTCGAACTCGACCTCGGGCTGGGCCACCTGGATCAAGGACAACTTCGTCAAGGGCGACCACCCGTACTACATCATCAGCTACTTCCTCCTGATCGTGTTCTTCGCCTTCTTCTATGTGGCGATCTCGTTCAACCCCGAGGAAGTCGCCGACAACATGAAGAAGTATGGTGGCTTCATCCCGGGCATCCGGGCTGGTCGACCTACTGCTGAGTACCTGAGCTACGTGCTCAACCGGATCACCTGGCCGGGGTCGCTGTATCTGGGACTGATCGCGCTCGTACCGACGATGGCGTTGGTGATCTTCGGGGCCAACCAGAGCTTCCCGCTGGGCGGGACAAGCATCCTCATCATCGTGGGTGTGGGTCTGGAGACCGTGAAGCAGATCGAGAGCCAGCTCCAGCAGCGCAATTACGAAGGGTTCCTCCGCTGATGCGAATCGTCCTCGTCGGGCCGCCCGGTGCCGGCAAGGGAACGCAGGCCGCGTTCCTCGCCAAGAACCTCGGGATCCCGCACATCTCCACGGGCGACCTCTTCCGTGCCAACATCAGCCAGGGCACGGACCTGGGCAAGCAGGCCAAGGCGTACATGGACGCGGGCAACCTGGTGCCCGACGAGGTCACCATCGGGATGGCCAAGGACCGCATGGCTCAGCCGGACGCGCAGAGCGGTTTCCTGCTCGACGGCTTCCCGCGCAACGTGGTCCAGGCCGAGGCCCTCGACGAGGCGCTGAAGACGGACGGCGTGCGGCTCGACGCCGTCCTGGACCTCGAAGTGCCCGAGGACGAGGTCGTGAAGCGGATCGCCGGCCGGCGCATCTGCCGCACCGACTCCGCGCACGTCTTCCACGTCGCCTACAACGCGCCGAAGACCGAGGGTGTCTGCGACATCTGCGGCGGCGAGCTGTACCAGCGCGGTGACGACACCGAGGCCACGGTCCGCAAGCGCCTGGAGGTCTACCACACCGAGACCGAGCCGATCATCGACTTCTACCGGGCCCAGGGCCTGGTCGTGACGATCTCGGCGCTCGGCAAGGTCGACGAGGTCACGGAGCGCGCGATGCACGCTCTGAAGGCCGAGAAGACGGCCTGACACCTCATCCGTACGCGGTTCGCGGCCGCGGTGCCCCTTGCGGGGGCGCCGCGGCCGCTGCCGTGTGCGGGTCCGGCGGGCCGTATCGTTGACGTACCCCCGTATCCGTACTCAGAAAGGCGTCAGCCGCCATGGTGGAGATCAAGACCCCCGAGCAGATCGCGAAGATGCGCGAGGCGGGGCTGGTCGTCGCCGCCATCCACGCGGCGACCCGCGAGGCCGCAGTGCCCGGCGCCACGACGAGGGACCTGGACGAGGTCGCCCGCAAGGTGATCGCCGAGCACGGCGCCAAGTCGAACTTCCTGGGGTACGGCGGCTTCCCCGCCACCATCTGCACCTCGGTCAACGAGGTCGTCGTCCACGGCATCCCGGACGAGAAGACCGTCCTGAAGGACGGCGACGTCATCTCCATCGACGCGGGCGCGATCGTCGACGGCTGGCACGGGGACGCGGCCTTCACCGCCTTCGTGGGCTCCGGCCACGCTCCGGAGCTGATCGAGCTCTCCCGGGTCACCGAGGAGTCGATGTGGGCCGGGATCGCGGCGGTGAAGAAGGGCAACCGCCTGGTGGACGTCTCCCGGGCGATCGAGAGCTACATCCGCCGCCAGCCGCGCCCGCCGAAGGGCAAGTACGGGATCATCGAGGAGTACGGCGGCCACGGCATCGGCTCCGAGATGCACATGGACCCCCACCTGCTGAACTACGTGGACAAGCGCCGCCTCCTCGGCCGCCACAACCCGAAGCTGGTCCCCGGCTTCTGCCTGGCCATCGAGCCGATGGTGTCGCTCGGCACCCCGCGCACGGAGGTCCTGGAGGACGACTGGACGGTCATCACCACGGACGGCACCTGGTCCTCGCACTGGGAGCACTCGGTGGCCCTGACCGAGGCCGGCCCGATCGTCCTGACCTCCCCGGACTGCGGCAAGGCAAAGCTGGCCGAGTACGGCGTGACGACGGCGCCGGACCCGCTGGGCTGAGGCCGCGGGGGCGTCGGTCCGGCGCGTCCCGGGTTGTCCGCTTAACGATCTACGCTAGAGGGCAAACTTCCCTGATTCGTCTTTTCGGGTGCCCTGACGTAGACTGATGCGTCGGCTCTCGTGTATCAGTGTGTCCGCACACGATCGCGGGAGTCGATCAAGGTAGCCGATTCGAAAGGCGAAGCGTGGCCAAGAAGCAAGGTGCCATCGAAATCGAGGGCACCGTGATCGAGTCCCTCCCGAACGCCATGTTCAAGGTGGAGCTCCAGAACGGTCACAAAGTCCTCGCGCACATCAGCGGCAAGATGCGGATGCACTACATCCGCATCCTCCCCGATGACAGGGTCGTGGTGGAGCTCTCTCCGTACGACCTGACGCGTGGCCGGATCGTCTACCGGTACAAGTAGATCTCACGACCCGGAGAACCTGAATCCCATGAAGGTCAAGCCGAGCGTCAAGAAGATCTGCGACAAGTGCAAGGTGATCCGCCGTCACGGCCGGGTCATGGTCATCTGCGACAACCTGCGCCACAAGCAGCGCCAGGGCTGACGCACGCCGACCGACCTGCACTTACGCAGTTCTTCGCGCGACGCACGAAAACGTACATACGCAGAGCCCGCCCAGCCCACACAGGGTCGGCGACACCTCCGGCGGGGGCCGGGGACCCGATCCGTACCTAGTACGGCGGTCGGGAACGGTTCTGCGGAAGACCCCCGAACACACAGGAGCCATTGAATGGCACGCGTTTCCGGTGTTGACATCCCGCGCGAAAAGCGCGTGGAGATCGCACTCACCTACGTCTTCGGTATCGGGCGCACCCGGTCCAAGGAGATCCTCGCCTCCACCGGCGTGAACCCGAACACCCGCGTTCGTGACCTGGCCGAAGAGGACCTGGTCAAGATCCGCGAGTACGTGGACGCCAACCTCCGTACCGAGGGTGACCTCCGCCGCGAGATCCAGGCCGACATCCGCCGCAAGGTCGAGATCGGTTGCTACCAGGGTCTGCGTCACCGTCGTGGCCTTCCGGTCCACGGCCAGCGCACCAGCACGAACGCCCGTACCCGCAAGGGCCCGCGTCGCGCGATCGCCGGCAAGAAGAAGCCGGGCAAGAAGTAGTCCTCAGCCGGACGCTTACTCAGCGGTCTTCGCTGTAGGACCGACCACCTCCCGTAGGAGTTATAGATGCCCCCCAAGGGTCGTCAGGGCGCTGCCAAGAAGGTGCGCCGCAAGGAAAAGAAGAACGTCGCTCACGGCCACGCGCACATCAAGAGCACGTTCAACAACACCATCGTCTCGATCACGGACCCCGCGGGCAACGTGATCTCCTGGGCGTCCGCCGGCCACGTCGGCTTCAAGGGCTCCCGCAAGTCGACTCCGTTCGCCGCGCAGATGGCCGCCGAGTCGGCCGCCCGCCGCGCGCAGGAGCACGGCATGCGCAAGGTCGACGTCTTCGTCAAGGGTCCCGGCTCCGGCCGTGAGACCGCGATCCGCTCCCTCCAGGCCACCGGCCTCGAGGTCGGCTCGATCCAGGACGTCACCCCGACGCCGCACAACGGCTGCCGTCCGCCCAAGCGCCGCCGCGTCTGACGCACGGTCGCCGGACTGCCGGCAGGGCTTGAGGTTTCGGGCGGCAGAACCCCTCTCCGGGGGGCTGCCGCCCGTACCCTTGCAGTACGCAGTACCCCGAGGGCGTCAAATAGTGGGCGCCCACGACTGAAGGAACACACATGCTTATCGCTCAGCGTCCTTCGCTGACCGAAGAGGTCGTCGACGAGTACCGCTCCCGGTTCGTGATCGAGCCGCTGGAGCCGGGCTTCGGCTACACCCTCGGCAACTCGCTCCGCCGTACCCTCCTCTCCTCGATCCCGGGCGCCGCTGTCACCAGCATCCGGATCGACGGCGTTCTGCACGAGTTCACCACCGTGCCGGGCGTCAAGGAGGACGTGACCGACCTCATCCTCAACATCAAGCAGCTGGTCGTCTCCTCGGAGCACGACGAGCCGGTCGTGATGTACCTGCGCAAGCAGGGCCCGGGCCTGGTCACCGCCGCCGACATCGCGCCCCCGGCCGGTGTCGAGGTGCACAACCCGGACCTCGTCCTCGCCACGCTCAACGGCAAGGGCAAGCTGGAGATGGAGCTGACCGTCGAGCGCGGTCGCGGCTACGTCTCCGCCGTGCAGAACAAGCAGCTGGGCCAGGAGATCGGCCGTATCCCGGTCGACTCCATCTACTCCCCGGTGCTCAAGGTCACGTACAAGGTCGAGGCGACCCGTGTCGAGCAGCGCACCGACTTCGACAAGCTGATCGTCGACGTCGAGACCAAGCAGGCCATGCGTCCGCGTGACGCCATGGCGTCGGCCGGCAAGACCCTGGTCGAGCTGTTCGGTCTGGCGCGCGAGCTCAACATCGACGCCGAGGGCATCGACATGGGCCCGTCCCCGACGGACGCCGCCCTGGCCGCCGACCTCGCCCTGCCGATCGAGGAGCTGGAGCTCACCGTTCGGTCGTACAACTGCCTCAAGCGCGAGGGCATCCACTCCGTGGGTGAGCTCGTCGCCCGCTCCGAGGCCGACCTGCTCGACATCCGCAACTTCGGTGCGAAGTCGATCGACGAGGTCAAGGCGAAGCTGGCCGGCATGGGCCTGGCCCTCAAGGACAGCCCGCCCGGATTCGACCCGACCGCCGCCGCCGACGCCTTCGGCGCCGACGACGACGCGGACGCGGGCTTCGTGGAGACCGAGCAGTACTAAGCGCTCCGCGGGGAGGCCGTACTGCTTCCGCGGACCGGCTGTGGCTGGTCGCGCCCACGCGACGGAGTCGCATATCGACACCGCCCCGCGCCCCTTCCAGGCCCCTTCGGGAGCCTGGATCTCCGACAGGTAACCGCCTGCTCGGATACTGACCCCGGTACCTGATACGGCCGGGGCAGACACCAAGGAGAAACACCATGCCGCGTCCCACCAAGGGTGCCCGTCTGGGCGGCAGCGCCGCGCACGAGAAGCTGCTCCTCGCCAACCTGGCGAAGTCGCTCTTCGAGCACGGCCGCATCACCACGACCGAGGCCAAGGCCCGCCGCCTGCGTCCGGTCGCCGAGCGCCTGATCACCAAGGCGAAGAAGGGCGACATCCACAACCGTCGCCTGGTGCTGCAGACGATCACCGACAAGGGCATCGTCCACACCCTCTTCACCGAGATCGCCCCGCGGTACTCGGAGCGTCCGGGTGGTTACACCCGTATCACCAAGATCGGCAACCGCCGTGGTGACAACGCGCCGATGGCCGTGATCGAGCTGGTCGAGGGCGAGATCGCCAAGAAGGCGACCGTCGCCGAGGCCGAGGCCGCGACCAAGCGCGCCGTCAAGGAGGCCGACGAGGCCAAGGGCGCCGAGGCGACCGAGGCCGAGGACGCCGCTCCGGCGGAGGAGTCGAAGGACGCGTAAGCGTTCCGCAGACCGACGGACGGGTCCGTTCCCCCTGGGGGACGGGCCCGTTCCGTTTTCCCGCCGCTCTGAGAGGATTCTGTTCGTGAGTGATGAGGTGGAGCCCGGCCTGGTCCGGGTGCGGCTGGACCTGAGCTATGACGGCAAGGACTTCTCCGGCTGGGCCAAGCAGCCCAGCGGCCGGCGGACCGTCCAGGGTGAGATCGAGAACGCGCTGCGGACGGTGACCCGGTCGTCCCGGACGTACGACCTCACCGTCGCCGGACGTACCGACGCGGGCGTCCACGCGCGCGGCCAGGTGGCCCACGTCGACCTGCCCGAGGAGGTCTGGGCCGAGCACCGCGAGAAGCTGCTGCGGCGGCTCGCGGGTCGACTGGCGCACGACGTGCGGATCTGGCGCGTCGCCGAGGCCCCCAGCGGCTTCAACGCGCGCTTCTCCGCGATCTGGCGGCGGTACGCCTACCGGGTGACCGACAACCCCGGCGGGGTCGACCCGCTGCTGCGCGGCCATGTGCTGTGGCACGACTGGGAGTTGGACGTCGAGGCGATGAACGCCGCCTCGGCCGCGCTGCTCGGCGAGCACGACTTCGCCGCGTACTGCAAGAAGCGCGAGGGCGCCACCACCATCCGCACCCTCCAGGAGCTCTCCTGGACGCGGGGCGAGGACGGCGTCGTCACCGCGACGGTCCGCGCCGACGCCTTCTGCCACAACATGGTGCGCTCGCTGGTGGGCGCGCTGCTGTACGTGGGGGACGGGCACCGGGGGGTGGAGTGGCCGGGCAAGGTGCTGGCCGCGGCCGTACGGGACTCGTCCGTGCACGTGGTCAAGCCGCACGGGCTGACCCTGGAGGAGGTCGGCTACCCCGCCGACGAACTCCTTGCCGCCCGCAGCCGCGAGGCCCGCAACATGCGGACGCTGCCGGGGAGCGGGCCGGGGGCGGGCTGCTGCTGAGGGGCCGCCCCCGGGCCCGGTGCGCCGGGGCTCAGACGGGCGGGGCCGCCGCCGCCTGGGCCTGCTGTTCGCCCCGGGCGACGATCTGGCGGAAGGTGAACTCGGCCAGGTCGTCGCCGGGGGCGAAGGCGTTCTTGTCGCCCTTGGTGACGCTTTTGCCGTTGGTGTAGCCGCTGATGCCGAAGTAGGCGTACCGGCCGTACGAGTTCGACGTGTTGCGGCAGACGGCGTGGCCGCCGTCGCAGAAGCCGGGGACCCCCGATCCCGCGAGCGGGGCGAGGCCGATGCCCGCCTGCTGCTTGGCGCGCTGCGCCTTGGCCTCGGTCTCGAAGGTGGCCACGCCGATCGTCACGGCGACGCCGTCCCGGACGTAGGTGGCCCGGATGACCTGGTCGCAGCCGTTGGAGGTGAGCACCGAGCCGAGCGAGCCGCGGGTGGCGGCGGCGCAGTCGGTGGTGCGGGCGGTGGCGCCCTTGGTGTAGGTGCGGTCGCCCATCTTCAGCGTCTTGCCCGGGAAGAGCGTGTCGGCGCTCAGCGGCGCCTTGTCCTTCTTGGCGCTGGATATGAAGTCGTGCGGGTTGGGCGGGGGCGGCGGCGCCACCGAGGAGAACGACGGCTGCGGCTCGGCGGTGCCGCTGGGCAGCGTCTGGGCGGAGGGCAGCTCGCTGGGGGACTTCCCGTCGGCGCCGTCCTTGGAGTCACCGGAGCTCACGATGGCCGTGGCGACGATCGCCACCACCGCCGCCGTGGCCAGCGCGCCACCGCCGATCAGCAGCCAGCGCTTCTTGCGGCCCCGCGCGGCGGCCTCGTCGGCGAGCGCCGCCCAGTCCGGTGTGCCGTTGTCCCCCGGGCCCCATGCGGGTCCCCCTTGCCCAAAGCTCATGGCGCGCATCTTAATTCGATTGTGAGCGCGAGTACGGGGTGGGCGACAATCCGCCCATGGGACATGTAGAAGCCGCACACCTGGAGTACTACCTGCCGGACGGGCGGGTCCTGCTCGCCGACGCGTCGTTCCGGGTGGGGGAGGGTGCGGTGGTGGCCCTGGTCGGGGCGAACGGCGCCGGGAAGACCACCCTGCTGCGGATGATCTCCGGCGAGCTCCAGCCGCACGGCGGGACCGTCTCCGTGGGCGGCGGGCTCGGTGTGATGCCGCAGTTCGTGGGCTCGGTGCGGGACGACACGACCGTACGGGACCTGCTGGTGTCGGTCGCGCAGCCGAGGATCCGGGCGGCGGCGAAGGCCGTGGACGAGGCCGAGCACCTGATCATGACGGTGGACGACGAGTCCGCGCAGATGCGGTACGCGCAGGCGCTCTCCGACTGGGCGGACGTGCGGGGGTACGAGGCCGAGACCCTGTGGGACGTCTGCACGATGGCCGCCCTCGGCGTCCCGTACGACAAGGCCCAGTTCCGCGAGGTGCGCACGCTCTCCGGCGGTGAGCAGAAGCGGCTCGTGCTGGAGGCGCTGCTGCGCGGCTCCGACGAGGTGCTGCTGCTCGACGAGCCGGACAACTATCTGGACGTACCCGGCAAGCGGTGGCTGGAGGACCAGCTGCGGGCCACGCGCAAGACGGTGCTGTTCATCTCGCACGACCGGGAGCTGCTCTCCCGGGCCGCCCAGAAGATCATCGCGGTGGAGCCCGGGGTCGACGGCTCCGACGTGTGGGTGCACGGCGGCGGCTTCGACACCTTCCACGCGGCCCGCAAGGAGCGGTTCGCCCGCTTCGAGGAGCTGAAGCGGCGCTGGGAGGAGAAGCACGCCCAGCTGAAGAAGCTGGTGGTCTCGCTGCGGCAGGCGGCCTCGGTCAGCCACGAGCTGGCCTCGCGGTACGCGGCGGCCCAGACGCGGCTGAAGAAGTTCGAGGAGGCCGGGCCGCCTCCGGAGCCGCCGCGCGAGCAGGAGATCACGATGCGGCTGCGCGGCGGCCGTACCGGTGTACGGGCCGTGACCTGCGAGAACCTTGAGCTGACCGGGCTGATGAAGCCGTTCTCGCTGGAGATCTTCTACGGCGAGCGGGTGGCGGTCCTGGGGTCGAACGGCTCGGGCAAGTCGCACTTCCTGCGCCTCCTCGCGGGGGATCCCTCGGTGGCGCACACGGGTCTGTGGAAGCTGGGGGCGCGGGTGGTGCCCGGCCACTTCGCGCAGACGCACGCGCACCCCGAGCTGCTCGGGCGCACGCTCGTCGACATCCTGTGGACGGAGCACGCCAAGGACCGGGGCGGGGCGATGTCGGTGCTGCGGCGGTACGAGCTGGAGCGGCAGGGGGACCAGGCGTTCGAGCGGCTCTCCGGCGGGCAGCAGGCGCGCTTCCAGATCCTCCTGCTGGAGCTGGCCGGGACCACGGCGCTGCTCCTGGACGAGCCGACGGACAACCTCGACCTGGAGTCGGCGGAGGCGCTCCAGGACGGGCTGGAGGCGTACGAGGGGACGGTGCTGGCCGTCACCCACGACCGCTGGTTCGCCCGCGCCTTCGACCGGTACCTGGTGTTCGGGTCGGACGGGGTGGTGCGCGAGAGCGCGGAGCCGGTGTGGGACGAGCGCCGGGTGGAGCGGGCTCGATAGGGGTCTTCCGGGGTGCTGCGCCCCCGGGCCCCCTGCGGTGCGCCACTTTCGCCCCCCACTCGGCCGCAGCCGGAGGACGGGCCGTACCGGGGGCGTTTTGACCGGCGCGGGGGAGCGTGGGTATTCTTCTGGTTCGTTATGCGTATTGGCTTGGTCGTTCTCACGCGAGGGGCCACTACGTAGGTTCTCTGGAGCAGTTACCAGTGGCTCGCATACGGGCAGCGTCCCCGGCATTGTGAGCCCAAGCTGCATGATCGCTTCAGGGTGCAATGTTTCTGGACCCCATCCACTGAAGAAGCGAAGGCTACGACCGTGCGTACGTACAGCCCCAAGCCCGGCGACATCACTCGCCAGTGGCACGTCATTGACGCCCAGGACGTCGTCCTGGGCCGTCTCGCGACGACCGCTGCGAACCTCCTCCGGGGCAAGCACAAGCCCGTCTATGCGCCCCACATGGACATGGGTGACTTCGTCATCATCATCAACGCCGACAAGGTTCACCTGTCCGGCAACAAGCGCGAGCAGAAGCTGGCCTACCGCCACTCCGGCTACCCGGGCGGTCTCCGCTCCGTGCGCTACGACGACCTCCTGGCGAACAACCCGGAGAAGGCCGTCGAGAAGGCCATCCGAGGCATGATCCCCAAGAACTCCCTGGGCCGTCAGATGCTCTCGAAGCTGAAGGTCTACTCGGGCGACCAGCACCCCCACGCTGCCCAGCAGCCGGTGCCGTTCGAGATCACCCAGGTCGCGCAGTAGTTCCGGCCACCACACCCCCTAAGACAGAAAAGAATCTGAGGAGCATCGTGGCCGAGACCACTGTCGAGACCCCCGTCGAGGGCGAAGAGACCTACGCGGAGGTCACCACCTTCGAGTCCGAGGTCCCCGTCGAGGGCGAGTACACCACCGAGTCCCTGGCGTCCCGCTTCGGCGACCCGCAGCCGGCCGCCGGCCTGGGCCGTCGCAAGAACGCCATCGCCCGCGTCCGGATCGTCCCGGGCACCGGCAAGTGGAAGATCAACGGGCGTACGCTCGAGGACTACTTCCCGAACAAGGTCCACCAGCAGGAAGTCAACGAGCCCTTCAAGGTGCTCGAGCTCGACAACCGCTACGACGTCATCGCCCGCATCTCGGGTGGCGGCGTGTCCGGCCAGGCCGGCGCCCTGCGCCTCGGCGTGGCCCGTGCGCTGAACGAGGCGGATGTCGAGAACAACCGCCCGGCGCTGAAGAAGGCCGGCTTCCTCTCCCGCGACGACCGTGCGGTCGAGCGCAAGAAGGCCGGTCTCAAGAAGGCCCGCAAGGCCCCGCAGTACAGCAAGCGCTAAACCGCGCCTGCCGCCTGTACGGCTCTCGTCCGCCCCGGCAGCACTCTTGGTGCTGCCGGGGCGGCGTTGTTTTTGACACCAGTGGTGGGCGCCCGGGTGCGGCGCCGGTGGATCTCAATGGAGGACAGCAGTGGGACGACTCTTCGGCACGGACGGTGTACGCGGCGTGGCCAACGCCGATCTGACGGCTGAGCTGGCGCTCGGCCTCTCGGTCGCGGCGGCTCACGTACTGGCCGAGGCGGGGACCTTCGCGGGCCATCGGCCCACCGCGGTGGTCGGGCGCGACCCCCGCGCCTCCGGGGAGTTCCTGGAGGCCGCGGTCGTCGCGGGCCTCGCCAGCGCCGGCGTCGACGTGCTGCGCGTCGGCGTGCTGCCGACCCCGGCCGTGGCGTATCTCACCGGCGCGCTCGGCGCGGACCTCGGTGTGATGCTCTCCGCCAGCCACAACGCCATGCCGGACAACGGCATCAAGTTCTTCGCGCGCGGCGGCCACAAGCTCGCCGACGAGCTGGAGGACCGGATCGAGCGCGTCTACGACCAGCACCGCACGGGCGAGCCGTGGCAGCGCCCGACCGGTGCGGGCGTGGGCCGGGTCCGCGCGTACAAGGAGGGCTTCGACAAGTACGTCGCCCACCTCATCGGCGTGCTGCCCAACCGCCTCGACGGTCTGAAGGTCGTCCTGGACGAGGCGCACGGCGCCGCCGCCCGGGTCTCGCCCGAGGCGTTCACCCGGGCCGGGGCCGAGGTCGTCACCATCGGCGCCGAGCCGGACGGGCTCAACATCAACGACGGCTGCGGCTCGACCCACCTGGACCTGCTGAAGGCCGCCGTCGTCGAGCACGGCGCCGACCTCGGCATCGCCCACGACGGCGACGCCGACCGCTGCCTGGCCGTGGACGCGCGGGGCAACGAGGTCGACGGCGACCAGATCCTCGCCGTGCTCGCGCTGGCCATGCGCGAGGCGGGCACCCTGCGCGGCGACGCGGTCGTCGGCACGGTGATGTCCAACCTCGGCTTCAAGATCGCCATGGAGCGCGAGGGCCTCCAGGTGGTCCAGACGGGCGTCGGCGACCGCTATGTGCTGGAGTCGATGAAGGAGCACGGCTACGCGCTGGGCGGCGAGCAGTCCGGCCACGTGATCATCCTCGACCACGCGACCACCGGCGACGGCACCCTCACCGGTCTGATGCTGGCGGCCCGGGTCGCCGCGACCGGCCGCACCCTGGCCGACCTCGCGGGCGTCATGGAGCGCCTGCCGCAGGTCCTGGTCAACGTGCCGGACGTCGACAAGTCCCGGGTGGCCACCTCGGCCGAGCTGACCTCCGCGGTCACCGAGGCCGAGCGCGAGCTGGGCTCCACCGGGCGCGTGCTGCTGCGCCCCTCGGGCACCGAGCCGCTGGTGCGCGTGATGGTCGAGGCCGCCGACATCGACCAGGCGCGGTCGGTGGCGGGCCGCCTGGCGGACGTGGTCAAGTCGGCCCTGGGCTAGGACCGGGCGCGTACCTTCGTACGCACGTACGCCCAACGAGCGGGCCCGCCGGGGGAGTTCCCGGCGGGCCCGCTCGTTCTTCTGTCTTCCGTCCCGGCGTCAGAGCTTGCGCAGGGACAGCTTCTGGACCTTGTGGTCGGGGCCTTTGCGGACGATGAGGGTGGCGCGCCCGCGGGTCGGGGCCACGTTCTCCACCAGGTTGGGCCGGTTGATGGTCCGCCAGGCGGTGCGCGCGTAGTCGAGCGCCTCCTCCTCGGAGACCTGCGTGTACTTGCGGAAGTACGAGGACGGGTCCTGGAACGCCGTCGCGCGCAGCTTGCGGAAACGGTTCAGGTACCAGGTCTCGATGTCCTCGGCCCGGGCGTCCACGTAGACGCTGAAGTCGAAGTAGTCGGCGAGACCGACCCGGGTGCGGCCGTCCTGGCCGGGCAGGGCGGGCTGGAGGACGTTGAGGCCCTCCACGATGAGGATGTCCGGGCGGCGCACGGTCAGCAGCTCGCCGGGCACCCGGTCGTAGATCAGGTGGGAGTAGACGGGCGCGGTGACCTCGTCCTTGCCCGCCTTGATGTCGGCGACGAACCGGGTCAGCGCGCGCCGGTCGTACGACTCGGGGAACCCCTTGCGCGACATCAGACCGCGCCGCTGGAGCTCGGCCATCGGATAGAGGAAGCCGTCGGTGGTGACCCGCTCCACGCGCGGGTGCTCGGGCCAGCGGGCCAGCATCGCCTGGAGCAGGCGGGCCACCGTGGACTTGCCGACGGCGACCGACCCGGCCACTCCTATGACGAACGGGGTGCCGCGCTGGGCGCTGTGGCCGTTGCCGGAGCCGCCCAGGAAGGTGTTGAGGGCGCCGCGCAGCTCGGAGGTGGCCTGCACGTACAGGTTGAGCAGCTGGGAGAGCGGCAGATAGACGTCCCGCACCTCGTCGAGGTCGATGACGTCACCGAGGCCGCGCAGCCGCTCCAGCTCCTCGGCGGTCAGCGGAAGGGGCGACTTGTCCCGCAGAGCGCTCCACTCGCTGCGGGTCAGGTCGACGTAGGGAGTCGAGTCCGCCCGGCGTTGGGCGCTGCGTGGCGGCGAAGTGATCACAGGCCCATTGTCGTGGCTGGCGGCCGGATGTGGGGGGTGGGGTGGGTCACGCGGCGCACCGCGGGGGCGGGCCGCGGGAGTGGGCCCGTTTCGCGGCCCGGCGGTCGTAGGCTGCCGCCATGTGCGGAATCGTCGGGTACGTGGGAGCGCAGTCAGCGCTCGATGTTGTCATCGCCGGGCTGAAGCGGCTCGAATACCGGGGCTACGACTCGGCGGGGGTCGCGGTCCTCGCCGACGGCGGGCTGGCCGCGGCCAAGAAGGCCGGCAAGCTCGTCAACCTGGAGAAGGCCCTGGTGGACCGGCCGCTGCCGAGCGGCTCCACCGGCATCGGGCACACCCGCTGGGCCACCCACGGCGGGCCGACGGACGCCAACGCCCACCCGCACCTCGACAACGCGGGCCGGGTCGCGGTCGTCCACAACGGGATCATCGAGAACTTCGCGGCGCTGCGGGCGGAGCTGGAGGAGCGCGGCCACGCGCTGGCCTCCGAGACGGACACCGAGGTCGTGGCGCACCTGCTGGCCGAGGCGTACTCCTCGACCGAGGACCTGGCCGAGGCGATGCGGCAGGTGTGCCGGCGGCTGGACGGGGCGTTCACGCTGGTCGCGGTGCACGCCGACGAGCCGGACGTGGTGGTCGGGGCGCGGCGGAACTCCCCGCTGGTGGTGGGCGTTGGAGAGGGTGAGTCCTTCCTCGCCTCGGACGTGGCCGCGTTCATCGCCCACACGCGGTCCGCGATCGAGCTGGGCCAGGACCAGGTCGTGGAGCTGCGGCGGGACGGTGTGTCGGTCACCGACTTCGACGGGGCTCCCGCACAGGTGCGGTCGTACCACGTGGACTGGGACGCGTCGGCCGCGGAGAAGGGGGGCTATGACTACTTCATGCTCAAGGAGATCGCCGAGCAGCCCAAGGCCGTGGCCGATACGCTGCTCGGCCGCATCGACGGCGCGGGTTCGCTGACCCTCGACGAGGTCCGCATCCCGGCGGCGGAGCTGCGCGAGGTCGACAAGGTCGTGATCGTCGCGTGCGGTACGGCGTACCACGCGGGCATGATCGCCAAGCTGGCGATCGAGCACTGGACGCGGATCCCGTGCGAGACCGAGCTGGCCAGCGAGTTCCGCTACCGCGACCCGATCCTCGACCGGCGCACGCTGGTGATCGCGATCTCGCAGTCCGGCGAGACCATGGACACCCTGATGGCGCTGCGGCACGCGCGCGAGCAGGGCGCGAAGGTGCTGGCCGTCTGCAACACCAACGGCTCGACCATCCCGCGCGAGTCGGACGCGGTCCTGTACACGCACGCGGGCCCCGAGGTCGCCGTCGCGTCCACCAAGGCGTTCCTGACCCAGCTGGTCGCCTGCTACCTGGTCGCGCTGTACCTGGGGCAGGTGCGCGGGACGAAGTGGGGCGACGAGATCCGGGCGGTGATCCGGGACCTGGCGTCGATCGCGCGCGACGTCGACCAGGTGCTGGAGACGATGGAGCCGGTGCGGGAGCTGGCGCGCTCGCTCGCGGCCAAGAACACCGTGCTGTTCCTGGGCCGCCACGTGGGCTATCCGGTGGCGCTGGAGGGCGCGCTCAAGCTCAAGGAGCTCGCCTATATGCACGCGGAGGGGTTCGCGGCGGGCGAGCTCAAGCACGGCCCGATCGCGCTGATCGAGCCGGATCTGCCGGTGGTGGTCGTGGTGCCGTCGCCGCGGGGCCGTTCGGTGCTGCACGACAAGATCGTGTCGAACATCCAGGAGATCAGGGCGCGAGGGGCGCGGACGATCGTGATCGCGGAGGTCGGCGACGAGGCGGTGGTGCCGTACGCGGACCATCTGATCCGCATCCCCGCCACGCCCACGCTGCTCCAGCCGCTGGTCGCCACGGTCCCGCTCCAGGTCTTCGCCTGCGAGCTGGCCACGGCGCGGGGCAACGAGGTGGACCAGCCGCGCAACCTCGCGAAGTCGGTCACGGTCGAATGATCATCGGAGTGGGTATCGACGTCGCCGAGGTCGAACGCTTCGGGGAGTCCCTGCGACGCACGCCGGGCCTCCTCGACCGCCTGTTCGTGGAGGACGAGCTGCTGCTGCCGAGCGGGGAGCGCCGCGGCACGGCGTCCCTGGCGGTCCGCTTCGCGGCGAAGGAGGCCCTGGCGAAGGCCCTGGGCGCCCCGGCCGGACTGCGCTGGACGGACGCGGAGGTGTACGTGGAGGAGAGCGGGCAGCCGCGGCTGCGGGTACGGGGGAGCGTGGCGGCCCGGGCGGAGGAGCTGGGGGTGCGGGGGTGGCATGTGTCGTTGAGCCATGACGCGGGGGTGGCGTCGGCGGTGGTGATTGCGGAGGGGTGAGGGGGGAGGGGGCGGTGTCTGGCCCGGGCTTTGTCTGCGGGTGAGTGGGGGCTGGCCGCGCAGTTCCCCGCGCCCCTGGGGGCTGTGCTTCTGCGGTGGGGAGGGGGCGGACCACGTAGGGGCGTGGGGAACTGCGCGCGCGACTGAAGCTGGCCGGCAGACAGACACGGGCCCCTGGGGGGCCACTTCACGCTTGGGCTGGGGGGGCAACCCCCTCAAGGGGCGCGGGGAACTGCGCGCTCAGTCCGAGCCGGCCCGCAGACAGGCACGGGCCTTCGGGGGCCCACTCCATTCCCGAGCCGGAGGCAACCCCCTCAGGGGCGCGGGGAACTGCGCGATCAACCCACCTCGACCCGCAGACAACCACCGGCCCCCGGGACCTCACCTCACCCCCACGCCCGAGCCGGAGGCAACCCGCAGACAACAACCACCGGCCCCACTGGCACCCCACCCCCGGATTGGGAAGGCTGGCCCCATGCGTATCGCCTACCGCGTCGAGACCGTCCGCGCCGCCGAGCAGGAGCTCATGGCCCGACTCCCCCCCGGCACCCTCATGCAGCGCGCCGCCGCCGGACTGGCCGCCGCCTGCGCGGGGATGCTGGGGCGGGTGTACGGCTCCCGTGTCGTCGTCCTCGCCGGGAGCGGCGACAACGGCGGGGACGCCCTGTACGCCGGAGCCCGGCTGGCCCGCCGCGGCGCGGGCGTCACCGCCGTGCTGCTCGCCCCCGACCGCGCCCACCCCGACGGCCTCGCCGCACTCCTGCGCGCCGGAGGCAGCGTCACCGACGACCCGTACGACGTACTCGCCACCGCCGACCTCGTCCTCGACGGCATCACCGGCATCGGCGGCCACGGCGGGCTGCGCCCCGACGCCGTCCCGATCGCCCGCGCCGCCCGGGGCTCCAACGCCCTCGTCGTCGCCGTCGACCTCCCCAGCGGGATCGAGGCGGACAGCGGGGAGGTCCTGGGGGAGGCGCTGCACGCGGACGCGACGGTCACGTTCGGCGCGTACAAGCCGGGGCTGCTGATCGACCCGGCGTACGCGTACACCGGTGCCGTGCGCCTCGTCGACATCGGCCTCGGACCGTACCTCCCCTCCGTCCCGGACTGCGAGGCGCTGCACCACGCCGACGTGGCGCAACTGCTGCCCGCGCCGACGGGTGAGAGCGACAAGTACCGGCGCGGCGTCGTCGGCATCGTCGCCGGGTCCGCGCGGTACCCCGGCGCGGCCGTGCTCGCGGTGGCGGGCGCGCTGCACGGCGGGGCGGGGGCCGTACGGTACGTCGGGCACGCCGCCGACGCCGTCATCGCCCGCTTCCCCGAGACGCTGGTCTCGGCGGGCCCCCCGGCCGGGGCGGGCCGCGTCCAGGCCTGGGTCGTCGGCCCCGGCCTCGGGGACGGCCCCGGGGTGGCGGACGTGCTGGCCTCGGACGTTCCGGTCCTGGTCGACGCGGACGGGCTGCGGGGTCTGGACGCGGCGGCGGTACGGGCGAGGACCGCGCCGACGCTGCTCACCCCGCACGCCGGGGAGGCGGCGGCGCTGCTCGGGGTGAGCCGGGCGGAGGTGGAGGGGGCGCGGCTGCGTTCCGTGCGCGCGCTGGCTGACCGGTACGGCGCGACCGTCCTCCTCAAGGGCTCGACCACCCTCGTCGCGGACCCGGACGGCCGCACCCCGGTCCGCGTCAACCCGACGGGAACGCCCTGGCTCGCCACGGCGGGCAGCGGCGACGTCCTCTCGGGCCTGGCGGGCTCGCTGCTGGCGGTGGGCCTGGAGGCCCGGGACGCGGCGTCGGCGGCGGCCTACCTCCACGGTTTGGCCGCACGCCGGGCGGCCCGGGGGGCTCCGGTACGGGCCTCGGAGGTGGCGGAGGCTGTGGCGGGGGCGTGGGGGGATGTGCGGGGCTGACTCCGGCCCGGCCTTTGTCCGAGGGGGTTGCCTCCGGCCGGGGCGTGAGGTGGGCCCCCGGGGGGCCGGTGTTCGTCTGCGGGCTGACTTGGGCCGGGCGCGCGGTTCCCCGCGCCCCTTGGGAGGTTGCCTCCGCTCGGCGGCGAGTGGGTTTCCTGGAGGCCGGTGTTTGTCTGCGGGCTGACTTGGGCCGGGCGCGCGGTTCCCCGCGCCCCTTGGGAGGTTGCCTCCGCTCGGCGGCGAGTGGGTCCCCTGGAGGCCCGTGTTTGTCTGCGGGGAACTGCGCGGGTAACCCATCACGGGCCGCAGCCGGGAAGCGGGCCCGGGGCGTAGCCCGTCAGGGGGTCCGGGGGCGTAGGCCCCGGGAAGCACACCTCCGCCCGCCCCGCCCCCGCCCCCGGAGGGTTCGGGGAAGGGGCGGGGCGGGGGAAACACACCCCGCCCACCCGCGCGCCACCCCCACCCCTCACCCCCCACCCGCTTCCCTGACCCCATGACCCCACAACGACCCCCCGCCCCCGGCCCCACTCCAGCTCCCGCTCGCCCCAGACGCACCCG
This sequence comes from Streptomyces sp. NPDC043908, assembly GCF_056435525.1. NCBI lineage: Bacteria > Bacillati > Actinomycetota > Actinomycetes > Kitasatosporales > Streptomycetaceae > Streptomyces > Streptomyces sp. NPDC043908. The sequence continues at coordinate 181,535 of NZ_JBWKEI010000013.1, read as the reverse complement.
CACCCCCCTCCACCTCACCCTCGCCCTCACCGCCGCCCTCACCCTCTGCGGCGCCGCCTACCCCATCCCCCCGCGCCCCGGCCCCGCCGCCGCCCCCGCCGCCCCGGCCCCCGCCGCGCCCGCCCCCGAGACCACCACCCCCGAGACCGCCCTCGACGCCCTCGTCCCCGGCGTGCCCCGTGACCCGGGGCAGCCCGCATACCTCATGGACACCCCGGACCAGGCGCTCCCGCCGCTCGTGTACGAGCCCAGTGCCGCCGAGGAGGCCGTCGAGCCCACCGCGCCGGGGGCGGGGGTGGAGCGGATCGTCGAGTACGTGCCCGTCCAGGAGGTCGGCGTTGCCGCGTGCAGCCGGCGGGCCGGGCCGTATCAGCGGCAGGTCGAGCGGTGGCTGAAGCTGGCCGTCGACGGGAAGCAGTCCGCCGCCGACTGCGCCGCGATCCGCCGCTTCCAGACCACCCACGGCATCCGCCCGGACAACGGCTTCGCCGGGCCCGCCACCTGGGGCACCATGCGGCTGCTGGCCGCCCGGGCCCACCCGAACGCCGCCGGGCGCTGCCCGGCCCTCAAGGCCCGGACCGCCTGCGTCGACCTCGATCGGCAGATCATGTGGGTGCAGAGGGGAGGGAAGGGCAAGGGGAAGGGAGACGTCCTCTTCGGGCCCGTCGCCGTGCGCAGCGGACGGCCCGGCTTCGCCACCCGTACCGGCACCTACCCCGTCTACTGGCGCCACAAGAACCACTGGTCCACCATCTACCACGCCCCCATGCCGTACGCGCAGTTCTTCAGCGGAGGGCAGGCGTTCCACGCCATCTACGACAACATCTACTCCACCGTCGGCTCCCGCGGATGCGTCAACCTGACGTACTCGGACGCCAAGCGGCTGTGGGGCGTGCTGCGCAAGGGTGACCCGGTCCACATCTGGGGCCACAGGCCCGGCGCCTGAGGAGGGGGCGCAGCTCTGAGAGACTGGGCGCGATGACCGTGATGACGCAGACCGTGCACACCCGAGCCCGCGCCGAGATCGATCTGGCCGCCCTGCGCGCCAACGTCCGTGCGCTGCGCGCCCGTACCCCCGGCGCGCAGCTCATGGCCGTCGTGAAGGCGGACGCGTACGGGCACGGCGCGCTGCCCTGCGCCCGGGCCGCGATCGAGGCGGGCGCCGCCTGGGTCGGCACCGCCACCCCGCAGGAGGCGCTCGCGCTGCGGGCGGCCGGGATCGGCGGGCGGATGCTGTGCTGGCTGTGGACGCCCGGCGGGCCCTGGCGCGAGGCGGTCGAGGCCGACATCGACGTGTCGGTGAGCGGGATGTGGGCCCTGCGGGAGGTCACCGAGGCCGCCCGCGCGGCCGGGCGCGTCGCCCGGATCCAGCTCAAGGCCGACACCGGGCTCGGGCGCAACGGCTGCCAGCCCGCCGACTGGCCCGAGCTCGTCCGGGAGGCTCTGGCCGCCCCCGAGGTCCGCGTCACCGGCCTCTGGTCGCACTTCGCCTGCGCCGACGAGCCCGGCCACCCCTCGATCGCCGCCCAGCTCACCCTCTTCCGCGAGCTGGTCGCGTACGCCGAGAAGGCGGGGATCGAGCCCGAGGTGCGGCACATCGCCAACTCCCCGGCGACCCTCACCCTGCCGGAGTCCCACTTCGACCTGGTACGGACCGGTATCGCCATGTACGGCATCAGCCCGGCGCCCGAGCTCGGCGCCCCGGGCGACTTCGGGCTGCGGCCGGTGATGACGCTCGCCGCGTCCGTGGCGCTGGCCAAGCAGGTCCCGGCGGGGCACGGCGTCAGTTACGGACACCACTACGTCACCCAGGAGGAGACCAACCTCGCGCTGGTCCCGCTCGGGTACGCCGACGGCATTCCGCGGCACGCCTCCGGGCGCGGCCCCGTGCTGCTCGGCGGGAAGGTGCGGACGGTGGCGGGGCGGGTCGCCATGGACCAGTTCGTGGTCGACCTCGACGGGGACAGCGTGGAGCCGGGCGCGGAGGCGGTCCTGTTCGGTCCCGGGGACCGGGGCGAGCCGAGCGCCGAGGACTGGGCGCGGGCGGCGGACACCATCGCGTACGAGATCGTCACGCGGATCGGTTCGCGGGTACCCCGCGTCTATCTGAACGAGGGCGACGAGAGTACGGACAGCTGAACCCCCGGCGGCCGGATCCGCGGGGGCGGCCACGGGGACCTGGACCACAAGGAGCGGCACGGTGAGCGAGACCAGCACGGGGGACGCGGTGCGGGCGGCCGCGGGCAGCTGGCGCCGGGCGGGTCTGGCCGGCGCGGCGATAGGCGTGGTGGCGGCGGGGGCCGCGGCCGGGGTCGCGGTGGAGCGGCTCACCGTCGGGCGCGGGATGCGCAAGAAGGCGCGTCTGGCGCTGGACGCGACGGGGCCGTACGGCGCGCTGCGCGGTACACCGGGGCGCGCCTACGCCGACGACGGCACCGCGCTCTACTACGAGGTCGACGAGGCCGAGCCGTCCGCCACGGCCCACGGGGCGCGCAAGCGGCGGCTGTTCGGGCGCAAGGCGCCCGCGCCCGTCACCGTCGTCTTCTCGCACGGCTTCTGTCTGAGCCAGGACGCCTGGCACTTCCAGCGGGCCGCGCTGCGCGGGGTCGTCCGGACCGTCCACTGGGACCAGCGCAGCCACGGCCGCTCGGCGCGCGGCGAGGGTCAGACACAGGGCAGGCCCGTCACCATCGACCAGCTGGGCCGGGACCTCAAGGCGGTCCTGGACGCGGCGGCTCCCGAGGGGCCGCTGGTGCTCGTGGGGCACTCGATGGGCGGGATGACGGTGATGGCGCTCGCCGACCAGTACCCGGAGCTGATCCGCGACCGGGTCGTCGGGGCCGCCTTCGTCGGCACCTCCTCCGGCCGGCTGGGCGAGGTCAGCTACGGCCTGCCGGTGGCGGGGGTCACCATGGTGCGCCGGGTCCTGCCGGGGGTGCTCAGGGCGCTCGGTTCGCAGGCGGAGCTGGTGGAGCGGGGGCGGCGGGCCACGGCCGACCTCTTCGCCGGGATGATCAAGCGGTACTCGTTCTCCTCCCGGGACGTGGACCCGGCGGTGGCCCGGTTCGCGGAGCGGATGATCGAGGGGACGCCGATCGACGTGGTGGCGGAGTTCTACCCGGCCTTCGACGACCACGACAAGGAGGCGGCGCTCCAGGTCTTCGCCGAGGTGCCCGCGCTCGTCCTGGCCGGCGACCGCGACCTGGTCACGCCCAGCTCGCACAGCGAGTCCATCGCGGACCTGCTGCCCGACGCCGAGCTGGTCATCGTGCCCGACGGCGGGCACCTGGTGATGCTGGAGCACCCCGAGACGGTCACCGACCGGCTGGCGGACCTCCTGGTGCGCGTCGGCGCGGTGCCGGAGGCGACTAACGTTGGCACGTATGGAAGCACCGCACACCCAGGCCAGTGAGGCCATGACCCGGCTCACCCTCGACTCGCCCGCCGAGATGCAGGAGTTGGGCCGCCGTATCGCGAAACTGCTCCGTCCCGGCGACCTCGTCCTGCTGACCGGCGAGCTCGGCGCGGGCAAGACGACGCTGGCGCGCGGCCTGGGCGAGGGCCTGGGCGTGCGCGGCGCGGTGACCTCCCCGACCTTCGTGATCGCCCGCGTCCACCCCTCGCTGACCGGCGGTCCGGCCCTGGTGCACGTGGACGCGTACCGGCTCGGGGGCGGTCTGGACGAGATGGAGGACCTCGACCTCGACGTCTCGCTGCCCGACTCCGTGGTCGTCGTGGAGTGGGGCGACGGCAAGGTGGAGGAGCTCTCCGACGACCGGCTGCACGTGGTCATCGACCGGGTGGTCGGCGAGACGGACGACGACCGGCGGGTGGTGACCGTGACGGGTCTGGGTACCCGGTGGTCGGGCGCCGGGATCGACGCCCTGTAGCCGTCCGCGGAGGGGCGGGACGCGCGGGAGACGTACGTTCCGACAAGGGACGTACGTTCCGACAAGCCGTCGGCAAAATGTTGCGCGGGTCCCGCCGACCGTGGTCACATGGGGGGAGAGACCTGGTTAGGTCTACCTAACCACGCCTTCTCCAGGAGCCGGGAGGCCGCCATGACCGTGTCGGAGCGCCAAGCGCAGCCGCGGCGCACGCAGGGTGTGTCCATGAACGATCTGCTGGCCTCCTGCGCGGCGGCGAGCGCCGTCTCGACGCCGCCACGGCGGACGGAGACGGACGCGGCCGAGCCGCCCGAGGCGGCGGAACCGGCCGAGAAGAGCGGCGCGCGGCGCGACGCCGCCTGACCCGTATCACTCGTGCGGGTGTTTCTCGCGGTACGTCAGCGGTAGGTCAGGGGTACGCCAGGGGTGGGTCAGCAGGCCCCGCCGACGCGCCCTACGGCACTACGACGATCTTCGAGCCGATCGTGGCGAACGTCCACAGCGCGTTGCCGTCCTCGCGCTTCATCCGGATGCCGCCGGTGCGCTTGCCCGGGGCGGGGCTGGCCAGCTTGCCGTCGACGGCCGCGCTGAAGCCGATGGTCACGGAGTCCACGGTGGCGAACCGCACCACGTGCTCGATCGGCACGCCGTCCGAGCCGGGGACGGAGGCGGCGCGCGAGGTCACCGCGTAGTTGCCCGGCTTGGGGCTGACCGTCGACGGCATGACCTCGAAGGTCTTGGGCGGCAGGCCCTTGAGGGTCTTGGTGCCCACCAGCCAGACGCGCTTGGCGCCCAGCGAGTAGACGACGCGCGGCCCGACGCCCGAGTTCGGCGGCAGCGCCGCCGGGTTCTTCGCGGGCGTCTTCCCCTTCGGCGTCGCCGTGGACGCGCTCGGGGCGGGCGAGACGGTGGTGCCGGGAGCCGCCAGATCGGCCTTGGAGGGGGCGTTCGCCGACGCCTGATAGGCGAGGAAGCCGACCACCGCGAGTGCCGCCGCGGTGAGCCCGGCCACAAATCCCGAGCTGCTCCTTGCCACCTGGCTCGCCCCTTTCGTCCGTACCGGCCGCAAGACGTACAAGCCTGCGGTCATATCTGCGGCTGACGGTAGCAGCCGGTGGCGGCGGGGGCGGGACGCCGTGCCCCCGGCGCCGTGGCCGTAGGCTGTTCGCGTGCTCTTGCTCGCCGTTGATACCGCCACTCCCGCCGTGACCGTCGCCCTGCACGACGGCACCGACGTCGTCGCCGAGACCAGCCGGGTGGACGCCCGCCGCCACGGGGAACTGCTGCTGCCCGCCGTCCACCAGGTGCTCGCGGAGGCCGGGCTCACGCTCGACGCCGTGACGGACCTGGTCGTCGGCGTCGGCCCCGGCCCCTACACCGGACTGCGCGTCGGCCTGGTGACGGCCGCGACCTTCGGCTCCGTGCTCGGCGTGCCGGTCCACGGCCTGTGCACGCTCGACGGCCTCGCCTACGCCTCCGGTATCGAGGAGCCGTTCGTGGTGGCCACCGACGCGCGCCGCAAGGAGGTCTACTGGGCCCGCTACGAGGACTTCCGCACCCGCGCGGGCGAGCCGTCCGTGGACCGCCCCGCCGACATCGCCGAGCAGGTCGCCGGGGTGCCGGCGGTCGGCGCCGGCGCGCTGCTCTACCCCGAGGTGTTCCCGGACGCGCGCGGCCCCGAGCACCAGTCGGCGGCGGCGCTCGCGTCGCTGGCCGCCGAGCGGCTCGCGGCGGGCGAGGCGTTCCTGCCGCCCACACCGCTGTATCTGCGCCGCCCGGACGCCCAGGTGCCCAAGAACTACAAGGTGGTCACCCCGCGGTGAGCGTGGTGCTCCGCGAGATGCGCTGGTGGGACATAGAACCGGTGCTCGCGCTCGAACACGACCTGTTCCCCGAGGACGCCTGGTCGGCGGGGATGTTCTGGTCGGAGCTCGCGCACGCCAGGGGGCCGGGCGCCACCCGCCGCTACGTGGTCGCCGAGGACGCCTCGGGCCGGCTGGTCGGCTACGCGGGCCTCGCGGCCGCCGGCGGCCTCGGTGACGTCCAGACCATCGCCGCGGCCCGCGACCAGTGGGGCACGGGCCTGGGCGCCCGGCTCCTGACCGACCTGCTCAAGCACGCCACCGCCTTCGAGTGCGACGAGGTCCTGCTCGAAGTGCGGGTCGACAACACACGGGCCCAGAAGCTGTACGAGCGCTTCGGCTTCGAACCCATCGGATTCCGGCGGGGCTACTACCAGCCGGGCAACGTGGACGCGCTCGTGATGCGCCTGATCGTCCAGGAACACGACCGAGAAACAGAAGAGACTGAGTGATGGCTGACGAACCGCTGGTACTCGGCATCGAGACCTCCTGCGACGAGACGGGCGTCGGCATCGTGCGCGGCACGACGCTGCTCGCCGACGCCGTCGCGTCCAGCGTGGACACCCACGCCCGGTACGGCGGTGTGGTGCCCGAGATCGCCTCGCGCGCGCACCTGGAGGCGATGGTCCCCACCATCGAACGCGCCCTGAAGACCGCCGGGATCTCCGCCCGGGACCTCGACGGCATCGCGGTGACGGCCGGCCCCGGCCTCGCGGGCGCGCTGCTCGTCGGCGTCTCGGCCGCCAAGGCCTACGCGTACGCCCTGAACAAGCCGCTGTACGGGGTGAACCACCTGGCCTCGCACATCTGCGTGGACCAGCTGGAGCACGGGCCGCTGCCCGAGCCCACGATGGCGCTGCTGGTCAGCGGCGGCCACTCCTCGCTGCTGCTGGCGCCCGACATCACCGCGGACGTGCGCCCCATGGGCGCGACGATCGACGACGCGGCGGGCGAAGCCTTCGACAAGATCGCGCGCGTGCTCGACCTGGGCTTCCCCGGCGGTCCGGTCATCGACCGGCTCGCCAAGGAGGGCGACCCGGCGGCGATCGCGTTCCCGCGCGGCCTGAGCGGCTCGCGCGACCCGGCGTACGACTTCTCCTTCTCGGGGCTGAAGACGGCCGTGGCCCGCTGGATCGAGGCCAAGCGCAACGCGGGCGAGGAGGTGCCGGTCCGGGACGTGGCCGCCTCCTTCCAGGAGGCCGTGGTCGACGTCCTGACCCGCAAGGCGGTCCGGGCCTGCAAGGACGAGGGCGTGGACCATCTGATGATCGGCGGCGGCGTCGCGGCCAACTCGCGGCTGCGCGCGCTCGCCCAGGAGCGGTGCGAGAAGGCCGGCATCCGGCTGCGGGTGCCGCGCCCCGGGCTGTGCACCGACAACGGCGCGATGGTGGCGGCGCTCGGCGCCGAGATGGTGGCGCGCAACCGGCCCGCGTCGGACCTCGACCTGTCGGCGGACTCCTCGCTGCCGGTGACGGACCCTCATGTGCCGGGCACCCAGGGCCACGGGCACGCGCACGACCACGACCACGTGCACGAGGTCAGCAAGGAGAACCTGTACCCGTGACGGTCGCCCTGATGTGGGAGGCGCGGGCGGCCGAGGGCCGGGGCGGGGAGCTCCTCGCCTGGGCCCGGGCGCAGACCCTGCCGTACGCGCCGGTGCGCCGCGAGGTCTTCGCGGCGCCGCAGGACCGGGTGCTCGTGATCACCTGGTGGGACGCGGCGTACGACGCGGAGCTGCCCGAACTGCCGGAACCGGCCGGGGAGTTGGTGACCAGGGCGGTCCACCGCTGGCGCTTCGAGTCACTCGGCGTGGAACCTCCGGCCTGAATTCCGCATCGATCTGTACGCAGAGGGCGTATCGGTCGGCAGTGCGGACGGTTGGTTCACAGTGGGTAAGAAGAGCGTGGCGGCGGCGGTTCTGGTCCTGTCCGGGGTGCTGTCGGCCACCGGCTGCTCCTCGTCGGACGGCGGCTCCGGGGCCGCCGCGCGGAAGAGCGGCGGTACGTCCGCCAGGCCCTCCGCGCCGGCCTCCGCCCCCGCCCCGGGCGCCCAGGACGGGGTGGCGAGCGCGGCCGCGTACCGCAAGTGGGGTCTCAAGCCCCTGCCCGAGGCGCCCGCGCCGCCCGCGCGCAAGCCGGTGCGGGCGAAGCCGGGCGAGGTTCCGGTGATCAGCGACATCCCCACCAAGGAGAAGGTCGTCTTCGTGACGTTCGACGACGGGGCCGAGAAGGACCCCAGGTTCGTCGACATGATGCGGGACCTCAAGGTCCCCTTCACGATGTTCCTCACCGACGCGGCCATCAGCGCGGACAAGGGCTACTTCAAACCGCTCCAGCAGCTCGGCAACGCGATCCAGAACCACACCCTGACCCACCCCAACCTGCGCACCGAGTCCGGCGCACGGCAGCAGCACGAGATATGCGGCCAGCAGGAGAAGCTGGCCAGGGAGTACGGCAGGGCGCCCCGGCTCTTCCGGCCGCCGTACGGCAACTGGAACGAGGGCACGCGCGCGGCGGCCAAGGCGTGCGGCGTCCAGGCGATCGTGCTGTGGCGCGAGTCGATGCAGATCCAGAACATGCAGTACCAGCGGGGCGACAAGAAGCTGCACCCCGGCGACGTGATCCTGGCCCACTTCCGCGGCAGGAGCGAGCTCAAGGGCCACACGATGACCGAGATGACGGCGAACATGCTCCGCCACATACAGGAGCAGGGCTTCGCCGTGGCCCGCCTGGAGGACTACGTCTGAGCCCGGCCGCGCGGCCCCGGAAGGCACCCCGGCGGGCGCCGCGGGAGACTCCGGAAAAAACTTCCGGGAAAAATCCCGGGCCGTGTCGAATCCGGCTCCGGCCGTTCGACGTAGGGGTGAGAGGCGGGGAACGGCCCCGCAGCCACCCTCCGGGCCACGGTCCGGACGCACCGAGGAGAACACCATGCCGCGCTACCTGTCGATGGTCCGTATCAACGAGGCCGACGCCCCCGCCGAGGGCCCCAGCGCCGAGCTGATGCAGCGGATGGGCGCCCTGATCGAGGAGATGACCAAGGCCGGCGTCCTGCTCGACACCGCCGGGCTCACCCCCACCGCCCAGGGCACCCGGGTCACCTGGTCGGGCGGGAAGCTCTCGACGACCGACGGGCCGTTCACCGAGTCCAAGGAGGTCGTCGGCGGCTACGCGCTCATGCAGTGCAAGGACATGGCCGAGGCGATCGAGTGGGCCAAGCGGTTCCTGACGATCCACGAGGAGCACTGGACGGTCACCTCCGAGATCCGCGAGATCTTCGAGGGCTGACCGTCCGCGTACGACGGCGTGCTCGGCGGACGGCGATTGCCGCCGGGCCGCGCGGGTGTTCTCATGACTGCCCGTGAGCACAGAAAAGGACGCCGTCGAGGCCGTCTTCCGGATCGAGGCCCCGCGCGTCATCGCCGCCGTCACGCGGATCGTGCGGGACGTCGCCATCGCCGAGGAACTGGCGCAGGACGCGCTGGTCGCCGCCCTGGAGCGGTGGCCGGAGACAGGAGTCCCGGACAACCCGGGCGCCTGGCTCACGGCCACCGCCAGGCACCGGGCCGTCGACCTCGTGCGCCGCCGCGAGAGCTACGCGCGCAAGCTCGCCGAGATCGGCCGCGACCTCGACGAGGCGGTGACCGCGCCGGAGTTCGCGGCGGCCGAGGAGCCGGACGCGATCGACGACGACCTGCTCCGGCTGATCTTCACCGCCTGCCATCCGGTGCTCTCCACCGAGGCGCGCATCGCCCTGACGCTGCGCCTGCTCGGCGGGCTGACCACCGACGAGATCGCCCGCGCCTTCCTCGCCCAGGAGGCGACCGTCGCCCAGCGGATCTCCCGGGCCAAGCGGACGCTGGCGAAGGCGGACGTGCCGTTCGAGGTGCCGCGGGGGCCGGAGCGCGCCGCGCGGCTCGCCTCCGTCCTCGAAGTCATCTATCTCGTCTTCAACGAGGGGTACGCGGCCACGGCCGGCGACGACCTGGTGCGCCCGGCGCTGTGCGAGGACGCGCTGCGGCTCGTACGGGTGCTGGCGGGGCTCATGCCCGAGGAGCCCGAGGTGCACGCGCTGGCCGCGCTCCTGGAGATCCAGGCCTCGCGCACGGGCGCCCGCACGGACGCCACGGGCGCGCCCGTGCTCCTCGCCGACCAGAACCGCTCCCGCTGGAACCGGCTGCTGATCCGGCGCGGCTTCGCGGCGCTGACCCGCGCGGGCGAACTCGGCGGCGCCCCCGGCCCGTACGCGCTCCAGGCCGCCATCGCCGCCTGCCACGCGCAGGCCGCCTCGTACGAGGAGACCGACTGGGCGGCGATCGCCGTGCTCTACCGCAGACTGGCGGCGATCGCCCCCTCGCCGGTGGTGGAGCTGAACCGGGCGGTCGCGGTGTCCATGGCCGAGGGCCCCGCGGCGGGCCTGGCCCTGGTGGACGCCCTCGCCGCCGATCCCGCGCTGCGCGGCTACCACCTGCTGCCGAGCGTCCGGGGCGATCTGCTGGAGCGCCTCGGGCGTACGCGGGAGGCGCGCGCGGAGTTCGCGCGCGCCGCGGAGCTGACGCGCAACGCGCGCGAGCGGGAGCTGCTGCGGGCGCGCGCGGAGGGCTGAGCCCGGGGGGCTCGCGGCCGGCCGGGGGGCTTCGGGCGACCGATGAGTTTCGCGGTGGGGCCCGGTCTACCCTTCCGAGCCGCCGGTACCCGCCGGACGGCCCGGCCGAGAGGGAGGCAGCAGCCATGTCCGAGCAGTCCGCACGCTCCGAGCAGTCCGCACAGTCCGCGCAGCCCGTCCAGAAGATCACCACGTTCCTGTGGTTCGACGACCAGGCCGAGGAGGCCGCGCGGTTCTACGTCTCCGTCTTCGGCGGCAGCTCGCGGATCATCGAGACCACCCGGTACACGGAGGCGTTCCCCGACCAGGCCGGCACGGTGATGACCGTCGTGTTCGAACTGGCCGGCCAGCAGTACACCGCGCTCAACGGCGGCAAGCAGGACTTCTCCTTCAACGAGTCCATCTCGCTCTCCGTCGACTGCGCGTCCCAGGAGGAGGTCGACGAGCTCTGGGCCGGGCTGACCGCCGACGGCGGCGAGGAGGGCCCGTGCGGCTGGCTGAAGGACAAGTACGGCCTGTCCTGGCAGATCGTCCCGCGCGCCCTGCGCGAGATCCTGTCGGGCGAGGACCGGGAGGGCGTGAACCGGGCGCTCGGGGCCATGATGAAGATGAAGAAGCTGGACGTGGCCGGGCTGCGACGGGCGTACGAGGGCGACTGAGCGGGCGGCCGCGCGGACGGCCGACCGGGAGGGCCCGACCGGGGCCGGCGACCGGAAAGCGCGGGCAACCGAGCGGGCGGCGGGGCCTCTTGGCCGCGCCGGTAACCTCATGTCCATGCCGTTCCGCACACCCCTGCCGCCGCCCCCGCCCCCGGTGGCGATCCGTACCTGGCCCGACCGGGACGCGCTGCTCAGGGACCGCGCGGCGGTCCTGGCGGACCTGGTGGCACGGCAGTTGGGCCCGGGGCGGATCGCGGCCCACTGGGGCTGGGCGGTGCTGCTCGCCACCGGCTGGGCGTTCGTGGGGACGGCGGTCATCGCGTTCACCGAGGCGCTGGACGTGCTGTCGGTGCTCTACGGGGCGGTCTGCCTGGTGATCGGGCTCGGCGCGCTGGTGCCGACCGCCGTGGCGATCGTGGCGGGCCTGCGCAAGGACGCGCGGATCCGCCGACTCCTGGCGCAGTGGGCCGCGTTGGACCGCCATCCCGCGACCGACGCCGCGCTGCGCGCGCCCGGACTGAGCCTGGCGTGGCTGCTGCCGGGCGGACTGATGTGCGCGGTCGGCCTGTTCGTGTGCGTCACGGTCCCGGCGGGGGCGCGGCCGGGCGACGACACCTACGGAGTGGTGGTGCTGGGGATGGGGCTGGGTCTGGTGTGCTGGCTCACCGGCCTGATCGCCGTCAACAAGGCGCTGTCCCACCGCCGCTGGGCCCTACGGCTCCGGCCCTCCGCGCACCTATCCTGAACGCGCGTACGCACGTCGCACGGTTTCAGGGGGAAGGCGGCAACATGGAATGGTACTGGTGGGTCCTCATAGTCTTCTGGATGGGAGGCTTCGGCTGGGCCGCCGACACGGGCCGCACGGCCCTGCGCACCCGCCACGAGCGCCGGCTGGAACGCCTGGAGGCGGCCCGGTGCGAGCGCCTCGCCCTGGAGGCCGCCCACCGCCCCCCGGAGCCCGTCTGCGGCTGCGCCCACCACCTCGCCAAGCACGACAAGCAGGGCCTGTGCCACGAGCGCGTCGAGATCCCGGTCGCCTGGGACGAGTCCAAGCAGCCGCTCCGCTTCGAGCCGGGCCGGTGCAACTGCCAGCAGTACGTGGGGCCGCAGCCGCTGTCGCAGGTGTTCGCGGAGGAGCTCACGGACCTGGCGTAGGGGGTACGGACCCGGCCCTCGCCCCGGCGCGGAAGGCTTCCCGGGCCGCGGGGAGCAGAGGCCCGGGGTGTCTACGGGCGCCCTGCCGGATGCCCGATCAGCATCGTCGGCGCCCCCGCCACCCGCGTCAGGAACACCGTCGCCGAACCGCGCCCCTGGAGCTTCATCTTGCGGCGCAGCTCCTCCGGCTCCACCGCCGAGCCGCGCTTCTTGACCGTCAGCACGCCCACCCCGCGCTCCCGCAGCAGCGCCTTCAGCTTCTTCATGTTGAAGGGCAGCTCGTCGGTGATCTCGTACGCGGTGGTGAACGGGGACGCGTACGGCTCGTCGCTCGTCACGTACGCGATGGTCTCGTCGATGAGGCGGCCGCCGCACGCCGCCGCGATGTCGGCCACCAGATGGGCGCGGATGACGGCGCCGTCCGGCTCGTGGAGGTAGCGGCCCACCGGGCCGACCGGGGGCGGCGGGAGCGGGGCGGAGGCCCGGAGCGTGGCCTCGGCGGGCAGGAGCGTGGCACGGACCGCGCCCGGCGTGCGGGTGTGCAGGGAGGCGTGCGCCTGCCCGGACCCGTGCGCCTGCCCGAACCAGAGCACCGCCTCCTTCACATCGCCCCCGTCCGAGATCCACTCCGCCTCGGCCTGCGGCGGGACCGTCTCGTGCGGGATGCCGGGGGCGATCTTCAGCGCGGCGAGCGGGGCCTTCAGGGCCGCGCCGATCGCCCAGGACAGCGGCGGTGAGTACGCCTCGGGGTCGAAGACGCGCCCGCGCCCGCCGCGCCGCGCCGGGTCCACGAACACCGCGTCCCACCCCGAGGTGTCCACGTCGGTCACATCCGCGCACCGCACCTCGATCAGCTCCGCGAGGCCCAGCGCCGCCGCGTTCGCGCGGGCGACCTCGGCCGTCAGCTCGTCGCGGTCCACCGCGAGGACGGAGATGCCCGCCCGGGCGAGCGCCAGCGCGTCCCCACCGATGCCGCAGCACAGGTCGGCCACGCTCCGTACCCCCTGGGCGGCGAAGACGCGGGCGCGGTAGGCGGCCACCGACGCGCGCGTGGACTGCTCGACGCCGTTGGGGGTGAAGAACATCCGGTACGCGTCGTCCGCGCCGAACTTCGCGACCGCGCGCTGCCGCAGCCGCGCCTGGGCCAGGGCGGCCGAGACCAGCTCCGGGGCGTGCGTGCGGCGCAGCCGGGTCGCCAGCGCCAGCTCCTGGGCCGGGTCGTGGTCGCGCAGCGAGTCCAGCAGGCCCGCGCCCTCGGGGGTGAGCAGGGCGCGGAAGGTGTCGAGGTCGTTCACCCGCCCCATTGTGGGCCAGGCGGGGGACGGCGCGCGTCCGGTGTCGGGTGTCGCCTCCGGTATACCGCCCCGCACTGACAGGATGCGGCGGCATGCAGCTTGTACGACAAAAGGAAGAAAATGGGCGCCGTCTGACGAAAGCCCCCCTCCTGGTGTTCGCCGGGCTCGTCGTCGCCGCGCTCGGCTCCGGGTGCGCCTCCGGGGATCCCCACGTGGGCGGACGCGGCGGCAGGGCCGCCGCCGGACCGCAGGCCTACGACAGCGACGCCGCCCGCGCCCTCGCCGGCTACTCCGGCCGTCTCAAGGAGGAGCAGGCCGCCCGGGTGACCGCCGCCAGGAGGTGGAGGCTGGCCAAGGTGCCGCTGACCCCGCCCGCCCCGCCCGCCGTCAAACCGGAGATCACCAACCGGCCCGGCTTCGAGACGGACGGCGGCGACTCGCTGCCGCCGGTCTTCACCACCGTGCCCACCAAGGACCGGATCGTCTTCCTGACCATCGACGACGGCGCCGAGAAGGATCCCAAACTGCTGAAGATGATGCGGGACCTGCGCATCCCCTACAGCGCCTTCCTCAGCGACTACCTCGTCCACACCGACTACCCGTACTTCAAGCGCATGCAGAGCCTCGGGGTCACGCTCAACAACCACACGCTCAACCACCGCTATCTGCCCGGTCTCTCCTACGACGAGCAGCGGCACGAGATCTGCGGCCAGCAGGACAAGATCGGCACGTGGGCGGGCAAGCGGCCCCGGCTCTTCCGGCCGCCGTACGGCAACTACAACGAGGACACCCTGCGCGCGGCCCAGTCCTGCGGGATCAAGGCGGTGCCGCTGTGGGCGGCCGAGGCGTTCCCGGACCACATGGAGTGGCGCGAGTGGGACCGCGACCTCCACCCCGGCGACATCGTGCTCACCCACTTCCGGGGGCGCGAGGACTGGAAGGGCACGATGCCCGACATGATCCGGCAGGTCATGAAGGTCATCACCGACAAGGGGTACGCGGTGGCCAGGCTGGAGGACTACGTATGACCCGCGCGCACCGGCCGTCGGGCGGTCCGCTGGCCGGTCTGCTGGCGGCCGGTGCGCTGACGGTGTCCCTGCTGGCGGCGGGCTGCGAGCGCCCCGCCGCCCCGATCGAACGGCTCGGCCGCATGGCGGCGACGAAGGTGACCGACGCGCGGCGCGGCTTCCCCCGCCCCGGCGCCCCGGGCCGCCGGCCCTGGCACGTCCGCCCCGACGCGGAACGCACCCCGCCCGCTCCCGGCCCGGCGGCGCCATCCCGCACCCCGGGGGCGACCGCCCCGGCACCGACGCCCTAGAGGCGGGGCGCCACGTTCCTCGCGCGCGCGGGGGTGACGTTTTCCGGCTCCGCCCTCGCGCGCGCGGGGCGACGTTTCCGGCTCGGCCGCGTGCGCGCGACAGGCCCTCGACCACCCCCTGGACGCGGCGTCAGGGCACCCCGCGGGACTCCGCCACGCACCATCCGTCTGGCACTCCGCTTGACCGAGTGCTAACCGCCGTCCTAGTCTCGGCTCTGGCACTCCCCACCGGAGAGTGCCAACACAGCGACGGGCAGGTCCGGCACCCGCGACGACGGATCCACCTGGTCGCCACCTCAGACAGTTAACCCCGTGAGATCTCCGAAGGGGGAGGTCGGATCGTGACGACCGCCAGCTCCAAGGTTGCCATCAAGCCGCTCGAGGACCGCATTGTGGTCCAGCCGCTCGACGCCGAGCAGACCACGGCCTCCGGCCTGGTCATTCCGGACACCGCCAAGGAGAAGCCCCAGGAGGGCGTCGTCCTGGCCGTGGGCCCGGGCCGGATCGAGGACGGCAAGCGCGTCGAACTCGACGTCGCCGTCGGTGACGTCGTGCTCTACAGCAAGTACGGCGGCACCGAGGTGAAGTACAACGGTGACGAGTACCTCGTCCTCTCGGCTCGCGACGTGCTCGCGATCATCGAGAAGTAATTCACCTCGAAGCGAATGCTTCTGAGCTGCGCCCCTGGCCACCCTGCTGACAGCCGGGCGGCGAGGGGCGCAGTTTTCGTATCACCAAGTTTCCGAGAGGGCTGAACCGCTCCCATGGCGAAGATCCTGAAGTTCGACGAGGACGCCCGTCGCGCCCTTGAGCGCGGCGTCAACAAGCTTGCCGACACGGTGAAGGTGACGATCGGCCCCAAGGGCCGCAACGTCGTCATCGACAAGAAGTTCGGCGCCCCCACCATCACCAACGACGGTGTCACCATCGCGCGCGAGGTCGAGCTCGACGACCCGTACGAGAACCTGGGCGCCCAGCTCGTGAAGGAGGTGGCGACCAAGACCAACGACATCGCGGGTGACGGCACCACCACCGCCACCGTGCTGGCCCAGGCGCTGGTCCGCGAGGGTCTGCGCAACGTCGCCGCCGGTGCCTCCCCGGCCGCCCTGAAGAAGGGCATCGACGCGGCCGTCAAGGCCGTCTCGCAGGAGCTGCTCGCCACCGCGCGTCCGATCGACGACAAGTCGGACATCGCCGCCGTGGCCGCGCTCTCCGCCCAGGACCAGCAGGTCGGCGAGCTCATCGCCGAGGCGATGGACAAGGTCGGCAAGGACGGTGTCATCACCGTCGAGGAGTCCAACACCTTCGGCCTGGAGCTGGAGTTCACCGAGGGCATGGCCTTCGACAAGGGCTACCTCTCGCCGTACATGGTCTCCGACCAGGAGCGTATGGAGGCCGTCCTCGACGACCCGTACATCCTGATCAACCAGGGCAAGATCTCCTCGATCCAGGACCTCCTGCCGCTCCTCGAGAAGGTCATCCAGGCCGGCTCCTCCAAGCCGCTCCTGATCATCGCCGAGGACGTCGAGGGCGAGGCCCTCTCCACCCTGGTCGTCAACAAGATCCGTGGCACGTTCAACGCCGTGGCCGTCAAGGCCCCCGGCTTCGGCGACCGCCGCAAGGCGATGCTCCAGGACATGGCCACCCTCACCGGTGCCACCGTCATCGCCGAGGAGGTCGGCCTCAAGCTCGACCAGGCCGGTCTGGACGTGCTGGGCTCCGCCCGCCGCGTGACCGTCACCAAGGACGACACCACGATCGTCGACGGCGGCGGCAACAGCGAGGACGTGGTCGGCCGCGTCGCGCAGATCAAGGCCGAGATCGAGTCCACGGACTCCGACTGGGACCGCGAGAAGCTCCAGGAGCGCCTCGCGAAGCTCGCCGGCGGCGTGTGCGTGATCAAGGTCGGCGCCGCCACCGAGGTGGAGCTGAAGGAGAAGAAGCACCGTCTGGAGGACGCCATCTCCGCGACCCGCGCCGCGGTCGAGGAGGGCATCGTCTCCGGTGGTGGCTCCGCGCTCGTCCACGCCGTCAAGGTCCTGGAGGGCAACCTCGACAAGACCGGCGACGAGGCCACCGGTGTCGCGGTCGTCCGCCGCGCCGCCGTCGAGCCGCTGCGCTGGATCGCCGAGAACGCCGGCCTGGAGGGTTACGTCATCACCTCCAAGGTCGCCGAGCTCGACAAGGGCCAGGGCTTCAACGCCGCCACCGGCGAGTACGGCGACCTGGTCAAGGCCGGCGTCATCGACCCGGTCAAGGTGACGCGCTCCGCCCTGGAGAACGCCGCCTCCATCGCCTCCCTGCTGCTCACGACCGAGACCCTGGTCGTCGAGAAGCCGGCCGACGAGGAGGCCGAGGCCGGTCACGGCCACGGTCACGGCCACAGCCACTGACGTGGTGACGCGCTGACGTCGTACGGAGCCCGACGCCCCCCGGCGGCAGGAACCGTACGACGCCGAAGGCCCCCGATCCCGCCACCGGCGGGGCGGGGGCCTTTCCCGTACGTACGCACGTACGTCTCTCACGCCGAGTGGCGCAGGGCCGCCGCGTGCACCGGGTCCGCGAACGGCTGCCCCGCGGCGAACCGCTCCACCTCGGCCAGCGCCAGATCCGCCATCCGGTGCAGCTCGTTGCCGAGCGAACCGGCGATGTGCGGGGTCAGCAGGACGTTGGGCAGGTCGTACAACGGGCTCTCGCGGGCGGGAAGCTCGGGCTCGGTGACGTCCAGTACGGCGTGCAGCCGCCCGGAGAGCAGCTCGCCGAGCAGGGCCGGCCCGTCCACCAGGGAGCCGCGCGCGGTGTTGACCAGCGTGGCCCCGTCCGGCATCGCGGCCAGCTGGCGCGCGCCGATCATGCGCTCGGTCGCCGGGAGCTGCGGGGCGTGGACGGAGACGACACTGCTGCGGGCGCACAGCTCGTCCAGCGGGACGGTCTCCACCCCCAGCCGGGCCGCCTCGGCCGCGTCGACGTACGGGTCGTGGAGCAGCACCCGGAAGTCGAAGGGGCGCAGCAGCTCGATCACCCGGCGGCCGATCCGCGAGGCGCCGACGAGACCGACCGTGCGGTGGTAGTTGCCGGTGCCGTCGCCCTCGCGCAGCCAGTCGTGCGGGGCGCGCAGCTCCGCGTACCGCTGGGCCGAGGCCAGCACGCGCTTGCCCGCGAAGAGGATCGCGGCCAGCGTGTACTCGGCGACCGGCAGCGCGTTGGCCGCCGCCGCCGAGGTCACCGCGATGCCCCGCTCCCAGCACGCCTCGGTGACGTGGTGCTTCACCGACCCGGCGGCGTGCACGACGGCCCGCAGCCGGGGCGCCGAGGCCAGCACCTCGGCCGTGAGCGGCGGCGCGCCCCAGCAGGTCAGCAGCACCTCGGCCTCGGCGAGTGCCGCCGCCACGGCCGGCGGGGGCGCGAGGAGCTCGTGGGCGACGAGGTACGGGTCGGTCCTGGCGAGCGCGGCGAGACGGGCGCGGTGCCGTTCGGTGAACAGCCGCTCGGCGATCCCGGGGCCCATGGCGAGCAGGACGGCGGGGCGGTTGTCAGTGGCGTGGTGCATGGTGGAACTCGGGCTCCTCACGGGGGCGTTGTCCAGGGGTAACCGGCCGCGGGTCCGTCCGGTCACTTGACGCTGCCCGCCGTGAGGCCCGCCTTCCAGTGCCGCTGGAGGGCGACGAAGGCGATGACGAGGGGGAGGACGGCGAGGAGGGAGCCGGTGACGACGAGGGGGTAGAACGAGGGCTCGGCATGGGTGTTGGAGTTCCACGCGTACAGACCGAGGCTCAGCGGGAAGAGCTTCTGGTCCGAGAGCATCACCAGGGGGAGGAAGAAGTTGTTCCAGATCGCGGTGAACTGGAAGAGAAACACGGTGACGAACCCCGGCATGACCATCCGCAGCCCGATCGACCAGAAGGCGCGCAGCTCGCCCGCCCCGTCGATCCGTGCCGCCTCCAGCGCCTCGCCGGGGATGTGACTCGCGCTGAAGACACGGGAGAGGTAGACCCCGAAGGGGTTCACCAGGACGGGGACCAGCACCGACCAGTAGGTGTTGACCAGCCCGGTCCTGCTGGCGAGCAGATACATCGGCAGCGCGAGCGCGGTGGACGGCACGAGCACCCCGAGCAGCACCACCGCGAACAGCTTCTCCTTGCCCCGGAAGTCGTACTTGTCGAAGGCGTACCCGGCGGCGACGCTGATCAGCGCGCAGACCAGCGCGCCCCCGCCCGCGTAGAGCAGGGAGTTGAGGTACCAGCGCAGATAGACGCCGTCGTTGTAGGCGACCAGGTCGGAGAGGTTGTGGCCGAGGTCGAAGCCCTTGGAGCCCTCGAAGGAGAAGGCGTCGCCGGTCAGCAGTCCGCCGGTGTCCTTGGTGGCGGCGGTGACCAGCCACAGGAGGGGGAAGAGCGTGTAGAGGGCGGAGAGGAGCAGGATCCCGTTCACGGCGGCCCTGGAGAACCAGCGGCCGGGGCCGGGCGCGCCCGAGGTGGCCGGGGAGGTCATGTCCGCGCCCCCTTCCGGGTGGTGAGGCGGGTGACGGCGAAGGAGAGCAGCGCCGCGGTGAGGGCGAGCAGGACGGCGGCGGCCGCGGCCAGGCCGTAGTCGTTGCGGGCGAAGGCGGCGGTGTAGGCGTACAGGGTGGGTGTCCAGGTGGAGGTGACCGCCGAGCCGGAGCCCTGGTTGAGGATGAGCGGCTCGGTGAACAGCTGGAGCGAGCCGATCACGGTGAACAGGGCCACCATCCCGAGCGAGGCGCGGACGAGCGGGATCTTGATGCTGAACGCGGTGCACCAGGCGCCCGCGCCGTCCACGGTCGCCGCCTCCAGGACGGACCGGTCGATGGCCTGGAGAGCCGCGTAGAAGATCACCATGTTGTAGCCGAGCCACTCCCACAACGCGATGTTGACCACGGAGGGCAGGGCCCCGTCGGGGGAGAAGAAGCTGAAGCCGACACCGCCCGAGTCCATGGCCCGTACGACCGGGCTGAGCCCGGGTGTGTAGAGGTACACCCAGATCAGCGCGGCGATGATGCCGGGCACGGCGTGTGGCAGGAAGAGCGCCAGCTGGAAGAACCGGCGGGCCCGGGCGAGCCCCGAGTCGAGCAGCAGGGCCAGGGCGAGCGCCCCGCCGACCATCAGGGGGATGTAGAGGGCGCAGTAGCCGAGCAGGATCCAGAAGCCGTCGCGGAAGGCCTTGTCACCCAGAGCGGCCGTGTAGTTGTCCAGTCCGCTGAAGACGGACTCGGCGCCGCCGAACCCGAGCCCCGACTGCTTCTCGGTGAACAGGCTCAGCCAGAGGGCGTATCCGACCGGTACCACCGTCACCGCGGTGAACAGCACGAAGAAGGGGGTGAGCAGGACGCCTGCGGCGGCGCCGGTGCGGTGGGGGGTGCGGCGGGCAGTGCGGGGCGTGGTGCGGGCCTTCGCCGCCACGGTCAGCCCTCGACCTTCAGCCCGCGCTTCTTCAGCTCGGCCACGGTGGCGTCATGGGCCGCCCGTACCGCGTCCTTGAGGGTGACCGAGCCGCCGGGGACCTTGCCGAACCGGTCCTTGAGCGTGGTGTTGGTCGTGCCGGTGGTCGGGCCCCAGCTCCAGCGCGGGTTGATCGAGGCGCCGGCCTCGTCGAAGAGCCGGTAGATGTCCTGGCCGCCGTAGAACCCGGCGTCGAAGGCCTTCTTGGCGGCCGGGCGCAGCGAGACGTCGGCCGGGAAGGCGCTCGACGTGCCCGGGGCGATCCGCGCCCTGACGCCCTCCTCGGTGGTGGACATCCAGGTGGCGAACTCGACCGCCGCCGCGGCCTTCCCGCTCCCCTTGGTCACCGCCCAGGTGGAGCCGCCGAGCATGCCGCTGGCGGGTCTGCCGTCCCAGGTGGGCACGGGCGCGACGCCCCACTTGCCGCTCTGGTCGGGCAGGGTCGACTTCAGGACGCCCGCGCCCCAGGAGGCGCCGAGGTAGCCGACGGTCGAGCCGTTCTTGAGGGCGGCCGTCCACTCGGGGCTGAAGGAGACGGCCGTCTGGACGAGCTTGTCGTCGATCAGCCCCTGCCAGTAGTCGGCGACCTTCCCGGTGGCGGCGTCCGAGGTGTTCAGCTTCCAGGTGTCGCCCTCGGCCTTGAACCACTGGGCGCCCGCCTGCCAGGCCATCGCCTCGAAGGTGGTCGGGTCGTCCGGCATGAAGGTCGCGATCCGCGCCCTGGGGTCGGCCTTCTTCGCCTTCTCGGCGGCGGTACGGAACTCCGCCCAGGTCTTCGGCACCTCGATCCCGTTCTCGGCGAAGAAGTCCTTGCGGTAGAAGTACGTCTGGGGCGCGGCGTCGAACGGGACGGCCCAGCTCTTCCCGCCCAGCGTGGTGAGGTCGACCGCCTGCGGCAGGAACTTCTTCCGCACGTCGTCCGTGAGGTACGGGCCGATGTCCTGGAGCGCGCCCTGGCTGACGAACTCGGGCAGCATCGGATACTCGACGGCGACCAGGTCGGGGCCGTTGCCCGCCTTCACCGCGTTGGAGATCTTGGCGTAACCGCCGGCGTTCCCGGACGGGATCTCCTCGAACCTGACCCGGATGTTCCGGTGCGAGGAGTTGAAGGCGTCCACGACGTCCTTCGACCCCTTCTGCCACGCCCAGAAGGTCAGGGTGACGGGCTTGTCGGCGGTGCCCTTGCCGCCCGCGCCGGAGGAGTCCTCGTCACCGCCCCCGCAGGCCGTGAGCAGGGCGAGGGCGGTGACGGCGGAGACGACGGCGGTCGATCTGGTCCAACTGCGGCTCACGGAACGGCTCCTGGACGTGAGGGGACGAGGCGATGGCCGCGATCCTTGAGCCGGTCCTGACCGAAGTCAAGAGCGAAAGTTCGAATGATCGAAAAATGATCGAAACGAGGTGAGGAGGGGTTGGAGGTCTAGACCACTAGCCGTTCCGGGGTTCCGGAAGGGCGGCGGGGGAGGCGACGGGGAGGGCCGCGGCGGTGCCCGGCCGCGGCGCCCCGCACGAGGACCGCACCCGCAGCCGGGGCAGCAGGTCCACATGGCGGCACGGCTGCGGCTCCCCGTCCGGCCCGGCCGTCGCCCCGCGCAGCCGCTCGACCAGGAGCTGCGCCGCGTACCGGCCCACCTCGTGCTTGGGCGGCGCCACGGCCGTCAGGGGGGTGTCCGCGAGCGCCGCCACCTCGTCGTCGTAGGCCACGAGCGCCAGGTCCCGCGGCACCCGGATCCCGAGTTCGCCCAGGCGCTGGGCGATCCGGATCGCGTCGACGTCGTTGTGGACGAGGGCCGCCGACGCCACCCCGGCGCGCACGGCGGTGGCCAGCGCCCCCACTGCCGCCTCGAACCCCGCCGGATCCGCCTCCGCCGGGACCGAGTCGATCACCGGGTGCGGCGCCGCGAGTCCCAGGGCGTCCAGCGCCTGGCGGTATCCGGCGCGCACCGCGAGGGCCGTCGGGCTGTCGGCCCGCGCCACCAGGAGCGGCGCCCGGTGTCCGAGCCCGGTCAGATGGCGTACGGCGAGGAGCACCCCGTGCCCGTGGTCCGAGCAGACCCGGTCCAGGTCGTCCAGGGCCCCGCCGGGCACCCCGCGCCGCTCCAGGAGCACGGCGGGGACGGGGAGTCCGGTGATCCACCCCCCGTGCTCGGCCGGGTCGTGCGGCTCCTTCCAGCCCGGGGCGACCAGCAGCCCCTCGGCCCCGGCCGCCAGCAGCCCGGCCGCGCGGGCCGCGTCCTCCTGCGGGCGGTAGTCGGAGATCCGCAGGATCAGCCGCGCCCCGGCGGCGGCCGCCGCC
Source organism: Streptomyces sp. NPDC043908 (assembly GCF_056435525.1). Taxonomy (NCBI): domain Bacteria; kingdom Bacillati; phylum Actinomycetota; class Actinomycetes; order Kitasatosporales; family Streptomycetaceae; genus Streptomyces; species Streptomyces sp. NPDC043908. Next base: position 158,999 of record NZ_JBWKEI010000013.1, on the reverse strand, counting down.
TCGTGCGCCCCCCGGATGACCTCGGCGAAGTAGTAGGTGGCGTTGGGCGCGATCATGCCGAGCACCAGCTCGCGACCGCCCGCGCCGCCGGGCGCGGACACCCCGGGCGCGCCCTCCTGGTGCGGCCAGGAGACCTTGCCGTGCACCCGGTCGAGCAGACCCCGTACGGCCAGCGCCTCCACGTCCCGCCGCACGGTCACGGGGGAGACGCCCAACTGGCCCGCGAGGTCGGAGACCCGGGCCGAGCCGCGCCGGCGCACCAGCTCCAGCAGTCGGTCGTGACGTTCGGCGGCACTCTCTCGCACGGCGGCAGTCCCCCTCGCAGTGTGGCGCGCGTCCGGCGTACGCCTGGCACGCGTACGGCCCGCGCGGGTCGGCGCGATGCCCCTGGTGGCCCGCGCCGGTTCGCGGTGTGATGACCGGGACCGGTCTCCCGGGCCCATGACCCTAATGCACGGTGATCGAACGCCGGCAGTTTCGATCAATCGGTCCGATTCTCTTGACGCTCGATCAGCCCCCGCCCTACATTCCGGACGCCCGAACCGGCCCCGGGCGACGGGGGAGCACGAACATGCCGACACCGCCACCACCACCAGGACAGCCGTCCCTACCGGCCGAGCCACCGCCGGCCGAGCTGTCTTTATCGGCCGAGCCACCACGGCCTGCCGAGCTGTCCGTACCGACGCGACCGTCCGCCCCGCCACCACCGGCCCAGCCCGTACCGGCCCAGCCCGTACCGGCCCAGCCCGTACCGGCCCAGCCCGTACCGGCCCAGCCCGTACCGGCCCCGCCACCACCGGCCCAGCCACCACCGGCCCAGCCACCACCGGCCCG
>NZ_JBWKEI010000013.1:36752-158068 GCF_056435525.1 Streptomyces sp. NPDC043908 | reverse complement strand
CCAGCCCGTACCGGCCCAGCCCGTACCGGCCCAGCCCGTACCGGCCCAGCCCGTACCGGCCCAGCCCGTACCGGCCCAGCCCGTACCGGCCCAGCCCGTACCGGCCCAGCCGTCCGTCCCGGCCGAGCCGTCCGCACCGCCACCCCCCATGAACCACGAGCTCAGCCCGTACACCGGCTGGACCCGTGACCACTGGGAGCGCGAGGCCGACCGGCTCCTGCTCGCCGTACGGCCCTACGCCTCACCGCGCCACGGTCTGATCAACCTGCCCGGCGACCGCCCGAGCTGGTCCGGGCCCCGCTCCGACGGCCTCGAAGGGTACGCCCGCACCTGGCTCCTCGCCGCGTTGCGGATCGCGGGCGCGCGCGGCGACGACCCGCACGGCCACCTCGGCCGCTACGCCGAAGGGCTGGCGTCCGGGACCGAACGGCCGCTGCCCACCGGGGAGTCGGGCAGCGGCGACCCCGACTCCTGGCCCCGCATCGCCGAGGTGCGCCAGGCCGTCGTCGAGTCCGCCTCCGTCGCGCTCGGGCTGCGTCTCACCCGCCCCTGGCTGTGGGACGGGCTGGACGACCGCGTGCGCCAACGCGTCGTCGACTGGCTGCTGCCCGCGCTCGGCCCCTCGCCCGTCGACAACAACTGGTGGTTCTTCGGCCTCACCGTCGCCGGATTCCTCCAGGACGCCGGCATCGAGACCGACCGCGCCTCGGCCACCGTCGAACGCGCGCTGGAACACGTCGATCAGTGGTACCTCGGCGACGGCTGGTACAGCGACGGCCCCCACCGCTCCTTCGACCACTACAACGGCTGGGCTCTCCACTTCTATCCCGTCCTGCACGCTCATCTGGGTGACAACCGGGAACTCCTCGACCGGTACGGGCCGCGGCTCCGCGCCCACCTCGACGGCTGCACCCGGATGTTCGGCGCCGACGGCGCCCCCCTGCCCTACGGCCGCTCCCTCACCTACCGCTTCGCCGCCGCCGCGGCCCCCTGGCTCGGCGCGCTCACCGGCCACACCCCGCTCACCCCGGGCGCCACCCGCCGTCTGGCCTCCGGGGCGCTGCGGTACTTCACCGACCGCGGGCCCGGCCGGGGCGCCACCGACGAGCGGGGTCTGCTCACCCTGGGCTGGCACGGCCCGTACCCGCCGATCGTGCAGGGCTATTCGGGCCCGGCCTCGCCGTACTGGGCGGCGAAAGGGTTCCTCGGTCTGCTCATGCCGTCGGAGCACCCGGTGTGGACAGCGGTGGAGGAACCGCTGCCGGCGGAGAGGGCGGACGCGGTGAGGGTGCTGGGCCCGCCCAACATCCTGCTCCAGTCCACCGTTTCGGACGGCCTCGTACGCCTCCACAACCACGGCAGCAACCATGTCGGGGCCGAGGAGGACCCCTGCTACGCCCGGTTCGCGTACTCGACCCGTACCGGACCGGCCTCGGGCGCGGTGCGCGACAACCACTTCGGGCTGGTCCTGGACGACGGCACGGTCACCGCCCGGGGGCCCGCCGAGCCCGTGGGCCACGGACCGGGGTGGGCCGCCTCGGCGTCACGGCCGCTGCCCGGCGTACGGATCGTGTCGGCCACCCTCGTCCACGGCCGCGCCGAGGTCCGCGCCCACCGGGTCGGCGGCGCCCCGCCCGGCACCCGGGTGCGCCAGACGGGGTGGGCCGTCACCGGGCCGCGGGAGACCGGGCAGCTGCACGCCGTCTCGGGGTACGAGCCCCACGCGCGCGTAGGAGAGGACGCCGGGTCCACGCTGTTCGGTCCGTCCTCCCGTGTCGCGGTCCTCGAAGGGGCCACCGGAGAAGGGCCGTCCGTCTTCGTCGCCCTCGTCTCCCTCACCGGGGAGGAGCACCCGGCCCCGCTGCCGGACCTGGTCACGCGGATCCGCGTCGAGGGTCACACGGTCCGGGTCACCTGGCGGGACGGGACCACGGCCGGCCTCGTCCTCGACTGCGGCCCCGACCCCGACCCCGACCCCGACCGTGGGACCGGACCCGGGACCGGACCCGCGACCACGGACGACAAGCGCCTCACTGCGGGCCGTACTTGCGGCCCGTCCGCGAGGTGACCCCGCCCAGCAGGCCGCGCGGAGCCAGCTTCACCACACCCATCAGCGCCTTGTAGCGCGGGTCCGGGATCGACAGCGTCTTCCCGCGCGCGAGGTCGGAGAGCGCCGTCGCCACCAGCTTGTCGGCATCCAGCCACATCCAGCCGGGGATGTTGTCGGTGCCCATCCCGGCCCGCTGGTGGAACTCCGTCCGTACGAAGCCGGGGCACAGCGCCATCAGCCGCACCCCCGACCCGGCCAGGTCGCGCGCCGCGCCCTGGGTGAACTGGACGACCCACGCCTTGGACGCGCCGTAGGTGCCGCGCGGCACGAACGCGGCGACCGAGGCGACGTTGACGACCCCGCCGCGCCCGCGCTCGCGCATGCCCTCGGTCGCGGCCGACGTCAGCCGCAGCACCGCTTCGATGTGCACCTTCAGCATCTTGAGCTCGTCGCCCATGGACACGTCCAGGTAGCGGCCCTTGTTGCCGAACCCGGCGTTGTTCACCAGCAGGTCGACCGGCTTGCGGCGCTCGGCGAGCCGGGCCTCGACGGACGCGATGCCGTCCTCGGTGGACAGGTCGGCGGCCAGCACCTCGACCTCCACGCCGTGCCGGTCGTGCAGCTCGGTGGCCTGCTCGCGCAGCCGCTTGTCGTCGCGGGCCACCACGACCAGATCGTGCCCGTCCCTGGCCAGCCGCCGCGCGAACGCGGCCCCGATCCCCGCCGTGGCTCCCGTAATCAGTGCAGTCGTCATAGGCGCACGGTAACGCCCCGCACGCGTCGGCGGTGTGACGGCCCGTGCGCTCAGGAGACCTGCCGGACGGCCTGCCGCTCCAGGTACTTGCGTACGGTCTCGTGGGCCTCCGGGGACATCGCCTCGCCCGCCGCGAGCGTGCGCGGCAGCAGCTCCCGCTCGGTGGTGAACGCCCGGAACCAGAACGCCACCGACACCTCGTGAGCGGGCCGGTGGACGACCTCGATCGCGTCGCCCGCGCGTATCCCGCCCTCCTCCACGACCCGCAGATACGCGCCGGGGGCGCCGGCCCGCGTGAACCGCCTGACCCACCCCTGCTCGCCCAGCGTGCCCGCGAACGTACGGCAGGGGATCCGCGCGCCGGCGACCTCCAGAACGACGTCCGGCCCGATCCGCCAGCGCTCGCCGATCCGGGCGCCGCTGACGTCCACGCCGCTGGTGGTGAGGTTCTCGCCGAAGATCCCGCCGGGCAGTTCGCGGCCCAGCTCCTTCTCCCAGGCGTCGAGATCCTCGCGCGCGTAGGCGTAGACCGCCTGGTGCTCGCCCCCGTGGTGGCGCTTGTCGCACACGTCGTCGCCCGCGACCCCGCTCGCCCCCACGCCCCTGGGACCCGGCCGGAAGATCCCCACGGCGCCCTCCACGGGGCGCTTGCCGATGCCCGTGAGGCCGCCCTCGGCATCGGTGTACTCGACGAACCTGGCACGGCCCGCGTTGACAGACAGAAGCTTCATGGCGCGCACGCTAACCCGCACTGTCTCAAAGCAGCCACCCAATATCCCGCAAGTTCCCCAAGTACCCCTTATGCTCGATGGGTGATCGAGGCCCGTCATCTCCGCGTCCTGCGCGCCGTCGCCGCCACCGGCTCCTTCTCGGCCGCCGCGCGCGAGCTCGGCTGCACCCAGCCCGCCGTCAGCCAGCAGATGAAGGCCCTCGAAGCGTCCGCCGGCACCCCGCTGCTGATCCGCACCGGCCGGGAGACCCGGCTGACCCAGGCCGGCGAGGTCCTGGTGCGCCACGCCTCCGGCATCCTCGCGGGCCTCACCGCCGCAGAGGAGGAGGTCGCGGCGATCGCGGGGCTCCGCGCGGGCCGGGTCCGGCTCGTCTCCTTCCCCAGCGGCTCCTCCACCCTGGTGCCCAGCGCCCTGGCCGCGCTGCGCGCCGCCCACCCCGGCACCCGTGTCTCCCTGGTCGAGGCCGAGCCGCCGCGCTCGGTGGAGATGCTGCGCGAGGGCGACTGCGACGTCGCGCTGGCCTTCCGGTACGGGGCGGCCACCACGGAGGAGTGGGACGACCTGGTCGTACGGCCCCTGCTGATCGACCGCCTGGTCGGACTGGTCCCCGACGGCCACCGGCTGGCCGGCAGCGGCACCGTCGACATCCGCGACCTCGCCGACGAGCCGTGGATCGCGGGCTGCCCGCGCTGCCGGCGCCAGCTGGTCGAGGTCTGCGAGGCGTCCGGCTTCACCCCGCGCATCGACTTCGCCACGGACGACTATCCGGCGGTGATCGGCCTGGTCGGGGCGGGTCTGGGGGTGGCGGTGCTGCCGGAGCTGGCCATCGCCTCGGTACGGCCCAAGGGCGCCCGGACCGTCACCGTGGAGCCCGCCGTCGAGCGGGAGATCGTCGCGCTCACCCTGCCCGACCTGGCCCGGGTCCCGGCCGTCGCGGCCACCCTGGACCAGCTCGCCGGAGCCGCCGCCCGCAACTGAGCGGCCGACGCGGCGCACGGACGCGCGTCACCGGCGCGGGGCGCACGCCTCCCGCGCGGAGCCGCCCCCGCGAAGCGCGTGCCGCCCGCCACGGCCGCGGAGTCCCGGCGCCGCTGCCCGGCGAGGGGCCGGCGGTGTTCCGTCCGGTGCTGCGCCATCCGGCGCAGGAACGTTTCTGCGAAAGCGGGTCGAGGTCTGGCGTCAGCCGTGCCCCCGGTCGCCCCCCGCTCCCGCGCCCGCCGCCGTCACCAGCCGGTTGCGCGCCCTGCCCATCAGCTCTTCGCGCTCGTCCTCGGTGAGTCCGCCCCACACCCCGTAGGGCTCGCGGACCGCCAGAGCGTGCGCGGCGCACTGGGCGCGCACCGGGCAGCGCATGCACACCTCTTTCGCCGAGTTCTCGCGCGCACTCCGGGCCGCGCCGCGTTCGCCCTCCGGGTGGAAGAAGAGGGAGCTGTCGACCCCGCGGCATGCGGCGAGGAGCTGCCAGTCCCACAGATCGGCGTTCGGTCCGGGAAGGCGGGAGAAATCTGCCATTGCTCATGTCCCCTTGAAGCCGTGCCTGAGGTGGATGGGCCGGGTACCCCGGATCACTGGGGTGTACCGACGAACGTACATCTACGGTGTAAGTAGATGTAAATATGACTCATTGCGAATCTAGCCACAGACACCAGAAAAAGGGAAGAAAAGCCGCTAAATGGGGCATACCTCCAAGCGAACGACGGGTGACCCGCGATGCGCGCCCGGCGCACACGGTTCCTCACGTAGAGTGCCGAAGGCGCCCGTCCGACCCGTAACTCTTTCGAGTGACCATCGTTGAGAGTGCGGAGCGGTTGAAAGAACAAGCGCTCGGGCAGGTGTCCGAGAGCGTCAATCGCACAGGTGACGATACGTAACCAGCCTGGAGGCTCAAGGTGACGCGCATCAGCTGCGGAGGGCGGCCATGACATCCGTCCTCGTCTGCGACGACTCCCCGCTTGCCCGAGAGGCGCTCCGTCGCGCGGTGGCTACCGTGCCCGGCGTAGAGCGTGTGACGACGGCGGCCAACGGCGAGGAAGTCCTCCGCCGCTGGGGCGCCGACCGCTCGGACCTCATTCTGATGGACGTACGCATGCCCGGTCTGGGCGGCGTGGAGACCGTCCGGCGGCTGCTGTCCGCGGACCCCGGCGCCCGCATCATCATGCTGACGGTCGCCGAGGACCTCGACGGCGTGGCGCTCGCCGTCGCCGCCGGCGCCCGCGGCTATCTCCACAAGGACGCCTCGCGCGCCGAGCTGCGCGCGACCGTCACCCAGGCGCTCGCCGACCCGACCTGGCGGCTCGCCCCGCGCAGACTGCGTTCGGCCGAGATGGGCGCGGCGCCCACGCTCACCGCGCGCGAGATCCAGGTGCTCGAAGGCATGAGCCACGGCCGGTCCAACGCCGAGATCGGGCGCGAGCTCTTCCTCTCGGAGGACACGGTGAAAACGCACGCCAGGAGGCTGTTCAAGAAGCTCGGCGCCTCGGACCGGGCGCACGCCGTGGCGCTCGGCTTCCGCTGGGGCCTGGTGCGCTGACCGGCCCGCGGCGTGGTCGGCCGGATCCCCGTCCGTCGTCGGCGGGCGGGTCCGTCCCCCCACTCCGTGGAGCGGCGTGTGACGCTTCGCGCGCGATGCCGCATCCTTGAAGGTGTGGAGTTCCTCGGGGACGAGTCGGTCGAGCGGGAGGGGAGGGCGCAGGAGATGACTTCCGGCGCACCTGCTCATAACGCTTCAGTGCACAACTACGGGCGCGGTGCCACGGATTCTGCGACGCCGGGGCACGATGGACCGATGCGCGACGACGAGCCAACGGTGATCGGTGCACTCGTTCACCGTGCCGTCGACGGCGACGAACAGGCCACGCATGACCTGCTGGCCCATGTTCACCCGCTCGCGCTGCGCTACTGCCGTACCCGGCTGAACCGCCTGCCGGGTGATGCTCGCCACTTCGTGGAGGACCTCGCGCAGGAGGTCTGCGTCGCCGTGCTCATGGCGCTGCCGCGCTACCGGGACACCGGGCGGCCCTTCGAGGCCTTCGTGTTCGCCATCGCCTCCCACAAGGTCGCCGACCTCCAGCGGGCGGCGATGCGCCACCCCGGCTCCACGGCGGTGCCCTCCGACGAGATGCCCGAGCGGCCCGACGACTCGCTCGGCCCCGAGGAGCGCGCGCTGCTCAGCAGTGACGCGGAGTGGGCCAAGAAGCTCCTCGCCAACCTGCCGGAGAACCAGCGCGAGCTGCTGGTGCTGCGGGTCGCCGTCGGGCTGACCGCCGAGGAGACCGGCCAGATGCTCGGGATGTCTCCGGGTGCCGTCCGCGTCGCCCAGCACCGCGCGCTCAGTCGGCTCCGGGCGCTCGCCGAGCAGTAGCCCCGGCCGCCCGCCGTCACCCGCCGTCACTCGCACGGCGGTACCGGTGCTCCCCGCGCGCGCGGCGCCGAGTCGCTCCCGCGCGCGTGGCCGCACGCCCCTGAACGGGCGGCTGTACGTGTGAACGTACAAAGAATGGGGTTGATCTTGTTCATGGAATGAGACACCGCCCCAGCCCGTTAGCATGGACATCCGCACCGATCAAGGCCATGGGGAAGGTGTCATGACTGCAAACGTCGACGGAGTGCCCGAGAAGTTCGCGATGCTCGGGCTGACATACGACGACGTGCTGCTGCTGCCGGGCGCGTCCGACATGGCGCCCGACCAGATCGACACCTCCTCGTACCTCTCGAAGAACGTGAAGGTGAACGTCCCGCTGCTGTCCGCGGCGATGGACAAGGTCACCGAGGCGCGCATGGCCATCGCGATGGCCCGCCAGGGCGGCGCCGGCGTGCTGCACCGCAACCTCTCGATCGAGGACCAGGCCAACCAGGTGGACCTGGTCAAGCGCTCCGAGTCCGGCATGGTGACCGACCCGATCACGGTCCACCCGGACGCGACGCTGCGCGAGGCCGACGAGCTGTGCGCCAAGTTCCGCATCAGCGGCGTCCCGGTCACCGACGCCGCCGGCAAGCTGCTCGGCATCGTCACCAACCGCGACATGGCCTTCGAGTCCGACCGCTCGCGCCAGGTGCGCGAGGTCATGACCCCGATGCCGCTGGTCACCGGCAAGGTCGGCATCTCCGGCGTGGACGCGATGGAGCTGCTGCGCCGCCACAAGATCGAGAAGCTGCCGCTGGTCGACGACGCGGGCATCCTCAAGGGCCTGATCACGGTCAAGGACTTCGTGAAGGCCGAGAAGTACCCGAACGCGGCCAAGGACAAGGACGGCCGGCTGATCGTCGGCGCCGCCGTCGGCGTGGCGGGCGACGCCTACGAGCGCGCCCAGGCGCTGATCGAGGTGGGCGTCGACTTCATCGTCGTCGACACCGCCCACGGCCACTCCCGGCTGGTCGGCGACATGGTCGCCAAGATCAAGTCGAACGCGGGGGGCGCCGACGTCATCGGCGGCAACATCGCCACCCGCGACGGCGCCCAGGCGCTGATCGACGCGGGCGTCGACGGCATCAAGGTCGGCGTCGGCCCCGGCTCCATCTGCACCACCCGCGTCGTCGCCGGTATCGGCGTCCCGCAGGTCACCGCGATCTACGAGGCCTCCCTCGCCGCCAAGGCCGCGGGCGTCCCGGTCATCGGCGACGGCGGCCTGCAGTACTCGGGCGACATCGCCAAGGCCCTGGTCGCGGGCGCCGACACGGTGATGCTCGGCTCGCTCCTCGCGGGCTGCGAGGAGTCCCCGGGCGAGCTGCTGTTCATCAACGGCAAGCAGTTCAAGTCGTACCGCGGCATGGGTTCGCTCGGCGCGATGCAGTCCCGCGGCGACCGCAAGTCCTTCTCCAAGGACCGCTACTTCCAGGAGGGCGTCGCCTCCGACGAGAAGCTGGTCCCCGAGGGCATCGAGGGCCAGGTGCCCTACCGCGGCCCGCTCTCCGCGGTCGTCCACCAGCTGGTCGGCGGCCTGCGCCAGTCGATGTTCTACGTCGGCGGCCGGACCGTCCCGGAGCTCCAGGCGAACGGCCGGTTCGTCCGGATCACCTCGGCGGGCCTCAAGGAGAGCCACCCGCACGACATCCAGATGACGGTCGAGGCACCGAACTACACCAAGCGCTGACCACGCCCACGCGCGCGTGGACCGAGTGAGGGGCGGACCCGGATTTCCCGGGTCCGCCCCTCGCCCGTATGTCGGTGACACACATGTCGGGGATACTGGTCCGGCAGACGTAGAGGGAAAGGCCCACACAACGTGACTGAGATCGAGATCGGGCGCGGCAAGCGCGGCCGCAGGGCGTACGCGTTCGACGACATCGCCATCGTCCCGAGCCGGCGCACCCGGGACCCGAAGGAGGTCTCGATCGCCTGGCAGATCGACGCCTACCGGTTCGAGCTGCCCTTCCTGGCCGCCCCGATGGACTCCGTCGTGTCGCCGCAGACCGCGATCCGCATCGGTGAGCTCGGCGGACTGGGCGTGCTGAACCTCGAAGGCCTGTGGACCCGGTACGAGGACCCGCAGCCGCTGCTCGACGAGATCGACCAGATGGACGAGGACGCGGCCACCCGCCGCCTCCAGGAGATCTACGCGGCCCCGATCAAGGAAGAGCTGATCGGGCAGCGCATCAAGGAGGTGCGCGACTCCGGTGTGGTCACCGCGGCCGCGCTCTCGCCGCAGCGCACCGCCCAGTTCTCCAAGGCCGTGGTGGACGCGGGTGTCGACATCTTCGTCATCCGCGGCACGACCGTCTCGGCGGAGCACGTCTCGGGCGCGGCCGAGCCGCTCAACCTCAAGCAGTTCATCTACGAGCTGGACGTCCCGGTGATCGTCGGCGGCTGCGCCACGTACACCGCGGCCCTGCACCTGATGCGCACCGGCGCGGCCGGCGTCCTGGTGGGCTTCGGCGGCGGCGCCGCGCACACCACGCGCAACGTGCTGGGCATCCAGGTCCCGATGGCCACCGCCGTCGCCGACGTGGCCGCGGCCCGCCGCGACTACATGGACGAGTCCGGCGGCCGGTACGTGCACGTGATCGCGGACGGCGGTGTCGGCTGGTCCGGCGACCTGCCCAAGGCGATCGCCTGCGGCGCCGACGCGGTGATGATCGGCTCCCCGCTGGCCCGTGCCACGGACGCGCCCGGCAGGGGCCACCACTGGGGCATGGAGGCCGTCCACGAGGACGTGCCGCGCGGCAAGCTGGTCGACCTGGGCATCGTGGGCACCACCGAGGAGATCCTCACCGGTCCCTCGCACATCCCGGACGGCTCGATGAACTTCTTCGGCGCCCTGCGCCGCTCGATGGCCACCACCGGCTACAGCGAGCTCAAGGAGTTCCAGCGCGTCGAGGTGACGGTGGCGGACGCGCAGCACAAGCGCTGACGACCCGTACGCGCGCGTGGGCCCCGGTCCGCGTGCGTCCTACGGACGCGTGAGGGCCCGGACCGTTCGACGGTCCGGGCCCTCACGCGTGTACGGGGGTCAGGCGCCGGCCTTCTTGGAGCCGGAGAACGCGGCGACGGCGGCGATCGCGAAGAACAGGAACGTCATCGGGTCGGCGTCGGCCTTCCAGGCGTCGTTCACCAGGCCGAGGTGCTGGAACAGCAGCTCCGAGGCGCTGACGGGCAGCTGCTTGGCGCCGAGTACGGCCTCGCCGACCAGCTGGCCCGCGTAGACCGCGCCGAGGGCGAGGACCGCGCTGAGCACCGGCAGGGCGGGGTTGCGTCCGCCGACCTTGCCCGAGGCCCAGCCGATCAGGAAACCGACACCTACGGCCGCGTAGCCGATCTCGTGCTCGGTGGCGCCGACCAGCGCGCCGTAGGCACCCGCGGCGACGACGGCGACGACGACCGCCGTCACCAGCCCCCCGGCGAAGTTGTCACGGACCGGCGCGGGCGGCGGCGCCGGGACGAAGCCCGGAAACTCCTGCTGGGGCTGCTGGGGCTGCTGGGGCGGTGGAACGGACTGACTCATCTTCGGATCCCCCCGAGGTAAGTGAAAGCACGAGCCCGTGAATGCGCACGGCTGTGCGATCGGGCGACCCGAAGAGTAGCAACCGCCCAGGGCCCGGGGGATCACGTTTCAGAGTCGGTGGGCGGCGCCCCCGGGGGTGACCCCGCGCGTGTCGAGCAGCAGTTGCGCCTTGACCGAGAGCCCTTGCAGGTCGTACGTGCGGTGCTGCTGGAGCAGCACGGTGAGGTCGGCGTGGGCGGCCGCCTCGTAGAGGGAGTCGGCGCGCGGCACGGGCTGGTCGCGCACGCGCCAGTCCGGGACGTACGGGTCGTGGTAGCTCACCGCCGCGCCGAGGTCGATGAGCCGCCCCGCGATCTCGGCGGCGGGGGAGCCCTCCAGATCGGCGAGGTCGGGCTTGTACGTGACGCCGAGCAGCAGGACGCGCGCGCCCCGGGCGGACTTGCCGTGCTCGTTCAGGAGCGTGGTGGAGCGCTGGATGACGTACTGCGGCATCCGGGCGTTGATCTCCCGGGCCAGGCCCACCATCCGCAGTCCCGTGTAGGGCAGCGGGGTCGGGTCGAGCGGCACGCCGTGGCCGCCGACGCCGGGGCCGGGGCGGAAGGGCTGGAAGCCGAACGGCTTGGTCTCGGCGCACCGGATCACGTCCCACAGGTCCACGCCCATGTCGTGGCAGAGCACCGCCATCTCGTTGACGAGCGCGATGTTGACCTGGCGGTAGTTGGTCTCCAGGAGCTTGGCCATCTCGGCCTCGCGGGTGCCGCGCGCCCGTACCACCTTGTCGGTGAGCCGGCTGTAGAACGCGGCGGCGGACTCGGTGCACGCGGGGGTGAGACCGCCGATGACCTTGGGGGTGGTGGTGAAGGTGTGGGTGCGGTTGCCGGGGTCGAGGCGGCTGGGCGAGTAGGCGAGGTGGAAGTCGCGCCCGGCCCGCAGCCCCGAGCCCGCTTCGAGCAGCGGGCGCAGGAAGTCCTCGGTGGTGCCGGGATAGGCGGCGGACTCCAGGATCACCGTGGTGTGCGGGCGCAGCCGGGCCGCCAGGGTGCGGGCCGCGTCGGCGACGGCGGTGAGGTCGGGGGTGCGGTCGGCGCCGGGCGGGGTGGGGGCGCAGATCACCGCGGTACGGACCCGGCCGAGCTCGGCCGGGTCGGCGGAGGCACGGAAGCCCCCCGAGAGCATCCGGCGCAGCTCGGCGGCGGTCAGGGAGCCGTCGACCGGGGCGCGCCCGGCGCGCAGCTCGGCGAGCACATGGGGGTCGGTGTCATGGCCGACGGTCTCGATGCCCGCGGCGGCGGCGGCCTGTGCGAGGGGCAGGCCGAGGTGGCCGAGTCCGATGACAGCGAGGTCTGCGGGCATGCCGGTGACCGTCCTTCCCATAACCGGAGGGGACATGGCGCGCAAGCCCTGTGGACAGAATGAGCGTTACGCAATGTCAGACTAAGAGTAAATATGACCGTTATGCCGTATTGCCGGGCCCGGGTTGTCCGAGTGTTGTCCACAGGCGGTGGCCGATGTCGGTGGTCGCGTCCAGAATCGGGTGTGTGAGCCAGACCACCCCGATCAACGGGAGGCACCCGTGAGGACAGCGACACTGGGACCGGTGCAGCGCGCCGAAGCGCTCGCCGCCATGGCCGAGCGCGAGCTCGACGTGCTGGTCGTCGGCGGCGGGGTGGTCGGCGCGGGCACCGCGCTGGACGCCGTGACCCGAGGGCTCTCGACCGGCCTCGTCGAGGCGCGGGACTGGGCCTCGGGCACCTCCAGCCGGTCGAGCAAGCTGATCCACGGCGGGCTGCGCTATCTGGAGATGCTGGACTTCACTCTGGTGCGCGAGGCCCTGAAGGAGCGCGGGCTGCTCCTGGAGCGCCTCGCCCCGCACCTGGTCAAACCGGTGCCGTTCCTCTACCCGCTCCAGCACAAGGGCTGGGAGCGGTGGTACGCGGGCTCGGGCGTGGCGTTGTACGACGCGATGTCGGTGTCGTCCGGCCACGGCCGGGGCCTGCCGGTCCACCGCCACCTCTCCCGCCGCAGCGCCCTGCGGGTCGCGCCCTGCCTGAAGCGGGAAGCGCTGGTCGGGGCCCTTCAGTACTACGACGCCCAGATGGACGACGCGCGCTTCGTGGCGACACTGGTGCGCACCGCGGCGAGTTACGGGGCGCACACCGCCAACCGGGCCCGGGTGACCGGCTTCCTGCGCGAGGGCGAGCGCGTGGTCGGGGCGCGGGTGCGCGACGTGGAGGGCGGCGGGGAGTACGAGGTCCGCGCCAAACAGATCGTGAACGCGACGGGGGTGTGGACGGACGACACCCAGGCGATGGTCGGCGAGCGCGGGCAGTTCCACGTCCGGGCCTCCAAGGGCATCCATCTGGTGGTGCCCAAGGACCGCATCCACTCCACCAGCGGCCTCATCCTGCGCACCGAGAAGTCGGTGCTCTTCGTGATCCCCTGGGGGCGCCACTGGATCGTCGGCACCACCGACACCGACTGGGACCTGGACAAGGCCCACCCCGCGGCCTCCAGCGCGGACATCGACTACCTCCTGGAACACGTCAACTCCGTCCTCGCGGTCCCCCTGACCCGGGACGACGTCCAGGGGGTCTACGCGGGCCTGCGCCCCCTGCTCGCCGGGGAGTCGGACGCCACCAGCAAGCTCTCCCGCGAGCACACGGTGGCGCACCCGGTGCCGGGTCTCGTGGTCATCGCCGGCGGCAAGTACACGACGTACCGGGTCATGGCGAAGGACGCGGTGGACGAGGCGGTGCACGGCCTGGACCAGCGGGTCGCGGCCTGCGTCACCGAGGACGTGCCCCTGCTGGGCGCGGAGGGCTACCGCGCGCTGTGGAACGCCCGCGCGAGGACCGCCGCGCGCACCGGTCTGCACGTGGTCCGGGTGGAGCACCTGCTGAACCGGTACGGATCACTGGCCGAGGACCTCATCGAGCTGATCGTGGCCGACCCGTCGCTGGGCGAGCCGCTCGGCGCGGCGGAGGACTATCTGCGCGCCGAGATCGTCTACGCCGCGTCCCACGAGGGCGCCCGCCATCTCGACGACGTCCTGACGCGGCGCACCCGGATCTCCATCGAGACCTTCGACCGGGGTACGAGGTCGGCCCGGGAGTGCGCGGAGCTGATGGCGCCGGTCCTCGGCTGGGACGCCAAGCAGATCGAGAAGGAGGTGGAGCACTACGAGAAGCGGGTGGAGGCGGAGCGCGAGTCGCAGCGCCAGCCGGACGACCTGACGGCCGACGCGGCGCGGCTGGGCGCGCCGGACATCGTGCCGCTCTAGGGCCGGCCCGCCGGGCAGAACTCGGAGTCGAGGAGCGACAGTTCGAGGGAGGGGTTGAGAGTGATGTCCGTGTTGATGCGGAATACAGTGGTGTGGCGGCCGTCGGCGGTGACCGCCGCGCGGACCGAACTGCCGGATATACGCCCGTTGTGGCCCCAGACGGTGAGGCCGCAGGAGAGCCGCTCGGGGTAGACGCCGAGGCCGTAGACGCCGTGGGTGGCGGCGGTGTCGAGCAGTTCGCGCCGCTGGGGCGCGGGCAGCAGGACGCCGCCGAGCAGGGCCGCGTAGAAGCGGCTCAGATCGGCGAGCGTCGATATGAGTTCACCGGCGGCCCCGGCCGGGCGCGGGTCGAGGTCGGTGACGTCGTGGCCGCCGGGGGAGTAGGCGCGGCTGTGCGGGGAGGGGAGCGTGGTGCGGGCGCCCGGGAACGAGGTGCCGGTGAGATGGAGGGGGGCGATGATGCGGCGCTCGGCCTCGGCGGCGTAGGTATGACCGGTGACCTGCTGAACGACCATGCCGAGAACGACGTAGTTGGTGTTGGAGTAGGCGTAAATGCCCAGCGGCCCGGGGAAGTGCGTGAGCGCGGTGTGAACGGCTTGTGAGGGGGTGAGGGGAACCGGAGCGGCACCGTCGGCCGTGTAGGGGAACAGACCGCTGGTATGGGAGAGCAAGGAGCGCAGGGTGAGGTGGCGGCCGTTGTTTCCATGGCCGCGTATCAGGCCCGGCAGATGCTGTTCCACCGTGTCGTCGAGGTGCAGCCTGCCCTCGGCGGCCAGCTGGAGTACCACCGTGGCGACGAAGGACTTGGTCACGCTGCCCGCCCGGAAACGGTCGTCGCGGCCGAGCCCGGACCCGGCCGTGCCGAAGCGGGAGTGCTCGCCGTCGTCGGTGAGGAGGGCCGCCGCGGGGGTACCCGTATCGGTGACCAGCCGTGCCAGCGCCGTGGCCTGCGGGTCTTTCAGACCGGTTCGGTCCGGTTCGGTCGGTGGGTCGGTCATGCCCAGGCCGCAGAGCACCAGGGCCAGTGGCATGGCGAGCAGCGCCCGGAGTCTTGGCACGGTGGTGGTCCCCCTTCCCCGGACATCTTGGCGGACGGCGGACCCGGGACAATCATTGGTCCCGACGTGAGAGACAATGGACGCTCTGCCAGGGCGGGTGCCGCTCCCCCGGGGGCCAACCCCCGGACCCCCGGCAGCAGAAGCAGGTCGGAGCGGTGAACCGGGCCGCCTCACGAGGCAAGTTGCGGGGAGCCGTCGGCCGGGACGCGGTCGGTGCGGGCGCGGATCAGGGATCGCAGAGGGGACGCATGTCGGAGGCGGAGCAGTCGCGGGAGCCCCAGCGGGACGAGCGGAAGGAGTCCGGCGCCAAAGCCGAGGGCCGACTCCTGGCCGAGCGGTACCGGCTCGGGGATGTGCTCGGCCGTGGTGGCATGGGCACGGTCTGGCGGGCCGTCGACGAGACGCTCGGCCGTACCGTCGCCGTCAAGGAGCTGCGCTTCCCCAGCAGCATCGACGAGGAGGAGAAGCGCCGGCTGATCACGCGCACCCTGCGTGAGGCCAAGGCGATCGCCCGGATCCGCAACACCAGCGCGGTGACGGTCTACGACGTCGTGGACGAGGACGACCGGCCGTGGATCGTCATGGAGCTGGTCGAGGGCAAGTCGCTCGCCGAAGCGGTGCGCGAGGACGGGGTGCTGACGCCCCGCCGGGCCGCCGAGGTCGGGCTCGCCATCCTCGACGTGCTGCGCTCCGCGCACCGGCAGGGCATCCTGCACCGGGACGTGAAGCCGTCGAACGTGCTGATCGCCGAGGACGGCCGGGTCGTGCTCACCGACTTCGGCATCGCCCAGGTCGAGGGCGACCCGTCCATCACCTCGACGGGCATGCTCGTCGGCGCGCCCTCGTACATCTCGCCGGAGCGCGCCCGCGGCCACAAGCCCGGCCCGGCCGCCGACCTGTGGTCGCTGGGCGGCCTGCTCTACGCGTGCGTGGAGGGCGTCCCGCCGTACGACAAGGGCTCCGCCATCGCCACGCTGACCGCGGTGATGACCGAGCCGGTGGACCCGCCGGCGAACGCGGGTCCGCTCCTGGAGAAGGTCATCTACGGCCTGCTCGCCAAGGACCCCGAGCAGCGGCTCGACAACGAGGCGGCGCGCGCGCTGCTCACCGAGGTGCTGCACGCGCCCGAGCAGGCCGTGCGGGCGCCGGAGCCGGTCTCGTCCGAGGTGACCCGGGTCGTCGCGCTGCCGCCCGTGCCCGGCGAGCCCAAGGGCGACGCGGGCGCCAAGGCGAAGGAGGTGGCCGACGCGGCCGCCGACCGGATGCGCGGCGCCTTCAAGTCCGTACGGAACGCGGCGGTGGCGGCGCAGACCACGGCCAAGGAGAAGGCCAAGGACAGAACGGCGGGCAGGCCGGCCGCCCAGCCGGTCGCCGCCGGGTCGGTGCCCGTGGCGCCGTCGGCGCCGCCCGGGCCGCCCGCGCCGGTGCGGGCCCCGCTCACCGACGTCGTCCCGCGCCGCACCCTGGTGATCATCGCGGTGGTCGCGGCGCTGGCCGTGCTCGGGACGGTGCTCGCGGTCGCGTTCAGCGGCGGCGGTGACGACAAGGACAAGGGCAAGAGCGGCAGCAAGGCCTCCAGCGGCGCCACCGCGGGAAGCACGAGCGGCGGCAAGACCGGCGGCGCCCAGGGCACGGGTCAGGGCAACGGTCAGCAGCAGGGCCAGGGCCAGACCCAGACGCAGGGCCAGACGCAGGGACAGGGTCAGGGCCAGAGCGGCGGCAAGTCGCCCGCGGCGTCCACGTCCCCGGGGTCCGGGGGCAGCGGCGGCGGCGCGTCCGCCGGGCTGCCCAGCGGCTACACCATGGTCACCGACGGCGACTTCCACTTCTCCATGGCCATGCCCTCGGGCTTCCACCGCGTCGGCATAGCCGGGGACAACTCCGGCGGGATATACGCGGCGGGCGGCGGCTTCCCCCGCGTCCAGGTCGACTTCAACGCCAAGCCGACCGACGACGCCCGCCGGGCCTGGCTGGAGCTGGCCGGCGCGGTCGCCGGGAGCAGCAGCAACTACCACCTGCTCGGCATCCAGAAGGTCGACTACAAGGGATACCCGACGGTCGCCGACTGGCAGTTCGAGCGGGACCAGGGCGGCGAGCGGGTCCGGATACTCAACCGCGGCTTCAAGGTCGACGGCTCGCACGGCTACGCGATCATGGTGACCTGCAAGACGGCCGAGTGGGACGGCGACGCGTGCGTGACGCTGCGCAAGACGGCGTTCGACACGTTCAGCCCCAAGGACTGAGCAGGCCACGTATCGTGAGAGCCCGCGAACCGTACGCAGCCACAATGGGCCGGTAAACGACCGGAATTGACGGGTTCCGGGGAGCAGCACGCTGTGGGGAGGCGATGTGGACGACTACGCGGGTCGGGTGCTCGCCGACCGCTATCGGCTGCCGCTGCCCTCCTCCGACGAGTACGAGCCGTTGGAGACCCGGGCTTTTGACACCTATAGCGGGCAGGACGTGCTGGTGCGGCAGGTGCCGTTGCCGGAGGTCGTGGACGCCGAGGTGCAGGGCGCGGACGGGCGGTACGGGGACGGGCGGTACGGCGCCGGAGCGGCGCGACGGCCTGCCAACCCCGCGCTGCGGCGGGCGATCGAGGCGGCCCAGGCGGCCGCGCAGATCCCCGATCACCCCCGGCTCGACCAGGTCTTCGACGTCTTCGCGGAGGACGGCTCGCTGTGGATCGTCAGCGAGTTCGTCATGGCCCGGCCGCTGGCCGCGCTCCTCGCCGAGCAGCCGATGGCGCCGTACCGGGCGGCGGAGGTCGCCTCCGACGTGCTGACGGCGCTGCGCGTGCTGCACGCGCACGGCTGGACGCACCGCAACATCACCGAGCGCACCGTGCTGATATGCGACGACGGCCGCGTGATGCTGACCGGACTGGCGGTCGGCGCGGCGGAGGAGGCGCTGTGCGGCTATGTGGTGGTGCCGCCGCCGCTCGGTGAGCAGAGCGACGACTTCGGCGCGCCGGGGGCGTCGTCCGACTCCGCGGGTGCCGCGTGGGGGGACGCGCGGGACTCCCGGGACGACGGGGGCGACCCGGACGACGCGGACGCCCCGCACCGGCCGTACCTGGCGGGCACCCCGGACGCGCCGAACCCGCCGTACTCCGCGGGAGCCGACTACTCCCCGTACTCCGCGACCGGCCCGGACGACGGCGGTCCCGACACGTCCGGCGAGCCCGACCCCTACAGCGACACCCGCGGCGATGCCTACGACGATCCTTACAGCGGCGCTCACGGCGACCCCCACCGCGACGCCTACGGCGATCCTTACAGCGACACCCACGGTGACCCCCACAGCGACCTCTACGGGGATCCGTACGACGACCAGGCCCCCGAGGCCCCCCGGCCTCCCCACCCCGCCTCCCTGCCCTCCACCAGGGCCCCCGCGCTTCCCGCCGGGTGGTCCCCGGCGGGGTCCGGCGCGGACGAGGGCGGCGGGAGCCAGGGCGGGCGGCCGGGACCGGAGGACGGGCCCGCGGCCCGTTCCGGCGGGGCCTCCGGGAGTGGGCGGGCCGGGGCCGTCGCGGCGTACCGGGCCGGGACGCGGGCCACCGCGCGCGTGGGCGACGACGGGGCCGCGCTGCCCGTGCCGCGCTCCGAGCTCACCCAGCCCGAGCTCACCCGCGCCGAGCTCTCCCGCGCCGAGTCGGCCGGGTCGTGGCATGACCTCGCAGACCAGGGTGTGTACGACCCGGTGAGCGGGACGCGGGTGCCGCGTACGCCCGTGGCGGGCGCGTCCTCGGCGGCCAGCCCGTACGCCGTGGAGGAGGGCCCGGACTCGGGTCGCACCCGGCGGGCGTACGACCCGGTGACCGGGCGCTGGGTCCCGCGCCCCGCGCAGCCCGGCACGGCGGACGCGCCCCCCGAGACGGCCGGGCGCCCCACGCCGCGCGACCCCGCCCACCCCGCGGGCCCGCACACCGGGACCCCGCACCCCCAGCTCCCGCGCCTGGAAGTGCCGCACGCGCAGACCGGCGAGCCCCAGCGGCCCGACCGCACGCCCGCGCCCCGGACCGGTGCCCGGGCCCGGCCCCCCGCCACCACCGGCCCCCGGCCCTCCACCGGCCCCCGCCCCGCGCTTCCGCACGCCGTCGGCGCCGGGGCCGAGGCGCTGCGGGCCGACGCCCAGCGGCAGACGCACGTCACCGCGCCCGTGCCCGCCCGGGAGGGCGGCTGGGAGGCGGCCGTCCCGCAGCGCCACGGCGCGGGCTACCGGGGCCCCGCCACCCGGCTCGACGGCGAGCGGGCGCGCCAGACGCGGATCGCCCTCGTCGGGGCCGTCACCGAGCGGTGGGCGCCCGAGCAGGCCGGGCCGGTGCACGAGAACTGGCGCCTCGCGCCGCCGATCGGTCCCGCCACCGACCTGTGGGCGCTGGGCGCGCTGCTCTTCCGGGCCGTGCAGGGGCACGCGCCGTATCCGGAGGAGAGCGCCGTCGAGCTGGTGCAGATGGTGTGCGGCGAGCCGCCCGCGTTCGCGGAGGAGTGCGGTCCGCTGCGGCCGGTCGTGGAGTCGCTGCTGCGCCAGGACCCCACCGAGCGGCCCGACTTCGAGGAGCTGCGCGGCTGGCTGCGCTCGATCGTGCGCTCCGCGCCCGAGCCGGACGCGGGCACCCAGGTCGTCCCGCTGCCCCCGGCCGACGCGACCCGGCTGCCGATCGTGCGCCGCCGCGGCGAGCTCGTCCGGCGCCGCAGGGGCGCCTTCGGCGAGCACGGCCGCCATCGCCAGCAGCGCCGCGCGCAACCTCGCAGGGCCGAGCGGCGCCCCGCCGCGGAGGTCCTGGAGGAGCCGCGCCGGCCCCGGTCCCGTCCGCCCAAGTCGTCCCCGGCCGCGACCCGTACGCGCGGGCCCCGGTCGCTCGGCCGGATCCTCGTGCTGCTCATCCTGTTGTTCCTGGCGGCGGCCCTCGCGTACGCCGTGTTCTTCATGCCGGAGTCCGGGGCGAAGGGCGAGAAGGACAACACCGGCGCCCCGCCCGCCGGTACGGCCACGAGCGCGCCCCCGAGCACCCCCGCGCCCAGCGACCCGCCCCGCAGCGGCACGCCCTCCACGCCGAGGACGCAGACCACCGAGCCCGGCGCGCGTCCGCCCGCCAAGGGCTATGTGCTGCGCACCGACCCCGAGGGGTTCCGGACCGCGGTCGATCCCTCCTTCCAGCGGCGGCCCATCAACGACGCCGGACAAGTCCGTTATGTCGGCGGTGACTTCACGCTGCTCGTGGTGCCCGGCCGGGACGCGGTCAAGGACGCGGGCGCGGACCCGCTGGCGTACCAGCGCGACAAGGAGCGCGAACTCCAGCCGTTCCGGGACTCGGCCTGGGCCACCGCCACGGGGCTGCGCCGCGTCGACATCGGCCAGAAGGTCACCGCCGAGGGGCAGTTCACCTGGCGCGACAGCACGGGCCGCACGGTTTACGTCCGCAACCAGGTAATGATCATCAATGGCCGATACCACCTGGTCGTGGTCATCGGTCCGGAACCGCAGCGGGACAAGGTGAGCGAGATCTATACGCAGGCCACGGCCGCCTACAGCGCCACTCGTTGAGGCTTCACCAGTTGCCTCAGACACATACCTCTTGGTAGGTGGCTCACAAGGTGCCCCCGAGGTTCCCTGGCCGGAATCCGCTCCGTAACCTTGCCCCTTAAGAACCGGCCGGGCGGGGGACGTGGAACAGAACCAGAGCAAGAGCGGCAAGGGCGCGGAAGCGGTGGCGAAAGGGCTGCTGCTGGCCGGGCGCTACCGCCTGGGCGACACCATCGGCCGCGGCGGCATGGGCAAGGTCTGGCGCGCCCACGACGAGGTCCTGCACCGCACGGTCGCCGTCAAGGAGCTGACCGCCGCGCTGTACGTGGCGGAGGCCGACCGGGTCGTGCTGCACGCGCGGACGCAGAAGGAGGCGCGGGCCGCCGCCCGCATCACCCACCCCGGCGTGGTCACCGTCCACGACGTGCTCGACCACGACAACCGCCCCTGGATCGTGATGCAGTACGTCGACGGGCCCTCGCTCGCCGACGCGGTGAAGGCCTCCGAGACCGGGCGGATCGACGCGCGCGAGGCCGCCCGCATCGGACTGCACGTCCTGGGCGCCCTGCGCGCCGCGCACGCCGCGGGCGTGCTCCACCGCGACGTCAAGCCCGGCAACGTCCTGCTCGCCCGCGACTCGCGCGTCCTGCTCACCGACTTCGGGATCGCCGCCATCGAGGGCGACTCCACGATCACCCGGACCGGTGAACTGGTCGGTTCCATCGACTATCTGGCGCCCGAGCGGGTACGAGGAGGGCAGCCCGGTCCCGCCTCCGACCTGTGGTCCCTCGGCGCCACGCTCTACACGGCGGTCCAGGGCGGATCGCCCTTCCGCCGCTCCTCGCCCATCTCCACCATGCAGGCGGTGGTGAACGAGGAGCCGGAGCCCGCCACCCACGCCGGCGCGCTCGCACCGGTGATCACCGCCCTGCTGCGCAAGGACCCCGACGACCGCCCCTCGGCCGAGGAGGCCGAGCGGATGTTCCTGGAGGCGATGGAGGGGCGCGAGCCCAAGGCCGCGCACGAGTACGTGCCGACCCGTCAGGTCTCCGAGTCGGAGCTGCGGGCCGCCACCGCCCCGCCGGGCACCTCCGGCACGGTCCGCGCGCCCGTCCCCGAGGCGATCGCGCCCCTGCCCGCGCCCGCCCGCCCCGTCCGCAGGCGCGGGCGGACGGTCGCCCTGGTGGTCGCGCTCGCGGCCGTCCTCGGCGGCGCGGCCGGGCTCGCCGCCCTGAAGTACCGCGACAGCGGCGACGACTCGGCGGCGACGACCACCGAGCCGACCGGCACCGGGACGGGCAAGTCCGGCAAGGCCGACGCCTCCGTGCCGCAGGGCTGGAAGCGGGTGAAGGACCCGGCCGGCTTCGCCCTGTTCGTGCCCGAGGGCTGGCGGCGCCGGATGGACGGCAAGGAGGTCGACTACACGCCGGACAACGGCCGTCACTACATACGTGTCAGCGTCGGCAAGCCCGACTTCGAGAACCCGTACATGCACCAGCTGAACCTGGAGAAGGCGCTGGAGAAGCGGCTGCCCAAGTACCAGCGGGTGACCCTGCACTCCAACACCTTCCGGGACCAGGTGAACTCCTCGCTCTGGGAGTTCACCTACGTGGAGAAGAAGGGCTTCCCGGGCAAGCGGCACGCCATCGACCAGATGTACTTCGCCGACGGCGGCGCCGCCGAGTACGCGATCTACATGTCGGGCCCGGAGTCCGACTGGCCGACCACCCGCGAGCAGTTCGACACGGTGCTGCGCGGCTGGCAGCCGCCGCCGCTGAACTGAGCGCCCTAGGCGCCGCGCGCCCCTCGCGCGCGCCCCCGCAGGTCCCGTGTGCCGCCCGGTCGATTCCGTCTCGTGACCTCACGCCCCGCCCGGGCGCGCCCCCGTGCGGCATGATGGCCACAGGACCAGGGAACGAGGGGAAGCGGTGCCCGCAGCAGCCAGTGAACCGCGTGGCGGCGCGGCCGGTGACCGTCTCATCGCCGGACGCTACCGGCCGGCGGCCCGGCTCGGCCGGGGCGGCATGGGCACCGTGTGGCGCGCCACCGACGAACTCCTGGGCCGCCAGGTCGCCGTCAAGGAACTGCACCCCGACGGCGGCGCCCCCGCCACCGCCGCGCTCCGCGAGGCGCGCGCCGTGGCGCAGTTCAAGCACCCGCACGTCATCGGCGTCCACGACGTCGTCGAGCAGGACGGCCGCTCGTACATCGTGATGGAGCTGGTCGAGGGCGGCTCGCTCGCCGACCGGCTGCGCGGCAGCGGCCCCGTGGACGCCCCCGAGGCGGCCCGGATCGGCATCGCGCTGCTCGGCGCGCTGAGCGCCGCGCACCGCCAGGGCGTGCTCCACCGCGACCTCAAGCCCGCCAACGTCCTGCTGGAGGAGGGCACCGGCCGGGTCGTGCTCACCGACTTCGGTATCGCGCAGCTGCCGGGGTCCACCACGATCAGCGAGGACGGCGCCTTCGTCGGCTCGCCCGAGTACACCTCTCCGGAGCGGATGCAGGGCGCCGCCGCCGGGCCCGAGTCCGACCTGTGGTCGCTGGGCGCGCTGCTGTGCGCCGCCCTGAGCGGCGAGTCCCCCTTCCACCGCGACTCCCTGGGCGGGGTACTGCACGCGGTGGTCACCGACGAGATCCGTCCGCCCCTGGCCGCCGCCCCGCTGCTGCCGGTCGTCCGCGGGCTCCTGGAGCGCGACCCGGCGCGCAGGCTCACCGCGGACGAGGCGCACGAGATGCTGCGCGCGTACGTGTCGAGCGGCGCCACCCCCGTCGCGCCCCGGCAGTACACGCCGACCGAGCGGGTCGCCGTGGTCGAGCCGGCCCGCCGGTCCAGGACCCGGGCCGCGCTGATCGCGGCCGCCGCGGTCGTGGTGCTCGGCGGTGCCGGCGCGGGCGCGGCGGCCCTGCTGAGCGGCGGCGACGAGGGCGGTGGGCAGGCCAGGGCGGCGGCGGGCGGAACGGCGACGGTCACCGGGCACGCGTCCGCCGCGGCCGAGCCGGGCCCGCCCGGCCCCACGGTGACGGTCACCCGCGCCGGCGAGCCGTCCCCGCTCGGGACCGCGCCCGCCGGGTACCGCCACGTCCGCGACCCGGACGGCTTCGGCCTGACGGTCCCGGCGGGGTACGTCCGTACCACCGACGACCGGCGCGTCTTCTACGTGTCGCCGGACGGGGCCTTCCGGCTGGGCATCCGCCTCCAGCAGTCCGTCTCCGGCGGCCCGCTCGGCGTGATGCGCCACTCGCACGCCAACGGGCCCGACACCAACCCCGGTTACCGGGGCGGCAAGGTCGTCTCCACCACCCACCAGGGCCACGACGCGGCGCTGTGGGAGTTCAGCTGGAACGGCTTCAGCGCGGCCGAGGGGCCCCGGCACACCTACGACGAGTGCTGGGACGAGAACGGGACGATGTACGACGTGTGGGTCTCGGCCCCCGTCAGCCGCCTCGACGAGGCCAAGCGGCACTTCGACACCGCGCTCGACTCCTTCACGCCCTCGGCCTGACCGCCCACCCGCCGGGCCGCCCACCCGGAAGCCGCCCCGGGCTCCTCGGCGTTCGGGGCCGGCTCCGCAGGTACAACGCGCTGATCAGCGCATATGTCGCCAGTGGTCGCTGGCGCGGTGGTGAGGGTTCCGAAATCTGTTACCGGCGGGTACCCAAACCGCCGTGCCCGGCATACGCTCCCCCCATGACGGACTCGCAGGCCACGCCCACCCGCACCCGTACGAACCCGGTCGCCGCCGCCCCGGCGGGCGCCCGCACCGCCGCCGACGTGGTCACCCCGGAGGTGGTCGCCAAGCTCGTCCGGGGAGTGGCGGGCTCCGGCCGGACGGCCAATCACACACCGTTCACCGGCGAGAAGCTGGCGGACCTGCCCGAGTCCACGCCCGACGACGTCGCCGGAGCCTTCGCGCGCGCCCGCGCCGCCCAGCCCGCCTGGGCGGCGACCCCGGCCCGCGAGCGTGCCGCCGTGCTGCTGCGCTTCCACGACCTGGTCCTCGCCCGGCAGGCCGAGGTCCTCGACCTCATCCAGCTGGAGACCGGCAAGGCCCGTCTGCACGCGCACGAGGAGGTGCAGGCCGTCGCCGTGGCCGCGCGCCACTACGGCCGCAAGGCGCCCGCGTATCTGCGCCCCAGGCGCCACACCGGTGTGGTCCCGACGCTCACCAAGGTCACCGAACTGCGCCAGCCGCGCGGGGTGGTGGGGCAGATCGCGCCCTGGAACTACCCGTTCGAGCTGTCCGTCGGCGACGCGCTGCCCGCCTTCGTCTCCGGCAACGCCGTGGTGATGAAGCCCGACACCGAGACCGCGCTCACCGCCCTGTGGGCCCGTGACCTGCTGATCGAGGCGGGGCTTCCCGCCGAGGTGTTCCAGGTGGTCCTCGGCGAGGGCCCGGTCGTCGGCCCCGAGGTCGTCCGCCACGCCGACTACGTCTCCTTCACCGGCTCCACCCGCACCGGCCGCGAGGTCGCCCAGGGCGCCGCGGCCCGGCTGGTCGGCGTCTCGCTGGAGCTGGGCGGCAAGAACGCGATGCTGGTGCTGCGAGACGCCGACGTGGAGAAGGCCGCCGCGGGCGCCGTCCGCGCCTGCTTCTCCTCGGCGGGCCAGCTCTGCATCTCCATCGAGCGACTGTACGTCCACGAGTCGGTCGCGGACGCCTTCGTCGAGCGGTTCGCCGCCCGGACGAAGGCGATGCGGCTCGGCAACTCCCTCGCGTACGGCGCCGACATGGGCTCCCTGGTCGGCGAGCGCCAGCTGGAGACCGTGACCCGGCACGTCGAGGAGGCCGTCGCCAAGGGCGCGAGGCTCGTCGCGGGCGGCGTCGCCCGCCCCGACATCGGCCCGCTCTTCTACGAGCCGACCATCCTCGAAGGCGTCGAGGCCCCGATGGCCGTCTGCACCGAGGAGACCTTCGGCCCGGTCGTCTCCGTCTACCGGTTCACCGACGAGGACGAGGTGATCGAGACCGCGAACGCCACCCCGTACGGCCTCAACTCCTCCGTCTGGACGAAGGACTCCAGGCGCGGCCACGAGGTCGCCGCACGGCTGCGCACCGGCACGGTCAACATCAACGAGGGGTACGCCCCGGCCTACGGCAGCGTCCAGTCCCCGATGGGCGGCATGAAGGACTCCGGTCTCGGGCGGCGCCACGGCTCCGAGGGCATCCTCAAGTACACCGAGGCCCAGACCGTCGCCCAGCAGCGCCTCCTGCCGCTCGCGCCCTCCTTCGGGATGGACGACGAGAAGTACGCCGCGTTCATGACGCGCAGCCTGAAGGCGATGAAGGCCCTGCGCCTGCGCTGACCCCCGTCCCGCCCCCGCCCTTTCTGTTTCGTACGAGGAGAGCCGATGCCCCAGGAGACGCGCGCCCGGAACCAGGAACTCCAGCCGGAGGAGGAGGGGGCGTACGACTACGACGTCCTGGTCGTCGGCTCCGGCTTCGGCGGCTCGGTGACGGCCCTGCGGCTGACCGAGAAGGGCTACCGGGTCGGCGTCCTGGAGGCGGGCCGGCGCTTCACGCCCGGCACGCTGCCGAAGAACTCCTGGGACATCAAGAACTACCTGTGGGCGCCGAAGCTGGGGATGTACGGCATCCAGCGCATCCATCTGCTCGGCAACGTGATGGTGCTGGCCGGCGCGGGCGTCGGGGGCGGCTCGCTCAACTACGCCAACACCCTCTACGTACCGCCGAAGCAGTTCTTCGAGGACCCGCAGTGGAAGGACATCACCGACTGGCAGGAGGAGCTGACCCCGTACTACGAGCAGGCCAAGCGCATGCTCGGGGTCCGGCTCAACCCGACGATGACCCCCTCCGACGTCCACCTCAAGGCGGCGGCGCAGCGGATGGGCGTGGGCGACACCTTCCACATGGCGCCGGTCGGGGTCTTCTTCGGCGACGGACAGGACGCGGACGGCGCCGCCAAGGCGCGGCCGGGGGAGCAGGTCGCCGACCCGTACTTCGGCGGGGCGGGCCCGGCGCGCAAGGCCTGCGTCGAGTGCGGCGAGTGCATGACGGGCTGCCGCCACGGCGCCAAGAACACCCTCAACGAGAACTACCTCCACCTCGCCGAGAAGGCGGGCGCGGTCGTCCACCCCATGACGACGGTCGTCTCGGTCACCGACGACTCGCAGGGCGGCTACGCGGTCGCCACGCTCCCCACGGACAACCGCAGGAAGGGCACGGGCCGCCTCTTCACGGCCCGCCGGGTGGTGATCGCGGCGGGCACCTACGGCACCCAGACCCTGCTGCACCGCATGCGCGCGGGCGGCCAGCTGCCGTACCTCTCGCGGCGGCTCGGCGAGCTGACCCGCACCAACTCCGAGGCGCTGGTCGGGGCGCAGACCGACAACCGCCGCTACCGCAAGGCGCACGGCGCCGCGCGGGCCGACTTCACCCGCGGCGTCGCCATCACCTCCTCGGTCCACCCCGACGAGAACACCCACATCGAGCCGGTCCGCTACGGCCGGGGCTCCAACGCGATGGGCGGGCTGTCCATCCTCCAGGTGCCGTACGCGGAGGGCTCCTCGCGCGCGCTGGGCTGGCTGGCCAACGCGGTGAAGCACCCCACGCTCCTCGCCCGCTCGCTGAGCAACCGCCGCTGGTCGGAGCGGACCATCATCGGCCTCGTGATGCAGTCCCTGGACAACTCGCTCACCACGTATCTGAAGCCGGACGGCGTCGGCAAGGGCCTGCTCACGGCCCGCCAGGGGCACGGCGCGCCGAACCCGAAGCAGATCAGGGCGGCCTCCGAGGCGGCCACCGCGATCGCCGCCGAGATCAACGGCTTCGCCGGCTCGAACGTCGGGGAGCTGATGGGCACCCCGCTGACCGCGCACTTCCTGGGCGGCTGCCCGATCGGGGCGTCGGCCGAGGAGGGCGTGATCGACCCGTACCACCGGCTCTACGGGCACCCGGGCATCTCGGTGGTCGACGGCGCCGCGGTCTCGGCGAACCTGGGCGTCAACCCGTCCCTGACGATCACGGCCCAGGCCGAGCGGGCGATGTCGCTGTGGCCGAACAAGGGCGAGGCCGATCCGCGCCCGGCGCAGGGGCGGCCGTACGTACGGGTCGCGGCGGTGGCGCCGAAGGCCCCGGCGGTCCCGCAGGACGCGTTCGGAGCGCTGCGGCTGCCGTTCCTGGGGATGCCGACGGTACCGGCGAAGGCGGAGTCCGCGGCGGACAGCGGGGCCTGAGCAGCGGCGGGAGGCGGTCCCGTGAAAAAACGAGGAGCGCTGCACCCCCCTCCGAGTGCAGCGCTCCCCGCTCGTCCGTGGGCCGCTCGCCGAGCAGGCGGGGCCGTTGGTTCCGCATAAATGACCCGCCAATCCTGTCAATGGTTGTCCCAGGACTCACAGAATTCTTATGTGCTCCCTGTCACACCGCCGTCACAGGCGTCGCAGTCGTCCGCCCGGCCGCCGGAAGGGCGGGGCGCCGGGCAGCCGGGCCCGCCGTGCAGCCGGGCAGAGCGAAGGGCCCCGCATCGGGCCATCCGTCCTGGGGATGGCTCCGCGGGGCCCTCGGCCGTCAGCACCGGCGTCAGGGCGGCGTCGGTGCCGGGGGGACGGCGCCGGGGGGCAGCGCCGCTGGGGGACGTGATCTGGGGAGAGCGTGCGGGAGGGGCTGCGGGCCGCCGCAGCCGTTCGGACCGGATGCGGCCGACCCCGGGCGTCCCCGGGGCCGACCGCTTCTTGAAGGGGTGACCGGGCTGCTGTCCCCTGCCGACCGGTCACGCGCGCTGGGGCGAGGTCCCACGACGTGCCGACGGCACGTCACACGCCCCAGCGGAGCCACGCGTGGATTCTTCGGGCCCGCCCCTGGCTGGCACGGACACCCTGACCAACGAAGCCGGGCACCGGCCGGTCACGGCGCCGGACGGGTGAGCTGCGCCGGACCCGGACCCGGACCCGTACAGACAGACCGGCGGAGAGACAGACAGACGGACAGACAGACGGACAGGCAGATGGACAGCGGGCCGGGCCCGGACACGTACCGGCCTCAGATGCGGCCCCGGCACAGCTCCAGCATCGTCATCGCCAGCGCCGTGCCCGGCTTGCCCAGGGCGTCGCGGTAGTGGGCGAGGACCTCCATCTCGCGGTTCAGGTTCACCCGGCGACCGCCCGAGGCGATCCGGGACTCCTGGATGACGGCCGAGACCGCCATGCGTTCCTGGATCAGGCCGATGATGCGGTCGTCGAGCGCGTCGATGCGCTCACGGGCGCCGGTGATCACGGTGGCGGCCTCGTCGGTGCGGGCGCCGGTCTTCTCGGCGGGGGTGACGGACATGGGGGCTCCTCGGGGTTCCGGTGCCCCGGGGCGACACGGTCCGCGAACGCCAGAGCGCCCCGGGCCTTGTCGGCCCGGGGCGCTCTGGGAAGTGTCTGGTCGGTTGCTCAAGCAGCAGAGCCGACGAACCCACAGCAGCCGGACGGGCCGGTGCCATAGGTAAAGACGAAGGTCTGGTGCTCGCGCATGGCGACAGTATGGACCGACGGCCCCGGGCCGGGCCAATCCCGGTTCGGATGGTGAGACGAAAGGTCCCGCGCCGCTGCCCGGTAGAATCGAATACAGACCCCCTCCCACCGCCGGAAGGCCGCCAGTGTCATCAGCGTCCCCAGCTGCCGCGCCCGCATCCAACCCGGACGTAGTCCTCGTTGTCGACTTCGGCGCCCAGTACGCCCAGCTCATCGCCCGCCGCGTCCGTGAGGCCCGGGTCTACAGCGAGATCGTGCCCAGCACGATGCCCGTCGCCGAGATGCTGGCCAAGAACCCGAAGGCGATCATCCTCTCGGGCGGCCCGTCCTCCGTCTACGCGGAAGGCGCCCCCGTCCTGGAGCGCGAGATCTTCGAGGCCGGCGTCCCGGTCTTCGGCATGTGCTACGGCTTCCAGCTGATGGCGACGACGCTCGGCGGCACGGTCGACGACAACGGCGCGCGCGAGTACGGCCGCACGCCCCTGCACGTCACCCAGGCCGGTTCCACGCTCTTCGAGGGCACGCCCACCGAGCAGCCGGTGTGGATGTCGCACGGCGACGCCTGCTCGGCCGCGCCCGAGGGCTTCACCGTCACCGCGTCCACGGACGTCGTGCCGGTCGCCGCCTTCGAGAACGACGAGAAGAAGCTGTACGGCGTGCAGTACCACCCCGAGGTGATGCACTCCACCTACGGCCAGCAGGTCCTGGAGCACTTCCTCTACCGGGGCGCGGGCATCGAGCCCACCTGGACCACGCACAACGTCGTGGAGGAGCAGGTCGCCCTCATCCGCGAGCAGGTCGGCACCAAGCGCGCCATCTGCGGCCTGTCCGGCGGCGTGGACTCCGCGGTCGCCGCGGCCCTCGTCCAGAAGGCCATCGGCTCCCAGCTGACCTGCGTGTACGTCGACCACGGTCTGATGCGCAAGGGCGAGACCGAGCAGGTCGAGAAGGACTTCGTGGCCGCCACCGGCGTCCAGCTGAAGGTCGTCGACGCGCAGGAGCGGTTCCTCACCGCGCTGGCGGGCGTCTCCGACCCGGAGACCAAGCGGAAGATCATCGGCCGCGAGTTCATCCGCGTCTTCGAGCAGGCCCAGGCCGAGATCGTGGCCGAGGGCGCGGCGGACGGCGAAGAGGTCGCCTTCCTCGTCCAGGGCACCCTGTACCCGGACGTGGTCGAGTCCGGCGGCGGCACCGGCACCGCCAACATCAAGTCGCACCACAACGTGGGCGGGCTCCCGGAGGACCTGGAGTTCCAGCTCGTCGAGCCGCTGCGCAAGCTGTTCAAGGACGAGGTCCGGATGGTCGGCCAGGAGCTCGGCCTGCCGGAGGAGATCGTCCAGCGCCAGCCGTTCCCCGGCCCCGGCCTCGGTATCCGCATCGTCGGCGAGGTCACCAAGGACCGTCTGGACCTGCTGCGCGAGGCCGACGCCATCGCCCGCGAGGAGCTGACGGCGGCGGGTCTCGACCGCGAGATCTGGCAGTGCCCGGTCGTGCTGCTCGCGGACGTCCGCAGCGTCGGCGTCCAGGGCGACGGCCGCACCTACGGCCACCCGATCGTGCTGCGCCCGGTCTCCTCCGAGGACGCCATGACCGCGGACTGGACGCGGATGCCGTACGACGTGCTGGCGAGGATCTCGACGCGTATCACCAACGAGGTGGCCGACGTCAACCGCGTCGTCCTCGACGTGACGAGCAAGCCGCCGGGCACGATCGAGTGGGAGTAGCACTCCCGAGTGACGGAGAAGCGGCGCCGCCGTCCCGGATCCCGGGGCGGCGGCGCCGTCGTATCCGCTCCCGCACGACTCTGTTCACCTGCGAGAACGCGCGGTAACTTCCCCGCCATGACCGACTTCCCGCAGCGGCCCGCCCCCGCCCCCGTGCCCGTGGACCGGCTCCACTTCACCCTGCCGTCCGTCCACCCCACCGCCGCCGAGGAGCGCCGGCACCGCCGGGAGCGGCTGGCCGGGGCCCTGCGGCTGCTGGCGCGGGCCGGCTGCGAGGAGGGGGTCTCGGGGCACATATCGGCGCGCGACCCGGAGTTCGAGGACTGCTACTGGGTGAACCCGTTCGGGGTGCCGTTCGCCCGGGTCACCGCGGGCGAGCTGGTGATGGTCAACGGGGAGGGCCAGGTCGTCGAGGGACGCCACCACGTCAACCAGGCGGCGTTCGCGGTCCACGCCCAGGTGCACCGGGCCCGGCCCGATGTGGTGGCGGTGGCCCACACCCATTCGGTGCACGGGCGCGCGCTGGCGGCGCTGGGCGAGCTGATCGAGCCGTACACCCAGGAGGCGTGCGCCTTCTTCGAGGACCACGCCCTCTTCGACGCCTATACGGGAGTGGTCGTCGACGCCGAGGAGGGGCGCCGGATCGCGGCCGCGCTCGGCGCGTACAAGGCGGTGATCCTGCGCAACCACGGGCTGCTGACCGTGGGCGATTCGGTGGACGCGGCGGCCTGGTGGTTCCTTTCGATGGAGCGCTGCGCCGAGGTGCAGCTGCTGGCGCGGGCCGCCGGCAAGCCCGTGCCCATCGCCCGCCGGGACGCCGTCGCCACCCGCGACCAGCTGGGCAGCGACCTCGTCGCATGGATCAACTACCAGCCGCTGTGGCGGCAGATCAGCGAGTCGGAGCCCGAACTGCTGTCGTAGTCCGTCAATTTGATGGTGCGTCAATCACCCTCCGCGCGTGCCTCTGTCGTCCGGGGGATGGTTTTCGTACGGCACAATTCCCTGACAGTCGGCAGGACTTGAGGGAAGGGCGAGATTTCCGTGGCGGTGCAGGAGGCTCGGCAATGCGGTGGTGACTGCGGTCCCGGAGCGCGGGACGGTCACCGGCGCGCGGTGGCGGCGTTCCTGGCCAAGCGCGACGGTCTCGCCGCCGGGGAGGGGTTGCCCGCCGCCGTGGCGCACTCCGCCGGGGCGTCCCGCCAGTGGGTGTCGGACGAGCTCACCCAGTCCGCCCGGGCGCTCGCCGAACGGGGCCGCGAGGCGGGGCAGGCCTGGCCCGCGGCGGTCTGGCGGGCCACCCTGGCGGTGGTGTGGGCGGGCGTCGCGGTGCTGGCCCTGGTGGAGTCGTCCACCGCGATCGGCGCGGGCTGGAACCGGGCCAGGACCGCCGGTCTGGTCGCCGCCCTGGTGGCGGC
Source organism: Streptomyces sp. NPDC043908 (assembly GCF_056435525.1). Classification (NCBI taxonomy): domain Bacteria; kingdom Bacillati; phylum Actinomycetota; class Actinomycetes; order Kitasatosporales; family Streptomycetaceae; genus Streptomyces; species Streptomyces sp. NPDC043908. The sequence continues at coordinate 126,116 of NZ_JBWKEI010000013.1, read as the reverse complement.
GGTCGTCCTGAGCGGCGCGGGGTGGCTGCACCGGGCGCGCGGCGGAGTCCTCGCGCCGGTCGTCGGCGAGGACAACCGGCTGTCCACCTCGCGCGCCGTGGCCGCCGCCTGGATGCTGCTCGTGGCCTTCGCGGTGCTGCTCCTGGCCGTACGGCTGGCGGGGGCCTCGGGCGCGAAGGAGCGCGACGCGCTGATCCACGGCCTCGGACTCTCCCGTGGCGCGGGGCTGCTGGCGGTGGTCGCGCTGGTCAGCGCGGTGACCGTGGTGGTACGCCGGGTGGTGGCCGTCCGCATCGCGGGGCAGCGGCTCCAGAAGGTGCGCGCGGAGCGGCCGCGCGCCGCCGATCTGCTCACCGACGACGCCGGGCGCGGCAGCTTCGCGGACGTCCAGTACGTCCTGGTCTGCGCCGTCGCTCTGCTCTTCGCCGCCGTACGCCTGGCCCGGCGGCCCGACCGGCTGCCCGATCTGCCGTGGGCGCTGGCCTTCCTGGTGGCCGTGTCCGCGCTGACGTACTTCGCGGGGAAGTACGCCGAAGGCGGTCGTCCCGTCGTGCTCTCGGTGGTCCGGGCGCGCGAGGCGGGCGATCTGGACGCGCCGATCCGTACCGGAGACGACATCGAGATCCGCGGCGTCGGATTCGTGCCGCCCGGAGCGGGCACCCCCGACCGCCTCGCCCGGATGGTCGTGCGGATCGGCGCCGTCCATGTCCACGTGCCGCTGGTCCCGGTCGCCGGCGGCTTCGCCAACCCCAGCGACACCGTGCTGACCGTGCCGGTCCCGGTGGACGTCGAGCCGGGGCGGGTGGAGGTGCGGGTGATCACGGCGGCGGGCCTGGAGACGAACCGGGTGACGATCGACGTCACCGACTGAACCGGCGCCGCCACCGGGGAAACCGGTTGAGCGGTGAACCGGTTGAGCCCGCCACGGCTTCCGTACGTATGGTCTGGTGACAGGGGTTACGGAAGGCGGGAACGGCGATGGCACACGGAAATCACCCCCGGACGCGGGGCGGGACGGCCACCGGCGGGGGCCTGCGGGGGCTGAAGGAGACGGCCGGAAGATACGCGCTGCTGCCGCTGCGCGTCTTCCTCGGCGTCACGTTCGTCTACGCCGGGCTCGACAAGATGACCGGCGGCACCCCCAGCCTCAAGGCGAGCGGCAGCGGCTCGCTCGGGGAGCTGATGCACTCGGTGCGCGACAGCTCCGCGATCCCCGCCCTCGTCGACCTCGCCCTCAAGAGCCCGGTCGGCTTCGGATACGCCATCGCCATCGGCGAGGTGGCCGTGGGGGCGGGCATCCTGATCGGCCTGTTCGGCCGGCTCGCGGCGCTCGGCGGCGCGCTGATCTCGCTCAGCCTGTGGCTGACCGTGAGCTGGGCGACCACGCCCTACTACTACGGCAACGACCTGGCCTATCTGATGGCCTGGCTGCCGCTGGTGCTCGCCGGGACGCCGCTGCTGTCCGCCGACGCCTGGCTGGCGTCGCGCCGCCGTCTGCGCACCGCGTAACCCGCCCAGCTGGCGAGGCCGGCGGCGCTGAGCCCGCCGCAGACCAGCGGGATCACCTCGTACCAGGGCGTCTGCCACGCGCCGGCCGCGTCGCCCCCGAACAGGGCGGCGGTGGCCAGCATGACCACGCCCGCCAGCAGCCGGCCCGGCCGGAACTCATGACGCGGCACGGTCCACCTCCGCCTGTCCGATGGAGACGTGCAGATCGAGCTCCAGGGTCCCGGCCGGCTTCGCCCCGGCGGGCGGCGCCAGGGTCACGGTCTTCTTCTGGTTGGGCTGGATGTCGACGTCCTCCGGCTTCTCGGTGGGCAGTTGGACATCGCCGATGCCCACCACGATGTGCGCCTTCACGGTCGCGCCCAGGGGCACGAGGACCTTGAGCCGCCCGGCGCCGACCTCCGCGCGCGTCCGCACGCTCTGCCCCGACGGCACCACGACCCTGCTCAGGTCGAGGGTGCCCTCGCCCGATCCCAGCGCGTACGACGGCTGGACGTCGGCGGCCGCGGCCGGGGCCCAGTCGGTCCTGGTCCACTCGGTGGTGATGGTCTTGGGCAGCGCCGAGGCCCCGGCCAGCAGGGCGGCCGTGAGGACCGCCATGAAGAGCGTGCCGAACCCGGTGCGCCCCGCGAACGCGCTGACCACCAGGCCGAGACCGAAGACGACGAGGGCCGCGGCGAGGCCGATCTGGAGGGCGGTGCCCAGCGGCTGGTGGCTCCAGGCGCCCGCGGTTCCGGCGCCCGCGGCGAGCAGGGCGAGCAGGAAGACGAACCCGCCGATGGCCCGCGGACCCCGGGTGGCCCGGTCGGCCGCCTTCCCGGCCCGGTCCGTCTTCCCGGCACGCGCCCCGGCGGGTCCGAGGCCGACGGCCGGGTCGGCGTCGTCGGCGCCCCACAGATAGCCGGTGCCGACCGGGCCCGTGGTGCCGTCCTTGACGATCGGGTCGCGCCACCACGAGGGCGAGGCGGGGGTGGGCGGCGCCTTGGTCTCGGGCGGGGCCGCGCCGGGGCCGAAGGCGGGGGAGACGGTCCCGGGTGCGGCCGGGGCGCCCACCGCGTCCGGCGGGGCGTCCGCGGGCGTGAGCGAGCGCCGCTGGGACCAGACGCCGACGCCCGCGACGGCCAGCGTCAGCAGCCACGCGAAGCTCATCACCGAGCCGTTGCTCAGCATGGACAGGAAGATCCCGCAGCCCGCCAGCGCCATCAGCACGGCGGCCAGCGCCGGACCCTCCACCCGGCCGGACAGCAGCCGGCGCGCCTCGTTCTCCTCCTCGCCGTCCTGCGGGAGCAGCAGCCAGCCGAACCCGTAGAAGAGCAGGCCGAGGCCGCCGGTGACGGTCAGCACGCCCAGCGCGACCCGGAAGATCACCGGGTCGATGTCGCAGTACCGCCCGAGACCGCCGCAGACGCCGCCGATCACCTTGTTGTGTCCGCTGCGGCGCAGCTGCGGCGCGGCGGGCGCCGGACCCGGGTCCGGGTCCGGCGGCGCGACGGGGGTCTCGGTCGGCGGTGTCATGACTCCATGGTGACGGGCCGTCGGCGGGTCCGGCACCCGCCTCGACCCTGGCCTCTCCCTGAGATTGCCCCTGATGCGGAGCCGGGGCCTCCCCCCGGCGGGGGAGAACGGATCCCCCGGGAGGGGATCCCCGCTCCCCCGGGCGGGGGCGTCCCGTTCCCCCGGACCGGGGGCCCCGTTTCCCCCGCGTGGGGATCGCCCCTCCCTCCCGCGGGGACCGCGGATCAGGGGCGTTCTGGGGGCCAACCCTGATGCCCGCGGCCGCCCGGACGTGTGACGATCGGTCCATGCCAGTCGCCGCTCCCCGAACCGCGCCCCCCGAGGCCGACGAACCCCCCGTGCGCAAGCTCTACCGCTCGGCCGAGGGCCGGATGCTCGGTGGGGTGGCGCGGGGCCTCGCCGGGCACCTGGGGCTGCCGGTCGTCTGGGTGCGGATCGTCTTCCTCGGCCTGTTCATGATCGACGGCCTGGGGGCGCTGCTGTACGCGGTGTTCTGGTTCGTGGTGCCCCTGGGCCTGGGCGGGACGGCGGCCGAGCCGCGCTCGGCGTTCGAGGTCAGCCCCGACGGCCGCCGGCGGCTGCGCAAGCCCGACAAGGGCCAGATCGTCGCCCTGATCGCGCTCTGCGTCGGCGCGGCGATCTTCGTGGGCAATGTGAACGTGGGCGGCTGGGCCAGCCCCTACATCTGGCCCACGCTCCTGGTCGGCGCCGGGGTGATCCTGGTGTGGCGCCAGGCGGACAACGCCCGCCGGGCCCGCTGGACCGAGGGCGCCCGGCGCAGCCGGCTGCTGCCGCTGGCCCGGGGGCTGGCCGGGGTCGCGCTGGTCGGCGCGGGCTTCACCGGGTTCGTGGTGGTGCGCGGCTCGGCCGCCCAGCTCGGCAACGTCCTGACGGCCGCGCTCGCCGTCCTCGCGGGCATAGCCCTGCTGGCCGGGCCCTATCTCGTCCGGATGACCCAGGACCTCTCCGAGGAGCGCCTGATGCGCATCCGCGCCCAGGAGCGCGCCGAAGTCGCCGCCCATGTGCACGACTCGGTGCTCCACACCCTCACCCTGATCCAGCGCAACGCGGAGAACGTGGGGGAGGTGCGGCGCCTGGCCCGCGCCCAGGAGCGGGAGCTGCGGGCCTGGCTCTACAAACCGGAGGGCACCGGCAAGGACGAGTCGGAGGAGCCGGAGACCCTGGCCGAGGCGGTGAAGAAGGCCGCGGCCGAGGTCGAGGACAAGCACGGGGTTCCGCTGGAGGTCGTGGTCGTGGGCGACTGCCCGCTCGACGAACGGCTGTCGGCGCAGATGCAGGCCGCGCGCGAGGCGATGGTCAACGCCGCCAAGTACGGTGGCGAGGGCGGCGCCGTCCAGGTCTTCGCGGAGGTCGAGGGCCGTACCGTCTTCGTGTCCGTACGGGACCGGGGCCCCGGCTTCGACCTGGACGCGGTCCCCGGCGACCGCATGGGCGTACGAGAATCGATCATCGGCCGGATGCAGCGCAACGGCGGAACGGCACGGCTGCGGGCGGTGCCCGGCGGGGGTACCGAGGTCGAGCTGGAGATGGAGAGGGCGGACGGATGACGACGGAGCAGTCCCAGCAGGGCCAGGGCGGTGCCGAGCGGCGGGTGCGGGTCGTCCTGGTCGACGACCACCGGATGTTCCGCACGGGCGTCCAGGCCGAGATCGGCCGGACCGAGGAGACGGGTGTCGAGGTCGTCGGGGAGGCGGCCGACGTGGACCAGGCGGTCACCGTGATCACGGCGACCCGGCCGGAGGTCGTCCTCCTCGACGTGCACCTGCCGGGCGGCGGCGGCGTGGAAGTCCTGCGCCGTTCCGCCCCGTTGATGGCGGATCCGGAGAACCCGGTGCGCTTCCTGGCGCTGTCCGTCTCGGACGCGGCGGAGGACGTGATCGGGGTGATCCGGGGCGGCGCCCGCGGCTACGTCACCAAGACGATCACGGGGACGGACCTGATCGACTCGATCTTCCGGGTCCAGGAGGGCGACGCGGTGTTCTCGCCGCGTCTGGCGGGCTTCGTCCTGGACGCCTTCGCCTCGACGGACGCGCCGCCGGTCGACGAGGACCTGGACCGGCTCACCCAGCGCGAGCGGGAGGTGCTCCGGCTGATCGCCCGCGGCTACGCGTACAAGGAGATCGCCAAGCAGCTGTTCATCTCGGTGAAGACGGTCGAGTCCCACGTCTCGGCGGTCCTGCGCAAGCTCCAGCTGTCCAACCGGCACGAGCTGACGCGCTGGGCCACGGCCCGGCGGCTGGTCTGAGGGGCCGGGCTGGGGGCGGGCCGTGCGCTGGCAGGGCTGACCCGGCGGGGCGGGGGCGGCGGGCCGGGGGCCGGCCCGGCGGGGGCGTCGCTGGACCGGTGGCCCCGGGGGCGGCCGCCGCGAGAGTAAAGGACTCGCAAAGCGGGGCAACTCCCGCCAGGTCAAGCGGCTCTTCCCGTCCGTGATGAGCCTGACCGGTACCCCCTTCCTGCTGACCGCCGTCCTCGTGGCGGTGGCGGCCCTGCTGCTGCCCCTGTTCCTGTGGAGCAGGATCGGCGGCCCGGCCGTGGTGCGCGGGGCCTCCCGGCTGCTCATGCTGCTGTTCGCCCAGTTCACCGCCGTCCTCGTGGTCTTCGTGCTGGTCAACAACGCCAACGGGCTCTACGACACCTGGGACGACCTGCTCGGCACCGGCAACCACGTCAACGCCGCCCCCGACCTCGGCCCCGACGGCACCGGCGGCCGCGAGCCCGCGTCCGCGCCCAAGGTGAAGCAGGTCTTCAAGGAGTACAAGGGCAAGGTCGGCGACGGCGTCATGAAGACCACGCTCAAGGGCGCGATCTCCGGAGTCGAGGGCGACGTCGCGGTCTGGCTGCCGCCGCAGTACAACGACCCCGCCTACAAGGACAAGACGTTCCCCGTGGTCGAGCTGCTGCCCGGCTACCCGGGCTCCATCGGCGCCTGGTTCGGCTCGCTGCACACCCAGCGCCAGCTCACCCCGATGATGCGGCGCGGCGAGGTCGCGCCGTTCATCCTCGTCTCGCCGCGCACCACGCTCCTGGACGGCCGCGACACCGGCTGCGCCAACGTGCCCGGCACCGTCAACGCCGACACCTGGATCAGCGTGGACGTACGGAAGATGGTCACCGACAACTTCCGGGCCGCCACCGGCCCCGAGAGCTGGGCCGTCGCCGGGTACTCGGCGGGCGGCCACTGCGCCGCCAGGCTCGCGATCGCGCACCCGGACCGCTACCGCGCCGGCGTCGACCTCTCCGGCTACAACGACCCGGCCGCCGAGGGCGCGTCGATCACCGCGCACGACCCGAAGCTGCGCCGCGAGTCCAACCCGCTGTGGATCCTCAAGAACGCCAAGACCCCGCCGCACACCTCGCTGTTCGTCTCCGGTGACCTCGGCGACGGCTACAACGACGGGCTGGCCCTGAAGAAGGCCGCCAAGGCGCCGACGACCGTCCACGTCGTCCGGCTCAACGGCGGCGGCCACCGCAGCAGCGTGTGGGAGCGCCAGGTGCCCGACGTCTTCCGCTGGCTCACCCGGGAGCTCGGTCAGGCCGGCCGGGTCGCCCCCGCGAACGGCATCTGATCGATCGGCGCGATCCGCACCGGCGCCCCCGGGTGCGGCGCGTGGATCATCTGGCCGCCGCCGACGTAGAGCCCGACGTGGCTGATGCCCGAGTAGAAGAAGACCAGGTCACCGGGGGCGAGGCCGGAACGGGACACCCGGGCGCCGGAGTTGATCTGCGTGTACGTGGTCCGGGGCAGCGAGACGCCCGCCGCGCCCCAGGCCGCCTGGGTCAGCCCCGAGCAGTCGAACGCGGACGGCCCGGTCGCGCCCCACACGTACGGCTTTCCGAGCGCGCCGTAGGCGTACGCGACGGCCGCCGCCGCCCGGCCGCTGGGCGCGGGAAGCCCGGCGGGGGCCGAGACGGGCGCGCCGGAGGCCGAGGAGCGGCTCGCGCGGCCGGGGGTGCCCGCGCCGGTCCGGGCGCCGTCCTCGCTCTCGTACGCCTGGCGCTCCTCGGCGGTCAGCCGCGCGAGCAGCGCCCGCGCCGACTCGATCTTCGAGGTGACGGTCTCCTTCTGGCGCTTCAGCTCGGCCTGCCGGGCGCGCAGCTCCGCGAGGCGGCCGTCGGCGGCGGTGTGCAGCCGCTTCAGCTCGGCGAGCTGCCTGCGGACCCCGGCGACGGCGCTCGCCGTCCGGTCCCCGGCCCGCTCCTGGAAGGCCGCGTCGTCCAGGTACCGACGCGGGTCGGACGAGAGCATCAGCTGGAGCGCGGGGGCGACCCCGCCGGTGCGGTACTGGGCGGTGGCGATGGAGCCCAGCGCGTTGCGCGCGCTGCCCAGCCTGTCGGCCTTGCGCGCGGCCTCGTCCTGGAGCGCGGTGACGGCCTGCTGGGCGTCGTCCGCCTTCTCCTTGGCGCCGTTGTACGCCTCGGTGGCGACCTCGGCCTCCTGGTAGAGCTTGTCCACCTTGGCCTTGACCTGGGCCGGGGTCAGGCGGGGCTCGGCGTGTCCGGAGCCCTCGAAAGCGGTGGCGGTGGCGGCCCCGGCCAGGGCGAGGGTGGCCGCGGTGCGGGCGGCGGGGCCGGTGAGCGGGTGCTGCCTGGGCTTTCGATGTGCAGCCACTAGGTGCCTTCACGTCCTTCCGTGCGCACCCGGCGACGGACCGCACAGGGGGAACGGCCCGCCGCCGGATCTCTCGGCCGGCGACCGTCTGCCGCCCCCCGAGGGAGCGGCGATGGGGAGTCGGTCGCCTGGGGGAGGACGCTAAACCTGGGCCACACGGGGGAGTGACGCGAAGCGGTGAAGTGTTCTGTTCCGGTGCCTACATGACCGAATGTGACCGCTCCGCTATCGGGTGGGCCCGTTTCCCGATGCCGCTGTGACCGGGGAGCCGGACGGGGCCCACCTGCCCGAAGCGCCGTGCTACGCGGTGGCTAGGCTCGCGAACCATGGACGTACTCATCAATGTCTTCGTCGCCCTGCACATCATCGGCATCGCCTCCCTGCTGGGCGGCTTCCTGACCCAGATGAAGGCGATGGGTGCCGGGACCGCGCGCTTCGTGCCCGCGATGCTGCACGGCGCGCTGACGATGCTGGTCACGGGCGTGGCCCTGGTGGGCCTGAACCAGGCCGACGACAACGCGGTGAACACCGCCAAGATCGGCCTGAAGCTCGCGGTCCTGGTGGTGATCCTCGGCCTGGTCTATGTGAAGCGCGACGACGAGAAGGTGGAGAAGGCCCTGTTCGGCGCGGTGGGCGGGCTGACCGTGGCCAACATCTTCATCGCGACGCTCTGGACGTAAGCGCGGGCGCGCGCAAGGGCGCGCACACCACCGCCCCCTACGCGGGGCGCACGCTCCCGTAGATCGGCATGTAGTAGATCGACTCCTCGCGGACGTACGCCCCCGGCTTCGGCGCGTGGATCATCATCCCGTTGCCGATGTACATCCCGACGTGGCTGATGTCGTCGTAGAAGAAGACCAGGTCACCGGGGCGCAGATCGTCCGTGGCCACCCGGGTGCCGGTCTTGACCTGGTCCCAGGTGGTGCGCGGCAGATCGACCCCGGCGGCCTTCCAGGCGGCCTGGGTGAGCCCGGAGCAGTCGTACGAGGACGGCCCGGTCGCACCCCACACGTACGGCTTGCCGATCTGGTCGCGGGCGAACGCGAGGGCCTGGGCGGCCTTGGTGCTCGTGGTGGGGGAGGACGGAGCGCCCGACCCCGACCCCGCCCCTGTGCCCGTACCCGGCGCCTTCGGGGGCTTCTTCGCCGCCTCGGCCGCCTCCGCGGCCTCCGCCGCCTTCCTGGCCGCCGCCTGGTGCGCGGCGAGCTCCGCCGCCTTCTTCCGCGCCTCCTCCCGCTTCTCGGCCTCCAGCGCCGCGAGCCGCGCCTTCTCCCGCGCGGTCAGCGTCCCCAGCAGCGTGCGCGCGGCGGCCAGCTTGGACTGCACGTCCTTCTTGCCGGCCCGCAGCGCCTCCTGCGAGGCGGTCAGCCGCTCCAGGCCCCGGGCCGCCTCCGCGCGCCGGGTCGCGACGCCCGCCCGCTGGGTCTCGAAGTCCCGCAGCGCCCGCTCCTCGCGGCCGGTCAGCTGCTTCATCAGGTGGTCGCGGTCGAAGAAGGCCCGCGGGTCGTCCGCGAGCATCAGGGTCGCGGTCGAGGCCATGCCGCCCGTGCGGTACTGCTCGGCGGCGTAGGAGCCCAGCACCCGGCGGGTGTCGTTCAGCCGGGCGGTGCCCCGGGCGACCTGGTCGAGCATGCCGTCGACCTTGGCGCGCTGGACCTCGGTGGCCTCCTTGGCCCGGTTGTACGTCTCCGTGGCCGTGCCCGCCTGCCGGTAGAGGTCGTCGACCTTGCGCTGGACCTCCTCGACCGTCGGCTCCGGGCTGCCGGGCGACGCGCCCGCGCTCTGGGCCAGCAGGCCCACCGAGGCGAGCGCGGCCGTGGTGATGCCGACGGCGGGAGCGGCCGGACGTATGCGGGTGCGCGGCTTGCGGTGGGAGGGCAAGGCCGACACCTCCTTACGGATCGTGCCGAGCGGGTGCGGTCCCCGGACGGGGGCGTTCCCGGTTGAGGCGGCACGCTAGCCAACTCGTGCGGTCACTGGGAAGGTTGATGTCCGACAGGCCCGATACATTCCCGTGACCTTTACCCTCCGTAGTCGTTGGTTCGTCTCCCGCGAAGGCGGGAGCGGGCTGTCGGACCGGGGTCCTAGACTCGGGAGACGATGAGCAGCCTCTTTGACGACAGCTTCCTGGCGGACCTCCACCCCTCGGAGGAGGAGCACCCGCCCCCGCCCGAGGACGGCCCGGTCCGCGAGGAGGTGCCGGACGACCTCTTCCAGGGCCGTTTCGACGCACCCCCGAGCCACGACGCGTACTACCGGGACGGCGCCCCGCGCCCGGTGGTCGACTCGGCGACCCTCCTGGAGGGGCTGAACGAGAACCAGCGCGCGGCCGTGGTCCACGCGGGCTCCCCCCTGCTCATCGTGGCCGGCGCGGGCTCCGGCAAGACCCGCGTGCTCACCCACCGCATCGCCCACCTGCTGGCCACCCGCGGGGTCCACCCCGGCCAGATCCTCGCGATCACCTTCACCAACAAGGCCGCGGGCGAGATGAAGGAGCGCGTCGAGCAGCTCGTCGGCCCGCGCGCGCACGCGATGTGGGTGATGACCTTCCACAGCGCCTGTGTGCGCATCCTGCGCCGCGAGTCCAAGAAGCTCGGCTTCACCTCGTCGTTCTCGATCTACGACGCGGCCGACTCCAAGCGGCTGATGGCGCTGGTCTGCCGCGACCTGGACCTCGACCCCAAGAAGTTCCCGCCGAAGTCCTTCAGCGCCAAGATCTCGAACCTGAAGAACGAGCTGATCGACGAGGAGACCTTCGCCGGGCAGGCCGTCGACGGCTTCGAGAAGACCCTGGCGCAGGCGTACGCGATGTACCAGGCGCGGCTGCGCGAGGCCAACGCGCTGGACTTCGACGACATCATCATGACGACGGTCCACCTGCTCCAGGCGTTCCCGGACGTCGCCGAGCACTACCGCCGCCGCTTCCGCCACGTGATGGTCGACGAGTACCAGGACACCAACCACGCGCAGTACACCCTGGTGCGCGAGCTGGTCGGCCCGGCCGGGAAGGACGAGGCGCCCGCCGAGCTGTGCGTGGTCGGCGACGCCGACCAGTCCATCTACGCCTTCCGCGGCGCCACGATCCGCAACATCCTCCAGTTCGAGGAGGACTATCCGGACGCCACGACGATCATGTTGGAGCAGAACTACCGCTCCACGCAGACGATCCTCTCCGCCGCCAACGCGGTCATCGAGCGCAACGAGAGCCGCCGCCCCAAGAACCTGTGGACGGACGCGGGCGCGGGCGCCCGCATCACCGGCTACGTGGCGGACACCGAGCACGACGAGGCGCAGTTCGTCGCCGACGAGATCGACCGGCTCACCGACGCGGGCGACGCCAAGGCCGGTGACGTGGCGATCTTCTACCGGACCAACGCCCAGTCCCGTGTCTTCGAGGAGATCTTCATCCGCGTCGGCCTGCCGTACAAGGTCGTCGGCGGAGTGCGCTTCTACGAGCGCAAGGAGGTCCGCGACGTCCTCGCCTATCTGCGCGTCCTCGCCAACCCGGAGGACGCGGTCCCGCTGCGCCGCATCCTGAACGTGCCCAAGCGCGGCATCGGGGACCGCGCCGAGGCCATGATCGACGCGCTCTCGCTGCGGGAGAAGATCACCTTCCCGCAGGCGCTGCGCCGCGTCGACGAGGCGTACGGCATGGCGGCCCGCTCCGCCAACGCCGTCAAGCGCTTCAACCAGCTCATGGACGACCTGCGCACGATCGTCGACTCGGGCGCGGGCCCGGCCGTCGTACTGGAGGCGGTCCTGGAGCAGACCGGCTATCTGGCCGAGCTCCAGGCCTCCACCGACCCGCAGGACGAGACCCGGATCGAGAACCTCCAGGAACTCGCCGCCGTGGCCCTGGAGTTCGAGCAGGCGCGCGGCGAGGCGGAGGGGACCGACGGCGCCGAGGCGCCCACTCCCACCCTCGCCGAGTTCCTGGAGCAGGTCGCCCTCGTCGCCGACTCCGACCAGATCCCCGACGAGGACGAGGAGGGCTCCGGCGTCATCACGCTGATGACCCTCCACACCGCCAAGGGCCTGGAGTTCCCGGTGGTGTTCCTGACCGGCATGGAGGACGGCGTCTTCCCGCACATGCGCGCGCTGGGCCAGGTCAAGGAGCTGGAGGAGGAGCGCCGCCTGGCGTACGTGGGCATCACCCGCGCCCGCGAGCGGCTGTATCTGACGCGCTCCTCGATGCGCAGCGCCTGGGGCCAGCCCTCGTACAACCCGCCGTCCCGGTTCCTGGAGGAGATCCCCGGCCAGCACCTGGAGTGGAAGCGCACCGGACCGATGGCCGCCCCGGCCGGGCCGGTCTCGGGCAAGGGCCTGGGCGGGGGAGTCTCCTCCTCGCGGGCGCGGTCGGGTCCGTCGGGCTTCGCGACCCGGCGCACCAGCGACAAGCCGGTGATCGCGCTGACCATCGGCGACCGCGTCACCCACGACCAGTTCGGTCTGGGCACGGTGGTGTCGGTGACCGGCTCCGGTTCGGACGCGCAGGCCACGATCGACTTCGGCGACGAGCGCCCCAAGAAGCTGCTGCTGCGCTACGCGCCGGTGGAGAAGCTGTAGAGCGCTGCCGTTCCCGCGCCCGCGCCCGCTCCCGCGCCCGCTCCCGCGCCCGCTTCCGCGTCCGTGCGGAGCGGGCGGGTTCGGCTCCTCGGCCCCGGCCTAGGTGGGGTCGAGTCCGTGGCCGCGCAGCCACGGCAGGGGGTCTATCGGCGACCCGCCGCCGGGACGCACCTCGAAGTGCAGGTGCGGACCGGTGGAGTTGCCCGAGTTGCCCGAGTACGCGATGACGTCACCGGCCTTGACCGGCCCCGACCGCAGCTTGGTGCTGGAGAGGTGGCAGTACCAGGTCTCGGTGCCGTCGGGCGCGGTCACTATGGCCATGTTGCCGTAGGCGCTGTTCCACTGCGTACGGATGGTGCCGTCCGTCGCGGACATCACCGGCGTGCCGTACGAGACGGGGAAGTCGATGCCGGTGTGGACCGACATCCAGTTGACGCCAGCCTGGCCGTAATAGGCACTCAGGCCCCGCTGATCGACCGGCAGCAGGAACTTGGGGCGCGCGGCTTCCTTGCGGGCGGCGGCCTCGGCCTTGCGCTGCTTCTCGGCGGCCTGGCGGGCCTTGAGGTCGAGACGTTCCTGCGTGCGGCTGGCGCGGTCGGCGAAGTCGCCCGCCTCCGCGCTGAGGTTGGCGAGCTGGGTGTCCAGCCTGCTGTTGGCGGCGACCGGCTTGACCGAGGCCGGGTCGGAGGCCATGACCGCCGTGTTCGCGTCCTTGGTCTCACCGCCGAGCCCGCTCACCGAGGCGGCAGCGACCCCGGCGGCCCCCAGCACGCACACGGACGGCACCGCGACGGTCAGCAGCGCGGACCGCTTGGCCGGGCTGCGCCGGCGGCTGCGGTTGCCCGCGGGGCGGCGGCCGGGGCCGGGCGCGGCGACCGCGACGAGCGGCTCGGCCGTGTCCTCGGCGTCCTCGGCGCCCGCGGAGTCCAACTCCCCCTCGGCGGACGGTGTTTCGGGAAGGCCGGCGTCCAGGTCGAGCGCGGGGAACTGCGCGGTGCTCTCGGCCCGCGTCTCGTCCCGCTCGCCCTCGTAACCGCTGTCGTACCCGTTCGCGGACCCGTGCTCGTACGCCTGCTCATGCCCACCGTCGGCCTGCGCGGGCGGCGTGCCGTGCCCGCCCATGCTCTCGACGCCGACGTTCCAGGCGGCCGTGTTGTACGTCCCGGTCTCGTCGTACGCACCCGCCGCGTAGCCCGCGCCGGGCACGGTCCACTGCCCGGTCGTGTCGTAGGCGGCGCCGTACGCGAACGCGGTGGTCTCGAACTGCCCGGTCTGCTGCGCCTCGTTCCAGGCGCCGGCGTCCCACTGCCCCGTGACGTCGGGCCCGGCCGCCTGCGCCGGGATCGTCCACTGGCCGGTGGTGTCGTACGAAGTCTGCTGCTGGTACTGCTGCGCGCCGTAGGCGTTCCACTGGCCCGTGTCGTACGTGCCGGTATGACCTGTGTCGTAACCGCCGGGGAGAGCACCGAAGAGCGGGTCGGTGTCGAGGGCGCCGGTGGCGTCCGCCGTGGAATGGCCGTCGTATCCGGCGTACCCGGCGTGGGCGTGCTGGTCAGTCACCAACTTCTCTCTCGCCTCGGCAACAGGACCTGGGTCCGAGGGCCCTGGGGAGGGGCTCCCGGTGGGGGAAGCAGTGGCGCGACTGTACCCGGCGGTACGCGACAGCGACAATCTTCCGCAGGTTTTATTGGATGAGGAAACGGGCAATCGACGCCTTTCGGCGGACCGTGGGCAGAGGCTTGGTCTTGCGTTCGAGGCTTGTTCGAGAATGTGAGGGCGCGGCGGGGGTACAGGACGCCGCCTCCCGCTCGCGTCAGGCGACGGAGAAAACGCCTCGCGCGTCACCGGAGTTCTCCGTCTGAAGGGCCTCCCGTATCCCGGTCGCGACGGCCGGGTGGACCGGCAGCGCCAGATGCCCGATGCCCGACACCCGTACGTTCTGAACGATCAGATCGGGGTGGTCGATACGGGCGGTCTCCACCGGGACCATCAGCGTGTCGAGGTCGCTCCAGAAGCTCACGAACCGCGTCCGGCAGCCGGGCGCGGGCCCGCGCAACTCCTCGATCACGTCTGAACCGGGGCACATCTGGCGGACGATCGGGTGCGCGCTGACGATCTGCGCGGAGCGGGTGCCCGCGTGCGGGGTACCCAGCGTGACGAGCGTACGGACGTGCGCGTCGCCGCCGAGGCGCTGGACGTAGTAGCGGGCGATCAGACCGCCGAGGCTGTGCCCGACGATGTCCACCTCGGTGTGCCCGGTGCGGGCGCGGATCTCCTCGACATGGCGGCCGAGCAGCTCGGCGGCGGTGCGGATGTCGCAGGTCAACGGGGAGTAGTTGAGGGATTCGAGGTGGCGCCAGCCGTGCCGGGACAGCGAGCGGCGCAGCAGGACGAAGACCGAGCGGTTGTCGATGAAGCCGTGCAGCAGCACGACGGGCGGCCGGGCGCGCCCGGCGGTGGGCAGCCGGGGGGCGCCGTCCGGGACCCCTTCCCGTCGCTCCGCCGCCATCCCGGAGGGATAGAGGACGAGATGGCCGGCGAGAACGGCGAGGTCGAGAGCGGCGGCGCGCAGCATCGCGGCGGAGACCCAGGCGCGGCGCAGGCGGGCGGGGAGAAGACTGGCGGGAAGGAGACTGAAGGGAAGGAGACTGAAGGGAAGGGGCGGAAACAACGGCACGGACGGCCTCCCGAACGGCACGCCGGGAGGAGCGCCGTCCCCCCGTGTGCCCTCATGGGGCGCCGTCGCGAAAACGCGCTCGTCCAGAACGCCATGGGCCGGACCACCGTGCTGCGCGGCTGACGGCACGGCGGTCCGGCTTCTTCGGAGCGGCTCCCCTTGCGCCGTCCCCGTCCGGTCGCGCCGACAGGCGGCGGACCACCGGGTGCGGGGTGCGGCGACCAAAACGAACAAGTCCCACCGTGTGATTTCCCCCTCCCCGGCGTCCGCGAAACTGCGGGGTGCGCGATGCTGTAGATAACGTTCGTTCACTTCAGGTTGTTTCAGGTTGTTCACCTCGTGTGGAGGCAGTGATGGGTGTAACCGGTCCGATCCGCGTGGTGGTGGCCAAGCCGGGGCTCGACGGGCATGACCGGGGCGCCAAGGTCATCGCGCGGGCGCTGCGCGACGCGGGTATGGAGGTCATCTACACCGGTCTGCACCAGACGCCCGAGCAGATCGTCGACACGGCGATCCAGGAGGACGCCGACGCGATCGGGCTCTCCATCCTCTCCGGCGCCCACAACACCCTGTTCGCCAAGGTCATCGAACTCCTGAAGGAGCGCGAGGCGGAGGACATCAAGGTCTTCGGCGGGGGGATCATCCCGGAGGCGGACATCGCCCCGCTGAAGTCCCTCGGCGTGGCCGAGATCTTCACGCCCGGGGCGACGACTACGTCGATCGTGGAGTGGGTGCGGGGGAATGTGCGGGCGGGGACCGGGGCGTAGACCGCCCCGCCCAACCCACGGGGCCGCCCCGCCGCCCCGCCGCCGCCTGCGGTCCGGCAGGCGACGGACCCGCGCAGTGCCCCGCGCCCCTTTCCGGCCGGGGGTTCGGCTGCGGGTCGGTGGCGGGCTGGTCGCGCAGTTCCCCGCGCCCCTTCGGGGGCCCGGACTTCGGCTGCGGGTCGGTGGTGGGCTGGTCGCGCAGTTCCCCGCGCCCCTTCGGGGCTCGGATTTCGGCTGCGGGTCGGTGGTGGGCTGGTCGCGCAGTTCCCCGCGCCCCTTGAGGGGCCGGTGGTCGTCTGCGGGTTGTGTGTGGCTGGTCGGGCGGTTCCTCGCGGTCCTGAAGGTCTGTGGCTGAGGCGGCTGTTCCGGGTGCGGGGGGTTTCCTCAGGGGCGCGGGGAACTGCGCGGGCAACCCAGCACGGTCCGCAGACGAGAGAGGGATTCCCGGGCGGAGCCCGGTGGGACGTTACCTTCGGCCCCCTCACCCCCCGGAGGGTTACGGGAAGGGGCGGGGTGGGGAAATCAACCCCCCAACTCCCCCAGCATCACCCCCCGCAACCCCAACGTCCCCACCAACCGCTGAAACGCCTCAGCCCAATACCCCCCCGCCCCCGGCGAAGCCCCCTCCTCCTCCACCGGCACAGCCGTCAACCCCTCCAGCCTCCCCGCCTCCGCGGGATCGAGGCACCGCTCCGCCAGCCCCATCACCCCACTGAAGCTCCACGGATAGCTGCCGGCGTCCCGCGCGATCTCCAAGGCGTCCACCACGGCCCGCCCCAGCCCCGCCGACCACGGCACCAGGCACACCCCCAGCAACTGGAACGCCTCCGACAACCCGTGCGCGGCGATGAACGCGGCGACCCACTCCGCCCGTTCCTCCTCCGGCAGCGTCGACAGCAGCTTGGCCCGCTCGGCCAGCGACACCGTCCCCGCATTGCCGCCCGGCGGCGAGGACGGGGTGCCCAGGAGCGCCCGCGCCCACTCCGCGTCACCCTGCCGCACCGCCGCCCGGCACCACGCCGCGTGCAGCTCGTCCCCCCAGTCGTCGGCGACCGGCAGCGCCACGATCTCGCGCGCCGAACGCCCCCCGAGCCGCCCGACCCAGCCCCCCAGCGGGGCCGCCTCCACCAACTGGCCAAGCCACCACGACCGTTCCCCCCGCCCGGTCGGCGGCTTGGGCGCCACCCCGTCCCGCTGCATCGCCGCGTCGCACTCGTGCGGTGCCTCCACCGCTATCCGCGCCCCGCCCCCGTCCCCCGAGCGGTCGAGCGCGACGCACGACGCCGCCCGCGCCGCCATCCGCCCGGCCAGCGCGGAGGCGGGCAGCGCCGACAGCAGTTCGGCGGCCGTGGCCCGGACGTTGCGGCTGCGGTCGGCGAGGGCCTGCTCCAGGAACGGCTCGTCCTCCCCGGACAGCCCCGTCCGCAGCGAGTCGAGGAACATCAGCCGGTCCTCCGCCCGCTCGGCCGCCCAGGTCCCGGCGAGCAACTCCCGCGCGGCCCCCGGCTCGTACGCCCGTACCGCCGCCAGCAGCGCCACCCGCTCGGCGAACAGCCCCTCCTCCCACAGCCGCCGCACCGCCTCGGGGTCCGAGACGTCGGGCAGGGCCGCGCTCCCCGGCCCGCCGCGCAGCGCGAACCGCCACTCCGGGTTCAGCCGGGCCAGCCACATCCCGCGCGGCCCGGCGAACGCGAGCGCCTGCGGCCGCAGGTCCGTACGCGCCCGGGCCGCGTCGAGCAGCGCGGGCAGCAGCTCCGCAGGCGCCCGGAACCCCCGCTCGGAGGCCGCGCTCAGCCACTGCGGCAGCAGCTCCGCCAGATCCGGCGCGGCCCCGCGCCGCCCCCCGGAGTGCGCCGACGCCGAACGGTCCGCCAGCAGTTGTCCCAGCCTTCGCCGCGCGGCCTCCGGCAGGGGCGGCCGGCCGTCCTCCGGCGCCCTCTCCGGCCGTACGGACGCGGGCGCGGGCAGCAGGCCCGCCCGGCGGCGGACGGTCTGCCGCGCCGCCTCGTCAAGGAGCGCGGCCGGCTCCCCGGCGGCGGGCCGCCGCTCGGTGCCGAGCAGCGCGGTGGTGACCAGCTCCTCCCAGGAACCGTCCCGCTCCCCGGCCGCAGCGGCCATGGCGGCCTCCCCTCCGTACCTCGGCGCCATCTGCGCGCCCTCCCCTCCCCGTATGTGTTCCCGCACCTGCGCGTGCCCCCGAGCGGCGCTCACCTCAGCCCGCACCGCCTCCGCCTCGCCCGGCGCCCACCCCGCCAGGGGCGCGAACCCCCGGTGGCCGCACTCGCCGAACACCGTCACCGGGCCGCCGCCCGACAGCGCGACGAGCTTCCACAGCCCCGCCCGGTCGGCGGCCGCCTGGGCCACCGGCAGCGCCGACTCGCCCTCGCTGTCGGCCAGTTGCCACGTCTCCGCGCCGCCCTCGACGGGCGGCACCGGTATCACCGCGCCCAGCGTCACCGGCCACGCGTCCAGCCACGGGTCGTCCCGCAGTGCCCGTCCGTACCGCTCCATCGCCTCGGCCGTGGTGGCGCCCGGCGGTGGCCCGTCCGCCGCGAGCGGCGCCCCGAACCGCTCGCCCAGCGCGGCGCGCACCTGGCCGCCACCCGGGTACGGCGTGAGCTCGGCGTCGATCGCCAGACCGACCGGCAGGGCGAGCTCGGGGGCCCGGCCCGCCGCGCCGAAGTCGAGCACCATCGCCGTGCGGTCCGACTCCCGCCCGTGCAGCCAGATCCGGCGCGTGGTCAGCTTGGTGTCGGCCGTGTCGTACTGCGCCAGGACCTGCCACAGGTCCCGCACCGGCGGCCCCTGCGGCGGCGTGGGCACCCCGATCCGCGCCCGGACCGTGGCGGCCAGCGGCTCGGGCAGCGCCTCGCGGGCAAGCCAGGCCCGGTCGAGCAGATGCAGCAGTGCGCACTCCTCCAGGAGCCGCACCGGCCAGCCCGGACCGGAGCCGGGTATCGCCCCCAACTCCCGGACCCGCGCGGCCAGTCCCGGCGCCTGCGCGTCGACCATGCGGGCGGCCGTCTCCTCCCACAGTCCGTACCCCGGCCGCTCGGCCGCCGCCAGGCCGCCGCGCAGCAGGTCCTCAAGGCGCTGTTCCAGCTCGCCCGCCCCGGCCGTGACCCGCTCGGCGCGCTTCTCCGCGCGGCGCCTGGCCGCCTCGGGATCGGCCGTCCGCGCCTCGGCCGGCCCCGCCGCCCCGCTCTCCTTCTTCTCCGTCCGCGCCCGCCGCCCGCGCAGCCACTCCTCGGCCCAGCCGGGCACCTCCCCGTCCGCGACGGCCGGCACCGCCTGCTCGTCCGCGGCCCAGAGCAGCAGCAGCCCCAGCGCGTGCTTGCACGGGAACTTGCGGCTCGGGCAACTGCACGTGTATCCCAGCCCGCCCGTGTCGACCACCGTCTGGTACGGCCTGCTGCCGCTGCCCTTGCACCGGCCCCACACGCTCACGTCGTCGCAGCCGCTCTCCGACCACGGTCCGGCCGTGCCCAGCCTGCTCCCCGCCTTGCGTGACGCGGCGTCAGGAGCCAGGGCCAGCACCTGATCCGCCGTCCAGCGCACCCCCTGCTGATTCATGGTTGTGAAGGTAGCCGCCCCCACTGACAATCACCCCGGCCCGTGTGCTCACCCGGGCGTTGACCTGCGCTTTCGTTCGCGCCGAGGCCGATTGTCAGTGCCGTGGTGCACGGTGGAGGCACATCGGGTCGACTGATCTGGAGGGGGATCCATGACCGTGTCCGCAACCCATTCCGCAGGCGCCGCGAGCGGTGTCGAGGCGGCCGCCGCCGAGGCCCTGCGTCCGCACGCCGAGCAGGCGTTCGCGCATGAGCTCAGGGCGCTTGCAGCCGCCGACGACCGGCCGAGGCCCGCCCGATGGCAGCTCTCGCCGTGGGCGGTCGCCACCTATCTGCTCGGCGGCACGCTGCCGGACGGCACGGTGATCACGCCGAAGTACGTGGGCCCGCGCCGCATCGTCGAGGTCGCCGTCACCACCCTCGCCACCGACCGGGCGCTGCTGCTGCTCGGCGTCCCCGGCACCGCCAAGACGTGGGTGTCGGAACATCTCGCCGCCGCCGTCAGCGGCGACTCCACGCTGCTGGTGCAGGGCACGGCCGGCACGTCCGAGGAGGCGATCCGGTACGGGTGGAACTACGCGCAACTGCTCGCGCACGGCCCGAGCCGGGACGCCCTGGTGCCCAGCCCGGTCATGCGCGCCATGGCCGAGGGGATGACGGCCCGGGTCGAGGAGCTGACCCGTATCCCCGCCGACGTGCAGGACAGTCTGATCACGATCCTGTCGGAGAAGACCCTGCCCATCCCCGAGTTGGGCCAGGAGACCCAGGCGGTGCGCGGCTTCAACCTCATCGCCACGGCCAACGACCGCGACCGGGGGGTCAACGAGCTGTCGAGCGCGCTGCGCCGCCGCTTCAACACGGTGGTGCTGCCGCTTCCGGCGACCGCCGACGAGGAGGTCGACATCGTCTCCCGCCGGGTCGACCAGCTCGGCCGCTCGCTCGACCTGCCCGCCGCGCCCGAGGGCATGGACGAGATCCGCCGTGTCGTCACCGTCTTCCGAGAGCTGCGCGCCGGGGTGACGGGCGACGGCCGCACCAAGCTCAAGTCGCCCTCGGGGACGCTCTCCACGGCCGAGGCGATCTCGGTGGTGACCGGCGGTCTGGCGCTGGCCGCGCACTTCGGCGACGGTGTGCTGCGCTCCGGCGACGTGGCGGCGGGCATCCTCGGCGCGGTCGTCCGCGACCCGGCGGCGGACCGCGTCATCTGGCAGGAGTACCTGGAAACGGTGGTGCGCGAGCGCGACGGCTGGAAGGACTTCTACCGCGCCTGCCGAGAGGTGTCGGCATGACCGGCCTGTCGCCGGGGACGCCCGGCGCGCCGCCGCCACCGGGCCCCTGGCTGCTCGGAGTGCGCCACCACGGCCCCGGTTCGGCGCGTGCCGTCCGGGCCGCGCTGGAGGCGGCGAGGCCCCGGGCGGTGCTGATCGAGGGCCCGCCCGAGGCCGACGGGCTCCTCGCGCTCGCCGCCGACCCGGACATGCGGCCACCGGTCGCCCTGCTCGCCCATGTGGTGGACGACCCGCGCCGCGCCGCCTTCTGGCCGATGGCGGCGTTCTCGCCGGAGTGGGTGGCCCTGCGCTGGGCCCTGGAGGAGGGCGCCGAGGTCCGCTTCATCGACCTCCCGGCGTCCCACTCCCTGGCGCTGGGCGAGAGCGCCCCGGACACCGAACCGCTCAGCGCGACGGACAACGGCCCGGACGGAGGCCCTGGCAACGGCCCTGGCAACGGCCCGGACGACGGCCCTGGCAACGGCCCTGGCAACGGCCCGGACGACGGCCGGGACAACGGCCCCGCGTGCGAGGGGAATGGCGAGGCGCATCCGGAAGGCGCCCCCGTCGAGCCCGCCCTGCGCGTCGACCCGATCGGCGTGCTCGCCCAGACCGCCGGATACGACGACCCGGAGGCCTGGTGGGAGGACGTCGTGGAGCACCGCGACGGCGCCCCGGGAGCCGACCCATTCGGCCCGTTCGCCGTCCTGGGCGAGGCGATGACGGCGCTGCGCGAGGCGTACGGGGACGGCGGCCACACGCGCGACCTGGTGCGCGAGGCGTACATGCGCCGGCAACTGCGGGGCGCGCGGCGCGAGTTCGGGGACGAGGTCGCGGTGGTGTGCGGCGCCTGGCACGTGCCCGCGCTCGCCGCCCGCACCACCGTGGCCGCCGACCGGGCGCTGCTCAAGGGCCTGCCCAAGGTGAAGGCCGAGCTGACCTGGGTGCCCTGGACCCACCGCCGCCTCGCCCGGCACAGCGGTTATGGCGCGGGCATCGACTCGCCCGGGTGGTACGGACATCTGTTCTCCGCCCCCGACCGGCCCGTCGAACGGTGGATGACCAAGGTCGCCGGACTGCTGCGCGCGGAGGACCGGCAGGTCTCGTCCGCGCACGTCATCGAGGCGGTAAGGCTTGCCGGGACCCTCGCCGCGATGCGCGGGCGCCCGCTGCCGGGCCTGGCCGAGACGACCGACGCGGTGCGGGCGGTGATGTGCGAGGGCTCCGACGTGCCGCTCGCCCTCGTCCAGGACCGCCTCGTCGTCGGCGATGTGCTGGGCGAGGTCCCGGAGGCCGCCCCGGCCGTCCCGCTCCAGCGCGATCTCACCCGCGCCCAGCGCACCCTGCGGCTCAAGCCGGAGGCGCTGGAGCGGGAGCTGGAGCTCGATCTGCGCAAGGAGACCGACGCCGCGCGCAGCCGGCTGCTGCACCGGCTGAGCCTCCTCGGCATCGGGTGGGGCGAGCAGTCGGTGTCCCGGGGCAGCACCGGCACGTTCCGGGAGAGCTGGCGGCTGCGCTGGGAGCCCGAGCTGTCGGTGCGGGTGGCCGAGGCCGGGGTCTGGGGGACCACGGTCCTGGCCGCCGCCACCGCCCGGGCCGAGGCGGAAGCCGTGGGGGCGACGGTCCTGGGGGAGATCACCGCGCTGGCCGAGCGCTGTCTGCTGGCGGGACTCTCCGACGCGCTTCCCGTGGTGATGCGCGCGCTCGCCGACCGGGCCGCGCTCGACACCGACGTCGCCCACCTCGCCCAGGCGCTGCCCGCCCTGGCCCGCACGCTGCGGTACGGAGACGTGCGGGGCACGGAGACCGCCGCGCTCGGGGAGGTCGCGGCCGGGCTCGCCGAGCGGATCTGCGTCGGCCTGCCGCCCGCCTGCACGGGCCTGGACGCGGACGGCGCCACCGAGATGCGCCGCCGCGTCGACGACGTCCACGCCGCCATGGCCCTCCTCCCGCAGGCACCCGACGGGCCGCTCACGCTGCGGGACCGCTGGGCGTCGGTCCTGGCCAGGCTGGCCGGGCGCGACTCGGTGGCGGGGGAGATCCGGGGCCGCGCCGTCCGGCTGCTCCTGGACGACGGACGGCTGGAGGACACCGAGGTGGAGCGCCACATGGGCCTGGCGCTCTCCGTCGGGACACCGCCCGGGGAGGCCGCCGCCTGGATCGAGGGGTTCGTCGGGGGCGCGTCGGGCGGCGGCATGCTGCTCGTCCACGACGAGCGGCTGCTGGCCCTGGTCGACACCTGGCTGACCGGCGTCCCGGCCGACGCCTTCACGGACGTACTGCCGCTGCTGCGCCGCACCTTCTCGGCGTACGAACCGGGAGTGCGCCGCACCCTCGGCGAGCTCGTCCGGCGCGGCCCCGGCACACCCGGTCCGGCCGCCGCCCTCGCCTCGGCCCCCGGATTCGCGGCCGGGCTGGACCAGGAGCGGGCCGACGCCATGGAGCCGCTGCTGCGGCTGCTCCTCGGCGGTGCCCACGGGCCGGGCGCCCAGGGCCCCGGCGCGCACCCGCAGCAGTCCGACCAGGACCAGATGGCAGGAGCGGTGAAGTGAGCACAGGTCAGCCGACGACAGGCACCGGACACCGCGACGCGGCCTCCGGCGAGCGGCTGCGCCGCTGGCGGATGGTGCTCGGCGGGGAGCAGGGCGCCGAGGGGACGGGCCACCCGCTCACCGGGCGCGACGCCGCGATGGACGGCGCGCTCTCCGCGCTCTACGGCGGCTCCGGCGGCCGGGGAACGTCCAAGGACCGGGGCGCCGGGCTCGGCGCCTCCGCCCCGGCCGTGGCCCGCTGGCTGGGCGACATCCGTACGTACTTCCCCAGCTCCGTCGTCCAGGTCATGCAGCGCGACGCCATCGACCGGCTCGGGCTCTCCGCGCTGCTCCTGGAGCCCGAGATGCTTCAGGCCGTCGAGGCGGACGTGCACCTGGTGGGCACGCTGCTCTCGCTCAACAAGGCGATGCCGGAGACCACCAAGGAGACGGCCCGCACGGTCGTCCGCAAGGTCGTCGAGGACCTGGAGAAGCGGCTCGCGACCCGGACGAGGGCGACGCTGACGGGCGC
Organism: Streptomyces sp. NPDC043908; assembly: GCF_056435525.1. Classification (NCBI taxonomy): domain Bacteria; kingdom Bacillati; phylum Actinomycetota; class Actinomycetes; order Kitasatosporales; family Streptomycetaceae; genus Streptomyces; species Streptomyces sp. NPDC043908. The sequence continues at coordinate 102,552 of NZ_JBWKEI010000013.1, read as the reverse complement.
CCTGGACCGTTCGGCGCGGATCAGCCGCCCCCGCCACCGGGACATCGACTGGGACCGCACCATCCGGGCGAACCTGAAGAACTACCTGCCCGAGCACGGCACGGTCGTCCCGGACCGCCTCATCGGCTACGGACGGGCCGCCCGGTCCGTCAAGAAGGACGTCGTCCTCTGCATCGACCAGTCCGGCTCGATGGCCGCCTCCGTCGTCTACGCGTCGGTCTTCGGCGCCGTCCTCGCCTCCATGCGCTCGATCGCCACCCGCCTCGTCGTCTTCGACACGGCCGTCGTCGACCTCACCGACCAGCTCGACGATCCGGTGGACGTGCTGTTCGGCACCCAGCTGGGCGGCGGCACCGACATCAACCGGGCCCTCGCCTACTGCCAGTCGCAGATCACCCGTCCTGCCGACACCGTCGTCGTACTGATCAGCGACCTCTACGAGGGAGGGATCCGTCACGAGATGCTCAAGCGGGTGGCGGCGATGAAGGCCTCCGGGGTGCAGTTCGTGGCCCTGCTCGCCCTCTCCGACGAGGGCGCCCCGGCCTACGACCACGAGCACGCGGCGGCCCTGTCCGCGCTGGGCGCGCCCGCCTTCGCCTGCACCCCCGACCTCTTCCCGGAGATCATGGCGGCGGCCGTCGAGAAGCGGGCTCTGCCGATACCTGACACGCTGTGAACAGGTGATCTGTGACAGGTATCACCGCTCCGGTGTGATCTGCGATTTAGGGAGCTCGCTCTGGCGGGGATAACCTGCGAGACGGACATGCCGCGTACCCGGCCACCGTGTACGCCTCCCTCAGTGACAGCGCCGTCACGTTGCCCTTCGCGGCACGCCCACGCAGAAAACGAACCGCGAGACCACTGAAAAGGGACGGACGCGCGTGGACCTGTTCGAGTACCAGGCGAGGGACCTCTTCGCCAAGCACGGTGTACCGGTGCTGGCCGGTGAAGTGATCGACACGCCTGAGGCAGCCCGCGAGGCGACCGAGCGGCTGGGCGGCAAGTCCGTCGTCAAGGCGCAGGTGAAGGTAGGCGGCCGCGGCAAGGCCGGCGGCGTGAAGCTGGCCGCGAACCCGGACGAGGCCGTCGCCCGGGCGACGGACATCCTCGGCATGGACATCAAGGGCCACACGGTCCACAAGGTGATGATCGCCGAGCTGTCCCCCGAGATCGAGGCGGAGTACTACGTCTCGTACCTCCTCGACCGCACCAACCGCACCTTCCTCGCCATGGCGTCGGTGCAGGGCGGCATGGACATCGAGGAGGTCGCGGAGAAGACCCCCGAGGCCCTCGCGAAGGTCCCGGTCAACGCCGTCGAGGGCGTGACCATCGAGAAGGCCCGCGAGATCGTGGCCCAGGCGAAGTTCCCGGCCGAGGTGGCCGAGGGCGTCGCCGAGGCGATGGTGACCCTGTGGGAGACCTTCGTCGCCGAGGACGCGCTCCTTGTCGAGGTCAACCCGCTGGTGAAGACCAAGGACGGGCGCATCCTGGCCCTGGACGGCAAGGTCTCGCTCGACGAGAACGCCGACTTCCGCCAGCCCGGCCACGAGGCGCTCGAGGACAAGGACGCGGCCAACCCGCTCGAGGCCGCCGCCAAGGCCAAGGGCCTCAACTACGTCAAGCTCGACGGCGAGGTCGGCATCATCGGCAACGGCGCGGGGCTCGTCATGAGCACCCTCGACGTCGTCGCGTACGCCGGTGAGAACCACGGCGGCGTGAAGCCGGCCAACTTCCTCGACATCGGTGGCGGCGCGTCCGCCCAGGTGATGGCGAACGGCCTGGAGATCATCCTCGGCGACACGGACGTCAAGTCCGTGTTCGTCAACGTCTTCGGTGGCATCACCGCCTGCGACGAGGTCGCCAACGGCATCGTCCAGGCGCTGAAGCTCCTCGCCGACAAGGGCGAAGAGGTCACCAAGCCGCTGGTCGTGCGCCTCGACGGCAACAACGCGGAGCTGGGTCGCAAGATCCTGTCGGACGCGAACCACCCGCTGGTCCAGCGTGTGGACACCATGGACGGCGCGGCCGACAAGGCCGCCGAGCTCGCGGCAGCGCGCTGACCTTCGCCCGTCTCCGACACGACTAAGGGACTCAGGAAACCAGAGCCATGGCTATCTTCCTCAACAAGGACAGCAAGGTCATCGTCCAGGGCATGACCGGTGCCACGGGCATGAAGCACACCAAGCTCATGCTCGCGGACGGCACCAACATCGTCGGCGGTGTGAACCCGCGCAAGGCCGGTACGTCCGTCGACATCGACGGCAACGACATCCCGGTCTTCGGCACGGTCGCCGAGGCGATGGAGAAGACCGGCGCCAACGTGTCCGTCCTCTTCGTGCCGCCGGCGTTCGCCAAGGCCGCCGTGGTCGAGGCGATCGACGCCGAGATCCCGCTCGCCGTGGTGATCACCGAGGGCATCGCGGTCCACGACTCCGCCGCCTTCTGGGCGTACGCGAAGGCCAAGGGCAACAAGACCCGCATCATCGGCCCGAACTGCCCCGGCCTGATCACGCCGGGCCAGTCCAACGCCGGCATCATCCCGGGCGACATCACCAAGCCGGGCCGTATCGGCTTGGTGTCGAAGTCCGGCACGCTGACGTACCAGATGATGTACGAGCTCCGTGACATCGGCTTCTCGTCCGCCGTCGGCATCGGTGGCGACCCCATCATCGGTACGACGCACATCGACGCGCTCGCCGCGTTCGAGGCCGACCCCGACACCGACCTCATCGTCATGATCGGTGAGATCGGCGGCGACGCCGAGGAGCGCGCGGCCGACTTCATCAAGGCCAACGTGACCAAGCCGGTCGTCGGCTACGTCGCGGGCTTCACCGCGCCCGAGGGCAAGACCATGGGCCACGCCGGCGCCATCGTCTCCGGCTCCTCCGGCACGGCCGCCGCCAAGAAGGAGGCCCTGGAGGCCGCGGGCGTCAAGGTCGGCAAGACGCCGACCGAGACGGCCAAGCTGGCGCGCGAGATCCTCGCCGGCTGACCTCCCGGTCACCCGTACGGCTGGTCCGTACGTCTGGACGTCCGTACGTCCGCACGCGCGTGGGCCCGCACCCCCTCGGACATCACCGAGAGGGGGTGCGGGCCCACGCGCGTTCGCGTGCGCGCGGGGCGTGCGCGCCGGTCAGCGGAACTCCGGGACCAGCCGTTCGGGCCCGTGCACGGGCTCTTCGAGCAGCTTGCGGTGGAGCTCCACGTCCACCTCGCCCTGCCGCTGCGGACCGCTGTTGAGCGGGACGTTGCCGATGCGCTGGCCCGGGGAGACGGGCGGGATGTAGCGGGTGGGCGCGGTGGAGAGCGTGAACGCGGTCGCGCCCACGATGACGGCGGTCAGGCTGACGGCGGCGCGCGTCCAGACCCGGATGCGGCGCTCGCCGCCGGTCCGCACGCGCCGGGGGCCGGGCAGCTTGACGACGCCCTCCGGCTGGGCGAGCACCAGGTCACCGAGGCGCCGGCGCAGCAGCTCGGACAGCGCCTCCGGGGTGGCCGCCGCGGCGAGTTCCGGTACGCGGAAGGCGACGGCCTCGCGGGCGTGCAGCACCCGGTTCGCGGTGGCGGGGGTGCTGGCCTGGGTCTCGGCGGCGGTCTCGGGCAGGTCGAGGCCGAGGCCGTCGTAGAGCAGGAGCGTACGGCGGTAGGCGGGCGGCAGTTCGAGGAGCGAGCGCAGCAGCCTCCGGAGCCCGCGGTCGGCCGGGGGCCGGTCGGGGCGGCGGTGCGCGGGGCGGAACCGGTGCCAGGGGGAGAGGGCGTACTCGTGCGCCGCGGCCCGCACCCACCCGGCCGGATCCGGGTCGGTGGCGACCTCGGGCCAGTGCTGCCAGGCGAGGTGGAAGGCGCGCTCGACGGCCTCCTTGGCCAGCCGCCGCCGCCCGGTGAGCAGGTACGCCTGGTGGGCGAGGGGGGTGGAGAGGGCGGCGTAGAGGGCGTCGAAGGCTTCGCCCGCGGTGTCGAAGAGGGGGTGGGGGTGGCCGGTGGACCCGGGGTCGGCCTCGGCCTCGGCCTCGTCGCCGGGGACGGTCCCGGTCTCTGTCTCGGCCTCGGCGCCGGTCTGGGTCTCGGTCTCTGTCTCGGCCTCGGCGGCGGGCTCGGTGTCGGGGTCCGTGCCGCTGCCTGATCCGACGTCCTTGCCGGGATCCGTGCCGGCTTCCGCGCTCGAACGGGCCGGGTGGTCTCCGCCGGCCGGGGCTTCCTTGAGCGGGCCCTGGGGGGCCGGACCCTCCACGAGCGCGCCCGGCAGCGTGGCGCCCGGAGGCGTACCGCCCGCCCGTTCGGCGCGGAGCGTGGCCTCACCGGCCGGCGAGGGGAACGGCGCCGGGGCGGGGCCGTGGGCGTGGGCGGGTCCGTGGGCGTGGGCCGGGTCGTGGACCTGGGCGGGGTCGTGGACGTGGCCCAGGTCATGGGCCGGGTCGTGGCGGACCGGGGCCGAGGCCGGGGGCTTGGCGGCGCGCTTCGCGGCGGAACGGGGGCGGCGGGTGCTGTGGCGCTTGAGGGACACGCCGGGTTTCACCCGGACGGTGGGGGCGCCCGGCCCCGACCCCGTTCCCGGCTCCGTTCCAGTTCCCGACCCCGACCCCGTATCCGCTCCGGCGTCGGCGCCGCCGTTCGCGCGCCCGCTCCCCGGGGAGGCGTCGGCGTGCGGCGCCGGGGGCGGGGCCCCGCCGGAGCCCGTGACGGACCGTTCCTCCGGGGACGGCAGGGGCGGCGACGACATGGCGGCACCGGTGTCGGACGTGCGCTCTGTCATGAAGGGCTCCCTGGACTCCCCGCGAAGGCCGAGACGGCCGTACCGCCCGCAGCCTTACCCCGAGCGGAAAAGTACATAAACGTATATTGGGCGACACGGCGGGCATTTTCCCGTTACGCGGATAAGGCGCGTGTCGTTGGCAGCATGGCGGCGTGACACAAGTGACCGATCGCGGCCTGATGGTGCCGACGGCCCAGGGCCGCTCGTCCGTGCTGGCCACCTGCGTGCTGCGCGGGGTGATGGCGGCGGGGCTCGGCCTGGGCGCGCTCGCCGTGCTGGTGACGGTGGTGTGGATCAGCTCGCCGTACCCCGACAGCGGGCCCGGCGGCGCTCTGCGCGCGGCGGCCTCGCTGTGGCTGCTCGCCCATGGGGCGCACCTGGTCAGACCGGACACGCTCAGCGGGGTGCCCGCGCCCGTGGGCGTGGTGCCGCTGCTGCTGGTCGGGCTGCCGGTGTGGCTGGCGCACCGGGCGGCGCGGGACGTACCGGCGTACGGGGACGGACAGGAATACGGGGACGGAGGCGAGGGCGGGGAGGGGGACGGGGCCGAGGAGGACGACGACGAGTCGGTGGTGCTGCCGCCGCCCTGGACCGCCTTCGCGGCCGTGACCGGCGGATACCTCGCCGTGGGCGCGGCGGCGGTGCTGTACGCGTCCGACGGCCCGCTGCCCGCCGCGCCGCTCAGCGCCGCACTGCATCTGCTGCTGGTCGCGTCGGGGGCGGTGGCGGCCGGGCTCTGGACCGCGTACGGCCGTCCGGACGCCGCGCTGCCGCGCTGGGTGCCCGGCGCGGTGGGGCGGGTGCTGGTGGGTCGTCATGTTCATACGGCTGTACGAGCCGGGTCGGCCGGGACCGCTGTGCTACTGGCGGGCGGGGCGCTGCTCGCGGGGACGGCGCTGATGTGGCACATCGGTACGGCCCAGGACACGTTCCTGCGACTGGCGGAGGACTGGCCTGGGCGGCTCGCGGTGGTGCTGCTGGCACTGGCGCTGGTGCCGAACGCGGCGGTGTGGGCGGCGGCGTACGGGCTGGGGCCGGGGTTCCTGCTCGGGGCGGGTGCGGTGGCGACGCCGCTCGGGGTGACGGGGACGCCGGCGGTGCCGCACTTTCCGCTGTTGAGCGCCCTGCCCGAGGAGCCGCGCGGCAACTGGGCGACCTGGTCGGTGGCGGTGCTGCCGGTGGCGGCCGGGGTGGCCGTCGGCTGGTGGACGGCGCGGCGGGCGAGGGACGGGGAGGAGGCGTGGCGGCCCGGGGAGACGGCGCTGGCGGCGCTGTACGGGGCGGTGGTGTGCGGGGCGGCGCTCGCGCTCCTGTCCGCGCTCTCGGGCGGCCCGCTCGGCACGGCGCGGCTGGCGGTGCTGGGGCCGGTGTGGTGGCGTACGGGGGCGGCGGCACTCGGGTGGACGGCGGGGGTCGGGGTGCCGGCGGCGCTGGTGCTGCGGTGGTGGTGGGGACGGGTGCCGGCGGAGCCGGAGGTGCCGGAAATGCCGTCCGCCGTTCCGGATGGGCTGCCCGTGCGGGCGGCGGTGTTGGAGGGGCGGGAGCCGGTGGGGCATGGGCGGTCGTGGTCGCGGGTCGTCCGGTGGCGGCGGTCCACGGATGGGGTGCGGTGGTGGGCGCGGCCGGCGTGGTGGCGGCGGCCTGCGGGTGGTGCGCGCGGGTGGGCGCGGCTCGCGTGGTGGCGGCGGCGTCCGGGCGGCGGGGGAAAGGTGGTGGAGCGGGGCGCGTACGAGCCGTACGACTTCCTGCCGACGGGGGCGGGGGCGTGGCACGACAGCGGGGCGCGGGAGGCGCGGTGGGCCGCGTTGCGGGAGGCGTCCGGGGGGTTGATGCCGGAGATCGCGCCGGGGGCGGGGGGTGCGGGGGAGCGGGATGCGGGGGAGGACGCGGGGGCGGGGCCGCACTAGCCACCCCGGCCCACCCGCCCGCCCGCCCGTTCGGCGGGGTTGGAGGGCCCGGGCCTCTGGAGGTGGCTAGCCGGGGGACGGTGCCTGCGGGCCGGTGGTGGTCACCCTGTCCCACCCGCCCGCCCGTTCGACGGGGTTGGTGCGCCCGGGTCCCTCGTGGTGGCCTTGCCGTCGTCGGCGTCTGCCGGCTGGTGGTCGCCTTGTCCCACCCGCCCGCCCGTTCGGCCGGGTTGGGATGGCCCGGGCTTTTGGAGGTGGCTTGCCGGGCATCGGCGCCTGCGGGCCGGTGGTAATCGCCCTGTCCCACCCGCCCGCCCGTGCAGCCGGGTTGGGATGGCCCGGGCCTCTCGTGGTGGGTTGCCCCCGGTTGGCGGCTGTCGGCCGGTGGTCGCGACGCCCGCCTGCGGCGGGCTGCGTCCCACCCGCCCGCCCGTGCAGCGGGGCTGGAACGCCCGGGCCTCTGGAGGTGGCTTGCCGGGGTCGGCGCCTGCGGGCCGGTGGTCGCCTTGTCCCACCCGGCCGCCCGTGCAGCCGGGTTGGGATGGCCCGGGCTTTTGGAGGTGGCTTGCCGGGGGACGGTGCCTGCGGGGCGGTGGTGGTCGGCCTGTCCCACCCGGCCGCCCGTGCAGCCGGGTTGGTGCGCCCCGGGCCTCTCGTGGTCGGCTTGCCGTCGTCGGCGTCTGCCGGCCAGGGGCGCCCTATCCGGCCCGCCCGCCCCTCCACCGGAGCCCGGCCAGGGAGCAAACCCCGGCCCGCCCCCTCACCCCCCAGGGGAGCAAACCCCGGCCCGCCCCCTCACCCCCCAGGGGAGCAAACCCCGGCCCGCCCCCTCACCCCCCCAGGGGAGCAAACCCCGGGCCGCCCCCTCACCCCCCAGCCACTCCTACTCCTCCACCCCGAACACCGGCCGCAGCGGCTTCGGCAGCATGTCATTGCACGACAGGGAGCCCGTCTTCGTCAGGGCGTCGTCCACGCACGTGTAGTAGTCGCGGTACACGATCTGCATCGTGAACGTCGCCGCCACGATCGACAGGGACAGGATCGCCGTCACCAGGCCCGTCACCGCCGCCGTCGTCTGCGGCCTCGCGGGAGGCGCGGGCGGGGTCGGCGTAGGGGCCGGGGCCTCGGGGGGCTTCGGCTTGGCGCGCAGGGAGCTGATCGCCCAGTACAGCGCCAGTGAGCCCAGCAGCAGCGCGATCTCCGGCATGTCGAACAGGGCGAAGAAGAACGCCCACATGCCCGACAGCAGGGCGTAGCGCGCACGGCGCTGGGCCGGGTCCGTGGGGTCCCAGCGCAGGGCGGGGCCCGGCGGCGGGTTCTGGCCGGGGTTGGGGCCCGAGCCGCGCTCCGGGTCCTCCGGGCGGTTGCCGAAACCGCCCTGGCCCCGGCCGGGCTGGCGGCTGCTCCACTGGCTGCCCCAGGGCGAGCCGCCGTCCGCCGGGCGGCGCGGCCGCCACGGCTGGTCGGGGCGGCCCTCCGGCGGCGGTGCGAACGGGTTGTCGTCGGACGGCTTCCGGTCCCGGCCGCCGTCCTCCGACGCCCCCGGCCCCGACCCGGCACCCGACCCGGCACCCGACCCGGCACCCGACCCGGTACCTGTGCCAGCGTCCGTACCCGTGCCCGCACCAGTACCCGTACCAGCGTCCCTACCTGTGCCCGTGCCAGTGCCAGTGCCCGCACCCGTACCCGTGCCCGCACCCGGGCCGTCCCCGGTCCCCGCGCCGGCCCCCGGACCCGTCCCGGGTCCCCCGGCTCCCTCTCCCCGCGACCGCGGTGTGGAATCCGTCGATCCCGGCGAATCCGGCGATCCCGTCGATCCCGGCGAATCCGTCGGCCCCGACGAATCCGTCGTCGCGGGGGACTGGCGTTCTGCGAACGGCTGGTCGCGTCGGTCCGGCATCTGGTGAACGTCTTCCCCTCGGACCCCTCGCCAAGGGGGTCGCATTCGTCGGGCATTCAGGTGGAGTCGCCTCGCGCGTCCCGCCGGGCCGCCCGCACGGGCGGGGACCGGACGGACACGCGACGCGACTCCGGCCCGTGCCCTTGTCCGTGCTCTTGTCGGTGCTCTTGTCGTCATCGTGGCGCCGTCCGCGGACCGCGCCTCCCCAGACGCTACCTGCCGGGCCTGCCCCCGTCCCGTGGGGGCGGTTCGGTGTGCCGGTATCGTTGCTGACGGTCGGCGCATTCGTAGGGTTCCCCGTATCGAGGGGGACGACTCGTTCGTACGACCGTACAAAGGTGCGTCGCGGGCGGAGTCCGACCGGGCGTCCGGCCCCGCCCGGCGGGGCGGACCGCACGCACCGGCACAGACCGCTCCCGCCCCCCGCCCACCACGCCTCACCCCGCACCCCGTACGCGAGAAAGGGCCCAGCCGTGGCCTCCCCGCCCCCCTCCGCCGCGCCCGCGCGCCTCGTCGTGCTGGTCTCCGGATCCGGTACGAACCTCCAAGCGCTGCTCGACGCCATCGCCGCCGACCCCGAGGGGTACGGGGCGCGGATCGTGGCCGTCGGGGCCGACCGGGGCGGCATCGTCGGGCTGGAGCGGGCCGAGAAGGCCGGTCTGCCCACATTTGTCTGCCGGGTGAAGGACTACCCGACCCGGGAGGGCTGGGACCTGGCACTCGCCGAGGCCATCGCGGCGTACGAGCCGGACCTGGTCGTCTCCGCGGGGTTCATGAAGATCGTGGGGAAGCACTTCCTCGCCCGGTTCGGCGGGCGGACCGTCAACACGCACCCCGCCCTGCTGCCCAGTTTTCCCGGCGCCCACGGCGTCCGTGACGCCCTCGCGTACGGCGCCAAGGTCACCGGATGCACCGTCCACTTCGTCGACGACGGCGTCGACACCGGCCCGATCATCGCCCAGGGTGTGGTCGAGGTCCGGGGGGACGACACGGAGGACGCGCTCCACGAGCGCATCAAGGAAGTCGAGCGAAGGCTGCTCGTCGACGTCGTGGGGCGGCTGGCCCGCGACGGCTATCGCATTGAGGGACGAAAGGTTCTGTTGCCGTGAGTAGCAAGCGGGAGATCCGTCGCGCGCTGGTCAGCGTCTATGACAAGAGTGGGCTGGAGGAGCTGGCGCGGGGTCTGCACGCGGCCGGGGTCGAGCTCGTCTCCACCGGCTCGACGGCCGGGCGCATCGCGGCCGCCGGAGTGCCGGTCACCAAGGTGGAGGAGCTGACCGGCTTCCCCGAGTGCCTGGACGGCCGGGTCAAGACGCTGCACCCGCGCGTCCACGCCGGCATCCTCGCCGATCTGCGCCTGGACGCGCACCGCGAGCAGCTGGCGGAGCTCGGCGTCGAGCCGTTCCAGCTCGTCGTGGTCAACCTGTACCCGTTCAAGGAGACCGTCGCCTCGGGCGCCTCCGCCGACGAGTGCGTCGAGCAGATCGACATCGGCGGGCCCTCGATGGTCCGGGCCGCAGCCAAGAACCACCCGTCGGTGGCCGTCGTCACCAGCCCCGAGCGGTACGCGGACGTGCTCGCGGCCGTCCAGAGCGGCGGCTTCGACCTGGAGGCCCGCAAGCACCTGGCCGCCGAAGCGTTTCAGCACACCGCGGCGTACGACGTGGCCGTGGCCTCCTGGATGACCAACGTGTACGCCCCCGAGGAGGGCGCGGTACTGCCCGGCTTCCTCGGCGGCACCTGGGAGCGCAAGTCCACCCTGCGCTACGGCGAGAACCCGCACCAGGCCGCCGCGCTCTACACGGACGGCCGGCCGGGCGGCATCGCCAACGCCGAGCAGCTGCACGGCAAGGAGATGTCCTTCAACAACTACGTGGACACCGAGGCGGCCCGGCGCGCGGCCTACGACCACGACGAGCCCTGCGTCGCGATCATCAAGCACGCCAACCCGTGCGGCATCGCGGTCGACGCCGACCTCGCCGCCGCCCACCGCAAGGCCCACGAGTGCGACCCGCTGTCCGCCTTCGGCGGTGTCATCGCGGTCAACCGCCCGGTGACGGTCGCCATGGCCGAGCAGGTCGCGGAGATCTTCACCGAGGTCATCGCGGCACCGGGGTACGAGGACGGGGCGCTGGAGGTCCTGGCGCGCAAGAAGAACATCCGCGTCCTCAAGGTCGACGGCACCCCCCACCAGCCCGGCGACCTCAAGCCGGTCTCGGGCGGCGCCGTGCTCCAGCAGACGGACGTCTTCCAGGCCGAGGGCGACGACCCGGCGAACTGGACGCTGGCCACCGGTGAGGCGCTCTCCGCGGACGAGCTCAAGGAACTCGCGTTCGCCTGGAAGGCCTGTCGGGCCGTCAAGTCCAACGCGATCCTGCTCGCCAAGGACGGCGCCTCGGTCGGTGTCGGCATGGGCCAGGTCAACCGGGTCGACTCCGCCAAGCTCGCGGTGGAGCGGGCGGGCGAGGAGCGGGCGCGGGGGGCGTACGCCGCCTCCGACGCGTTCTTCCCGTTCCCGGACGGGCTGGAGATCCTCACCGCCGCGGGCGTGAAGGCGGTCGTGCAGCCGGGCGGATCGGTGCGGGACGAACTCGTCGTGGAGGCCGCGAAGAAGGCGGGCGTCACGATGTACTTCACCGGGACGCGGCACTTCTTCCACTGAGCGGCGCCGGCCCCGGGCGGCCTCGTCCGGTCGGCCTCGCCCCGGGCGGCCCGGGGGCGCATACGCCGAGGGCCGCACCCCGTGTGCGGAGTGCGGCCCTCGGAGCGGGTGCGTCAGTAGCGCGGGCGGTTGAACCAGGCCGCGCCGTCGCGGGTCATCATGGCCGCCGCCATGATGCCGCCGAAGGCCAGCCACAGCAGGGCGATGACCACCGCGCTGGAGCTGCCGGCGTCGGCCGCGGTGGCCAGGATGAGGATGCCGACCAGGGCGCCCAGGATGCCGTAGACCATGGTCGTGATGCGCACGCCCTGGCCGCCGCGCGAGAGCCGTGCGCCGAGCGTGATCGACAGGGCGGCCAGGCCGAGGGCGACCAGGGCGATGAGGACCATGACGCCGGCGGCGGCGTGGCCGAAGTCCGAGGCGAAGTTGTCGCCGAAGGTGTCGTCCGTCTTGTCCGACGCGTCGTCCGCGACCGCCGCGAAGAACAGCCACGCCAGGCCGCTCAGCACCTGGACCGCGCCCACGATGAACAGGAACACCCGGGCGGTCTGCATGAGGCCCGGCATCTGCGGGGGCATCATCATGCCGCCGGGGTACCCCGGGTACGCGGGCTGCTGCGGGTAGCCGTAGGGCTGCTGCTGCGGCGGGCCCTGGGGGGCCGCCGGGTAGCCGTAGCCCGGCGGGCTCTGCGGCGGCGGCGGGGGTGCCTGGCCGTAAGGGTTGTTCGGGTCGCCGAAGCTCATGGCGGACTTCCTCCGTTGTTCCGTGCGGGGACGACGCGGCCCGAGCGGAGGAAAGATGATGTGTGAGCGGTTCGCCCCCCGGCACTGCCCGCGGTACTGCACGCATCATCGTTCTCAACGGGACATAAGTTTGTCCAGCCGGACGCTGGATGTGTTGTGCAAGTGCAACTTGGGCGATCATCACTCGCCCTGGAAGAATGGGAAACATGACCGCCCAGATTCTCGATGGCAAGGCCACCGCCGCAGCGATCAAGTCCGATCTGGCCGTCCGCGTGGCGGCCCTGAAGGAGAAGGGGATCCACCCCGGTCTCGGCACCGTCCTGGTCGGCGAGGACCCCGCCAGCCAGAAGTACGTGGCGGGCAAGCACCGCGACTGCGCCCAGGTGGGCATCGCCTCCATCCAGCGCGAACTGCCCGCCACCGCCACGCAGGAGGAGATCGAGGCGGTCGTCAGGGAGCTGAACGAGGACCCGGAGTGCACCGGCTACATCGTCCAACTCCCGCTGCCCAAGGGCATCGACGAGAACCGCGTCCTGACGCTGATGGACCCGGCCAAGGATGCGGACGGGCTGCACCCGACCAACCTCGGCCGCCTGGTGCTCAACGAGCCGGGCCCGCTGCCCTGCACGCCGTACGGGATCATCCAGCTGCTCCGCGAGCACGGGGTGGAGATCAACGGCGCCGAGGTCGTGGTGGTCGGCCGCGGGGTCACCATCGGGCGCCCGATGCCGCTGCTGCTGACCCGCCGCTCGGAGAACGCGACGGTGACGCAGTGCCACACCGGCACCCGTGACCTCGCCGCCCATCTGCGCCGCGCCGACATCATCGTGGCCGCCGCCGGGGTGCCGCACCTGGTCAGGCCCGAGGACGTCAAGCCGGGCGCGGCCGTCCTCGACGTCGGCGTCAGCCGCGACGAGAACGGCAGGATCCTCGGGGACGTGCACCCCGGGGTCACCGAGGTGGCGGGCTGGGTCTCGCCCAACCCGGGCGGCGTCGGCCCGATGACCCGCGCCCAGCTGCTGGTCAACGTCGTCGAGGCGGCGGAGCGCGGCGCGTCCGCGAGCTGACCGGAAAGGGACCGAGGCATGGACGCCGACACGAGTACGGCAGACGCCGGCTCCGGCGGGGACGACCCCGCCGAGCCGTCGGTGAGCGGCGCTCGGCCGTCCTCCGACAAGGCCGTGGCCGCCGCTCCCGCCCCCCGCCGGGCCTCCCGGCGGTTCCCCTCGGTCACGCGGTACACCGCGCGGCCCGAGGGCGGCGGACGGGCGGCCTCCGGGACCGCGCCGGCGCCCGCGCGCCAGTGGCCGCTGCTGAGCGTGCTGGGGTCGACCGGGTTCGGGCTGCTGCTCGTCTCGCTCGACCTCTTCCGGGTCGGGCTGATCATCATCGGCCTTGCCCTGCTGGCGGGCGGGGTGCTGCGCTGGCTGCTGCCCTCGGTGGGGATGCTGGCGGTGCGTTCGCGCTTCACCGACATCACCACGTACGGGGCGCTCGGCGTCCTGATCGTGCTGCTCGCCCTGGTGGCGCAGCCCAGGCCCTGGCTGGACATCCCGTTCCTGGAGGACGCGGTCCGCTTCACGGTGCGCTGACCCGCCCGGAACGTCCCGTAAGTACACGGAACATCCCGTAGGCGGACGGGACACCCGGTCAACAGAACGGCGCCCGTCCTCTCCCCCGTGGGAAGACGGGCGCCGTCTGTCCCCCGTGGACGTAAGAGTCATGGACGCGCCAAGGCGGCTACAAGGGAAGCCGGAGGCCTGTGGCGCGGAGGTGACCGTTCCGCAACTGTGTGTGCGTCGCGCAACAGCCGCCCCCGGGCGGCGGGGGCCTTGATGACGACACCCTCCGCCGATGGGAGGATGGGGGCGGAACAGGGGCCAAGGGTGTGCCGGGGGCGGCATCGGCCTCGGGGGCACATCGGGCACAAATGGGGGGACAAGGGGGAAGCACATGCCTCGCTGGAAGGCGCTGCCGGAGGAACTCGACCCGCAGGTGCGGGAGTTCGCCAGCCAGCTGCGCAGACTGGTCGACCGCAGCGGACTGAGCCTGGCGGCGGTCGCCGACCGCACCGGCTACAGCAAGACCTCGTGGGAGCGCTATCTGGGCGGCAGGCTGCTGGCACCCAAGGCCGCCGTCGTCGCGCTCGCCGAGGCCACCGGCACCAATGCCATCCATCTGACCACCATGTGGGAGCTCGCGGAGCGGGCCTGGAGCCGCGCCGAGATGCGCCACGACATGACGATGGAACAGATCCGGATATCCCAGGCCCGCGCGGCGCTCGGCGAGTTCGGCCCGCCCCCCGGCGGCGGCGGACCGCAGACCCCGGCCCCCCGGCGCACCGCCGAGCCGCTGCCCACCGCTCCCCGCCCCTCCGGCCTCGGCGCCCCCGGGGCCGAGCCGGAGGCCGGCTGGGGCGTGCCGCCCCGGGGCCCCGAGCGCGCCCCGGGCGGCGGGGACGGGCCCGGACCGGGCCGGCGCCGGCCCGCCCTGATCGCGGCCGGTGTCGTGGGCGTCCTGCTCGTCATCGCCGCGGTCGTCCTGCTCACCGGAGTGGGGAGCGGCGGCGACGACAAGGCATCCCCGGCGGCCTCGGCCACCCCCACCACCGCGGCGCCCTCGCTGCCCGCGGGAGTGAAGTGCGTCCGCGACAGCTGCACCGGACAGGACCCGGAAACGATGGGGTGCGGCGGCGCGTTCGCGAAGACGGTGGCGTCCGCGAAGATCGGCGCCGCCCTGGTCCAGGTCCGCTACAGCCCGACCTGCCAGGCCGCCTGGGCCCGTATCCAGCAGGCCGCGCCCGGCGACGAGGTGCGGATCAGCTCGGGCGCCACGGCGGGCGGGACCGGGACGGTCGACGCCGACAAGGACGCGTACACCCGGATGCTCGCGGTCGACGGGCCCGGCTCGGCCCAGGCCTGCGCGACCCTCGCCTCGGGCCGCAAGGGCTGCACCACCGCGCGGTGAACGCGCCCCGGTGGTCCGGACGGGCCACCGGGTGAGGCGTCCCACAGGGGGGCGGGGGTTCGGGAGGGCCGGGGTCGGATAGCCTGACCGCTGGATGTCTCTTCACGTCAAGATTCAGTTCGGGACACCGCGGGACGAGCCGCTCCCCGAGCCGGGCCTTGACGTGAGGAGACAGCCGGAACTAGGGGGCACAACCCCCACCACCTGCTGTTCTAAACGGAGATCGCCATGACCCGCACTCCCGTGAATGTCACCGTCACCGGCGCGGCCGGACAGATCGGCTACGCGCTGCTCTTCCGTATCGCCTCCGGTCACCTGCTCGGCGCGGACGTGCCGGTCAACCTCCGTCTGCTGGAGATCCCGCAGGGCCTGAAGGCCGCCGAGGGCACCGCCATGGAGCTCGACGACTGCGCCTTCCCGCTGCTGCGCGGCATCGAGATCACCGACGACCCGAACGTCGCGTTCGACGGCGCCAACGTGGCGCTGCTCGTCGGCGCCCGCCCGCGCACCAAGGGCATGGAGCGCGGTGACCTGCTCTCCGCCAACGGCGGCATCTTCAAGCCGCAGGGCAAGGCCATCAACGACAACGCCGCGGACGACATCAAGGTCCTCGTCGTCGGCAACCCGGCCAACACCAACGCCCTGATCGCCCAGGCGGCGGCCCCGGACGTCCCGGCCGAGCGCTTCACCGCGATGACCCGGCTGGACCACAACCGGGCCATCTCGCAGCTCGCGAAGAAGACCGGCGCGGCCGTCTCGGACATCAAGCGCCTGACCATCTGGGGCAACCACTCGGCCACCCAGTACCCGGACGTCTTCCACGCCGAGGTCGCCGGCAAGAACGCCGCCGAGCTGGTGAACGACGAGGCGTGGCTGGCCGACACCTTCATCCCGACCGTCGCCAAGCGCGGCGCCGCGATCATCGAGGCCCGTGGCGCCTCCTCGGCCGCCTCCGCCGCCAACGCCGCCATCGACCACGTGTACACGTGGGTCAACGGCACCGCCGAGGGCGACTGGACCTCCATGGGCATCCCCTCGGACGGCTCCTACGGCGTCCCCGAGGGCCTCATCTCGTCCTTCCCGGTCACCGTGAAGAACGGCACGTACGAGATCGTCCAGGGCCTGGAGATCAACGACTTCTCGCGCGCCCGCATCGACGCCTCGGTGCAGGAGCTCAAGGAAGAGCGCGACGCGGTGCGCGAGCTCGGCCTCATCTGAGCCCCTGCCCCGCCGGTCGGAGGCCGGCCGGCTGCGCGAAGCCGGTGAGGCCCCCCGGGGCCGAGCCGTGCGAGCGGAGCCGTTCAGGATCGGTGCGCGACGCGGTGCGCGAGCTCGGCCTCATCTGAGCCCCTGCCCGATCCAGCGCCACCTGAGCCCCGGCTCACCCATCACCCCCGTCGGCCCCACCGGGCCGCCGGGGGTGGTCTTTTTGGCGTACGACACGGACGGCGCCCCTCCTCTACGCTGTGACCTCTGTCACAGGCAACTCGCCTGTGGATGTGGGGAGTTCGCTCATCGGGGGGACCGTTGACGCAGACCGACCCGGCGCGCCGTCCGGGCCGTCGGGGGCCGGGGGGTCCGTCCGGCGCGAGGGCGCCCGGCACCAGCGAGGCCACCCGGCTGCTGTGCGCGGGCGCGTATCTGGACGGCACCTTCCGTGACGCCGTCATCGACGAGCTGTACGTCCACGAGGAGCGCATCGCCGCGCCCTCGCTCGGCATCGACGCGGCGCGCGTGCTGGCGCACGCCCTGCGCGCCCGGCGCCTGGAGCTCGGCTGGTCCGCCGGGATCGTGCTGCTGTGGGTCGTGGCGGTACCGCTCACCCAATGGCTGATCCTCATCTACCTCCCGGCGTTCGCGCTGTTCACGCTGGCCGGCTGGATCCGGGGGCCGCTGGAGCGGCCGCCCCTGGCCCGCCGGTTCGTCGCCTGGTACGTGCGCTGGGGCGGCTGGGGGTTCTACGGGTGGGCGCTGGTGTTCCTGCTGGAGCCCGCGCTGCGGGGCGGGGCGGCCGAGCTGCCCGCCGACCTCGCGCGCACCTCCGGCGACGCGCGCATCCAGGCCTGGTGCGCGCTGGTGCTGCCGCTGCTGCTGGCCTGGGCGGTCGCCATGCAGCGCGGCCAGTTCGCCAAGTCGCTCACCGAGGAGCTGTCCCGGTCCCGCTTCCCGACGCTCACCGCCGACCCGGCCGAGGCCGCCGAGGGCGTCCGCTTCCAGCGCCTGTCCCGCCGCATCCGCGCCGAGCAGCACGCGCCGCTGATCCTCTACCGCGTCGCCAACCCCTTCTGCGGCGCGGGCCGGCCGTACGAGCCGTGGTCGCTCTCCGTGGAACTGCGCCCGCGCGAGGGCCGCGAGCCCGAGCCGCTCGACAACAGCGCCATCCTGCGCCGGATCGTGCCGCTCCTGGAAGCGCTGCGCGTCCCCTCCCCGCACGGCTCGCCCGAGCTCGCCGACGCGGTCCGCGACCGGCTGCGGGAGCTGGAGCTCGACGAGATCGTGTTCCTGCCGGTCGTCGGTCTGCCGGCGCGCGCCGACGCCCCGTACACACCGGGCGCCTTCGAGGAGCACCGCGCGCACGCGATCGAGGAGGGCGGCGAGACCCGGCGCCACTTCCTGCGGATCCGGGTCGGCGGCTGGGGCGAGGAGATCGTCACCACCGTCTTCGTCCGGGTCCACACCCAGGGCGGGATGCTGATGCTGGAGGTCGCCCCGCACGTGCTGCGCCCGGTCCGGCAGCTGTACCAGGACGCCGACCGGGCCGCCCACCGCTACCGGCACAACAACCGGTTCGGCAAGGCCGCCTGGGCGATGGGGCACACCCCGGCCGCCGCCGGGCGCGCGGTGCTCACGCTGTGGCGCGGCGCCGTCTCGCTGTGGCGGCTGGCCACCGGCGGGCACGGCCGGGCGCTGCCGGAGGGGCCGGTGCGGGCGGTGCGCGAACTGGGCTCCGACAACGACGCCTCGCTCTTCCAGGAGATGGACGTCAGCCGCTATCTGAAGTCCATCCAGGACCGGGTGGCGAACGGGGTGCGGCTCGCGCTCCAGGAGGCGGGCTGGGAGACGGACGAGTTCGTCCAGAAGATCGTCAACGTCGCCGAGGGGGCGACGTTCATCGAGACCGCCAGGGGTGCCATCGCGATCGGCAACCGCAACACGGTGGTCAGCCGAACGGGCAGAGGCAGAACGGGAGACGGCCGTGGCGACGGATGACGGGCAGGGAAAGGCGCGGGGCGGGATCAGCATCGGCAGTGTGGTGGGCGCGATGGCCATCGGCGACCACAACACCGTCACCCACCAGCAGGGCGGCGCGCCGGTGGACCCGGCGCAGGCGGAACTTCTGCAAGCGATACGGGAGTTGCGCGCGGACCTCGCGCGCGTGGTCGCGGGCGAACGCGTCCGGGCGCTCGACGGCGCGGCGGCCGACGCGGAGGCCGAGATCGCCGCGGCGGGCGCGGCGGGCCCGGGGCGCCTGGCCCGGCTGCGCGCGGCGCTCGCCGACGCGGAGGGCCTCACGGGTGTCCTCGCCTCGGCCGCCGCCGTCGGCCGGACGCTCGCCTCGCTCCTGGGCGGCTGAGCCATGAACGCACGCGGCGGCGGAGCCTGGTGGAACGACGAGACGCAGAGCTGGGAGCAGGGCGCGCCACCGCCCGGCCGGGACGTCCCGCCGTCCCCGGGGCCTCCGGACCCGCCCGTCTTCGGGCCGCCGTACGCTCCACCGCCCCCGCCGCCCGGCCCGCCGCCCTACGCGCCGGTCCCCTACCACGAGGCGGAGACCGCGCGGGCGTACGAGCTGCCGCGCGATCCGGCGCACCCGCCCGCGTACGCGCCGGTGGACCCGGGGCGGCGTCGGCAGCGGGCGGTCGTGGCCGCCGTCGCCGTCGCCGTCCTCGCGGGCGGGGCGGCCGGGGGCTGGCTGCTGTGGGGCAGGGACGACGGCTCCGGGAGCGGGGGAGTGGCGGGGGCCTCGGCCTCGGCGCCGGTGGAGCCGCCGACGGACAGCGCGACCGACGCCCCGACGCCCACGGACACCCCCACCACCACGCCCACCGACGACACGTCCGGCACGCCGGGAGCCACGCACACCGCCACCCCCGACACCGGAACCGCCCCCGTGCCCGAGGGCTACCGCCAGGTGGACGACCCGCTCGGCTGGAGCGTCGCCGTCCCCGCCGCCTGGACCCGTACCGAGGAGCGCGGCAGCGCCCTCTACCGCTCGCCCGACGAGCGGTATCTGCTCCAGATGTTCCGGCTGACGGAACCGGGCATCACCCCGTACGAGGCGATGCGCATCACCTCCGCCAACCTCGGCAACTACCGCGGCTACGAGCAGATCTCGCTGCGCCGCATGGCAGAGGTGACCACCACGGACGCCGCCGAGCTGGTCTACGCGTACAACCGCACCGTCCAGACCGACCGCATCCAGGGCATCGCCCGCGCCTTCGTCGCCGGGAACGGGGTGCCGTACACGGTGCTGGTGTACGGCCCCGACGAGGACTGGCCCCTCCAGCGCGGGATCCTGAACAGGGTGCTGGGCACGTTCGCGCCGGAGTGAGCCCGGGGCGCGCGCCCCGGCCCGTCTCAGCCCGCGCGCAGCTGGTCCGCCGCCTCCCGTACCGCCCTCATCGCGCGGCGCTGGAGGAGCGGGCCGAACGTGATGCGCGCGGCGCCCAGTTCGCCCAGGCGGCGCGGGGTCGGCCCGTCCGCGAGCGCCACCTGGTTGACCGGGGCCGGCACGGCGGCGGCGATCTTCGGCAGATGGCCGGCGGGCGCCCCGTACGGGTAGACGCAGTCGGCGCCCGCCGCCACGTAGGCCCGCGCCCGCGCGATCGTGGCGTCCAGGTCGTCCACGCCCTCGATGTACGTGTCCACGCGCGCGTTGATGAAGAGCCGGTCCCCGGCCGCCGCGCGCACCTCCGCCAGCCAGTCGGCGTGGCGGGCCGGGTCCTTGAGGGCGCCGTCGGCGGAGTCCTCCAGGTTGCAGCCGACCGCACCGGTCTCCAGGAGGCGGTCCACCAGCTCCTCGGGGGCGAGGCCGTAGCCGCCCTCGACGTCCGCCGAGACGGGTACGGAGACGGCCCGTACGATCCGGGCGACCGCCGCGAACATCTCGTCCCCGGGCGTCGCCCCGTCCGCGTAGCCGAGCGAGGCGGCGACCCCCGCGCTCGGCGTGGCGAGCGCGGGGAAGCCCGCCTCCTCGTAGACGCGGGCGCTGGCCGCGTCCCAGGGGCCGGGCAGGATCAGGGGGTCGCCCGCCGGGCGCCCGTGGTGCAGGGCGCGGAAGGCGGCGACGGGGGTCAGCTGTGCCATTCGGTCTCTCCGGGTGCGGTGCGCCGCGCCACCATCAGCCGGTTCCAGCTGTTGATGGCGGTGATCGCGGCGATCAGATGGGCCAGTTCGGTCCCGTCGAAGTGCTGGGAGGCGCGTTCGTAGAGCTCGTCGGGAACGAATCCGTCGGTCAGGACCGTTATGCCTTCGGTGAGAGCGAGCGCCGCGCGCTCGCGCTCGCTGAAGCGGTCGCCCGCTTCGTGCCAGGCCGCGACGAGATCGAGCCGTCCCTCGGTCTCGCCGTGCTCGCGCGCGAGGTCGAGATGCATGTCCAGGCAGAACGCGCAGTGGTTGAGCTGCGAGGCGCGGACCATGACCAGCTCCGTCAGGGTCGGGTCGAGCGCCTTCTTGGCGGCCGCGCTCACCCCCGCCAGGGCCCGGTAGACCTCCTGCGGGACCTGCCAGGCCCGGGCGGTCACTTGTACATCCCGGGGGTGTAGTGGCCGGGCACCATCCGGGTGGTGACGCCGAAGCGGTTCCAGGCGTTGATCACCGTGATCGCGGCGATCAGATGGCCCAGCTCCGTCGCGTCGAACTGCGCGGCCGCCCGCGCGTACACCTCGTCCGGCACGAACCCGTCGGTGAGGACCGTGATCGCCTCGGTCAGCTCGATCGCCGCGAGCTCCCTGGCGGTGTAGAAGTGCTGGGACTCCTCCCAGGCGTTGAGCTGCACGATCCGCTCGACCGACTCGCCCGCCGCGAGGGCGTCCTTGGTGTGCATGTCGAGGCAGAAGGCGCAGTGGTTGAGCTGCGAGGCCCGGATCTTCACCAGCTCGTGGATCACCGGGTCCACCCCGCGCCCGGCCGCCGCGTCCAGCTTCACCATGGCCTTGTAGACCTCGGGGGCGGCCTTCGCCCAGTGCAGCCGGGGCGTGTGCTCGGCGGCGTAGGAGCCGGTCCCGCCCACTTCGTTCCCGCTCATGCCGTCCCCCGTGGTCCCGGTGTTCTCGTTCGTCGCCGTCATACGGATGACGGTACGCGGCACATGTCACACGGGTATGGTCCATTTTCATGGCGGAATCCTGGGCCACTTCCTCCGGAACCCTGGCCGAAGTCTTCGGTGTCGACTTCCATGTGGAGGTGGGCGCGGGCGGGTTGCGCGCGGGCCTCATGGACGCGCTGCGCGAGGCGGTGCGCGGCGGCAGGCTCGCGCCCGGCGCGCGGCTGCCCTCCTCGCGCTCGCTCGCGGCGGACCTGGGGATCGCGCGCAACACGGTGGCCGACGCGTACGCCGAACTCGTCGCCGAGGGCTGGCTCACCGCACGCCAGGGCTCGGGGACCCGGGTCGCCCAGCGGACCGCGCCGCGCCGCCCGCAGCCGTCCGGGCCCCGGCACGCGGCGCGCCGCAGCCCCGCGTACAGCCTGATCGCGGGCAGCCCCGACCTGGCGTCCTTCCCGCGCGCCGAGTGGCTGAAGGCGTCCCGGCGGGCGCTGACGGCCGCGCCGCACGAGGCCTTCGGCTACGGCGACCCGCGCGGGCGCGTCGAACTGCGCACGGTGCTCGCCGAGTACCTGGCGCGGGCGCGCGGAGTCCACGCCGCCCCCGAGCGGATCGTCGTCTGCTCGGGCTTCGTGCACGGCCTGATGCTGCTCGGACGGGTGCTGCGGGCGCGCCGGGTCCGTGAGATCGGCGTCGAGTCGTACGGGCTCGACGTCCACCGGGACCTGCTGGCGCGGGCGGGACTGCGCACCCCGCCGCTGCCGTTCGACGAAGACGGCACGATGACGGGGGAGTTGGGGACGGCGAAGGGACTGGGGGCGGTGCTGCTGACGCCCGCGCACCAGTTCCCGGTCGGGGTCGCGCTCCCGCCGGACCGGCGCGCCGCGGTCGTCGACTGGGCGCGGGCGGTGGACGGGCTGATCCTGGAGGACGACTACGACGGCGAGTTCCGCTACGACCGCCAGCCCGTCGGGGCCCTGCAGGGCCTGGACCCCGACCACGTCGTCTACCTGGGCACGGCCAGCAAGTCCCTGGCGCCCGGGCTGCGGCTGGCCTGGATGGTGCTGCCGGAGCGGCTGGCGGGGGAGGTGGCGGAGGCGAAGGGGGACGTCGACTGGGCGTGCGGCGCGCTCGACCAGCTGACGCTGGCGGAGTTCATCGCGTCCGGGGCGTACGACCGGCATGTGCGGGGGATGCGGCTGCGCTACCGGCGCCGGCGCGACCAGTTGGTGGCGGCGCTGGCGGCGCGGGCGCCGGAGGTGCGGGTGAGCGGGATCGCGGCGGGGCTGCACGCGGTGCTGGAGCTGCCGCCCGGGACCGAGCGCTCGGTGATCCAGGCCGCGGCCTGGCAGGGCCTGGCCCTCCAGGGCCTCTCGGCCTTCCGCCACCCGCGGACACCCGCGGCGCGGGACGCGCTGGTGGTGGGGTACGCGGCGCCACCGGACTGGGGCTGGACGGGGGCGCTGGACGCGCTGTGCAGGGTGTTGCCTTGAGGGGACGGGGGGTGTTGCCCGGTGCTTGTCTGCGGCCCGGTGGTGGCCTGGTTGTGCCTGGGGTTGGTCTGCGGGCCGGTGGTGGGTCGCTCGCGCAGTTCCCCGCGCCCCTGGTGGTGCCTGGGGTTTGTCTGCGGGTGGGTGGGGGCTGGTCGCGCAGTTCCCCGCGCCCCTTGGGGGCCCGGTGTTTGTCTGCGGGCCGGTGGTCGGTTGCTCGCGCAGTTCCCCGCGCCCCTTGGGTACTTCGGGGCGCCGCAGCTTCACGCCCTCGGGCGGGCGGGCGGGCGGGCGGGGTCCGGGCC
The DNA here is from genome assembly GCF_056435525.1 of Streptomyces sp. NPDC043908. Lineage (NCBI taxonomy): Bacteria > Bacillati > Actinomycetota > Actinomycetes > Kitasatosporales > Streptomycetaceae > Streptomyces > Streptomyces sp. NPDC043908. The sequence goes on along the minus strand of NZ_JBWKEI010000013.1, from coordinate 79,560 downwards.
GCAGGCCCAGGACTCCAGGGGCGCGGGGAACTGCGCGACCAGCCCCCACTCACCCGCAGGTGGACGCGAAGCGGGTTGTGTGGGCCGTAGGCCCGGCGTTTGAGGGGCGCGGGGAACTGCGCGGGCAACCCCCACTCACCCGCACGTCGACGTGAACCCGGCCCGCAGCCGGGGGGCGGGGCGCAGCCCCGGGGAGCCATCTACACCTCGCCCGGAGGCGCCTCCCCGAAGCGCCCCAGCACCAGCGCCCCCGCAACCCCCACCACAAACCCCACCACCGCCAACCACCCCAACCCCACCCGCGTACGGTCCCCCAGCCACCCCACCCCCACGAGCGCCGGCCCGACCGTCTCGCCCAGCACCATCCCCGCCGTCGCCGTCGTCACCGAACCCCGCTGGAGCGCCGACGTCAGGAGCAGGAACGCCGCGCCCCCGCCCAGCAGCAGCGCGTACAGCGCCGGTTCGGCGAGGTCGAAGGAGTCGATGAGCCGGACCGCCACCTCCACCACCCCGAACCCGCAGCCCGCCCCGAGGCCGAGGACCAGTGCCCGGGCCCGTCCGGGCAGGCGTCCGGCGACCGCCCCGGCCAGCAGGATCGCCGCCGCGACCGCGAGCAGCGCCCAGGGCAGCGCGGCGGGCCCGTGCTCGTGGCCCTCCTCGCCGGACGCCAGCCCCAGCATCGCGAGCCCGGCGCAGACGACCCCGACGGCCCCCCACTCCGTACCGGACAGCCGTACCGCCAGCACCCGCGCCGAGACCACCGCCGTCACCGCCAGCGACGCGGCCAGCGCCGCCCCCACCGCGTAGATCGGGACGGCCCGCAGCGCCACGATCTGGAGGACGAAGCCGAGCCCGTCCAGGGCGAGCCCGGCGAGATAGCGCCACTGCCGCACGGCCCGCAGCAGCAGCGCGGGGTCGACCCCCGCCTCCCCGGACCCGGTGGTGTCCGGCCCGGACGCCGCCCGCGCCGCGACGGCCTGGAGAACGGTCGCGGTGCCGTAGCAGACCGCCGACCCCAGCGCACAGATCATCCCAAAGAGCACAGACGGACTGTAATGGAAGGGAGTTCAGGGGGCAGGAGCAGACGGATTCCTCGTCCCGGACGGCCGGGAACTAGGGTGTGGCCGGTTCACGTCCCAGACACCAGACATACGTACGGTTCGCGAGGGGGAGATCCGCAGATGCGCAGATTCCGGTCCACCACGGTGGTGCTCGGCGGCATGGGGGTGCTCGCCGCCACGCTGACGGCGTGCTCCCACGAGCCGGACCGCCGCTGCGTCGACCCGGTCACGCACAAGGAGCTCCCCAAGTACGAGTGCAAGAGCGGCGGCCACGGCTCGTACTACTACGGCGGAAACGTCCGCAACGGCACGGTCTACGGCGGCTCCTTCCGCTCCGGATCCGGCTCGTCCGGTTCCTCCGGCTCCTCGGGGTCCTCCGCCTCCTCGGGCTCCTCCGGCGGCGTCGACCGGGGCGGTCTCGGCGGCCACTCCGGCTCGGGCGGCGGCTGACGGATGCAGCGGCACCGCATCGAACCCCGCCCCGGCTGGCAGCAGACCGTCGAGGCCCAGGGGCTGATCTACCCCCTCACCCGCTACCCGGACGGCTCGCTCCGCCCGTACTGGGACGAGAGCGCGTACTACTCCTTCACCCTCCCCGAGGTCGAGGCGCTGGAGGAGGTCGTCGAGGAGCTCCACGCGATGTGTCTGGCGGCGGCCGCGCACATCGTCGAGAAGAATCGTTTCGCTGATCTCGGCATCACCCACCCGGCGCTCGTCGCCCGGGTCGCCGAGTCCTGGCACCGCCGCGCCGAACTCCCGTCCGTATACGGGCGTTTCGACCTGCGCTACGACGGCAGCGGCCCGGCCAGGATGCTGGAGTACAACGCCGACACCCCCACCTCCCTCGTCGAGGCCGCGAGCCCGCAGTGGTTCTGGATGGAGGAGCGCTTCCCCGGCGCCGACCAGTGGAACTCGCTCCACGAACGGCTGATCGCCGCCTGGAAGCGGCAGGCCCCGCTCCTCCCGCCCGGCCCGCTCCACTTCGCCCACTCGGACGACGACGAGCTCGGCGAGGACCTGATGACGGTGGCGTATCTGCGCGAGACCGCCGAGCAGGCGGGCATCGAGACGCAGGCGCTGTCGGTGGAGCGGATCGGCTGGGACGCTCTGACCGGCCGTTTCGTCGACGACCGACTCCGCTTCATCCGCAGCTGCTTCAAGCTCTACCCGTGGGAGTGGCTGACCACGGACCGGTTCGCGCCGCACGTCCTGGAGACCCTGGACAACGGCGGCGGCACCGGCAGCACCTGCTGGATCGAGCCGGCCTGGAAGATGCTGCTCTCCAACAAGGCGCTGCTCGCGATCCTGTGGGAGCTCTACCCCGGCCACCCGAACCTGCTCCCCGCCTACCTGGACGGGCCGCGCGAGCTGGCCGCCACCGGTGGTTACGTCTCCAAGCCGCTGCTCGGCCGGGAGGGCGCCGGGGTCGAGATCCACCACCCCGGCGCGCCGGCCGCCCCGCGCTCCGAACCCGCCTGCTACCAGGCCCTCGCCCCGCTCCCCGACTTCGACGGCAACCGGGTCGTCCTGGGCGCCTGGGTCGTCGAGGACGAGGCGGCGGGCCTGGGCATCCGCGAGTCGTCGGGCCCGATCACGGACGAGTACGCGCGGTTCGTCCCCCATGTGATCCGCTAGCGGATACGGCGGGGCCGGGCGCGTCCGGCCCGGCCCCGCCGCCACCGCCCCGCCCCGCCCCGGGACCGACCCGCGTGGGCCCGGCCCTACTCCTGTCCCAGCACCGCCCTGAGCTGGTCGAGGCCCCAGTCCAGGTCCTCCTTGCTGATCACCAGCGGCGGGGCGATCCGGATCGTCGAGCCGTGCGTGTCCTTGACCAGGACGCCCCGGTCCATCAGCCGCTCCGAGATCTGCCGGCCCGTACCGAACCCCGGGTCGATGTCGACCCCCGCCCACAGGCCGCGTCCGCGCACCGCCTCGACCGCGCCGGTGCCGGCCAGCAGCCCCAGCTCGTGGTGGAGGTGCTCACCGAGCTCGGTGGCCCGCTGCTGGTACTCCCCGGTGCGCAGCATCGCGATCACTTCGAGGCCGACCGCGCACGCCAGCGGGTTGCCGCCGAACGTCGACCCGTGCTCGCCGGGCCGGAACACCCCGAGCACCTCCGCCGAGCCCACCACCGCCGAGACCGGCACCACTCCGCCGCCGAGCGCCTTGCCCAGCACGTACAGGTCGGGCACCACGCCCTCGTGCTCGCACGCGAACGTCCTCCCGGTCCGCCCGAGGCCGGACTGGATCTCGTCCGCGATGAACAGCACGTTCCGCTCGCGGGTCAGCTCCCGAACGCCCGGCAGGTATCCGGCCGGCGGCACCAGCACCCCGGCCTCGCCCTGGATCGGCTCCAGGAGCACCGCCACGGTGTTCTCCGTGACGGCCGCCGACAGCGCGGTCAGGTCCCCGTACGGCACGATCTCGAAGCCCGGGGTGTAGGGCCCGTAGTCGGCGCGGGCCTCGTGGTCCGTGGAGAAGCTGACGATCGTCGTCGTACGCCCGTGGAAGTTGTTGGACGCGACGACGATCTTCGCCGTCCCGTCCGGCACCCCCTTGACCCGGTACCCCCACTTCCGGGCCGTCTTCACCGCCGTCTCCACCGCCTCCGCCCCGGTGTTCATGGGCAGGACCATCTCCTTGCCGCACAACTGCGCGAGCTGCCCGCAGAACTCGGCGAACCGGTCGTGGTGGAACGCCCTCGACGTGAGCGTCACTCTCTCCAGCTGCGCCTTGGCCGCGTCGATCAGCCTGCGGTTGCCGTGTCCGAAGTTCAGCGCCGAGTACCCGGCGAGCATGTCGAGGAAGCGGCGCCCCTCGACATCGGTCATCCACGCGCCCTCGGCCGAGGCGACGACGACGGGCAGCGGATGGTAGTTGTGCGCACTGTGGGCCTCGGCAGAGCGGATGGCGTCCGATGTAGTCGACACGGGGTCTCCGTTTCATCGTGCGGCGTGGGACGGGGTAGGGCCCAGTTTCTCTCGTCGCTCGGATGCTGGACGGGGAAACCTTGATTCCCGGTGTGCCCGTTAGGGTGGGTGCTACGTACGGCGACTGGCGCACGGGGAAGCGACCTCGGGGAAGCCGTGCGTGCCACGCGCACGAGGTGCCGCCCGCCTGGGCACCCCGGGACCACCACGGACCCCGGAGGACGCCATGAGCCTGCCCCTTTCCCACCCGGCCCTTTCCGCCACCGACCCCGAACTCGCCGCGCTGGTCGCCGCCGAGGAGCGGCTCCAGTCGGACACCCTGCGGCTGATCCCCAGCGAGAACTACGTCTCGCGGGCCGTCCTCGAAGCCTCCGGCACGGTGCTCCAGAACAAGTACAGCGAGGGCTACGCGGGGCGCCGCTACTACGAGGGCCAGCAGAACATCGACCGGGTCGAGACGCTCGCGGTGGAGCGTGCCAAGGCGCTGTTCGGCGTCGAGCACGCCAACGTCCAGCCCTACTCCGGCTCGCCCGCCAACCTCGCCGTCTACCTCGCCTTCGCCGAGCCGGGCGACACCGTGATGGGCATGGCCCTGCCGATGGGCGGCCACCTCACCCACGGCTGGGGCGTCTCCGCGACCGGCAGGTGGTTCCGGGGCGTGCAGTACGGCGTACGCCACGACACCGGCCTGATCGACTTCGACGAGGTGCGCGAACTCGCCCTCAAGGAACGGCCGAAGATCATTTTCTGCGGCGGCACCGCCCTGCCCCGCACCATCGACTTCGCGGCCTTCGCCCAGATCGCCCGGGAGGCGGGCTCCGTGCTGGTCGCGGACGTCGCCCACATCGCGGGCCTGATCGCCGGCGGCGCCCACCCGTCCCCGGCCCCGTACGCGGACGTGATCTCCACGACCACCCACAAGACGCTGCGCGGCCCGCGCGGCGCCATGCTCATGTCCCGCGAGCAGCACGCCAAGGCCGTCGACAAGGCCGTCTTCCCCGGCCTCCAGGGCGGCCCGCACAACCAGACCACGGCCGCGATCGCCGTCGCCCTGCACGAGGCGGCCCAGCCCTCCTTCCGCGACTACGCCCGGTCCGTCGTCGCCAACGCCCGGGCGCTCGCCGAGCAGCTCCTCGCGCGCGGCTTCGACCTGGTCTCCGGCGGCACCGACAACCATCTGATCCTGATGGACCTGACCCCCAAGGACGTCCCCGGAAAGGTCGCCGCCAAGGCCCTGGACCGGGCCGGGATCGTCGTCAACTACAACACCGTCCCCTACGACCCCAGGAAGCCGTTCGACCCCTCCGGCATCCGCATCGGCACCCCCTCCCTCACCTCGCGCGGCCTGGGCACCGAGCACATGGCGGCCGTGGCCGACTGGATCGACCGGGGCGTCGGCGCGGCCCGCAGCGGCGACGAGGACGCCCTCGCGGTGATCCGGGACGAGGTGGCCGAGCTGATGGCCGCGTTCCCGGCGCCGGGTCTGCCCACGGAGTAGGCGCCACCGCGCCGGGAGCGGGCCGCGGCGGGCCCGGGAGGAGGGACGCGCTGTGTTCCTCCTCACTCCCGGCGCCGCGCGAGGGCAGGGTGGGCCGTTTCCTGTCCACAGGAGTTTCCGAGCTGTCGGCGGCACCTGAGAGAATGATGAACATGGCCTCTGATCGCCCGCCCGTCGCCCACCACCACCCTCAGGGGAATGGCTCCGCCATGCCGCATCGCCCGCGCGTGCTCTCCGGAATCCAGCCCACCGCCGGCTCGTTCCACCTCGGCAACTACCTCGGCGCGGTCCGCCAGTGGGTGGCGCTGCAGGAGTCCCACGACGCGTTCTACATGGTCGTGGACCTGCACGCGATCACCGTTCCGCAGGACCCGAAGGAGCTGCGGGCCAACACCCGGCTCGCCGCCGCCCAGCTCCTCGCCGCCGGGCTGGACCCCGAGCGCTGCACGCTCTTCGTGCAGAGCCATGTGCCCGAGCACGCCCAGCTCGCCTGGGTCATGAACTGCCTGGCGGGCTTCGGCGAGGCGTCCCGTATGACGCAGTTCAAGGACAAGTCGGCGAAGCAGGGCGCCGACCGCGCCACCGTCGGCCTCTTCACGTACCCGATCCTCCAGGTCGCGGACATCCTGCTCTACCAGGCCAACGAGGTCCCCGTCGGTGAGGACCAGCGCCAGCACGTGGAGCTCACCCGCGACCTGGCCGAGCGCTTCAACGGCCGCTTCGGGGAGACGTTCAAGATCCCCAGCCCGTACATCCTCCGGGAGACCGCGAAGATCTACGACCTCCAGGACCCGTCGATCAAGATGAGCAAGTCGGCGTCCACGCCGAAGGGCCTGATCAACCTGCTCGACGAGCCGAAGACCACGGCCAAGAAGGTCAAGAGCGCGGTCACCGACACGGACACGGTGATCAAGTACGACGCCGAGAACAAGCCGGGCGTCTCCAACCTGCTCACCATCTACTCCACCCTCACCGGCCGGACGATCCCCGAGCTGGAGACGGCGTACGAGGGCAAGATGTACGGGGCGCTGAAGACGGACCTCGCCGAGGTGATGGTGGACTTCGTCACCCCGTTCCGGGACCGGACCCAGGAATATCTGGACGACCCCGAGACGCTGGACTCTGTCCTGGCCAAGGGTGCGGAGAAGGCGCGGGCGGTCGCCGCCGAGACGCTGGCCACGGCATACGAGCGGGTGGGGTTCCTGCCCGCCAAGCACTGAGCCGCGCCCGGGCGCGGGGTGTGGGGGGCGCGCTCCGGGCCACGGGAGCGACGGCCCGGCCGAAGGCTCTGGCCAGAAGGGCCGGGCGCCCGCCACACTGCACACTGACGGACACAGACGTACCCGGACAACGACGGAGGAGAACGACGTGGGGACCGTAACGCTCGGCGTTTCGATCGCGGTCCCGGAGCCGTACGGCAGCCTGCTCCAGGAGCGGCGCGCGGGCTTCGGTGATCCCGCCGCGTACGGGATTCCCACGCATGTCACCCTCGTGCCGCCGACCGAGGTCGACGCGGCACGCCTGCCGGCGATCCGGGCGCATCTGGCCGAGGTCGCCTCGGCCGGGCGGGCCTTTCCGATGCGCCTGTCCGGGACGGGGACGTTCCGGCCGCTGTCGCCGGTGGTGTTCGTGCAGGTCGTCGAGGGCGGCGCGGACTGCGCCTGGCTCCAGCAGCGGGTGCGGGACGAGGCCGGGCCACTCGTGCGCGACCTGCACTTTCCGTACCACCCGCATGTGACGGTGGCGCACGGCATCTCCGAGGAGGGGATGGACCGGGCGTTCGAGGAGCTGGCCGGGTTCGAGGCGGAGTGGACGTGCGGCGGCTTCGCCCTGTACGAGCAGGGTGCGGACGGGGTCTGGCGGAAGCTGTACGAGTACGGGTTCGGCCTGAGCGGGGTGCCCGCGCAGGGCGGCTCGCGGGACGAGCCGTCGGTCCGGGCCTGAGCCCCAGGGGCTCCGGCCCCCGCGCCCCTGGCTACCCAGGGGCGCGGGCAACCGCGCGGGCAACCCACCACGGTCCGCAGCCGCACTCCTGGCCCGGAGGTTCCTACACCGGCAGGCGCCGGAACAGCGGCCTCGGGACGTGCCGCAGCGCGGACATCACCATCCTCAGCGTCCCCGGCACCCACACCACCTCCGCCCGTCTGCGCAGGCCCGTCTCGATGGACTCGGCCACCGCCTCGGGCGTGGTCGCCAGGGGGGCCTCCGGGAGGCCGGACGTCATCTTGGTGCGGACGAAGCCGGGCCGCACCACCATCACGTGGACGCCGGAGCCGTGGAGCGCGTCGCCCAGGCCCTGGGTGAAGGCGTCCAGGCCCGCCTTGCTGGAGCCGTAGATGAAGTTGGCGCGGCGGGCGCGTTCGCCCGCCACCGAGGAGAGCACCACCAGGGAGCCGTGGCCCTGGCTCTGGAGGGCCTTGGCGCAGATCAGGGAGGCGGAGACCGCGCCGGTGTAGTTGGTCTGCGCGACCCGTACCGCCGCCAGGGGCGATCCCTCGTCCCGCACCTGGTCGCCCAGGATGCCGAACGCCAGCAGGACCATGTCGATGTCGCCCTGGGCGAAGACCCTGCCCAGGGCCTGCTCGTGCGACTCCGCGTCCAGCGCGTCGAAGGCGAGCGTGTGCACGTCCGCGCCGAGCTCGCGCAGCTCCGCCGCCGCCGCGTCCAGCGCGGGCGAGGGCCGGGCGGCCAGCCAGACCGTGCGGGTGCGGCGGGCCACCAGGCGGCGGGCGGTGGCCAGGCCGATCTCGGAGGTGCCGCCCAGGATCAGCAGGGACTGGGGGGTGCCGAACGCGTCCTTCATCTCATGACTCCTCGTAACTCCGGGGAAGCGGGCGGTCCTTCAGAGGTGCAGACGGCGGGAGAGGTCGGAGACGAAGACCCCGTCCGGGTCCAGTTCGCGGCGCAGGGCGCGGAACGCGGCCAGGCGCGGGTACATGGCTTCCAGGACCTCCGGGCGTACCCGGGAGTCCTTCGCCAGGTAGATCCGGCCGCCCGCGCCCGCCACCTCCTCGTCCAGTTCGTCCAGGAACCCGGCCAGGCCCGGCAGACCGGCCGGGATGTCCAGGGCCAGGGTCCAGCCGGGGACCGGGAAGGAGAGCCAGCCCGGGTCGGCCTCGCCGAAGCGCTTGAGTACCGCCAGGAAGGACGGGCAGCCCCGGCGCGCGATCCGGCGCACCACCCGGCGCAGGGTCTCCTCCTGGCCGTGGCCGACCACGAACTGGTACTGGACGAAGCCGGCCCTGCCGTAGATCCGGTTCCAGTGCGGGACGCCGTCCAGGGGGTGGAAGAACGTGGCGATCGACTGGAGCTCCCCGGTGCGGTGGCGCGGCGCCCTGCGGTACCAGAGCGCGTTGAACGCGGACACCGAGGCGCGGGTCAGCAGACCCCCGGGGAGGTGGCGCGGGGCGGGCGGGAGCCGGGGCGGGGCGAAGTGCAGGGGCGCTCTGCTCGCGCGGCCCCGCAGCGCCTCAAGGGGCGCGTGGTCGCCGCGCGTCAGGACCGCCCGGCCCGTCCGCGCGCCCCTGGCGAGCAGGTCGATCCAGGCCACCGAGTAGCGGTAGCGGTGGTCGGTCGCGGTCAGCCTCGCCATCAGGTCGTCCAGGTCCGCCGCCCGTTCGGTGTCCACCGACATCAGGGACGTCCTGACGGGGTGCAGGCGCAGTTCGACGGCGAGGATCAGCCCCGTCAGGCCCATGCCGCCCGCCGTCGCGTGGAACAGCTCGTCCGCGGGGGTGAGCCTGCGGACGGTGCCGTCCGCCGTGAGGAGGTCGAGGGCGCGGACGTGGCGGGAGAAGGAGCCCGAGCCGTGGTGGTTCTTGCCGTGGATGTCCGCGCCGATCGCGCCGCCGACCGTGACGTACCGGGTCCCGGGCGTCACCGGCACGAACCAGCCCAGCGGCAGCAGGACCTCCATCAGGCGGTGCAGGCTGACCCCCGCCTCGCAGACCACCACGCCCGCCTCGGCGTCGATGGTGCGGACGCGGTCGAGGCCGGTCATGTCCAGGACGGCGCCCCCCGCGTTCTGCGCGGCGTCGCCGTAGGCCCGGCCCAGGCCCCGGGCGATGGATCCGCGTGCCCCGCCCGCGAGGACGGCGGCCACCGCCTCCTCGTACGTACGGGGGCGGACCAGCCGGGCGGCCGTGGGGGCGGTGCGGCCCCAGCCGGTCACGGGCGTCGGGGCGGTGGCGGCAGGCATGACAGCGACCGTAGCGGGGCTGCTCCGAGGAACGTGGCGTTATGCCCTTTTTGGTGTGGTGCTCACCGAAATGGGTGATTGAGTGAGTGTCAAGCGGCATTGACGCGCATCCGGCGCCGCCGCCGGGGAGAGTCGCGTACGGCCGACGGCCGATCGGCGGGGCTGTCTCACGGGATTGGGGTGGCAGATGCGGTACTCCGACGCGGATCACCGGCTGCTGGCGGCGCTGCGGGACTGCGGCGCCGAGCCACGGGTGGCCGCGGCCGCCCGCGCGTTCTCGTTCGCCGGGGAGCACGCGGCGGTGTGGCTGGCTGGCGGGGCGCTGGCCGCCGCCCTGGACCGGGAGCGGCGTACGGGCTGGCTGCGCGGGGCCGCGCTGGTCGTGGGCGCGCACCTGGCCAGCATCGGCGTGAAGCGGGTGGTGCGCCGGCCCCGGCCGCTCCTGCCCGCGCGCGAGCCGCTGGTGCGCACCGCCGGGCGGCACTCCTTCCCCAGCTCGCACGCCGCCTCGGCCGCGGCGGCGGCCGTCGCCTACGGCGCGCTGCGGCCCGCCGGGGCGCGCCTGGTGCCGCCGCTCGCCGCCGCGATGTGCGTGTCCCGGCTGGTCGCGGGCGTCCACTACCCCTCCGACGTGCTGGCCGGAGCGCTCATGGGCGGGGCCGCGGCACGGCTGGGGACACGGTGGCTGGGCCGGACGCGGCCACCCGCCCGGCCGCGGCCCGCAGCGGGAGCCGCCGCGTGAGCCGCCCCGGCCTCGCCGTCCTCGACGAGCCGGCCGCCCGGCACCCGGGGCGGCGCGCGCTCGGTGTGCCCGCCGGCGTGCTCAGGACCGCGCGCCCCCGGCAGTGGATCAAGAACGTGCTGGTGGCCGCCGCGCCCGCCGCCGCCGGGCAGCTCGACTCGCGGGACACCCTGCGCCAACTCGTGGTGGTCTTCGTCCTGTTCACGGCCGCCGCCTCCGCCGTCTACCTCGTCAACGACGCGCGCGACGCCGACGCCGACCGCGCGCACCCGCACAAACGCCACCGCCCGGTGGCCACCGGCCAGGTGCCGGTGCCCGTCGCGTACGCCACCGGGGGGCTGCTCGCGCTGCTCGCCCCGCTCGGCGCGGCCCTCACCTGCAACGCCATGACGGCGACCCTGCTCACCGGGTACGTGCTGATGCAGCTCGCCTACTGCGTCAAGCTCAAGCACGTCCTCGTCGTCGACCTCGTCGTGGTCACCGCCGGGTTCCTGATGCGGGCCATGATCGGCGGGGTGGCGCTCGCCATCCCGCTCTCGCGCTGGTTCCTGATCACCGCCGGGTTCGGCGCGCTGTTCATGGTCGCGGCCAAGCGGTACTCGGAAGCCGTCCAGATGGAGGGGCGCGGCGGCGCCACCCGCGCGCTCCTGGACGCGTACACCACCGGCTATCTGCGGTTCGTCTGGCAGCTCGCGGCCGGGGTCGCGGTCCTCGCGTACTGCATGTGGGCGCTGGAGAGCGGCGGCATGACCGGCGGCTCGCTGCTGCCGTGGCGGCAGCTGTCGATGGTCCCGTTCATCGGCGGGATCCTGCGGTACGCCGTCTTCGCCGACCGGGGGAGCGCGGGCGCCCCCGAGGACGTGGTGCTGCGCGACCGGGCGCTGGTGGTCATCGCCCTGGTGTGGATCGCGCTGTACGGGCTGGCGGTGTCGGATCTGTGAGGGGCGTGCGCCGGGCCGAGCTGGTCGGCTTCGCACTCGCCGGGAGCCTCGCGTACGCCGTCGACCTCGGCCTGTTCGTGTGGCTGCGGTCGTCGCTCGCCTGGGACCCGCTGGCCGCCAAGTGCCTGTCCTTCGTGGCCGGGTGCACCGTCGCGTACCTCGGCAACGCCTTCGGGACCTACCGGGGCAGCCGGGCCGGGGGACGCCAGTACGCCGTGTTCTTCGCGGTCAACATCGCGGGCGCGCTGGTGCAGCTGCTCTGTCTGGCCGTCACCCACTACGGCCTCGGCCTCACCTCGCCGCGCGCCGACACGCTCTCGGGCGGGGTGTTCGGCATGGCACTCGCCACCTGCCTGCGCTTCTGGGGGACGCGGACGCTTGTCTTCCGGGGTGAGGAGGGTACTCGCACGTCATGGACTGGCTGAAGAATCTTCCCGTCGTCGGGCCGTGGGCCGCCCGGCTGATGCGGACGCACGCGTGGCGGTCGTACGAGCGGCTCGACCGGGTGCGCTGGTCCCGGCTCGCGGCCGCGATCACCTTCATCAGCTTTCTCGCGCTCTTCCCGCTGCTCACGGTGAGCGCGGCCGTGGCCGCCGCCGTGCTGACCCCGGGCCGGGTGGAGAAGCTCCAGAACACCCTCGCCGAGCAGGTCCCCGGCATCTCCGACCAGCTCGACCTTGAGGACCTGACCCGCAACGCGGGCACGGTCGGGGTCGTCGCGGGCGCCCTGCTGCTGTTCACCGGCATCGGCTGGATCGGCCAGATGCGCGGCTGTCTGCGGGTGGTGTGGGACCGGGACGACGAGGAGGAGAACCCGTTCCTGCGCAAACTGAAGGACGGCGGGGTGCTGGTCGGTCTCGGCGGCGCGGGGCTCGCCTCGTTCGCCGCGTCCTCGATCGGCTCGACGGCCGTGGGCTGGGCCGCCGCCCAGCTCGGTCTCGAGCACAACGGCGTCGGCCGGGTGTTCGTGGCGATCGTGGCGATCGCGGTGGCGGCCGCCGCCGACTTCCTGGTCCTGATGTACGTCCTGACCCTGCTGCCCGGGGTCTCCCCGCCGCGCCGCCATCTGCTGACCGCCGGGGCGATCGGCGCGGTGGGGTTCGAACTGCTGAAGGTGCTGCTCGGCGGCTATATGCAGGGGGTCGCGGCCAAGAGCATGTACGGGGCGTTCGGGGTGCCCATCGCGCTGCTGCTGTGGATCAACTTCACGGCGAAGCTGCTGCTGTTCTGCGCCGCCTGGACGGCCACCCCCGCCAAGAAGGACGACCCCTCCCTCACCGCTTTCGACGCACCAGCTCCGGAAGAGGCCAGCGCCGGTTGAGCAGGAACACCCCGGCGGCGACCACCAGGAGGGCGCCCGCCGCGATGCCGAGCGCGGTGGCGACACCACCGGAGCCGGGCCCCTTGCGCGTGGTGACCGCCGCCTTCGCGGGGTCCTGGGCTCCGGCGCTCGACGGCGGCTGCGAGCCGGGCGGGGTGTTCGCCGGAAGGGCCGACCTGGGCGGTACGAGCTCGCCCACCGGGGTCACCTTGCCGACCGCCGAGAAGCCCCAGTCCAGCAGACGGGCGGCCTCCTTGTAGACGGCCTGGCCCTCGGAGGAGTCCGGGTTCATCACGGTGACGAGCAGCACCCGGCCGCCCCGCTCGGCGACCCCGGTGAAGGTGGCGCCCGCGTTGGTGGTGTTGCCGTTCTTGACGCCCGCGATGCCCTTGTAGGGGTCCAGGCCCCGCTCGCCGACGAGCAGCCGGTTGGTGTTCTGGATCTCGAAGTAGTCGCGCTCGTGGTTCTTGCCCTCGGCGCCGGGGAACTTGGCGGAGGCTGTGGAGCAGTAGTCGCGGAAGTCCTTCTTCTGGAGTCCCGAGCGGGCGAACAGGGTGAGGTCGTAGGCGCTGGATACCTGCCGCGGGGCGTCGTAGCCGTCCGGCGAGACCACATGGGTGTCGAGCGCCTGGAGGTCCTCGGCGTGCGCCTGCATGTCCTGGACGGTCTTGGGCACACCGCCGTTCATCGACGACAGCACGTGCACGGCGTCGTTGCCGGAGCGCAGGAAGACGCCGAGCCACAGGTCGTGCACGGTGTACGGCAGGTTGGTGTGGATGGGGACGATGCTGCTGCCCTCGCCGACGCCCTCCAGGTCGGCGGGGGTGACGGTGTGCACGTCGGTGCGGGGGAACTTGGGCAGCACCGTGTCCGCGAAGAGCATCTTCAGGGTGGAGGCGGGAGGCAGCCGCCAGTGCGCGTTGTGCGCGGCGAGCACCTGGCCGTTCTCCGCGTCCGCGACGATCCAGGAGCGGCCCGTGAGGTCCATCGGCAGCACCGGCGCGCCGGGGCCGAGCTTCACCTGGGTGCCGGGCTGCCCGAGCAGCGCGCCGCCGACGGTCGACATGCCGGCGGGCGGCGGGTCGGCGTCCCCGCGGGTCCTGCCGGGCTTGCCGGACTGGCCCTGCGTGCCCGGTTTGTCGTCGTGGGGCAGCGCCGAGGCGGGCGCGGCGGCGAGCGCGGGCAGCAGCGCGGCGACCGCGACCGCCAGGGCGATCCGGGCAGGCTTCTTCACAGCAGACACGGACGAGAACGTACAGGCCCAAGGTGTCGATCCGTACACCGGAGGGGTGACCCGCCGGGAGCCGCCACCCGCCCGGCTGCGCCCGCTTCGCCCCGGTGATACTGATTCCATGAAGCTCAGCAGCCGCGTCTCCTGGTTCCTGCTCGCGTTCGGAGTGTGGAGCTGGATCATCTGGATCACTTTCGTCAAGAACCTGTGGAAGGACGGCAGCGGGCTGGCCTTCGACGACGCGGGAGACCCGACGGCGTACTTCTGGGTGCACCTCACCCTCGCCGTCGTGTCCTTTCTCCTGGGGACGGGTGTGGGCCTCATCGGGTTCCGTTCCGTACGCCTTCTGCGCGCGGGGACCGCTCCCACGGCCGGGTCACGGACCGCTAACGACTAGCTCCGCCCCCCTTGTCTCGCGCGGCTAACGAGTAGCTGTGTAGTGAAGATTTCCTCTTCCGAATGTGAAACCCGTGTGATTGGGTGAGCGCCATCACAGGGGTGCGCGAGGGGGTTCGGCACGCCTGAAGGGTGGGGCGTTGCGAGGAGAGCACGGCGATGCGGTCGATCCGTATGCGGATTCTGGCGATTTGTGCGGTACTGGTGGTCGTCGGGGTGGGGGGATGGCAGCTTCTGCCGTCCGACGGGAAGAAGAAGGACCCGATCGCGGTCGGGACGACGGACGCGATCACGTCCCTGGACCCGGCCGGCGCCTATGACGCCGGTTCCTGGGCGCTCTACAGCAACGTCTACCAGACCCTGCTGACCTTCAAGCCCGGCTCCGCGGTGCCGGTTCCGGACGCGGCGCGCGGCTGCCGATTCATCGGGCTGAAGCTGATGACGTACCAGTGCGAGCTGCGCGAGGGGCTGACCTTCTCGTCCGGGCGCAGGATGACCGCTGCGGACGTCAAGTTCTCCTTCGACCGGGTGATGAGGATCAGAAGCGATGTCGGGCCGGCCTCGCTGCTCTCGTCCCTCGGCTCGGTCAAGGCCGACGGCGACACCGTCACCTTCAACCTGAAGACCAAGGACGCCACCTTCCCGTCCAAGCTCGCGACCGGCGCCGGGTCGATCGTCGACAGCCAGGCGTACCCGGCGGCGTCGCTGCGCAAGGGCGACGGCGTGGTCGGCTCCGGCCCGTACCTGCTGAAGTCGTACAAGCAGGGCCACAGCGCGAGCCTGGAGCCCAACCCCGACTACCGGGGGGCGGTCGGCAAGAAGGGCCTGCCGATCGAGGTGCGCTACTACGCCGAGTCCGACCAGCTCAACTCGGCGTGGAAGGGCGGCCAGGTCGAGGTCGCGCACCGGCAGATGCCGCCGAAGGTGCTCGCCAAGCTCTCGCCCGGCGACCCGGACATCCGCATCAGCGAGACGCCCGGGGCCGAGACCCGCAACCTGAACATCAACGTCCGGCCCGGCCATCCACTGGCCCACACCAAGGTCCGCCAGGCGCTGGCCGCGCTGATCGACCGGCCGGGGCTCGCCACCGCGGTCTACGACGGCACGGTCGAGCCGCTGTTCTCGCTGATCCCGCAGGGCTTCACCGGCCACAGCACGGCCTTCTTCGACGCCTACCCCAAGGTGGACGTGGGCAGGGCGAGGTCGCTGCTGAAGTCGGCGGACGTGCGCACGCCCGTGAAGTTCACCCTCGCCTACCGCAAGCTCGGGGCCAACGGCGCCGAGGCGGAGCTGCTCAAGGCGCAGCTGGAGAAGGGCGGTCTGTTCGAGGTCGACCTGCTGGCCGAGGCCGACTGGACGAAGATGCAGAAGAACTACGCGGCCGGGGTCTACGACGCGTACACCGCGGGCTGGGTCGCGGACTTCCCCGACCCGGACAACTTCAGCCAGCCGCTGGTCGGCACCGGGAACAGCCTGCACACCGGGTACTCGGACAAGGACGTCGACGGCATCATCCAGCGCACCCAGCAGTACAGCGACCGGGGCCGCACCGCCGACGACTTCAAGGCGCTCCAGGACAAGGTCGCCGAGGACGTGCCGCTGATCCCGCTCTGGCAGGGCAAGGACTACGTGGTCAGCAGCCGCAGCGTCAGCGGCCTGCAGTACCTGTCCGACGGGACCGGTGTGTGGCGGCTGTGGGAGCTGAACTGGATCTGAGGGACTGGATCTGAGGGACCGTGCCCCTCGGGTCAGGACTTCTTGCGGGCCGGCGCCGCCTGGGCCATGCCGGGCAGGAAGTCCGTGAAGAGCTCGTGGACCTCGTGGACGAGGGGGCGCAGCACCCGGAAGCGGGCGAGCGCGACGCCGCGCGTGGTGAGCCTGGCGCCGCGCGCGGCGAGCCGGTAGCTGCGCTCGCGGCCCTCGGAGCGGTCGAACACCCAGTACAGCACCAGTCCCATCTGGGACAGCCACATCAACTCCGGCAGGACGTCGGCGAGTTCGGCGGGGACCTTCGAGCGGGCCCCCGCCAGCACCTCGCGGTGCACGTCGATCGCGGCCTCGCGGGCGTGCGCGGACTCCGGTGAGAACGGGCTGAGCGGGCTGTCCGGGTCCGCCGCGTTCTTGAAGAACTGCGCGGCGAACTCGTGGTACGGGGCCGCGATGTCCAGCCAGGCGCTCAGCACCCCGGCCAGCCGCGCCTCCAGATCGGTCTCGCGGTCCAGCACGTCCCGGACCGCCGCCTGGTGTTCGGCGGCGATCCGGTCGTAGAACCCCTGGATCAGGTGCTCCTTGCCGGCGAAGTAGTAGTACGCGTTGCCGACGGAGACCCCGGCCTCCCTGGCGATGGCCCGCATCGTCGTCCTGTCGTACCCGAGCTCCTGGAAGAGCCGCATGGCGGTCTCCAGGATCAGGGTGCGGGTCTGCTCGCCCTTGGCGGGCTCGGACCTGCTCGGGCGGAGCTCGGACTCGGCGGGCACGCGCGCGTTCTCTGCTGGCACGGCACGAGCCTAATCGGCCACGGGGGCGCCGTCGGCGCGGGCCGGCAGGTCCGGTACGGGCACGGCCGGGGCGGGCTGCCCGAACCGCCGCACGCCGGGCACCGCCGCCGTCGCCAGACAGGCCCCGCCCACCACCGCGGCCGCCACCAGCAGCGGCACCCCGGTCCCCCAGGCGTCGGCGGCCAGCGGCGCGAGCGCGTACCCCAGGGGCATCGCCGCGAGCGAGAGCAGCCAGTCGTAGGAGGTGACCCGGGCCAGGGCGTGGGCCGGAACGGCCGACTGCACGGCCGTCTCCCACACCGGCGAGAGGAAGCCGAGCCCCGCCTGGGCGATGCCGTACGCGGCGATGACCAGCGGCGCCGGGGCGGAGAGCGCGAGCAGGGTGAGCGGGAGGGCGTAGGTGGCCAGGCCCAGGTTGGCGGTGAGGACGGGCCGCCTCGGCCGGGCGCGTCCGGCGGCCAGCGAGCCGATCAGCAGGCCCACCGCGCCCGTCTGGAGGAAGGCCAGCCAGAACGTCCTGCCGTCGAACTCCTCGAAGGCGATGGCCGGGCCGAGCGTCATCAGGACGGCGGCGGCGCCGTTCCACGCGGAGTGGGCGAACAGGCTGGTCCAGTACCAGTCCCGCGAGCGCACCTCGCTCCAGCCCTCCTTGAGGTCGGCGGTCAGCGAGCTGCGGGCGAGCGGCACGTGCCGCACCCGGATCGCGCTCAGCAGGGCGGCGCTGACGGCGAAGGACGCCGAGTCCAGGACGAAGGCCCAGCCGGGGCCGATGGTGAGGATGAGCGCGCCCGCGAGCGCCGGACCGCCCACCCGGGTGGCGCTGGAGACCACCCCGAGGAGCGCGTTGGCGCGGCCCCGGTTCGCCTCCTCGACCGTCCCGGTGATCAGCGGCGCCTGGACGGGCATCGCGAACGCGGAGGCGGCGCCGCCGATCGCCTCGGCGAGCGCGATCTGCCACAGCCGGGGGTCGCCGCCGAGCAGTTCGACCCCGACGAAGAGCTGGGTGGCGCAGCGCACGAGGTCGGCGGCGAGCGCGACGGTCCGGGCGTTCAGCCGGTCGCCGATCACACCGCCGACCGGCAGGAGCAGTAGCCGGGGGACCATCGAGCAGCCGAGCACGAGCGCGAGGTCGGCGGTGGAGCCGGTCGCCAGGTAGACGGCGAGGGCGAGCGAGGCGGGGATCACGGCGTCGCCCAGCAGGGACAGGGAGCGGCCGATGAAGAACAGCCGGAACGCGCGCGTGCGCAGGGGATGGGGCAGCGGTGGCAGGGGCATGCCGAGAATGTATTTCGGAACCGAATAATTCGTCAACGAAATATATGGAACCGAAGGAGCTGGGATCCGGACGCCTACGTACGATCAGGGCATGGAGCACGCAGACGACGGGGCCGAGGGGAAGCGCGACTGGACCGACGGGCACGTGGAGCGGTGGCTGCCCGTGCTGCCGGGACTCGACCCGGTGGTCGAGGGCGCGGTGACCCGGATGAAGATGCTCTCCGGCCACCTCCGCCGGGTACGGGAGCGGTCCCTGGCCGACTTCGCGCTCGACCGGCCGGAGTTCGACACGCTCCACAAGCTGGCGGGGCGCGGCGGGACGGCGACGCCCTCGCAGCTCGCCACGGACCTCGACCTCGCGCCCGCGTCCGTCACCGGGCGCATCGACGCGCTGGAGCGGCGCGGCTTCGTCCGCCGCACGCCCTCCACCACGGACCGGCGCCGGGTCCACGTCGAGCTGACCGACTCCGGCCGCGCGGTGTGGCGGGGCGCGATGGACATGCTGGGGGACGAGGAGTCCCGGGTGCTGGGGGCGCTGTCGCCCGCCGAGCGGGAGCTGCTCAACGACATGCTGCGACGGATCATGGTGGTCGCCGAGGGGCGCTGAGCGCGGCGCCCGGCACGGCCGAGGCCCCGCCTCCCGGAACGGGAAGCGGGGCCTCGGTCGCGTACTGCCCGGGCGATCAGAAGCGACGCGTGATCAGCGCGCGCTTCACTTCCTGGATCGCCTTCGTGACCTCGATGCCTCGCGGGCACGCGTCCGTGCAGTTGAACGTGGTGCGGCAGCGCCACACGCCGTCCTTGTCGTTCAGGATCTCCAGGCGCTGCTCCCCGGCCTCGTCACGCGAGTCGAAGATGAAGCGGTGCGCGTTGACGATCGCCGCCGGGCCGAAGTACTGGCCGTCGTTCCAGAACACCGGGCACGAGGACGTGCACGCGGCGCACAGGATGCACTTCGTCGTGTCGTCGAAGCGCTCGCGGTCCTCGGCCGACTGAAGGCGCTCGCGCGTCGGCTCGTTGGTGTCCTTCGTGATGAGGAAGGGCATCACGTCGCGGTACGCCTGGAAGAACGGGTCCATGTCCACGACCAGGTCCTTCAGGACCGTCAGGCCCTTGATGGGCTCGACCGTGATCGGCTTCTCCGGGTTGATGTCCTTGATCAGCGTCTTGCACGCGAGGCGGTTCTTGCCGTTGATCCGCATCGCGTCGGAGCCGCAGATGCCGTGGGCGCAGGAGCGGCGGAAGGTGAGCGAGCCGTCCAGATCCCACTTGATCTTGTGGAGACCGTCGAGCACGCGCTCCTTCGGGTCGATCTCCAGCTGGAAGTCCTGCCACGTCGCCTCGGCCGAGACCTCCGGGTTGAACCGGCGGACCCGGAAGGTGACCGTGATGTACGGCGAGTCGGCGAAACCGGGCTCCGGCGCGCCGGCCTTGTCCGCCTTGTCGAGAGTGGGGGTGGCCATCAGTACTTACGCTCCATCGGCTGGTAGCGGGTCTGGACGACGGGCTTGTAGTCGAGTCGGATCGAGTCCTTGCCGCCGTCCGCGACCTCGCGGTACGCCATGGTGTGGCGCATGAAGTTGACGTCGTCGCGGTTGGGGTAGTCCTCGCGGTAGTGACCGCCGCGGGACTCCTTGCGCGCCAGGGCGGAGACGGCCATGACCTCGGCCAGGTCGAGCAGGTTGCCCAGCTCGATGGCCTCCAGCAGGTCGGTGTTGAACCGCTTGCCCTTGTCCTGGACCGAGACGTTCTTGTAGCGCTCGCGGAGCTCCGCGATCTTCTCCACGGCCGTCTTGATCGTCTGCTCGGTGCGGAAGACCATGACGTTGGCGTCCATGGTCTCCTGGAGCTCCTTGCGGATCACCGACACCCGCTCGGTGCCGGTCGACGACAGCAGGTTCTTGACCTGGGTCTCCACCAGCTCCGCCGGGTTGGCCGGCAGCTCGGCGAAGTCGGCCTTCGCCGAGTACTCCGCCGCCGCGATGCCCGCGCGCTTGCCGAAGACGTTGATGTCCAGGAGCGAGTTGGTGCCCAGGCGGTTGGCGCCGTGCACCGACACACAGGCGACCTCGCCGGCCGCGTACAGACCCGGGACGACGGTGGTGTTGTCCGCCAGGACCTCACCCTCGACGTTGGTCGGGATGCCGCCCATGGCGTAGTGCGCGGTGGGCTGGATCGGGATCGGGTCCGTGTACGGCTCGATACCGAGGTACGTCCGGGCGAACTCCGTGATGTCGGGCAGCTTGGCGTCCAGCTGCTCCGGCGGGAGGTGCGTGAGGTCGAGGTAGACGTGGTCGCCCTCGGGACCGCAGCCGCGGCCCTCACGGATCTCGGTGTAGATGGAGCGCGAGACGACGTCACGGGACGCGAGGTCCTTCATGACCGGCGCGTACTTCTCCATGAAGCGCTCGCCGTCCTTGTTGCGGAGGATGCCGCCCTCACCGCGGGCGCCCTCCGTCAGCAGGATGCCCATGCGCCAGATGCCCGTCGGGTGGAACTGGAAGAACTCCATGTCCTCCAGCGGGATGCCCCGGCGGTAGCAGGCGGCCTGGCCGTCACCGGTCAGGGTGTGCGCGTTGGAGGTCACCTTGAAGAACTTGCCGGTGCCGCCGGACGCGTAGATCACGGACTTCGCCTGGAAGACGTGGATCTCGCCGGTCGCGAGCTCGTACGCCACCACACCGGCGGACGTCTTGACGCCGTCGACCTCGGTGATGAGCTGGTCGAGCACGTAGAACTCGTTGAAGAACTCCACGCCCTCCTTGACGCAGTTCTGGTACAGCGTCTGGAGGATCATGTGGCCGGTGCGGTCCGCGGCGTAGCAGGACCGGCGCACCGGGGCCTCGCCGTGGTTGCGCGAGTGGCCGCCGAAGCGGCGCTGGTCGATGGTGCCGTCCGGGGTGCGGTTGAACGGCAGGCCCATCTTCTCCAGGTCGAGGACGGCGTCGATGGCCTCCTTCGCCAGGATCTCGGCGGCGTCCTGGTCGACCAGGTAGTCACCGCCCTTGACCGTGTCGAAGGTGTGCCACTCCCAGTTGTCCTCCTCCACGTTGGCGAGCGCGGCGGCCATGCCGCCCTGCGCCGCGCCCGTGTGGGAGCGGGTGGGGTAGAGCTTCGTCAGCACCGCGGTGCGGCTGCGCTTCGTCGCCTCGATGGCGGCGCGCATACCGGCGCCGCCGGCGCCGACGATGACGGTGTCGTACTTGTGGATCTTCATCAGAAATTCCTCAGTCCCTCAGCCCGTGGCCTAGCGGATGTTCGGGTCGAAGGTGAAGATCACCAGCGTGCCCAGCAGGACGGTGAACACCGTGGCGGTGTAGAGCAGCATCTTCAGCCAGAAGCGGGTGTTGTCCCGCTGCGCGTAGTCGTTGATGACCGTGCGCAGGCCGTTGGCGCCGTGCAGCATCGCCAGCCACAGCATGGCCAGGTCCCAGACCTGCCAGAACGGGTTGGCCCAGCGGCCCGCCACGAAGGCGAAGCCGATCTTGGAGACGCCGCCGTCGAGCACCAGCTGGATGCACAGGTGGGTGACGACGAGGACCACCAGGACGATGCCGGACAGCCGCATGAACAGCCAGCCGTACAGCTCGAAGTTGGTGCGGGTCGACTTCGGCGTCTTCTTGGTCCGCTTGCGCGGGGCCTCGATGAGCGGCGCGGGGTTGTCGGCGTCGTACGGGCCGGTGGCCTCGACCTCGCCGATCGCGGAAGTGGTTTCGGCAGACATGTCAGTCCTCAGCTCCCGAACAGTTCACGGGCGGCGTGGCCGAGCACCGGGTACAGCGCGCCGACCATCAGAACGAGCCAGATGGCCACCACGGACCACAGCATCTGCTTCTGGTAGCGGGGGCCCTTGGCCCAGAAGTCGACCGCGATGATGCGGAGACCGTTGAGCGCGTGGAAGAGGATGGCGGCGACGAGGCCGTACTCCAGAAGCGCCACGATCGGCGTCTTGTAGGTAGCGACGACCTTGTCGTAGTCCTCGGGGGAGACACGCACGAGAGCGGTGTCGAGGACATGGACGAACAGGAAGAAGAAAATGAGGACACCGGTGACTCGATGAGCCACCCACGACCACATACCTTCCCGGCCGCGGTACAGCGTTCCAGCCGGCACGGAAAAACCCTCCGGGAGCGGGGACTAGGGCCGGCCGGCTTGACTGTCGGTCTGACCCGGCCGGGTACGGTCCACCGGCCCCGGTCATCGTAGCGACGAGATGTCGGTTCGTTCGCGCGGGGTCCTCAGGTGTGATCAAACAGGCAATCAATCAGCCACGGACGGGCTAGGGAGCGGGCCGGACGGGCCGTCACGGGGCCGGTGGTGGGGGCGGGTTCGACGGGACGCGCCCACGGTGTCCGGATACGGGTGGTTGCTCAGGATATGGGTGATTCGCGTGCGGGCGAGTCGGCGCAGCTCGTCGGCGGCGACGGCCCGCTCCTCGTCCGGGTCCGCCGGGTCCGGAATGTGGGGGTTGGCGGGGACAAGCGGTGGTTCGGCCGGGCGGTCCGGGGCGCGGGGAGTGTGATGGAGTGGCGGCGGTCGCTTCCGGGGGCCGGCGGGGGATTCGCCGGCCGGCGTGGGGCTCCTCGGAACGGACGCCGAACGCGGCCGGCCGGGGCTTCGGACGCGCGCCGGTGGGAGACGGCGGGCCCAGGGGCAGACGGGGACAAGCGGAGACATGCGGAGAGGTGGGAGGTGAAGGAGGGGTGGGAGTGCCGCCACGCTATCGACGCGGAGTGGAGGGTGCCCGGCGGTCGCGCGGATTTCACCCGGACGTGAGGGGTGGAGTGCGCATAGTGGACGACTCCCGGGTTTCCCGCCTCGCCTTCGCCGTGGTTGTTCCCGTATGGGAGGATTCTGAGTGATGTCGCAGTCCAGGAGTGCCGGTGGCGCCGACGGCGCCCGGGGTGAGCGGACGGCCCGGATCAGCCGGGGCGCCCTGATGGCGCGTGTCGCCGTGGCGGCCGTGGCCGCCCTCGTGCTCACCGTGCTGGTCTGGCCGGAGGACGACACCCACGGCGGCCACGGCGGCCGGGTCGACCCCAAGCCCGGCGCCTCCCCCTCGCCCGCCCAGATCTACCCGATCTCCTCGCCGCCCCGCACGATCCCCTCCGTACGCCAGCACGAGCCCGCCCGGGGCCCCGGCTTCCGGCCCGTCGCCGCCACCCGGGTCGTCGTGCCCGCGGGCAGCGAGTCGCTGGCGGACGAGGCCCAGCTGCTCGCGGAGGAGCTCGGCAGGCAGTACGCGCAGGGGGCCGCGCCCCGGGCCGGGGACATCGAGCTGGCGCTCGCCCCCAAGGCCGGGGCCACCCCCGAGTCGTACGCGCTGACCGTCCGCGAGCGGACCGTGCGCATCACCGGCCCCGACGAGGCCGGAGTCTTCTACGGCACCCGCACGCTGAAGCAGGCGCTGAGCGACGGCGGGGTGATGCCCGAGGGCGTCGTCGAGGACTGGCCCGACCGGCCGCAGCGCGGGCTCAACCTCGACATCGCCCGCAAGCCCTTCACGGCGGGCTGGATCGAGAGCCGGCTGCGGGAGATGGCCGACCTCAAGCTCAACCAGCTCGGTCTGCACTTCTCCGACGACCAGGGCTTCCGCATCGAGTCCGCCTCGCACCCCGAGGTCGTCTCGCGCGACCACCTCAGCAAGCGCGAGGTCGAGCGGATCGTCGCGCTCGCCCGCCGGCTGCACATCGAGGTGGTCCCGGAGATCGACTCGCCGGGGCACCTGGGCGCGGTGATCGCGGCGCACCCGGCGCTCGCGCTGCGCGGCGCGAACGGGCGCCCGGTCCAGGGCGCGGTCGACATAGCGAACCCGGACGCCGCCCGGATCGTCGACGACCTGCTGCGCGAGTACGCGGACCTGTTCCCCGGCGCGTACTGGCACCTCGGCGGCGACGAGTACCTGGCGCTGACGGCCAAGGACCCGGCGGCCTCCTACCCGGCGCTCGCCGAGGCCGCGCGCGCCAAGTACGGATCCAGGGCCGGCATCGCGGACCTGGCGACCGGCTGGCTCAACGACCGGGCGGCGGCGCTGCGCCCCTACGGCAAGAAGTTCAAGGCCTGGAACGACGGCTACTTCAAGGACACCTCCGTCGCCCCCGACCCGGCCCGCGAGGTCGAGTACTGGACCGGCAAGGAGCTGGGCGCCCGCGCGCCCGAGGAGTACCTGGCCGAGGGGCGCAGGACGGTCAACCTCAACGACGAGTACCTGTACTACGTCCTCGGCGAGCCCAACGCCTTCAAGTACCCCACCGGCCGGCGCATCTACCAGGAGTGGACGCCGCTGGTGCTGCGCGGCACCAAGCCCGTCCCCGACCGCTACTCCGGGCAGGTGCTCGGCGCCCGGTTCGCCGTCTGGTGCGACTACGCCGACGCCCAGACCCAGGACCAGGTGGCCCGGGGCATCCGGATGCCGCTGCGGGCCACCGCCCAGAAGCTGTGGGACCCGCGCACCCCGGCCCTGGAGTGGGAGGACTTCAAGGAGCTCGCCGACAAGCTGGGGTGAGCCCGGCGCGGGCCCGGCTGTGACACTTCCGGCCGCCCGCGCGCAGAACAGACCATGGGGGGCGGGGGCCGGCGCCGTGGCCGGACACGGAGCGACGACGCGGAGCTCGGGGCGGCCGTCGCGGGCGCTCAGGGCGGCGACGAGCGGGCCTTCGCCGTCGTCTACCGGCTGGTCCACCCCGGCCTGCTCGCCCAGACGCGGTCGCTGGTGGGCACCGAGGCCGAGGACGTGGCCTCCGAGGCGTGGCTGGAGATCGCCCGTGACCTGGGGCGGTTCCACGGCGACGGGGCGGGCTTCCGCGGCTGGGCCGCGACCATCGCGCGCCACCGCGCCCTGGACCATCTGCGCCGGCAGAAGCGGAGGCCGAGGACGGTCGGGCTCGACCAGGAGGCGCTCGAACTGCCGGGTGGCCAGGACACGGCCGAGGCGGCCCTGGAGTTCCTCTCCACCCGCCGGGCGCTCCAGCTGATCGCCACGCTGCCGCGCGAACAGGCGGAGGCGGTGCTGCTGCGGGTGGTGGCCGGGCTCGACGGGGCGGCGGCCGGGCGGGTCCTCGGCAAACGCCCCGGGTCCGTGCGCACCTCCGCGCACCGGGGGCTGCGGCGGCTCGCGCGGGGTATGGAGGGGGAGCGGGACCGGTCGTGACGGGCGCGCGCCCGCGTCGGAGGGCGGCGCGTGCGCGGAAGGACGGCCGGGGCCGCCACCCCCCACAGGAGAGGCCCCGGCCGTCTTCCGTCGGGGCCGTGTGGCGACCCCGTACTCCTCTCAGCGCCATGACTGCGTTTTCTGTCACACCGCGCTCTGTCAGTGAATTGTTGCGAGTTGTACAAGTAATGGACTTAACCGCCGCCGAGGCCGTAGCGTGCTCCTTCGCGCCGGTCGGCGCGGCAGCCAGACCAGCTGCGACACCAGAGCAAGGTGCGGGGAGTGCAGGGGGAAGACGCGGAGCTGACCGCCGCGATACTCGCGGCACAGGGCGGCGACGAGAGCGCGTTCCGTGCTGTGTACCGCGCGGTGCATCCACGGCTGCTCGGCTACACCCGCTCGCTCGTCGGCGAGTTCGACGCGGAGGACGTGACGTCCGAGGCGTGGCTCCAGATAGCCCGGGACATCGAGCGCTTCAGCGGCGACGCCGACCGCTTCCGCGGCTGGGCCGCGACCATCGCCCGCAACCGGGCCCTCGACCACATCCGTATGCGCGGCAGGCGCCCCGCCGTGGGCGGCGACGAGACCGAGCTGACCGGCCGCCCCGCCGACTCCGACACCGCGGGCGAGGCGATGGAGGCCCTCTCCACCGGACGTACGATGGCGCTCATCGCCCAGCTCCCGCAGGACCAGGCCGAGGCCGTGGTGCTGCGGGTGGTCGTCGGCCTCGACGCCAAGAGCGCGGCCGAGACCCTGGGCAAGCGGCCCGGCGCGGTGCGCACGGCCGCCCACCGCGGCCTCAAGCGGCTGGCCGAACTGCTGGGCACGGAGAACGGCCCGGCGGATCTCGGCGGAGTGCCGCCGCAACGGAACCGGTCGTGCGGTGTGACGCAATCGGGCGCGCCGACGCAGAAGGACATGTGATGGCCGACGAGCGCCACGAATGGCTGGACGAGGACGCCGCGGAGCGGTTGCTCCGCGGCGAGGACGTCGTTCCCGCCGACGACCGCGCCCGCGAGCAGGCCGAACGGCTCACCGCCGTCCTGCGCGCGCTGGCCGGCCCCGACGTACGCCAGGCCATGGACGCCCCGGCCGCCCGCGAGCTGCCGGGCGAGGCCGCCGCGCTGGCCGCGTTCCGCCGCGCCCGCGCCGAGGCGGACGCCCCCGCGGTCGCGCCGGCCGACACCGTCGTACGGGTCGGGCGCGAGCCGCGCGGCACCCGCGCGCCCCGGCGCCGGCTGCGCCCGGTCCGCTTCGGCCTGGCCGCGGCGATCGCCGGATGCGCCCTGGGCGGGGTGGCCATGGCCGCCGGGACCGGAGTGCTGCCGGGCCTCGGCACCGCCGACCCCGAGCCCGTGTCGTCCGTGTCGGCCGCCGCGACCCCGTCACCCATCGCCTCCGGCCCGGCGTCCGGGCGCACCGGCACCCCCGTCGGCCCGCGCTCCCCGGCCCCGGGCCGCACCGCCCCGGGGCAGCCCGCCACCCCGGGCGCGACCACGCCGGGCACCTCCCCGAATCCGAGGACGACGCCGGACCCGGCCCCCAAGGACGGGGGCAAGCAGGACGACTGGGCTGCCCAGAAGGTCGAGTACTGCCGCGACTACCGCTCCGGGCGCCTCGACCAGAACCGCCGCCACCGGCTGGAAATCGCCGCTCTGGGTGCGGCCAAGGTGAAGCAGTTCTGCGACAGCGTGATCGAGCAGGCCGAGCGGGGCGGCACCGGGGGCAAGGGCGGCTCGGGCGGCAAGGGCGGTTCCGGCGGCTCGGGCGGCAAAGGCGGCTCCGGCGACGACAAGGACGACAAGGGGGACGGCCACGGGGGCCACGGCGGTGTCTCCGGCGGCCGGGGCGGCCGCGACGGCTCCGTCCTGAAGCTGCCGACCGTGAGCTGGTCCACCCCGCCCGCGCAGGGCTCGCCCGGCCTCCCCGGGCTGCCGGCCCTGCCCGAGATGCGCGCCCCGGCCCTGCCGCCCGCCGCGCCGGACGTCCCGCCGACCTCCCGCGTACGCCGGGCGCAGGGCCCGCTCACGCCGGTGGACTCCGCCCTCCAGGGCGCCGACCGGGCGCTCGTTCACCGGGCCGAACAGCGGGTGTGACACTTTTCGGGCCGCCGACGCAGTAGGAAGTGAGCCGACTGGTCATCGGCGGCGCACAGAGCCGGGGTTCCCCCCGTACCCAAGGCTCGGCGCGAACGGCGCGGGCGGGGCACGTTCCCCCGGTCCCGCCCGCGCCCTCCCTCTTCCGGCCGGACAGCGGCCGGACAGCGAACGGCCCGGCGACCCGGTCACGAGGACCGGTCCACCGGGCCGGACCGCCCGCCCACCGGCGGACGGCGTTCACCGCCGGACGGCACTCACCAGTAGACGACGACCTTGTCGTTCACCTTCACCTGGTCGAAGAGCCTGGCGAGCTTGGCCTTGTCGCGTACGTTCACACAGCCGTGCGAGGCGCCCGCGTACCCGCGCTTGGCGAAGTCCGACGAGTAGTGCACGGCCTGGCCGCCGCTGAAGAACATCGCGTACGGCATGGGCGTGTGGTAGATCGACGAGACGTGGTTCTTGCTCTTCAGGAAGACCTTGAAGACGCCCTCGCGGGTCGGCGTGTACTGCGAGCCGAACCGGACGTCCATCGAGGACTGCACCTTGCCGTTGACCACCCAGTTGAGCGTGCGGGTGGTCTTGCTGATGCACAGCACGCGGCCGGTCATACAGCGCTTGTCCAGCTTGGTCTTCGGCTTGTTGACGGCCTTCCCGTCGAGCTCCTGGCGGGTCGGCTTGGTGGTCATGACGCCCAGCCGCTGCCAGGTGGCGGCGTCGGCCGAGCCGGTGGCGGGCAGGCCGCGCTTGCTCTGGAAGCCCTTGACGGCGGCGGTGGTGACGCTGCCGTACGTCCCCGTCGGCGTGTCGTCGAACCAGCCGACCTGGGCGAGCCGGGCCTGGAGCTCCTTGACCTGCGCGCCCCGCGAACCGGCCGCCATCAGGACCTTCGGCTGGGCCCTGGCGGCGGTGGTGGCCGCGCGGTCCGTGGTGACCGGCGCGTCCGCCAGGCCGGCGGTCTCGGGCTGGTGGTCATTGGCGGTGGTGTCCGCCGCGGGCGCCGCCGAGGGCGCCTGCGCTGCGGGCTTCTGGTCGGCGGTGGTCCCCGACGCCTTGTCGGTCTGGGCACCGCACGCGGCGGTCACGGTCAGGACCGTGGCCGCGGCGAGCGTTCTGGCTATGACAGTGGTGAGATGGATCCGGCGCATCGTCGCCCCCCTGATATTCCCTCTGGTGATCCCAGAGACTGTTTCCCGGGCCGAACGGTTGCAACAACCCGTCGAGGAAGCGAGGCGGAACCCATGGCGCGCGAGTCGGACGGTGCCCGGCGCACCGAGAGCGGTCTGCCTCTCGACCCGGTCTACGGGCCGGAAGCCCTCGACGGGTGGGACCCGGCCCGGCAGCTGGGTGAGCCGGGCGGGTATCCGTTCACCCGGGGTGTCTACCCGACGATGTACGCGGCACGCCCCTGGACCATGCGCCAGTACGCCGGCTTCGGCACGGCGGCCGAGTCCAACGCCCGCTACCGGCAGCTCATCGCCCACGGCACCACCGGCCTCTCGGTCGCCTTCGACCTGCCCACGCAGATGGGGCACGACAGCGACGCGCCGCTCGCGCACGGCGAGGTCGGCAAGGTCGGGGTGGCCGTCGACTCCGTCGAGGACATGCGGATCCTGTTCGACGGCATCCCGCTGGGCGAGGTCTCGACCTCGATGACGATCAACGCGCCGGCCGCGCTGCTGCTCCTGATGTACCAGCTGGTCGCCGAGGAGCAGGGCGTCCCGGCGCACGCGCTGACGGGCACGGTCCAGAACGACGTGCTCAAGGAGTACATCGCCCGCGGCACCTACATCTTCCCGCCGAAGCCGTCGCTGCGGCTGGTCGCGGACGTCTTCCGGTACTGCCGGGCCGAGCTGCCCAGGTGGAACACGATCTCGATCTCCGGCTACCACATGGCCGAGGCGGGGGCCTCGCCCGCGCAGGAGATCGCGTTCACCCTGGCCGACGGCATCGCGTACGTGCGGACGGCGGTCGCGGCCGGGATGGACGTGGACGACTTCGCCCCGCGCCTGTCGTTCTTCTTCGTCGCGCGCACCACGCTCCTGGAGGAGGTCGCCAAGTTCCGCGCGGCCCGCCGGATCTGGGCGCGGGTGATGCGGGAGGACTTCGGCGCGAAGGACCCCAAGTCGTGGATGCTGCGCTTCCACACCCAGACCGCCGGGGTGCAGCTGACCGCCCAGCAGCCCGAGGTGAACCTGGTCCGGGTCGCCGTGCAGGGCCTGGCGGCGGTGCTGGGCGGCACCCAGTCGCTGCACACCAACTCCTTCGACGAGGCGATCGCGCTGCCCACCGACAAGAGCGCGCGCCTGGCCCTGCGTACGCAGCAGGTCCTCGCGTACGAGACGGACGTGACGGCGACCGTCGACCCCTTCGCCGGTTCGTACGTCGTCGAGTCCATGACGGACGACGTGGAGGCGGCGGCGCTGGCGCTGATGGAGCGGGTCGAGGAGCTGGGCGGGGCGGTGAGCGCGATCGAGCACGGCTTCCAGAAGGGCGAGATCGAGCGCACGGCGTACCGGATCGCGCGGGAGACGGACAGCGGGGAGCGGGTGGTGGTCGGGGTGAACCGCTTCCGCCTCGACGAGGAGGAGCCGTACGAGCCGCTGCGGGTGGACCCGGCGATCGAGGCCCGCCAGGCGTCCCGCCTTGCGTCGCTGCGCGCGGACCGCGACGGACCGGCGGTCACCGCGGCCCTGGAGGAACTGCGCCGGACGGCCGAGGGCTCGGAGAACGTCCTGTACCCCATGAAGAGGGCACTGGCGGCACGGGCGACGGTCGGGGAGGTGTGCGGGGCGCTGCGCGAGGTGTGGGGCACGTACGAACCCCACGAGGCGTTCTGACTCCGCAGCCCGGCACGGTCCGCGGACGGAGGGGGCTTTTAGGGGCGCGGGGAACGACGCGAGCAGCTTGGCACGGTCTGCGGACGGAGGGCGTTTTGAGGGGCGCGGGGAACTGCGCGAGCAACCCAGCACGGTCCGCAGACGAAAGGGGCTCCAGGGGCGCGGGGAACTGCGCGAGTAACCCGGCACGGCCCGCAGACGAAAGGGGGTCTCAGGGGCGCGGGGAACTGCGCGAGCAACCCGGCACCACCCGCAGACGAAAGGGGGTCCCAGGGGCGCGGGGAACTGTGCGAGCAACCCGGCACCACCCGCAGACGAAAGGGGGTCCCAGGGGCGCGGGGAACTGCGCGACCGGCCCCCACGCGCCCGCAGCCGAAACACGGCCTCAGGCACCACCCCGCCCCCCACGCACCACCTCCACCCCCGCGATCACCATCCGCAGCCCCGCCTCGAACCGCTCCTCGTACCCCTCGAAGAGATCCGGCCCCACCGCCGCCGCCAGCGGGTACTCCGCCAGCCGTGCCGCCCGCGCCCCCACGTCGAACGGCTCGGCCCCCATCCCCTGCTCCTCCGCCACGAAGCCCATCGTGTACGCGTACGCCGTCGTCCCGGCCAGGGCCGCCTCGCTCGGGCCGAAGCCCGCCGCGCCCATCGCGGACAGCAGCGCCTCCAGCGCCCCGGCATGGTCGGTACCGGTGAAGCGGGCGCCCCCGTACACCTTCGCCCCGTCCCGGTAGCTCAGCAGCATGGCCCGCAACGCCCGGTTGAACCCGGCCAGTTGCTCCTGCCAGGGCGCGTCGGGGGAGACGCCGGGGACGCCGGGCGCGTCCTGGGCCATCCGCCGGTACATCACCGTCGCCATCTCGTCGAGCAGCGCCTGCTTGTTCTTGAAGTGCCAGTAGAGCGCGGGCGCCTGGACCTTCAGCTCCTTGGCGATGGCCCGCAGGGTGAGCCCGTCGAGGCCCACCTCGTTCAGGAGCCGCAGCGCGGTGTCGGCGACCAGCGCCCGGTCGATTCTCGTCGTAGCCACCTTGACAATTTAACACCGTTAAGCACATGCTCCCGGCATGGAACTTAACAACGTTAAGGAAAGCGTGGACGGGAACACGGCCGGGGACGGGGACACGGCCGTGGACGGGCAGACGGCCGTGGACACGGACGTACTCATCTGCGGCGCCGGCCCCACCGGCCTCGTCCTCGCCATCGACCTCGCCCGCCGCGGCGTCCCCGCCCTGCTCGTCGAGAAGGCCGACCACCTCTTCCCCGGCTCGCGCGGCAAGGGCCTCCAGCCGCGCACCCAGGAGGTGCTGCACGACCTCGGCATCCTGGAGACGGTCCGCGCGGCCGGGCGCGAGTACCCCCGGATGCTCTCCTGGGAGGGTCCGGACGGCACCACCCGCGGGCGCGAGTGGGACATGATGGAGCGCTCGGAGCCCACCGAGCAGACCCCGTACGCGAACGGCCTGCTCATCGGCCAGGCGCACCTCCAGGCGCTGCTCCACGACCAGCTGCGCGCCCTCGGCGGCGAGGTCGTCTTCGGTGCCGGGCTGACCGGGCTCGACCAGGACCAGCACGGGGTCACGGCCCGCTTCGCGGACGGCCGCGAGGTCCGCGCCCGCCATCTGGTGGCGGCCGACGGCGGCCGGTCCACCGTGCGCAGGCTGCTCGGCGTCGCCATGCGCGGCGAGTCGGTCGACCCCAAGCCGATGCTGGTGGCGGACGTGGTCGTCGCGCCGGACGCGTTCGTGGACGAGGACCACTGGCACGTGTGGACGGGCGGGGACGGCGGCGCCCTGGTGCTCTGCCCGCTGCCGGGCGCCCCCCGGCTGTTCCAGATGGTCGCCC
This sequence comes from Streptomyces sp. NPDC043908, assembly GCF_056435525.1. Lineage (NCBI taxonomy): Bacteria > Bacillati > Actinomycetota > Actinomycetes > Kitasatosporales > Streptomycetaceae > Streptomyces > Streptomyces sp. NPDC043908. Next base: position 47,538 of record NZ_JBWKEI010000013.1, on the reverse strand, counting down.
AGTACGACGACGTGGACACGGTGGCGGACACCAGCCCCGAGGGCGTACGGAAGCTGATCGCCGCCCGTACGCCGGTCAGCGCCGACGAGATCACCGAGGTCGTCTGGGCCTCGGACTTCCGGCCCCGGGCCGCGCTCGCCGAGCGGTTCCGGGTGGGCCGGGTCTTCCTCGCCGGGGACGCCGCCCACGTGCACTCACCGGCCGGCGCCCAGGGCCTGAACACCAGCGTCCAGGACGCCTACAACCTGGGCTGGAAGCTCGGCCAGGTACTGCGGCACGGCGCTCCGGCCGACCTGCTCGACACCTACGAGGCGGAGCGCCGGCCGGTCGCCGCCGACGTCCTGGGCATCAGCACCCGCCTGCACCGCAAGGCCCTGCTCGGCGGGGACAGTCAGCGCGGCAACGAGGTCAAGCAGCTCGGCATCGGCTACCGGGGCGGCCCGCTCTCGGTGGGCCGGGCGGGCTCCCTGGAGGCCGGCGACCGCGCCCCCGACGGCGTCCTGCCCGAGGGCCGCCTCTTCGACCTGTACAGCGGCCCCCACTTCACCCTGCTCGCCATCGGCGCCGAGGCCCCGGCGCTGGAGAGCGAACTGGTCCACGTCCACACCCTGACGGCGTACGAGCCGTACGGACGCGGACTCTTCCTCATCCGCCCGGACGGATACGTGGGCTGGGCAGGCGAAACCCCGGAGGGCCTCACCGGGTACCTGGCGCGGGTCGGCGCGACCGCCGGCCCACCCGCCTCGGCCGCCGGCCCATCCGCCGCGGCCGTCAGCGCACCCGGCGTCTCACGGCCCGTGCCCGGCGGGCCAGTCGTCGGACCGTCGCATTGCGGGGGATGAAGGCGAGCTGGGTGGGGAGGGCGCCGGGGAGGGCCAGGGTGGTCAGGCGGCGGCGTTTGAAGTAGCGCCAGGTGTGCGGGGTTAGCTGGTGGGTGAGGTACTGCTCGGCGGCGGGGCGCAGGTCGGGGCGGATCTCGGACTGCATCGCGTAGCCGACCGCCGCCAGCAGCGCCGCCGGGTCGTGCGGCGGCGGCGGTGCCCCGCCCTCCAGGGGCGGCAGCAGCGCGTCCACCAGCGTCACCGGCACCCGGTTGCTGTTCTGGTACGGGGTGAGGCGGTCCAGGAGGAGTTCCGTGCCGGTGCGGGCGACCGGGAGGCCGTAGAACGCGGACGCGGTCATCAGCGCCGTGGAGAAGCAGCCGACCACCAGCGCGGGGGCGAGGCGCTCGTACAGCACCTCGGCCGGCAGGGCGCTCTCCAGGACGGTCAGTTCCACGCCCAGCGCCCCGGCCTCGGTGCGCAGCGCCTCGGTCCAGGCGGGCGGCGCCGAGGGGTGCGGCTTGAAGACGATCCGGCGGTGGCCGCGCGCGGCGGCGCCCCGCACCATGGCGAGGTGCAGCCGCTCCTCCTCGTCCTCGGTGAGGATCGAGAGCGCGGCCAGGTACTGGCCGAGCAGCAGGGCCGCGCCCTCGGGCACGTCGAGGCCGGCGCCCTCGGCGGACAGTTCGCCCACCACCTTGGTGAAGGCCGCCGTCGGGATCACCTCCGCGCCCACCCCGAACTCGCCGAGCAGCAGCGGCTCCAGGCCCGGCACCAGGTCCAGGTGCAGCACCCGCCGCACCCGCGAACCCACCAGCGGGTCCAGCTTGTTGCGGGTGGGGCCGTAGCTCATCAGCCCGTCCGCGTACACGTGCAGGGGCGCGTCCGGGAAGAGCTGGGCGACCGCGCCCGCCGGGTTGACCTGGATGGACTCCACGGCCAGCTCGATCCGGTCGTCGCCGAGGTCCCAGGCGCGCCGCAACTGCCGCTCCCACAGCGGCACGTCGTCCGCGCGCGGCGCCCAGCCGGCCGGATGCATCGGCGCGATGGTGTCGTTCCACGACAGCACCCCGTCGAAGCGCCCGCGCAGGGAAGCGAAGCCCGGCATGGTGCCGAGGGAGGGCGCGGTCTCCGGGATGGGCGCGTTGTTGCTGATGAGGAGCAGGCGCCGGTCGGCGGGGCCGAAGCACCCGCTGTCGATCGCGGCGGCCAGCGTCGCCGTCCCGTACACCGTCGTGGCGAGGAAGATCTGCGTCGTACGCATCAGGCCGCGGCTCCCGCCGACGTGAGGGAGCGGGTACGGCCGCGCAGCCGCCGCAGCCGGGAGGCGCGGGCCGAGTCCATCGAGTCGAGCGCCTCGTTGAGGATGTCCTGCGGCATTCTTCTCAACGCTTCCGCACTCCTGCTCCGCAGTTCGCGCGCCACGGCCGGTTCGAATCGCTCCCTATTTCCCAGGTGGTGGGAGATAATGGCGCAGTACGTCCGTACCGCCTTCGGCAGCAGTTCCGCGGCACGGGAATCCCGGGCCGTTTCCTCGACCACCTGGTCGAAAGCCCGCAGGAAATCCAGCTGGCGTACATCGCCTATCTGCGTGAGCGAGGTGGCGACTCCACGCCGGTAGTACACCCCGAGCAGACCCAGCACCGCGAAGGATTCCGCCTCCCGGTGCAGCCGCCAGATCCACGGCCGGTCCTCGGCCGTGCGCAGCCCGTCCGTGAAGTGCAGCAGACCCCGCTCCACCAGCCGCCGGTGGTAGATCCCGGCCCAGGCGAACGCGTAGTCCACCGAGGTGGAGCGGCTGGTCGGCAGGATCGCCGCGCGCGGGTCCAGCACCTCGCCGCGCCGCCCGTGCGGCACCCGCTGCACCGAGCGCCGGGTGCCGGTGCACTGGACGTGGTCGGTGCGCACGAAGTCGCAGCCCAACTCCTCGATGGCGGCGACGAGTTGGCCGTAGTAGCCGGGCGCCAGCCAGTCGTCGCCGTCGAGGAAGGTGACGTACTCGCCGCGCGCCGCGTCGATGCCGGTGTTGCGCGCGGTGGCGAGACCGCCGTTCTTCTCGTGGGTGAGGACCACCGCCCCCGGCAGCTCGCGCCCGGCGCGGGCGAGGAGCGCGGCCGTACCGTCCGAGGAGCAGTCGTCGACCAGCAGGAACTCGAAGTCCTCGCGCGCGTTGTCGCGCAGACTTCTCAGGGTGTCGGGGGCATAGGCGCGCACGTTGTAGAACGGCACGACCACGGAGAGCTTGACCACCCGGGTGACGCTAAAGCGGCGCCGCGTCATGTGCCCCGTCCGTGCGAGGGATGGTGGGTGAACAGTGGGCGACCGGGCTGTTAACCCGTAAGCCCCACGGGCCCTTTCCCCTTGCGTAGACGCGCTGTTAACCATCTGTTGCGGCCCAGTTGGGCCGCCAAACGGAATGGATTCCTAGCTTCTTCGACGTGCCGTCCGTTACGAATCCCCATACCACCGCGCCCCGGATCGCCGTCGTCGCCGATTCCGACACGCGGTGGAAATGGGGTGCCCTCACCGCCCGCCGCATCGCCGAGCACCCGCCGGAGCTCAGCGGCTTCCTGCTGCGCGGCCGGGCCACCCCCACCCCGCGCCAGCTCGCCGAGGTCGGCGTCGGCGCCGACGCGCTGCGCGAGGTGACGATGGCCGGCTTCCTGCACGCTGTCGAGCGCGAGCCGTACGACGTGGTGGTCCTCGCGCTGGTCGGCGGCGCCGCCCAGGCCGCCCTGCACGGCCTCGCCCGGCTGTGGCCGGCCGGGACCCGCAGGCCCGTCCTGGTCACCGGCTACGTCGGCGTCGTCTACGAGAAGCTCACCGACGGCCTGCTGCTGCGCCACGGCGCCGACGTCGTCCTCGCCAACTCCCGCCACGACGCCGCGCGGTTCCGGGCGGTGTACGAGGGCGTGGGCGCCGACGCCTCGGCGGTCACCGAGGCCGCCCTGCCGTTCCTCGCAGGCGCGCCCCACCGCCCCGAACCGGGCCGCGACACGCTCGTCTTCGCCGCCCAGCCCTCGGTGCCCGAGAGCCGCGCCGACCGGCTCTACCTGCTGCGCCGCCTGATCGGCCACGCCCGCCGCCACCCCGGCCGCGAGGTGCTGCTCAAGCTGCGCTCCCGGCCCGGCGAGCACACCACGCACATCGAGGAGCAGCCCTACCAGAAGCTCGTCCGCTCCCTCGAAGTGCCGCCCAACTTCCGTCTGGTGTACGGGAACATGGGCGAGGTCCTGGACCGCACCGACCTGCTCGTCACGGTCTCCTCGACGGCGGCCCTGGAATCCCTGCACCGCTCGGTGCCCACCGCCGTCCTCACCGACCTCGGGGTACGCGAGGGCCTGGGCAACCACCACTTCGTCGGATCCGGTTGCCTCGCCTCCTGGGACGAGCTGGACGCCGGCCACCGCCCGGTCCCCGACGCCGGCTGGCTCGCCGCGCAGGGCGTCGCCCCGGGCGACGCGTACGCCACCGCCTTCGACGCGGCCCGCGCGCGCATCGCCGATCTGGTGGCCCGCCCCGGACTGCCTCCCGTGCGCCCGTACTACACGCCCACCACCGCGCCCGGCTATCTGCCCGGCATCCTCGCCCGCCACCACCTCGCCCCCGACGGCACCCCGCTGCCGGGCGCCGCACCCGAGGCGGAGGCCACCGGCGTACGCCGCCTGGTGCGCGACGCCGTACGGGACGCGGCCCGCGGGGCCTACCGCCACGGAGTGCAGCGCGTGGCCCCGGTCATCCGCCGGATGGGAGAACTCTGATGAACGACCGGTCCACCCGCCCCCGGCCCACCGCGGACGCCCGCCCCAGGAAGGTCCTGGCCGTCATCCCGGCCCGGGGCGGCTCCAAGGGCGTCCCCGGCAAGAACCTCGCCGCGGTCGGCGGCGTCCCGCTGGTCGTCCGGGCGGTACAGGCCTGCCTCGCCGCGCGCCACGTCACCGACGTCGCCGTCTCCACCGACGACCCGGCGATCGCCTCCGCCGCCGCCGCGGCCGGCGCCCACGTCGTCGTACGCCCCGCCGCGATCGCCGGGGACACCGCGACCAGCGAGGCCGCCGTGCTGCACGCCCTGGAGAGCGGCGCCGCCTGCGCCAGGGACGCCGACGTGGTGCTGCTCGTGCAGTGCACCAGTCCGTTCCTGAGCCACGAGGACGTGGACGGGGTCGCCGCGGCCGTCGTGGTGGACGGCGCCGACACGGCCGTCACCGTCGCCCCCTTCCACGGCTTCGTCTGGCGCGAGTCGCCGGACGGCGGCGAGGGCCTGGGCCACGACAAGTCCTTCCGCCCGCGCCGCCAGGACCGCCCCCAGGACTTCCTGGAGACCGGCGCCGCCTACGCCATGGACGCCGAGGGCTTCCGCACCCACCGGCACCGCTTCTTCGGCCGCACCGCGCTGGTGCGCACCGACCCGGCCCGGGTCCTGGAGATCGACGACCCGCACGACCTGGCCCGCGCCCGCGCGCTCGCGCCCCTGCTCGACCCGGCCCGTGTCCCGGCCCGCGACGAGGTGGACGCGGTCGTCCTCGACTTCGACGGCACCCAGACCGACGACCGGGTCCTCATCGACGCCGAGGGCCGCGAACTGGTCGCCGTGCACCGGGGCGACGGGCTCGGCGTCGCGGCCCTGCGCCGCTCCGGCCTGAAGCTGCTGATCCTCTCCACCGAGCGGAACCCGGTGGTCGCCGCCCGCGCCCGCAAGCTGCGGATCCCCGTCCTGCACGGCGTCGACCGCAAGGACCTCGCCCTCAAGCAGTGGTGCGAGGAGAACGCCGTCGACCCGGCACGGGTGCTCTACGCGGGCAACGACGTCAACGACCTGCCCTGCTTCTCCCTCGTCGGCTGGCCGGTCGCGGTCGCCGACGCCCACGACTCCGTGCGCGCCGCCGCGCGCACGGTCACCGCCACCCCCGGCGGCGAGGGCGCGATCCGCGAGATCGCCGCCTGGCTCCTCGGACCCGAGCTCCACCACACCCCTGTGCCGAACCCCCCGCTCCCCACCGCCACCGCCCAGTAAGGACACCCCTCATGAGCAACCGTCTGCGCACCTTCGGCAGCCGCACCGCCGGACCGGGTCGGCCGGTGTACGTCACCGGTGAGATCGGCATCAACCACAACGGGGACCTGGGCAACGCCCTCGCCCTGATCGACGCCGCCGCCGACGCCGGCTGCGACGCCGTCAAGTTCCAGAAGCGCACCCCGGAGATATGCACCCCGCACGACCAGTGGGACATCGAGCGCGACACCCCGTGGGGCCGGATGACCTACATCGACTACCGCCACCGGGTGGAGTTCGGCGAGTCGGAGTACCGCGCCATCGACGAGCACTGCGGCAAGCGCGGGATCGACTGGTTCGCCTCCCCGTGGGACACCGAGGCCGTCGCCTTCCTGGAGAAGTTCGACCTGCCCGCCCACAAGGTCGCCTCCGCCTCGCTCACCGACGACGAGCTGCTGCGCGCCCTGCGCGCCACCGGCCGCACCGTCATCCTCTCCACCGGCATGTCCACCCCCCGGCAGATCCGGCACGCCGTCGAGGTCCTCGGCAGCGACAACATCCTGCTCTGCCACGCCACCTCCACGTACCCGGCCAAGGCGGAGGAGCTCAACCTGCGGGTGATCAACAGCCTGATGGCCGAGTACCCCAACGTGCCCATCGGCTACAGCGGCCACGAGACGGGCCTCCAGACGACCCTCGCCGCCGTCGCCCTCGGCGCCACCTTCGTCGAGCGCCACATCACCCTGGACCGCGCCATGTGGGGCTCCGACCAGGCCGCCTCCGTCGAGCCGGGCGGCCTGGCGCGCCTGGTCCGCGACATCCGCACCATCGAGGCCGCGCTCGGCGACGGCGTCAAGAAGGTCTACGAATCGGAGCTCGCCCCGATGAAGAAGCTGCGCCGGGTCCCCGGGGTCGTCGCCGAGGCCGACGCCGGCGCCGACCGCGCGCCGGTCTCGGTCTGAGCCGGGGCCGGCCGCCGTGCCTCGGGACACCTCCGCCACGATCGCCTTCGTGGAGAGCCCGGTCCAGCTGCTCAACGTGCTGGAGTGGGCCCACTCCACGCGCCCGCTCCTGAACGGCGTACCGGCCCAGCGGTGCGGCCCGCAGGGCGCGGCGGTCGGCCACGACGACCTCACCGTCGTCGTCCTCTCGCCCACCGACCCGATGTCCCGCGGCCAGCTGCGCCGGATGGCGGAGCTGGCCCGCGAGGAGGGCATGCGGGTGCGCTGGGAGGAGGCCCGCGGCGGGCCGAGCGCCCCCCTGCGCACCATCGGCGGCCTCTCCTCGCTGCTGCGCCGCGCGGAGCGGATCGTCATCGGCGACCCGTTCTCGCGCTACGTCCAGCTGCTCCTCACCGTGGCGCGCGCCCGTGACCTGGTCGTCGTCGACGACGGCACCGCCACCATGGAGTTCGTCGCCCAGCTCGGCAGCGGCGAGCGGCTGGTGCGCTGGCACCGGCGCGGCAGCCGGGCAGGGGCGCGCGATCTGGTGTTCGCCCCCTTCGCCGCCTCGGCGCGCCGTCGCCTCACTCCGGCGCCGGGCCGTACGGTCGAGGTGTTCAGCGCCATGCCCGTCCAGGCGCCGGAGGCGGTCACGGTCACCCCGAACACCTTCGGCTGGACCCGGGCCCGGTTCGGTCCCCCGCGCATCACCAAGGGCGCCGACATGGTGGGCACCTCGCTGGTGGAGACGGGTGTGGTCGACCCCGACCGCTATCAGGAGGCGGTCGCGGCCCTGGCCCGCACCCACGGCGCCACCCGGTACTTCGCCCACCGCCGCGAGTCCCCGGACAAGCTGCGCGCCCTGCACCTGCGGACCGGCCTCGAAATCGTCCGGCCGGACCTGCCGCTGGAGCTCATCGCCCGCCGGGGGCCCGTCGGGCGGACGATCCTCAGCTTTCCCTCGACCGTCGTCCACACCCTGCCGCCGGCGCTCGCGGGCACCGGGGTGCGGCTGCTGGTCTGCGACATCGACCCCGGCTGGCTCACCGAGAAGGCCTCGCCGCGCGCCCAGGGCTTCCTCGCGGACGTCACCGGCTCGGCCCGGACCGCCCACGGGCTGCGCATGGTCGCGGCCTGAGCGGGCATCCGCCCCCCGGGACGCCGTCCGGTCGCGGCAGAAGCCCGGCCGGGCATCGTCACGCCCCGGCCCGGGGCGGTGCGCCGAGACGGCGCTGAGATCCCTCTGAGAGGGCGCTGGGAAACCGCTGCGACACACCTGAGAAGCGGGCGGCGAGTTTACCCAGCCAGGAAGGGGGACAACCGCCGGAAGGACAGATTTCTTTCCCCTATCGGGCTGAACTTTTGTTGATCGACGGTTAGTTGGCCCTTGAAGGGGCCTACTCTTCAACAGGTGAACCAGTTGATGTCGCGCGCCTCCGACGAACCCGACGCCGAGCTGCCCGGGGAAGCCCCGCTGCCCGGGTTGCTCCCCGAGCCCCTGCGCGCCGAACTCATCGGCTTCCGCCGGGACTTGCACATGCACCCCGAGCTGGGAAACCAGGAGTTCCGCACCACCGCGGCGATCAAGAAGCGCCTGGAGGCGGCCGGGCTGAAGCCCCGGGTCCTCGACAGCGGTACCGGACTCCTGTGCGATGTCGGCACCTGGAAGGGGGGACGGCCCATGCTGGCGATCAGGGCGGACATCGACGCCCTGCCGATCCCGGACGCCAAGGTCAACACGCCGTACCGCTCCACGGTCCCCGATCGGGCGCACGCCTGCGGACACGACGTCCACACCACCACCGTGCTCGGCGCCGGTCTCGTCCTCGCCGACCTCGAACGGCAGGGCCTGCTGCCCAACCCGGTCCGGCTGGTCTTCCAGCCCGCCGAGGAGGTGCTGCCGGGCGGCGCCACCGACGCGATCCGCTCCGGCGCGCTCGACGGCGTGGGCAGGATCATCGCGGTGCACTGCGACCCGCGCGTGGACGCGGGCCGGATCGGGCTGCGGACCGGGGCGATCACCTCCGCCTGCGACCGGCTGGAGATCACCCTGGACGGGCCCGGCGGCCACACCGCCCGCCCGCACCTGACCACCGACCTGGTGACCGCCGCCGCCCGGGTCGTCACCGACGTGCCCGCGCTGCTCGCCCGCCGCGTCGACGCCCGGGCGGGGCTCGCCGTCACCTGGGGCCGGATCGACTCCGGGCACGCCTGCAACGTCATCCCGATGCGCGCGGAGCTGGCCGGAACCGTGCGCTGCCTGGACCTGGAGGCGTGGCGGGAGGCGCCCGACAAGGTGCACGCCGCGATCTACGAGGTCGCCACTCTGCACGGGGCGAAGCCCGAGATCAACTATGTCCCCGGCGTGCCGCCGGTGGTCAACGATCCGGCCGTTGCCGAACTCCTGCGCGACGCTCAGACGGCGCGCCGAGGGCCCTATTCGATCGAGGACACCGAGCAGAGTCTGGGTGGCGAGGACTTTTCGTGGTACCTGGAGCGCGTGCCGGGCGCGATGGCCCGTCTCGGCGTCCGCACCCCGGGGTCCAACGCCCGTCTTGACCTGCATCGGGGTGATTTCGACGCCGATGAGGCGGCCATCAAGGTGGGAGTGGAGCTCTTCACTGCCGCTGCGCTGCTGGAAGGACACCGTTCGTAACCGGACACTTCATCGTCTGTTCGCGGCGATTCGATAACGGCTTCCGAACAGGTCTTTACGCGACATCTACGCGCGTTACGATCCGACGCGAAACCAGCGCCGGTAGGGGCGCTCTCGGTTCGTTTTGAAGGGACCTCCTCGTGCGCCGGGTATCCAAGATCGCTGCGGCCGGTATCGCCACCGCCGCCCTCGCTCTTTCCGCCACCGCGTGTGGCAGCACGTCCTCCGAGAAGGACAACGACTCCTCCGCGTCGTCCAGCGCGGGCGGCAAGGGCGTCAAGGTCGGTGTCGCGTACGACGTCGGCGGCCGTGGCGACCACTCGTTCAACGACTCCGCCGCGCGCGGCATCGACAAGGCCAAGGGCGAGTTCGGCGGTGAGATCAAGGAGCTGACGGCCAAGACGACCGACACCGAGGCCGACCGCGTCGAGCGCCTCACCCAGCTCGCCCAGGCGGGCTACAGCCCGGTCATCGGCATCGGCTACGCCTACGCCAACTCGATGAAGCAGGTCGCCGCCAAGTTCCCGAAGACCAGCTTCGGCATCGTCGACTCGGTCGTCGAGGGCGCCAAGAACGTCGACAACATCGTCTTCACCGAGGAGCAGGGCTCCTACCTGGCCGGTGTCGCCGCCGCCCTGAAGACGAAGACCGACCACGTCGGCTTCATCGGCGGTGTGGACGTTCCGCTCATCAAGAAGTTCGAGGCGGGCTTCGTCCAGGGCGTCAAGGACACCAAGCCGGGCGTCAAGGTCGACCCGCAGTACCTGTCGCACGGTTCGGACACCTCCGGCTTCGCCAGCCCCGACAAGGGCAAGGCCGCCGCGCAGGGCATGCTCGACAACGGCGCCGACGTCGTCTACACGGCCGCCGGCTCCTCCGGCAACGGTGCCATCGAGGCCGTCGCGGGCAAGAAGGGCGCCTGGGCGATCGGTGTCGACTCCGACCAGTACAACCAGGCCTCGCTGGCCAAGTACAAGTCCTCGATCCTGACCTCGGTCGTCAAGAACGTCGACATCGGCGTCTACGACCTGGTCAAGTCGGTCAAGGACGGCAAGCCGCTGACCGGCACCAACAGCTACCCGCTGGCCAAGGACGGCGTCTCCCTCGCCACCAGCGGCGGCTTCATCGACGACATCAAGGCCAAGCTCGACGAGGCCAAGAAGAAGATCGTCGACGGCCAGATCAAGGTCAAGACGACCCCGTGATCCGGGCCGTGACCCGGCCCCCTCGCGGGGGCCGGACCGCGTCACGGCACTGAAGCAGTGACGGGCTCGGGGGGGGGGGGGGGGGGGAGACCCCCCCCCCCCCCCCCCCCCCCCCCCCCCCCCCCCCCCCCCCCTGAGTTCTTTCGTCTCTTTCCCCCCCCCCTCCCCCC
>NZ_JBWKEI010000013.1:0-36742 GCF_056435525.1 Streptomyces sp. NPDC043908 | reverse complement strand
TCTTTCCTCTATCCCCCTTGAGGGGGCTGAGCCTTCGAGCGGCATAGAGGCGTTGGGGGGGGGGGGGGGGGGGAAACCCCCCCCCCCCCCCGAGCCCATAACGATGTGTCAACTCTACGCGCGTAGGCGGGAGTTGGCGCGCTAGCGTCACCACGCCCTCTGCCCCCACCCCCCTCCTTCTCGTAGGAGAGTGCGCCATCAACGCGTCCAGTCCTCCCGCCGTCGAACTGCGCGGCATCACCAAACGATTCCCCGGCGTCGTCGCCAACAAGGACATCGACATCACCGTCAAGAAGGGCACCGTCCATGCCCTCTGCGGTGAGAACGGTGCCGGCAAGTCGACCCTGATGAAGATCCTCTACGGCATGCAGAAGCCGGACGAGGGAACCATCACCGTCGACGGCGAGCAGGCGGTCTTCCACAGCCCCGCCGACGCCATCGCCCGTGGGATCGGCATGGTGCACCAGCACTTCATGCTCGCCGACAACCTCACCGTCCTGGAGAACGTGGTCCTCGGCGGCGAGAAGCTGTACGGCATCGGCGCCAAGGCCCGTAAGAAGATCAAGGAGATCTCGGACGCGTACGGCCTGGGTGTCCGTCCCGACGCCCTGGTCGAGGACCTCGGTGTCGCCGACCGCCAGCGCGTGGAGATCCTCAAGGTCCTCTACCGCGGCGCCCGCACCCTCATCCTCGACGAGCCGACGGCCGTCCTGGTCCCGCAGGAGGTCGAGGCGCTCTTCGACAACCTGCGCGAGCTCAAGGCCGAGGGCCTGACCGTCATCTTCATCTCCCACAAGCTGGGCGAGGTGCTCTCGGTCGCCGACGACATCACCGTCATCCGGCGCGGCACCACGGTCGGCACCGCCGACCCGAGGAACACCACCACCAAGCAGCTCGCCGAGCTGATGGTCGGCAGCGAGCTCCCGTCCCCGGAGACCCGCGAGTCGACGGTCACCGATGTGCCGATGCTCAAGGTGGACGAGCTGAAGCTGGCCGCCACCGACCCCGACGGCGTGGTGCGCGAGGTGCTCTCCGGAGTGTCCTTCACCATCCACAAGGGCGAGGTGCTCGGCATCGCCGGCGTCGAGGGCAACGGCCAGGCCGAGCTCGTCGAGGCCATCATGGGCATGCGCGACCCGGACGGCGGTGTCATCACCCTCGACGCCACCGACATTTCGCACGCGCCCACCCGCAAGCGCCGCGAGGGCGGCATCGGGTACATCCCCGAGGACCGCCACCGCCACGGCCTGCTCCTGGAGGCCCCCCTCTGGGAGAACCGCGTCCTCGGCCACGTCACCGAGCGCCCCAACTCCAAGGGCGGTCTGCTCGACAACAAGGCCGCGCGCGCGGACACCGAGCGCATCGTGCGCGAGTACGACGTGCGCACCCCGGGCATCGAGGTCACCGCGGCCTCGCTCTCCGGCGGCAACCAGCAGAAGCTGATCGTCGGCCGCGAGATGAGCCACAACCCCAAGCTCCTGATCGCCGCGCACCCCACCCGGGGCGTGGACGTGGGCGCACAGGCGCAGATCTGGGACCAGATCCGCACGGCCCGCCGCGAGGGCCTCGCGGTGCTGCTGATCTCCGCCGACCTGGACGAGCTGATCGGCCTGTCCGACACCCTGCGGGTGATGTACCGCGGCCGCCTGGTCGCCGACGCCGACCCCGCCACGATCACCCCTGAGGAGCTGGGCTCCGCCATGACCGGCGCCGCCGCCGGCCATCTGGAGCACCACGACAGCACCGGGGGAGAGGACCGATGAAAAAGTTCACCCAGCGCATCGACAGGGAGAAGCTGCTCCTCGCGATCGCGGCCCCCGTGCTCGCGGTGGTGGCGGCGCTCGTCGTCACCGCCCTGGTCATCCTGGCCACCGGCAAGAACCCGATGCCCGCCTTCGACGACATGCTGTCGTACGGCTCCGCCAGCGACAGCCAGGTCTACATCCTCAACAAGGCGACGACGTACTACCTCGCGGGCATCGCGGTGGCCGTCGGCTTCCGGATGAACCTCTTCAACATCGGTGTGGACGGCCAGTACCGCATCGCGGCCTTCCTCGCCGCCGTCATCGGCGGCGCGGTCTCGCTGCCGGGCATCGTCGCCATCCCGCTGATGATCCTCGCGGCGATGGTGACGGGCGCCCTGTGGGCGGCCATCGCGGGCGTCCTCAAGGTCACCCGGGGCGTCAGCGAGGTCATCTCGACCATCATGCTGAACGCCATCGCGACCGCGATCATCGCCTACCTGCTCCAGCCCGAGCGGCTCGGCCAGCTCGACCAGGCGGGCACGCTCGTCTCCACCAAGCCGCTGCCGCACAGCTCCTGGTTCTTCCACATCGACAACGGTGACGCCGGTCAGATCTGGGGCTTCGTCGTCATCGCGGTGCTCGTCGGCCTGGCCTACTGGTTCGTGCTCGGCCGCACCCGCTTCGGCTTCGACCTGCGGGCCGTCGGCCAGTCCGAGTCCGCGGCCGCGGCCAGCGGTGCCAACGTCAAGAAGATGATCATCACCAGCATGATCATCTCGGGCGCGGTGGCCGGTCTGGTCGGTCTGCCGACGCTGCTCAACGACAGCCACCAGTTCGACAACAGCTTCCCGCTCGGCCTCGGCTTCACCGGTATCGCCGTCGCGCTGCTCGGCCGCAACCACCCGGTGGGCGTCGCGCTCGCCGCGCTGGTCTGGGGCTACCTGGAGCGCACCACCGGCCACTTCGAAGTGATCGGCTACGACAAGGAGATCCTCGGCGTGATCCAGGGCGTCATCGTCCTGTGCGTCGTGATCGCGTACGAAGTCGTCCGCCGCTACGGCCTCAAGCGCCAGCAGCAGCGCGTCGGCGCCGAGCTCGCGGCCCAGGCCGCCAAGAAGCAGGAGGTGACGGCATGAGCGTCACGACGACCCCCGCCAAGACCCCGCCGCCCCCGGCCGGGCTCAAGGGCAACGCCAAGCGCACGTTCTCCCTGGCGCAGATCCTGATGATCATCGCGGGCGCGCTGATCCTGGTCTCCGCCGTGCGCGTCATCACCGGCGCCGACCAGCTGACCTCCACCGGCCAGATCAGCGCGGCCCTCGGCCTCGCGGTGCCGATCGGCCTCGCGGGCCTCGCGGGCCTGTGGTCCGAGCGGGCCGGCGTGGTCAACATCGGCCTCGAAGGCATGATGATCCTCGGCACGTTCGGCGCCGGCTGGGTGGGCTGGCAGTCCAGCCCCTGGCTCGGCCTGATCGCGGGCGTCGGCTTCGGCGTGCTGGGCGGCCTCGTCCACGCGGTCGCCACCATCACCTTCGGCGTCGACCACATCGTCTCCGGTGTGGCCGTCAACCTGCTCGCGCTCGGCGCCACGCAGTACATGGCGAAGCTCTTCTTCAACGAGGGCGACGCGGCGGCCAAGGGCGGCAACCCCAAGCAGTCGCCGCCCGCCGAGTCCCTGCCCGACTTCACGGTCCCGGGCCTGTCCTCCGGCCTGGAGTCGATCCAGAAGCACCACTGGTTCCTGATCTCCGACCTCGCCGGGATCCTCGGCGGTGTGGTCACCAACGTCTCCTGGGTCACCGTCATCGCCGTGCTGCTCTTCGTGGGCACCTGGTGGGTGCTGTGGAAGAGCGCGTTCGGCCTGCGGCTGCGCTCCTGCGGCGAGAACCCGATCGCCGCCGAGTCCCTCGGCGTCAACGTGTACTCGTACAAGTACGCGGCGGTCGCCGTCTCCGGCGGTCTCGCCGGTCTCGGCGGCGCGTTCCTCGCGCTGGTCACCTCGCACATCTACCTGGAGGGCCAGACCGGCGGCCGCGGTTACATCGGTCTCGCCGCGATGATCTTCGGCAACTGGCGGCCGGGCGGACTCGCCATGGGCGCGGGCCTCTTCGGCTTCTCCGACGCGCTCCAGCTGCGCAACGGCGGCACCACCGTCCACGCGCTGCTGCTCCTGCTCGTGATCCTCCTCGTCGCCCTGGCGGCCTGGAAGGCGTACAAGAAGGCGATGGTCCAGGCGGCGATCAGCGCGGTCGTGGCCGCCGCGATCCTGGTCTGGTACCTGGCCACCGACGACGTCCCCAGCGACTTCGTCGGCGCCACGCCGTACGTCGTCACCCTGCTCGTGCTGTCGCTCTCCGCGCAGCGCCTGCGGATGCCCAAGGCCGACGGCATGCGCTACCGCAAGGGCCAGGGCAAGTGACGCCGGACGCCCCCGCCGCCACCGCCGTCGACTGGGAGGCGCTGCGCGAGGCGGCCCGGGACGCCATGTCCCGGGCGTACGCCCCGTACTCGGGCTACCCGGTCGGCGCGGCGGCGCTCGTGGACGACGGGCGCACCGTCACCGGCTGCAACGTCGAGAACGCCAGCTACGGCCTCGGCCTGTGCGCGGAGTGCGGGCTGGTCTCGGCGCTGCGGCTCGGCGGCGGCGGACGCCTGACGCACTTCGTGTGCGTCGACGGCCACGGCGCCGTCCTGGTGCCCTGCGGCCGCTGCCGCCAGCTGCTCTTCGAGCACGGCGGCCCGGAGCTGCTCGTGGAGACCCCGGAGGGGATCCTGCCGCTCTCCGCGATGCTCCCGCAGGCCTTCGGGCCGGACCACCTCACGCAGGACCCCAAGTAACCACCGCGGCCCCTCCGTTGCTGATCAGCCAGGGAGGGGCCGCATCCGTCAGACCTCTCTATGCGCGTAGAGTCGCGTATACCGTACGGACGAACCGCACTTGCCGGAAGGAATGCCATGGACGTCATCTCCGTCATCCGCACCAAGCGAGACCGGGGCGAGCTGAGCCCGGAGCAGATCGACTGGGTCATCGACGCCTACACCCGGGGTGTCGTCGCCGACGAGCAGATGTCGGCGCTGGCCATGGCGATCCTGCTCAACGGCATGAACCGTACGGAGATCGCCCGCTGGACCGCCGCGATGATCGCGTCCGGCGAGCGCATGAACTTCGACGCGCTCTCGCGGCCCACCGCCGACAAGCACTCCACCGGCGGCGTCGGCGACAAGATCACGCTGCCGCTCGCCCCGCTGGTCGCCGCGTGCGGCGCGGCCGTGCCGCAGCTGTCCGGCCGGGGCCTCGGCCACACCGGCGGCACCCTGGACAAGCTGGAGTCCATCCCCGGCTGGCGCGCGCTGCTCTCCAACGAGGAGATGCTGAACGTCCTGGACACCACCGGCGCCGTCATCTGCGCGGCCGGCGACGGCCTGGCCCCGGCCGACAAGAAGCTCTACGCGCTGCGCGACGTCACCGGCACCGTCGAGGCCATCCCGCTGATCGCCTCCTCGATCATGTCCAAGAAGATCGCCGAGGGCACCGGCTCGCTGGTCCTCGACGTCAAGGTCGGCACCGGCGCCTTCATGAAGACCATCGAGGACGCCCGCGAGCTAGCCTCCACCATGGTCGCGCTCGGCACCGACAGCGGCGTGAAGACCGTCGCGCTGCTCACCGACATGTCCACCCCGCTCGGCCTCACCGCGGGCAACGCCCTCGAAGTGCGCGAGTCCGTCGAGGTCCTGGCCGGTGGCGGCCCCAAGGACGTCGTCGACCTCACCCTGGCGCTCGCCCGCGAGATGCTGGACGCCGCCGGGATCAAGGACGCCGACCCCGAGAAGGCCCTCGCCGACGGCTCGGCCATGGACGTGTGGCGCCGGATGATCGCGGCCCAGGGCGGCGACCCGGACGCCACCCTGCCGGTCGCCCGCGAGCAGCACGTCGTCACCGCTCCCGCCTCGGGCGTGCTGACCCGCCTGGACGCGTACGACATCGGCGTCGCCGCCTGGCGCCTGGGCGCCGGCCGGGCGCGCAAGGAGGACCCGGTGCAGGCGGGCGCCGGCGTCGAGCTGCACGCCAAGCCGGGCGACACGGTGACGGCGGGCCAGCCGCTGCTCACCCTGCACACGGACACGCCGGAGAAGTTCGACTACGCCCTGAAGACGCTGGGCGACTCGTACGACATCGCCCCGGCGGGTACCTCGTTCACCGCGAACCCGATCGTGCTGGACCGCATCGCCTGACCCCCGCTCCGTCCCGCACGGACCCGCCCCGGGCCCCGCACGGACCCGCCGGGTCCCGCGCAGACCCGCCCCGGCCGATGACTTTCCCGGCCGGGGCGGGTCTGTCCGCATGTGAACCCCACTCGACCCGCGCTCCTCGTCGTCCCGTCGCCGCTGGCCCTCGCCGACGTCCCCGCGCTGTGCGCGCGGCTGCGGTCGCTGTACGCGGCCGGGGCGCGGGAGGTGGTCTGCGACGTGGGCGGGCTCGTCCGGGCCGATCTGGCGGCGGTGGAGGCGGTGGCCCGGCTCCGGCTGACCGCGCGCCGGGCGGGTGGGGGGCTGTCGCTGCGGGGGGTTGGGCCGGGGTTGGCGGCGCTGCTGCACCTCACGGGGCTGGCGGAGTAACCGTCCTGGGGTGCCTTGCCTTTGCCCGCGGGCGGGTGGCGTGCCGCTCGCGCAGTTCCCCGCGCCCCTGGTCGGCCGGGAGTTTGTCTGCGGGTGGGTGGTGGGCTGGTCGCGCAGTTCCCCGCGCCCCTGAACGGCCCGGTCTTCGTCTGCGGGTCGGTGGTGGGCTGGTCGCGCAGTTCCCCGCGCCCCTGATCGGCCCGGTCTTCGTCTGCGGGTGGGTGGTGGGCTGGTCGCGCAGTTCCCCGCGCCCCTGGTCGGCCCGGTCTTCGTCTGCGGGTCGGTGGTCGGTTGCTCGCGCAGTTCCCCGCGCCCCTGAAAGCCCATGGCTGAGCTGGGTTCTCCGGCTGCGGACGACTACCCAAGGGGCGCGGGGAACTGCGCGAGAAGCGCCCACGGTCCGCAGACGAACGAGGGTTTCAGGGGCGCGGGGAACGGCGCGAGCAACCCTCCACGGTCCGCAGACGAGCGCGGGGTTAGGGGCGCGGGGAACTGCGCGAGAAGCGGCCACGGTCCGCAGACGAGCGCGGGGTTAGGGGCGCGGGGAACTGCGCAAGCACCCGCAACCCCCACGCAGCCGCAGACGAACGACGGTTTCAGGGGCGCGGGGAACTGCGCGAGTGAGTTGGCACGGGCCGCAGGCGAGCGCGGGGTTGGGGGCGCGGGGAACTGCGCAAGTGGCCGCACCCCCACCTCTCGCAGACGAACCCGCGCCGCTTCAGCCCTCCCCGAGCGTCGGGGGCAGGCCGAACAGGGGGAACCACCGCGCCGTGTCCAGGAACGCGTTGAGCCCGACTATCTTGCCGTCGGCGATCTCCACGACCTGGAGCGCCCACGGCTCATGCCGCCCCCCGGGCCCGCTCGCCCGGTACTGCCCGAACGCGGGCGTCCCGTTGGCGACCGTGGGGACGAGGCGCGAGCCCCGGCAGTCGGCCCCGGGACCCACATGCCAGGCCACGATGTCCTCGGGACCGCTCAGCCACAGGTCGTACGGCGGCATCGACAGCGTCGCGTCCTCGTGCAGCAGGGACGTCAGGGCCGACATGTCGTACCCCTCGAACGCCGCCACATAGCGGGCAAGGAGCTTCTGCTGGTCCTCGTCGAGCGGGTCCGCCGCGTCCGAGGCGCGCGGCTCCGACTCCGCCAGCGTCGAACGCGCCCGCTGGAGCGCGCTGTTGACCGACGCCACCGTCGTGCCCAGCAGCTCGGCCACCTCGCTCGCCTTCCAGGCGAGCACCTCGCGCAGGATGAGCACGGCCCGCTGCTTGGGCGGCAGATGCTGGAGCGCCGCGACGAAGGCGAGCCGCACGCTCTCGCGCGCGACGGCCGTCTCGGCCGGGTCGTCCACGGCCGTCGGCAGCACCCGCGCGTCCGGCACCGGCTCCAGCCAGGTGACCT
Source organism: Streptomyces sp. NPDC043908 (assembly GCF_056435525.1). Lineage (NCBI taxonomy): Bacteria > Bacillati > Actinomycetota > Actinomycetes > Kitasatosporales > Streptomycetaceae > Streptomyces > Streptomyces sp. NPDC043908. The sequence continues at coordinate 28,982 of NZ_JBWKEI010000013.1, read as the reverse complement.
CCGGGCGCGAGCGCAGCACGGCCGAGGACGCCGTCTGCGGGGCCGTCAGGTCCATCGGGCGGGCCCGCTTGCCGCTGGCGGTCAGCATGTCCAGGCAGACGTTGGTCGCGATCCGGTAGAGCCAGGACCGCAGGGACGAGCGGCCCTCGAACTTCTCGTAACTCCGCCACGCCCGCACCAGCGTGTCCTGTACCGCGTCCTCCGCCTCGAAGGCCGAGCCGAGCATCCGGTAGCAGTACCCCGTCAGCTCGGTCCGGTGCTTCTCCAGACGGGAGTCGAGGTCCGTCGCCACCGCAGGATCCGCCGTCCGATCACCCATCGCGTCCACCCCAGATCGCCCATGTGCTCCAGCTCTTCGGAAGCTACAGGAGCCCACTGACAATCGCGCATCGGGCGGACGTCTCAGCAGGTCACACGGGGTGCGCCGAGGCGCGTCGCGGCGCGGCGCCGCTCGGTGCGGGCGGCATGGCTGCCGTACAGCGTCACCGAGACGACGCCCAGGACGGCGAGCAGGCCGAGCAGGACCGTGGCGGCCCAGCCGCCGGCGTGGAAGGCGACCGCGCCCAGGGTGCCGCCCGCGCTGCTGCCCAGGTAGTACGCGGACTGGTAGAGCGCAGACGCCTGGGCGCGGCCCGACTTCGCGGTGCGGCTCACCGAGGAGGACGCGACCGCGTGGCCCGCGAAGAAGCCCGCGGTGATCAGGACCAGGCCCGCCAGGACCGCCGCCAGCGAATCGAGCAGGCTCAGCACCAGCCCGGCGGCCGTGGTGGAGACGGCCAGGTACAGCGCGCCCCGGCGGCCGAGCCGGGCCACCAGCGTCCCGGCGCCCGCCGAGGAGACCGTACCGACCAGGTACACCAGGAAGATCGAGCCGACCACGCCCTGCGGCAGGTGGAAGGGCGCGGCGGTGAGCCGGTAGCCGATGACCGTGTAGACGGCGCCGAAGACCGTCATGAAGAGCGCGCCGATCGCGTACAGGCGCACGAGCAGCGGGTCCGCGAGGTGGCCGCGCACGGTGGCGGCCAGCGCGCGCGGGTCCAGGGGAGCGGGCCGGAAGTGGCGCGACTTCGGGAGCAGCAGCCGGAAGACCACCGCGCACCCGGCCGCCAGAAGTCCGACCGCGGCCAGCGCCGCGCGCCAGCCCCACGCCTGGGCCACCCAGCCGGTGAGGATGCGGCCGCTCATGCCGCCGATGGAGTTGCCCGCGACGAACAGGCCGATCGCGGCGACCAGCGCCTTGGGCCGCACCTCCTCGGCGAGGTAGGCCATGGCGGAGGCGGGCAGTCCGGCCAGGGCCGCGCCCTGGACCGCCCGCAGCGCCACCAGCCAGCCCACGGTGGGCGCGAACGGGACGAGCAGCCCCACGCCGACCGCGACCACCAGGGAGACCGTCATCGTCCGGGACCGCCCGAACCGCTCGGACACCGCGCTCAGCGGCAGTACGCACAGCGCCAGCGCGCCGGTCGCCGCCGACACGGTCCAGCTCGCCGCGGAGGCCGACGCCCCCAGGTCCCCGGAGATCAGCGGGAGCAGCGCCTGGGTGGAGTAGAGGAGGGCGAAGGTGGCGACCCCGGCCGCGAAGAGCGCGAAGCTCATCCGGCGGTAGCCGGGGGCGCCCGGGGAGAGCTGGTCGGGGGACGGCGCGGTGGAGGCACCCACGGTGGCGGGTGCCCCGGTACTGGCGGGAGGCATGATTCGACCGTAGGCCGGTGAGATTTATGCGTCCAATGCGTGGAGCGCGCATAATCGATCCACGTACGCATAAGCACAGCTCAGGCGGGTGTCTGTCATTGAACAGTAACGAAGAAGACATGGTAGCGGTACTCGCGCCCCGCCTCGCCTACTTCGCCGCGGTCGCCCGGCACGAGCACGTCACGCGTGCGGCGCAGGAGCTCGGCGTGCCCCAGTCGACGCTCTCGCGCGCGATGGTGCGGCTCGAAGAGGACCTGGGCGTCACCCTGTTCGCCCGCCGGGGCCGCACCGTCTCGCTGACCCCGGCCGGGCGCACCTTCCTGGCCTCGGCCGAACGCTCCCTCGCGGAGGTCGGGCGGGCCGCCGAGTCGGTGCGGGCCGACGCCGACCCGGCGACGGGCAAGGTCGCCTTCGGCTTCCTGCACACCATGGGCTCCGAGACCGTCCCCGGCCTCATCCGGGCCTTCCGCGTCACCCACCCCCGGGTGCGCTTCACGCTGGTGCAGAACTACGGCGAGGCCATGATCGAACGGCTGCGCGCCGGGGACCTCGACCTCTGCCTCACCTCGCCGGTGCCCGACGCGCCCGACCTGGTGGCCCGGCGCCTGGACGAGCAGCGGCTGCGCCTCGTCGTCCCCGACGACCACCGCCTCGCGGCCCGCAAGCGGGTGCGGCTCGCGGAGGCGGCCGAGGAGACGTTCGTGACCCTGGAGCCCGGCTACGGGCTGCGGCGCATCACGGACGACCTGTGCGCCCGGGCCGGCTTCACGCCCCGGGTGGCCTTCGAGGGCGAGGAGGCGGAGACCCTGCGCGGTCTGGTGGCGGCGGGCCTGGGCGTGGCCCTGCTGCCGCCGCCCGCGGTGGCCCGCCCGGGCGTGGTCGAGCTGACGGTGACGGCGCCCCGGGCGGTCCGCGAGATCGGGGTGGCCTGGCTCGACGGCCACCCCGACACCCCGCCGGTGGCCGCCTTCAAGGCGTTCCTGCTGTCGCGCCGGGGGCAGTTGCTGCCGGTCTGAGAGCCGGGCCCCGAACCCCCGTCCTCCGGACGGACGAGGGGGGTGCGAGGCAGGCTCGAAGCGTCCGTACGGCCCGCTATCCGCCCAGCGACTTCCCGAAGCCCGCAGCGAGCGGCATCCGCAGCCCCAGCGGCGGCGGGGCGGCCAGGGCGTCGGCGACGGGACGCGCGTACGCGTGCGCGAAGAGCGACCCCTTCACGAAGTCGGCGGCCAGCGCCAGGACTTCGGGGCGGTGCTGGCGCAACCCGTGTCCGTCGGAGTGGACCTCGAAGCGGCAGGTGTCGCGGTTGGCCTTCTTCGCGCGCGCGGCGAGCCGGAACGACAGCTCCGGGTCGCAGCGCGCGTCATTGGTGCCGTGCACGATCAGCACCCGCCGGCCCACCAGTTGCCTCACCGGCTCCGGCTCGGCCGCCACGTCCTCCTCCGGCAGCCAAGGGGCCAGCGCCAGCACGCAGTCGACGGCCTCGTGCCCCGCCGCGCGCAGCGCCGCCCGCCCGCCCATCCCGTGCCCGGCCAGACACACGGGTACGTCCCCGTACCGGCGCACCACCTCGTCCGCGGCCCACTCGGCGTCCGCCGCGAGCAGGGCGTCGCCGCCGTTCCAGCCCCGGCCCCGGTAGCGCACCGGATGGGCCACCAGACCGTCGGCGCGGCCCGCCCGGGCCAACCGCCGTGCCAGCGGCAGCGCCGAGGCGTACGCGAGGGGGGAGGGGCGGCGCGCCGAGACGGGGTCGCCGTCCGGCAGCACCAGCACCACACCGCCGACCGAGGAGCCGGCGCCGGTCGCGCCGACGGCCCGTCCGAGCCGGGCAGCAGGCAGGGAAGTCGCATGCTGTGCCATGGCAGAACAGTCTCAGAAGCCGACGTGTACTCCACCCGTCCGCGCAGTCACTGTTACGTATCGGCAACCCGGAGACTCCCGGCGATCTACGCGCGTAGGGGCTAGCATGCGCAGATGACGAGCCAGACCACCGACGTACCGACCCCGGACCAGATCCGCCGCGCCCCGAAGGTGCTGCTCCACGACCACCTCGACGGCGGTCTGCGTCCTGGCACCATCATCGAGATCGCCGAACAGACCGGGTACACCAACCTGCCCGAGACCGAGGCCGACAAGCTCGGCATCTGGTTCCGGGAAGCCGCCGACTCCGGTTCCCTGGAGCGGTATCTGGAGACCTTCGCGCACACCTGCGCCGTCATGCAGACCCGCGACGCGCTCTTCCGCGTCGCCGCCGAGTGCGCGGAGGACCTGGCGCAGGACGGTGTCGTCTACGCCGAGGTGCGGTACGCGCCGGAGCAGCACCTGGAAGGCGGACTGACCCTCCAGGAGGTCGTGGAGGCGGTCAACGAGGGCTTCCGCGAAGGCGAGCGCCGGGCCCGCGCCGACGGCAACCGCATCCGCGTCGGGGCGCTCCTGACCGCCATGCGGCACGCCGCCCGCGCCCTGGAGATCGCCGAACTCGCCAACTCCTACCGGGACTCCGGCGTGGCCGGCTTCGACATCGCGGGCGCGGAGGCGGGCTTCCCGCCCACCCGCCACCTGGACGCGTTCGAGTACCTGAAGCGGGAGAACAACCACTTCACCATCCACGCGGGCGAGGCCTTCGGCCTGCCGTCGATCTGGCAGGCGCTCCAGTGGTGCGGCGCCGACCGGCTCGGCCACGGCGTGCGGATCATCGACGACATCGAGGTCGCCGAGGACGGCACCGTGAAGCTGGGGCGGCTCGCCGCGTACGTACGGGACAAGCGCGTCCCGCTGGAGATGTGCCCGACCTCCAACCTCCAGACGGGCGCCGCCGCCTCTTACGCCGAACACCCGATCGGGCTGCTGCGCCGGCTCCACTTCCGCGCCACGGTCAACACCGACAACCGGCTGATGAGCGGCACCAGCATGAGCCAGGAATTCGAGCGGCTGACCGAGGCGTTCGGCTACACACTCGACGACATGCAGTGGTTCACCGTCAATGCGATGAAATCAGCGTTCATTCCTTTCGACGAACGCCTCGCCATGATCAACGACGTGATCAAGCCCGGATACGCCGAGTTGAAATCCGCATGGCTGTTCAAGCAGACCGCTGCGACCAGCGGTTCTACCCCGCCGATGGGCTGATCGGGACAAGGGGCCGCACGGCCGGGACATGCAAATCCCGGCCGTTTCCCCTGGTTTCACGTGTTTGCGGGGCGCGCGGCGGTCTGACTAGCTTGCAGAGCCGCTCACATCCCCTTCCCTAGGATGAATCCCAGATGAAGCAGTCTGCCGTCAAGACGCTCGGTGCCGCCGCTCTCGGTGTCGCCTTCGCCGCCGCTGCCGCCGGTACGGCCTCCGCCGCGCCCGCCGTGGCCGGGGTCCCCGAGCTTCCCGCCCTGCCCGGACTGACCAAGACGCTGCCCGTCGAGGGCGTCACCAAGACGCTCCCCGAGGGTGCCCCGCAGTCCCTGACCTCCGGTCAGCACAAGCCGGGCAAGGGCGCGTCCACGCCGGCGAGTGCGGACCCGGTGAGCGGCCTTCTCGGCGGCCTGCCGGCCAGCGGTCTGCCGACCAGCGGCCTGCCGCTCGGCGGCGCCGGTCTGCCCGCCCTCGGCGGCTGATGGCGCGAACGTACCGTCAGTCGGTGCGTGGAGGCCTTGTGGTGGGGCGCACATCCGGTCTCGGGTGTGCGCCTCGCCGCGTCTGTGTCAGGATCGCGGCTCGAACGCAGACCATTGACAGGTGAGTAGGGTTCCACGATGCGTGTGAAGGCGACTGGACTCGCCGTGCTGTCGGCGTCGGCGCTGCTGCTCACCACCGCGTGCGGCTCGGGCGCCGCCTCGGACGACAAGGCCGCGGCACGCGCCTCCCACCCCTCCTCGACCCCGGCCACCGCCCTCCAGCGCGCGGCCCTCGCCCAGGGCGACGTGCCCGGCTACCAGGTCTCCGCCGGCACCACCTCCCGGAGCCGGACCCGCCCGCGGGCCGACCGCCGCCCGTGCCAGCCGCTCGCCGACGTCATGGGCGACCGGCCGGACCCGCGGGCGCGCGAGACGGTCGACCGGGGCCTGGGCTCCCAGCGCAGGCTCGGCCTCGCGGTCACGGCCACGCTCAGTACGTACGCGCGCCCCGACGCCGAGAAGCTCGTCGACGACCTGCGCGCGGCGGTCGCCGCCTGCCCCGGCTTCACGGCCGATCTGGGCGCGACGGCCTCCACGTACGCGCGCGTGAAGGCCCGGCCGTACCGGATCGGCGGCGACGAGTCGGTGAGCTGGTCGGCGTCGTCCACGCAGGTCGGCGTGGAGACGCCGGTCCATGTCGTCGTGGTGCGCCAGGGCGCGACGGTCGTGCGGTTCATGACGCTCAACCTCGGCGCGCCGTCCCGGGGCGGGGCGCAGGAGCCGGTGGAGGTGCCGAGGGACGTGGCGGACCGGCAGGTGGAGAAGGTGCGCCGGGTCCTGGGCTGACCTGACCTGCGGGAGCCGCGGCCTCACCAGGCGGCGCTGTGCGTCCGCTCCTTGGGCAGGAGGATCCACAGCGCGATGTAGAGCAGGAACTGCGGGCCGGGCAGCAGGCACGAGAGCACGAAGATCACGCGCATCGTGGTGGCGGAGGTGCCGAAGCGCCGTGCCAGCGCGGCGCACACCCCGCCGATCACGCGTCCGTCGCGGGGGCGGGCAAGGGCGGCCATGGGGACTCCTTCGGGCTGAGGTCGGTGGCGTTCGCTCGGTGGCGTTCGCTTCCTCAACCCTGCCGCCGGGAACCGGGCAAAGCGTCGGACTACGGGGCGATCCCGACCCTGGGAATCGTCGGGGTACGCCCCTGAGCCACGGCGGTTACGGACAGTTCGCGCCCCAGACGCCGCCGCAGCGCGATCCGCCCCGCGGGCACCACGGCGATGTGGGCCAGCGCGGCCCCGGCGGTGTTCAGGAGCAGCGCGTCCACGTCGGCGACCTGACCGGGTACGGACGTCTGCACCAGGGCGATGCCGAGGGAGACGAGGGCCGCGGCGGCGGTCGTGCGCAGGAGGGAGGCGACGGGGGAGACGTCCAGGCGCCCGCCGACGAGGGGGAACAGCACCCCGAGCGGCGCGAGCAGCAGCAGCCCCTCCCCGATCCGGCTCACCGCCTCGACCCACCCGAGCGTCAGGTCGGCGCGGATGCCGGCGAGCGGGGTGAGGTTGGGCGCGGTCACCCACATGACGTCACGGGGACGCAGGGTGAGGCACGCGACGAGCGCCATGTACGCGAAAAGAAGAGCGGAGCCCGCCACGCGGAACCGGATGGTGGCGGGGTTGCGGTTGCCCAGGGCATGACGCTGTTGCACGAGGGCGAAGACGCGCGGGGGCGGGGGATCGGTTCCGCGCGGCGGTTCGCCTCGTCTGCGGGGGTTCGTCTGCGGGTGGTGGATGCCTGGTCGCGCAGTTCCCCGCGCCCCTAGGGGGTTGGGGTGGCTCGGGGTTCGTCTGCGGGTGGTGGACGGCTGGTCGCGGAGTTCCCCGCGCCCCTGGGGGGTACGGGATGCCCGGAACGGCAGGTTCAGCCGCCCGGTGCGTCCCGAGCGACTCCCGGGCACGTCCCAGGGGGCCGGAGGCCCCTCCAGGGGCGCGGGGAACTGCGCGACCAGCCACGGCCGGCCTGCGGACGACGGGATCGGGGGGTGGGGGCGGAGCCCCGTGAGATGGGCCGCAGGCCCTCAGAGGGGCGCGGGGAACTGCGCGATCAGCCCCCGCCGGTCTGCGGACGACGGGATAGGGGGTTCGGGGCGGAGCACCGTCGGTTGGGCCGCAGGCCCTTTCAGGGGCGCGGGGAACTGCGCGACCAGCCCCCGCCGGGCCGCGGACGACGGGATCGGGGGTGGGGGCGGAGCCCCCCGTCGGTGGGGCCGGAGGCCCCTATAGGGGCGCGGGGAACTGCGCGGCCAGCCACTTATCACCCGCAGACGAAAGGACCGGGAACGCGGGCCGCAGGCCACCCCCCCCGACCGGGCAGGTCAGGGCGCGGGCGGGGTCGGGGAGCGCAGGGGCTCGCCCAGGGTCGGGGTCGCGTCCGGGCGGGACTTCATCTCGCCCGTGCACGCGTACGCCCGCGCCGGATCCTCCCCCGGCCCCCCCAGCACCACCCGCCCCCCCGACGACACCGGCGCGTTCTCCGCGTACGTGCACACGATCTGCGACAGCGCGAGCGCGGGCAGGTCCTCGGGCAGCCGGCTGAGCCGCAGCGCCCCCGCCGGATCGCCCTTGCGCGCGTCCGTCACCGTCAGCGGCCCCCGGACGTCCGTTGTGTAGCCGGCCGCCTTCTCGTCCCCCGACGGCGTGACCTCCAGCTCGCCGAGCAGCGCCTGCGCGAACCGGAGCCGGTCGGCCGAGGACCGGCCCTCGGGGATCCGCACGGACCGCTCGGCCGACACCAGCTGCGCCCCGCACACCAGGTAGACCCGGACCCGCACGCCGTCGAACCGCGGGGAAACGGGATTCTCGGGGTTCGCCGGGTTCTCCGGGTTCTCGGGGTTCCCCGGCACCTCGCACGGCACCCGCGAGGGCGCGGGCCCGGCGTCCACCGGGACCGCGGTCGGCCGGATGCCGCACCCCGTGGCGGCGGCGCCGAGCGCGAGCAGGGCCAGCGCCCCGCCGAGAAGCCGCCTCACGCCTCCTCACCCCCGTCGCGCGGCAGCCGCAGCACGAACACCGCCCCGCCCTCGGGCGAGTTCGCCGCGGTGATGTCGCCCCCGTGGATGTGGGCGTTCTCCATCGCGATGGACAGGCCGAGACCGCTGCCCTCCGACCGCGGCCGGGACGCGCTCGCCTTGTAGAAGCGGTCGAACACGTGCGGCAGCACCTCCTCCGGGATGCCGGGCCCGTGGTCCCGTACCGCGATCACCAGTTCCTCGCCCTCCACCCGTACCGACACCCGCACCGGGGAGCCGCCGTGCTTGAGCGCGTTCCCGATCAGGTTGGCCAGGATCACGTCCAGGCGGCGCGGGTCGAGCCGCGCCATGATGCCGCGTTCGGCGTCCAGGTCCACCGCGTCCAGCCACGCCCGCGCGTCGACGCACGCGGTGATCTGGTCGGCGATGTCCACGGTGTCCAGGACGAGCCTGGCCGTACCGGCGTCGAAGCGCGTGACCTCCATCAGGTTCTCGACCAGGACGTTGAGCCGGCGCGTCTCGGAGACCACCAGCTGCACGGCGGGCGCGATCATCGGGTCGAGGCTGTCCGCCTCGTCCTCCAGGACCTCGGTGACGGCCGTCAGCGCGGTCAGCGGCGTCCGCAGCTCGTGCGACATGTCCGCGACGAACCGCCGGCTCGCCTCCTCCCGCGCGCTCATGTCGCTGACCTTCTTCTCCAGGCTCTCGGCCGTCTTGTTGAACGTCCGCGACAGATCGGCCAGTTCGTCGGTGCCCGAGACCCGCAGCCGGGTGTCGAGCTTGCCCTCGCCGAGCTGGCGGGCCGCGTCGCCGAGCCGCTGCACCGGCCGCAGCACGGTCGTCGCGGCGGCCTGCGCGAGCAGCGCGGAGCCGAGCAGCGCGAGTCCGGTGGCGATGCCGAGCGACCAGGCCAGCGAGTTGAGGTCCTGCCGCTCCTGGTCGAGCGAGGCGAGCATGTACCCGGTCGCGCCGCCCCCGATGATCTTCGTCCCGCCGACCAGGTACGGCTTCCCGCGCAGGGTCCTGCGCTGCCAGAACAGGTGGTACGGATAGGAGTTGCTGTCGGTGACCTTCAGCTTCTTGCCCACCGCCTCCTGGAGCGAGGCGGGCACGTCGTCGAGGGTGAAGCGGTCCACGTCGGACGCCCCCACGATCGGCTTGCCGGGGTCGCGCTGGTCCACCAGGAGCACCTGGTAGCCGGAGCTGACGTGGTAGCCGGAGCGGCTGCTCGCCGCCATCTGCTGGGCGGTCGTCTGCAGGTCGTGGGCGGTGGGCCGCATCGGCAGCGAGGCCGCCCGGTTCTGCATCTCCTGCCGGAAGTCGCCGAGCGCCGCGTCCTGGGTCCGGACGAGCACGGCCTCCCGGTTGAGCCAGTACGCGATCCCCGACGCGGAGACGGCGGCGGTCAGCGCGACGAGCGCGAACACGACGACCAGACGCAGGCGCAGGCTGGTCCAGCGGAGACCGGCGAGTATCGCCTTCTTCACGTTCCGAATCGCTGCTTTCTTGGGTTCGACCGCGCGGGCGGGGTCAGGACGGGGTGTCGAGGCGGTAGCCCACCCCGCGCACCGTGCGGATCAGCGTGGGCGACGACGGTACGTCCTCGACCTTGGCCCGCAGCCGCTGGACGCACGCGTCGACCAGCCGGGAGTCGCCCAGGTAGTCGTGCTCCCACACCAGCCGCAGCAGCTGCTGGCGGGAGAGCGCCTGCCCGGGGCGGCGGCTCAGCTCGAGCAGCAGCCGCAGCTCGGTGGGGGTGAGTTGCAGGTCCTCGCCGTTCTTGGTGACCGTCATCGCGGCCCGGTCGATCACCACGTTGCCGAAGGTCGCCGAGTCGGTGGCCTCGCGCTCGCCGCGCCGCAGCACCGCCCGGATCCGGGCGTCCAGCACCCGCCCCTGGACCGGCTTGACCACGTAGTCGTCGGCGCCGGACTCCAGGCCGACGACCACGTCGATGTCGTCGCTGCGCGCGGTCAGCAGAATGATCGGCAGCTGGTCGGTGCGCCGGATACGGCGGCACACCTCGAAGCCGTCGATCCCGGGCAGCATGACGTCCAGCACGACCAGATCCGGCCGCTGCTCACGGAGCAGCTTCAGGCCGTCCTCTCCCGTCGCCGCGGTGGCCACACGGTGGCCCTGGCGGGACAGGGAGAGTTCGAGCGCCGTGCGGATGGCGTCGTCGTCCTCGATCAGCAACAGGAAAGGCACGGAGGTCATTCTGGCCCATGGGGGAGCGGAGTTCGACCTTCCGTGGACATCGCCCCCTTTCCCCCGCGCACGGCCCGCTGTGACAGGCCTGTGACAGTCGTCGGACACCGCGATGAAACTGGCCCGGCAGAGTCTTCCTCGTACCGACCGGAACAAGACTCCACCGACGGGGGGCGCGAGATGAACGCACTGCACAGCACCACCTCAAGCGCAGTTGTCACGCGTCTCCACGACGTCGTGCGGAGCGAGAAGTCCGGTGCCGTGAGCGGACGGGGGTGCGCTCGCGGCACCGGGCGTCAGCACCAGTCGTACATGACGGTGCTCGACGCGGTGCCGACCTCGCCCTTCAGGGGCGCGGGGACCGGCGGGGATGCGGCGTACGGGGAGGCCACGGGGGAGCGTTCCGCCTCCGAGGCCGAGTTCACGGCCTATGTGCAGGAGCGCCGGGCCTCCCTGTACGCCACCGCCTACCACCTGACCGGAGACCGGTTCGAGGCCGAGGACCTGCTGCAGAGCGCGCTGTTCTCGACCTACCGGGCCTGGGACCGGATCAGCGACAAGGCCGCGGTCGGGGGCTACCTCCGCCGCACCATGACGAACCTCCACATCAGCGCGTGGCGCCGCCGCAAGCTGAACGAGTACCCGACCGAGGAGCTGCCGGAGACGGCGGGCGACACGGACGCGATGCGCGGTACGGAGCTGCGCGCGGTGCTCTGGCAGGCGCTGGCACGCCTGCCCGAACTCCAGCGCACGATGCTGGTCCTGCGGTACTACGAGGGCCGCACCGACCCGGAGATCGCGGACATCCTCGACATCAGTGTCGGCACGGTGAAGTCCAGCATCTGGCGGTCGCTCCGCCGGCTGCGCGAGGACGACGTCCTCGCCTTCGGCCGTGACGAGGAGGAGTCCTTCGGCGAGCTGGTGGCCTGAAGGTCTGGCCCGGCGGTGGCAGCCGCCGGAGTACGGGGAGCAGGGGGGAGCGTACGGGGGCCGGCGCCTCGGGGGATGCGCCGGGCGTACGGGTAACGGGGGAAACAGGCGGGACCGCGGGGCCGGGGGGCCCTTTCGGTCCCGCTTTCCCGTTGGCCCGGGCCTCTCCTCGGGACGCGCCTCGGGGCGGTCCGCCCGAGGGACCGGGCCCCGGTCGCCGGCGGTGCGATCAGACCCCGGCGGTGGGCGCGGCCGCGACCACGGACTCCGCCGCCCCGCACAGCCCCGCCGCCGCGGACACCCGGCCCAGCGCCTCCTCCTTGCCGCAGGGGTGCGCCCCCAGCGCGGTCTGCCGCGCCACGATGCCCCGCTCGGCCCGCATCAGCCGCCACCCGCGCCGCAGCAGCATCGGCACGGACTTCCGCCCCTCCTTGAGGTCGCGCAGGAGCCGGCGCCGGAACGTGGTCGAGGGCCGCCCGCGCAGACACAGCGCGTCGGCGAGCACCCCGTGCTCCCGCAGGCGCGTCACGATGTCCGCCGCGAAGATCCCCTCCGCGACGAACAGCGGCGCGCCGTCGGTGGCGAACAGCGTCGTCCCGGTCCGCGAGCTGGTGGCGATGTCGTACTCCGGCACGGCCGTACGTCCCGTACGGCACAGCTCGACGACGGCTGCCACGGCCGCGTCCGCGTCCCAGGACGCGGGGGAGTCCCAGTCGATGTCCAAGGAGCCCGGCACGCGCGGCAGGGTCGGGTCGTCGGCCTCCTTGTAGAAGTCGTCCAGGCGCAGCACGGGAAGACCCGTGCGGGCGGCGAGGGAGGACTTTCCGGAACCGGAGGGGCCCGTGAGGAGAACGACGCGGGTCGCGATGGCGTGTGCGGTCACGGGACACCAGTCTGAGGCATCCACCCGGGAGGTGGACCCCCCGGGGAGCCCGTTGGTATCGAGCATCACACCTCAACTACGCTGCGTACGCGAAGCGACACGTAGTGGTGACGTACGAGAGTGGGACGACATGGCACGAAACACCGCCGGCGGGGCCCGACGCGGCCGTGTGCTGCTGCGGGCCGGACTCACCGCGACCGCCGCGGGCGCGGCGCTGGCCGGGACCGCGGGCGCGGCCCAGGCGCTCGCGGAACCGACGGAGACGGTCGGGCGGACCGTGGCGAACCCCGGCGCGGAGGTCGACGGCACGACCCGTTCGGTGTCGGGCGACCTGTCGGCGGGGGTGACCAACGCGCTCGCCCCGGCGAAGACGCTCAGCCTCAACCCGTTCGCCAGGACGTCGGTGGACCCGCTGGACAACGCGGTGGGCACCGAGATCGCGGACTTCAAGCCGATCTCCACGGCGATGGCCACGGGACCGCTGCACGAGAGCGGCGCGCTCAAGGACTACCCGGTGGTGGGCACGGCCACGAAGCTGCTCCCGGGCTGAGAGCCTGCCTTTGAACCCCCGTCGTCCGCCCGGAGGGCGGGGGTTCAAAGACAGGCGCCGAGCCGGGACATGCCGAACGGCGCCACGGGTGGGGGCCCGGGGCGCCGTTCGGGGTTCGCGTCCCCCGCGGGTGCGGCTAGTAGGCCGAGCCCGAAGCCCCCAGTGACCCGGTCGGGTGCCACACGGTCTTGGTCTCCAGGAAGGCGGTCAGCCGGTGCGTACCGGGGTCGGCGGACCAGTCCGCGGCGGCCGGGCGCAGGACGCGCTTGAGGTTGTCCGCGGCGGCGACCTCCAGGTCGCGGGCGAGCTCCGCGCCCGCACCCGTCAGGTCGATCGCGTTCACGTCCTGGTGCGCGGCCAACGGCGGCGCGAGCTCGGCCGTCCTGCCCGACAGGATGTTGACGACCCCGCCCGGCACGTCGGAGGTGGCGAGCACCTCGCCCAGCGACAGCGCCGGCAGCGGCGCGTTCTCGCTCGCGATCACCACGGCCGTGTTACCGGTCGCGATCACCGGGGCGATCACCGACACCAGGCCCAGGAACGACGACTCCTGGGGCGCGACGACGGTCACGACCCCGGTCGGCTCCGGCGTGGAGAGGTTGAAGTACGGACCCGCGACCGGGTTCGCGCCGCCCACGATCTGGCCGATCTTGTCGGTCCACCCGGCGTACCAGACCCACCGGTCGATGGCCGCGTCGACGACGGCCGCGGCCTTGGACTTCGACAGCCCCTCCGCCTCGGCGACCTCGCGGACGAACTGCTCCTTGCGGCCCTCCAGCATCTCGGCGACGCGGTAGAGGACCTGGCCGCGGTTGTACGCGGTCGCGCCCGACCAGGCGCCGAAGGCCTTGCGGGCGGCGACGACGGCGTCACGGGCGTCCTTGCGGGAGGACAGGGGCGCGTTCGCCAGCCAGTTGCCCTTTGCGTCGCTCACCTCGTACACCCGGCCGCTCTCGGAACGCGGGAACTTCCCGCCCACGTACAGCTTGTAGGTCTTGAAGACACCGAGACGCGTCGGCTCGGACTTGTCGGCCGGCTTCTCCGCCGGCTTCACGGACGACTTCTCAGCCGACTTCTCAGACATCGAGGTAACCCTCCAGACCGTGCCGGCCGCCCTCGCGGCCGAAGCCCGACTCCTTGTAGCCGCCGAAGGGCGAGGTCGGGTCGAACTTGTTGAACGTGTTGGCCCACACGACCCCGGCCCGGAGCTTGTTCGCGACCGCGAGGATGCGCGAGCCCTTCTCCGTCCAGATGCCGGCCGACAGCCCGTACTGGCTGTTGTTGGCCTTGGCGACGGCCTCGTCCGGCGTACGGAACGACAGCACCGACAGGACCGGGCCGAAGATCTCGTCGCGGGCGATGGTGTGCGCCTGGGTGACGTTGGTGAAGAGGGTCGGGGCGAACCAGTAGCCGTTCTCGGGCAGCTCGCACGCCGGGGACCAGCGCTCGGCGCCCTCGGCCTCGCCGGTGTCGGCGAGCGCGGTGATCCGGGCCAGCTGCTCGGCGCTGTTGATGGCGCCGATGTCGGTGTTCTTGTCCAGCGGGTCGCCGAGGCGCAGCGTGGACAGCCGGCGCTTGAGCGCGTCGAGGAGTTCGTCCTGGATCGACTCCTGGACCAGCAGGCGCGAGCCCGCGCAGCAGACCTGGCCCTGGTTGAAGAAGATGCCGGTGACGATGCCCTCGACGGCCTGGTCGATGGGGGCGTCGTCGAAGACGATGTTGGCGCCCTTGCCGCCCAGCTCCAGCGTGACCTTCTTGTCGGTGCCCGCCACGGACCGGGCGATGGCCTTGCCGACGGCGGTCGAGCCGGTGAAGGCGACCTTGTCGACGTCCCGGTGCTCCACGAGGGCCGCGCCCGCGTCGCCGTACCCGGTGAGGATGTTGACGACGCCCCTGGGCAGACCAGCCTGGCGGCAGATGTCCGCGAAGAACAGCGCGCTCAGCGGGGTCGTCTCGGCGGGCTTCAGGACGACCGTGTTACCGGTCGCGAGCGCCGGGGCGATCTTCCAGGCCAGCATCAGGAGCGGGAAGTTCCACGGGATGACCTGGCCCGCGACGCCGAGCGGCCTCGGGTTCGGGCCGTAGCCGGCGTGGTCGAGCTTGTCGGCCCAGCCCGCGTAGTAGAAGAAGTGCGCGGCGACCAGCGGGAGGTCCGCGTCGCGGGTCTCCTTGATCGGCTTGCCGTTGTCCAGGGTCTCCAGGACGGCCAGCTCGCGGCTGCGCTCCTGGATGATCCGGGCGATGCGGAACAGGTACTTGGCGCGCTCGCGGCCGGGCAGCGCCGACCACTTCTCGAACGCCCGGCGGGCGGCCTTCACGGCCCGGTCCACGTCCGCCCCGCCCGCCTGGGCGACCTCGGAGAGGACCTCCTCGGAGCTGGGCGAGACGGTCTTGAAGACCTTGCCGTCGGCCGCGTCGACGAACTCACCGTCGATGAACAGGCCGTACGAGGGCGCGATGTCGACGACGGAACGCGACTCGGGGGCGGGGGCGTACTCAAAAGGAGATGGCTTCTTCATGTCCATGGTCTCAGTCCACCGTCACGTAGTCGGGGCCGGAGTAACGGCCGGTCGCCAGCTTCTGACGCTGCATCAGCAGGTCGTTGAGCAGCGAGGAGGCGCCGAAGCGGAACCAGTGGTTGTCCAGCCAGTCCTCGCCCACGGTCTCGTTGACCAGGACCAGGAACTTGATGGCGTCCTTGGTCGAGCGGATGCCGCCGGCGGGCTTCACGCCGACCTGGACACCGGTCTGGGCGCGGTAGTCGCGCACGGCCTCGAGCAGCACCAGGGTGTTGGCGGGCGTCGCGTTCACCGCGACCTTGCCGGTCGACGTCTTGATGAAGTCGGCGCCGCCCATCATGCCGAGCCAGGAGGCGCGGCGGATGTTGTCGTACGTGGAGAGCTCGCCGGTCTCGAAGATGACCTTGAGGCGGGCCTTGTCACCGCACTCGGCCTTCACGGCCGCGATCTCCTCGTACACCTTCAGGTAGTGCCCGGCCAGGAACGCGCCCCGGTCGATCACCATGTCGATCTCGTCGGCGCCGGCGGCGACCGCGTCGCGGACGTCCGCGAGCTTGACCGGGAGGGCGGCGCGGCCCGCGGGGAAGGCTGTGGCGACGGACGCGACCAGCACGCCCGACCCCTTCAGGGTCTCCTTGGCGGTGGCCACCATGTCGGGGTAGACGCAGACGGCCGCGGTGGCCGGGGTGGTGCGGTCGAGGGGGTCGGGGTGGACGGCCTTGGCGGCGAGCGCCCGGACCTTGCCCGGGGTGTCCGCGCCTTCGAGCGTCGTCAGGTCGATCATGGAGATGGCCAGGTCGATGGCGTACGCCTTGGCCGTCGTCTTGATCGAGCGGGTGCCGAGGGACGCGGCGCGCGCTTCCAGGCCCACCGGATCGATGCCGGGGAGCCCGTGGAGGAAGCGGCGCAGTGCCGCGTCCGACGCGGTCGCGTCGGCAAGGGCAGCTGCTGGTGCATTGGTGGGCATGGTCACCAGATGAGCATATCTACGCGCGTAGCGTCCTGTACAGCCCCGCTGACCAGGGCCGCTTTGGAACGCACGGTTCCGTTCCCTGTCACGCCGCTGTGACAGGGAGCGGACAGCTCCGGAGAACAAGATCCTTAAGTTTGTTCACGCAGCCCGCCGAAACCTCCAACGGCCCCACTCCGAACGAGAACACAGCGGCATGCGGCTCTTCCCTCTTCCACCACTTGTCTCCTTGGGAGTCGTCATGCGTAACGCCCTCCGCACCGCCCTCGCCACCGCGGTCGTCGCCGGTGTCGCCCTCACGCCGGTCGTCACCGCGACCACCGCGCTGGCGGCGCCGTCCGTCTCCGCCTCCGCACCGGCCGCGGCCAACCCGCTGCTCGACCCGTACGACGGTCAGAAGGTCCTCGTCCACAAGCAGGGCAAGCTGGGAGTCCTCGCGGTGCTGCGCAACGAGGCCGAGGGTCCCGAGGTATGGATCCGCGCGGTGGGCGCCGACTGGACGCCGAGCAGGGGCTGGGGCGGCCACGTCTACGCGGTGCTGGACCGGGACACCCTCTCGGCCACCGTCCCGGACGTGAAGGGCCTCAAGCTCCAGCTGCTCGGCGCCTCCGGCGCGGCCCCGGTGCTGAAGGTCACCTCGCCCACGGGCGCGGTCTCCACGTACGCGCTGCCGAAGGCCTCGAAGGACGAGTTCCTCCGCGACCAGACCCTCAAGGGCGGCCTGCACGCGAAGGTCTACCGCGGCGGTGTGCAGCGCAAGTACTACGTGGCCACCGTCCTCAAGGGCACGAAGGTGCTCGGCACCCTCACGGCGGGCGGCGACTTCGCCGACAAGCGGACGGCGGTCTTCGACGGCATCCAGGTGACCCTCGACTCCCACGGCGCCCTCACCTCCGTGCGGGCGGCCAACGGCGGCGGCCAGGACCTCGGCAGGCGCAAGCTGGCCGACGGCACCTACGCCGAGCTGCGGAAGATGGACGCGAACTGGTACGTCCTGGAGCTGGAGGCGTCCAAGGGCAAGGAGCGCGGCTCGATCACGGCCGGCGGACCCGGGGGCGCGGCGGAGAACGGGCGGCAGGTCGGCGGCATGTGGGTGGGCCTCAACTCCGTCGGCAAGGTGGGCTCCTGGCTCAACCCGGCGGGCGGCTTCGACGGCGATGTCGACTACACCAAGGGCTGCACGGCCTTCCGCACCAGCGGCACCCCCTTCAAGGGGTTGAGCCTGCGACTGTCCAGCGGCCCGAAGGGCTCGGTGGCCGAGGTCACCGACGTCAACGACGGCACTGTCTACGACCGGCTCTCCACCGGCGACAGGTACGGCCTGCTGGGCGGCGCCGAGGTGCAGGACCTGCCGAGCGGGCCCGTCTTCCGGATGCACGTGCACGGCGGCAAGAGCCCCTGGGCCACCATCAGGTTCCCGAAGAAGCCGGCCGGAGCGGGCTGCGCGGTCACCACCGGGACGACGAACACCACCGGCACCGGCTCCCACACCGCGACCGGGACCGGGACCACCGCCCAGACCGGTGCCACCGGCGTCCAGGTCGTTCCCCGGGGCGCGGTCGCGGCCGGGGCCGAGATCAAGGGCGGCGGCAAGGACGACAACACCGTGCTGGTCGCCGGGGGCGCGGGTCTCGCCTCGGTCGGCGCGGCCGGGCTCGGGTTCGTGGCGCTGCGCCGCCGGGCGGACGCGCGCGGCTGACGGCGTGAGGTCCGCCACCCGTCGGGGGTGCCGCCACTTCGGTGGCGGCACCCCCGTGCGCGTGTTCCGGGACGGCCTGGCGGGCGCGTCCGTGCCCTCTCTCGGCCCCGCTCGAACACGTAGTGCACAATCGGCCCCATGACGAGCCCCACGCCGCCCGCCGAGCCCACCTACGCCGACCGCGTCTACCGCTCACCCGGCGGTATCGCCGGAGGCGTGCTGCTGCTCGCGCTCGGGCTCTGGCTGGCCGGGGACGCGATCGTGCGGGGGCACGGGAGCGCGCCCTGGCTGGCCCTGGCCGGGCTGCTGTGCGGGGTGCCGCTGGTCTTCGCCTTCACCGTGCGGCCGGCCGTGTTCGCGGGCGACGACCGGCTGCGGGTGCGCAACCCGTTCCGGACCGTGACGCTGCCGTGGGCCGCCGTCGCGGACGTACGGGCCGGGTACTCCAGCGAGGTGTTCGACCAGGAGGGTACGAAGTACCAGCTGTGGTCGGTTCCCGTGTCGCTGCGCCAGCGCAAGCGGGCCCATCGGGCGCAGGTGCGGAGTGCGGCGACGGACCCGTACGGGCGTACGTCCGCCACCGCCGGTGCCGACGAGGCGTCCCGGCTCGCCCCCGCGGACCGGACGATCCGGGAGCTGCGGGAGCTGGCCGAGCGGAACTCCCAGCGGGAGGGCGCGCAGGGCGCGGTGAGCGTGCGGTGGGCCTACGAGGTCATCGCGCCCGCCGTCGCCGGGGCCGTGGTGCTGGCGGTGCTGCTCGCCGTGGGGTGAGGTGGGGTGGGGTGAGGTGGGGGCGCCGTTCTGGTGCGGGCCGTCGTTCGGGTGCCGGTGGTGGGTGGCTGGTCGCGCAGTTCCCCGCGCCCCTGGGGGGTGGGGGTGCCGGTTGCTTTGAGCTGCGGGTTGTTTTGGGCTGGTCGCGCAGTTCCCCGCGCCCCTGGGGGTGCGGGGTGCCGTCGATTTGAGCCGCGGGTCGATCTGGGCTTGTCACGGCGGGCCCGGCCAGACCAGCAGCATGTAGGAGCCCAGCCAGGCCGAGGACAGGGCCGCTCCGCCCAGGACCAGTAGCGTCACATGGCGGCGGGCCCTGGCCAGGGACACCGCCAGGGGGAGCAGGAGCGGGAAGCCGGGGAGCAGGAAGCGGGCCCGGGGGAAGTAGACGCCGCCGCTGCCCAGGACCACCAGGAGCAGCACCGCCGAGAACGTCAGCAGCGCCACCGGCTGTCGGTCCGCCACGCTCAGCAGGAACAGGGCGCCCGCCAGGATCAGGACCAGCGAGACGACCACCAGGAACAGCGCGGGGGAGCGGTCGTACACCAGCAGGGTGCGCAGTTCGCGCAGGGTGTCCGCGCCGCCGTCCCACTCGTTCGTCCACAGCCGCTGGACCGCGAAGTAGCCGTCCCAGCGGCCCAGCCGGACCCCGACCCAGGCGACGAACCCGAACCAGCCCAGCGGAGCGAGGAGCGCCCCCGTCACCGGGCCCCGCGCGGGGGCGCCGCGTCCGACGGCGACCAGGGCCGCCACCATCACGGCCGCCGCGACCGCGATCCCGGTGGGCCGGGTCAGTCCCGCGAGCCCCGCCAGCGCCCCGGCCGCCACCCAGCGCCCCGTCAGGACGCAGTACAGCGACCACGCGGCGAGCGCCGTGAAGAGCGATTCGGTGTAGCCCATCCACTGCACGACGGCCACCGGCAGCGCGCCCCACAGGACGGTCAGGACGGTGCCCGCGCGCCGGCCGTACAGCCGGTCGCCGACCGCGAAGATCCCCCAGGCCGCCGCCGACGAGCAGAGCACCGCCACGGCTACCCCCACGCTCGCGCGCGAGCCGGGCGTCACGGCCGCGACCGCCTTGACCACGGCCGGGTAGAGCGGGAAGAACGCCAGGTTGTTGTGGTAGAGCCGGGTGCCGAGCTCCTGGTCGTAGCCGTGGTCGGCGATGCCGAGGTACCAGTGCGAGTCCCAGGAGGTGGCCAGCGTCGGCCACACCCCGTGGTGCTGGAGGTGCGCCCAGCGGGCGAGGACCGCGAGGCCGAGCAGCCGTACCGCGAGATGGCCCAGGAGCGCGGGCGCGGCCCGGGCGAACGCGGCCCGCAGCGTGGCGGGGAGGAAACGGATGCCGTCCCCGCCGCCCTGCCCCCGGGGGCTGCGGGCTGCGGGGACGGCACGGCCCGTACGGCTGCGCGTAGGGGCCGCCGGGGAGACGGTCGGGGGCACGGCGGTGCTCCTGGGCTCGGCGGGCGGTTCCGGGCCACCCTTTCTCGGATGATCCGGAAAAGGCCGGGAGCGCTGCGCCGGACGCCGTACGGGATTCACTCGTACGGGGCCCTCGGGCGGGGCGAGGACGGTCGCGCCCGCCCGAGGGAGCCGCGGCCCCGCGCCCGCCGGGAGGACGGTGCGCGGGGGATCGCCGGGTCGCTCAGATGCCGGCCGCGGCCGCCAGGTCCCGCTTGATGCCCGACAGGAGCTCCGTCGCCTTCGCGCGGGCCTCGCCCAGCGCCTCGGCGGACGCCACCGGGACCACGACCTCCAGGTAGCACTTGAGCTTCGGCTCGGTGCCGCTGGGACGGACGATCACCCGGGCGCCTTCGAGGTAGTAGCGCAGACCGTCGGTCGGCGGCAGCTCCTCGGTGCCCTCGGTGAGGTCCTCGGCCCGGGTGACCGCGAGGCCCGCGAGCGACGTCGGCGGGTTCTCGCGCAGGCGCCGCATCGCGTCGGAGATGACCGACAGGTCCTCCACCCGCACCGACAGCTGGTCGGTGGCGTGCAGCCCGTGCCGGACGGCCAGGTCGTCCAGGAGGTCCTGGAGCGTGCGGCCCTGTTCCTTGAGGACGGACGCGAGCTCCGCGACGAGCAGGGCGGCGGTGATGCCGTCCTTGTCGCGTACGCCCTCGGGGTCGACGCAGTAGCCGAGCGCCTCCTCGTAGCCGTACCGCAGATCCTCCACGCGGGCGATCCACTTGAAGCCGGTCAGCGTCTCCTCGTACCCGAGACCGGCCGCCTCGGCGATCCGGCCGAGCAGCGAGGACGAGACGATCGACTCGGCGAAGACGCCGCTCACGCCCCGGTCCACCAGGTGCTGGGCGAGCAGCGAGCCGACCTCGTCGCCGCGCAGCATCCGCCAGCCGCCCTCCACCGACGCGTCCGGCACGGCGACCGCGCAGCGGTCCGCGTCCGGGTCGTTGGCGATGACGATGTCGGGGTTCACCGCGCGGGCCGCCTCGAAGGCGAGGTCCATCGCGCCCGGCTCCTCCGGGTTGGGGAACGCCACCGTCGGGAACGCCGGGTCCGGGTCGGCCTGCTCGGCCACCAGCGCCGGCGGCGGGAAGCCCGCCCGGGCGAAGGCCGCCGTCAGGACGTCCTTGCCGACGCCGTGCATGGCCGTGTAGACGACGCGCGCGGTGCGCGGGGACCCGGGGGTCAGCACCGCGTCCGTACGCGCCAGATAGGCCTCCAGGACCTCCTCGCCCAGCGTCTCCCAGCCTTCCTCGGGCCGGGGGACGTCGTTCAGCGAGGCGACCGCCGCGATCTCGGCGGCGATCTCCGCGTCGGCGGGCGGCACGATCTGCGAGCCGTCGCCGAGGTAGACCTTGTAGCCGTTGTCGCGCGGCGGGTTGTGGCTGGCGGTGACCTCGACGCCGGCGACGGCGCCCAGGTGCCTTATCGCGTACGCGAGGACGGGCGTCGGCAGCGGGCGCGGCAGCACGACCGCCTTCAGGCCGGCGCCGGTCATCACGGCGGCCGTGTCGCGCGCGAAGTCGGCGGACTTGTAGCGCGCGTCGTAGCCGACGACGACCAGGCCGTCGCCCTGCCCCTTCGCCTTGAGGTACGCGGCGAGCCCGGCGGCCGCGCGGATGACCACCGAGCGGTTCATCCGCATCGGCCCGGCGCCCAGCTCGCCGCGGAGCCCGGCGGTGCCGAACTGGAGCGTGCCGCCGAACCGGACGGCCAGCTCGTCGAGCTCCTCGTTGTCGATGAGCTTGGCCAGCTCCTCGCGCGTCTCGCCGTCCGGGTCCTCGGCCAGCCAGGCCTTGGCCCGCGCGATCAGGTCCTGCGTCACGTCGACATCCCTTTCGGTACGGATCAGGGTCAGATGCGGTCGAGTACCCGGGTCAGCAGCGAACCCATGCGCGCCGCCGAGTCACGGCCGGCCTGGAGCACCTCTTCGTGGTTGAGGGGCTCGCCGCTCAGGCCCGCGGCCAGGTTGGTGACGAGCGAGATGCCCAGCACCTCGGCGCCCGCCTCACGGGCCGCGATGGCCTCCAGGACGGTCGACATGCCCACGAGGTCGCCGCCGAGCACACGGACCATGTTGATCTCGGCCGGGGTCTCGTAGTGCGGCCCGGGGAACTGGACGTACACGCCCTCTTCCAGCGACGGGTCGACCTCCTTGCACAGCGCGCGCAGCCGCGGCGAGTACAGGTCGGTGAGGTCCACGAAGTTGGCGCCGATGATCGGGGAGGCGGCCGTCAGGTTGAGGTGGTCGCTGATCAGGACGGGCTGGCCCGGGCGCATGCCCTCGCGCAGACCGCCGCAGCCGTTGGTGAGCACCACGGTCTTGCAGCCGGCGGCGACGGCGGTACGCACGCCGTGCGCGACGGCGGCGACGCCGCGGCCCTCGTAGTAGTGCGTACGGCCCAGGAAGACCAGGGCGCGCTTCTCGCCGATCCGGTACGAGCGGATCTTGCCGCCGTGGCCCTCGACGGCGGGCGCCGGGAAGCCGGGCAGCTCGGTGACCGGGAACTCGGCCTCGGGCTCGCCGAGCGCGTCCGCGGCCGGGGCCCAGCCGGAGCCCATCACCAGGGCGACGTCGTGGGTCTCGGCGCCGGTGAGCTCGCGCAGGCGCGCGGCGGCGGCGTCGGCGGCGGCCTGGGGGTCGCCCTGGATGTTGTCCGGAATAACAGATGCGTTCACGACGACGAGGGTAACCGCTGGATTCCTACGCGCGTAGATGACTGGCGGCACAAGGGGGCGATCGTTGTCTTGTCGTTTCCCACGAGGGGGCCCCTGGCGGGGCCGGCGAGGCTCTGTGGCCCGGCGCTCTTGTGCGGCCCGCGCAGTTCCCCGCGCCCTTTTCGGCCCGGTGTTCGTGTGCGGGCCGTGGTGGGTCGCTCGCGCAGTTCCCCGCGCCCCTTTCGGCCCGGGGTTCGTGTGCGGACCGTGGTGGGTTGCTCGCGCAGTTCCCCGCGCCCCTGAAAACCCCCGTGCGTCCGCGGGCCGAGGTGAGTCGCTCGCGCGGTTCCCCGCGCCCCCTTTTGGCCCGGTGTCCGTCTGCGGCCCGTGGTGGGTTGCTCGCGCAGTTCCCCGCGCCCCTGGGGGCCGTGGCTGAGCTGGATTCTCTGGGTGCTGGGAACTCCCTAGGGGCGCGGGGAACTGCGCGATCAGCCCACCACCGGCCCGCAGGCAAGGAACTCCCTAGGGGCGCGGGGAACTGCGCGGCCAGCCCCCACCGGGCCGCAGGCAACGAACCCCCCGGGGCGCGGGGAACTGCGCGATCAGCCCACCACCGGCCCGCAGATAACGAACTCCCTAGGGGCGCGGGGAACTGCGCGAGCGGCCACGGAAGGTCCGCGGACAGGGGACTGCCGAAAGGGGCGCGGGGAACTGCGCGGGCAACCGTCACCCCGCCGCGGACGAACCCCAGGCAAGCGTCAGCAGGGCCGCTTGCGCAGCTCCATCACGTAGTCGTGGGGCGCCCCCGCGGACTCCGCCGCGTCCGCCAGTTCGCCCAGGTAGCGCGCGGAGGGCAGACCCCCCTCGTAGGCGTTCAGGACGTAGATCCACGCCGGCTCCTCCCCATCGAGGGTGTCCACGCGGACCCGCATGCGCCGGTAGATGTCCAGCCCGACACCCTCCCAGCGGTCCAGGGAGTCCTCGTCCAGCGACGCGATGTCGTACAGCGCGACGAACACCTGGGAGCGCGGCGCCTCCACGATCGTGGCCAGCGCCCCCTCCCACCCCATCTGCTCCCCGCCGAACGTCAGCCGCCAGCCGTTGAGCCAGCCCGTGCCGCGCAGCGGTGAGTGCGGTGCGCGGCGCGTCATCAGCCGCGGATCCATGTTGCCGGCGTACGCGGCGTAGAGCGACATGGTGTCGAGGGTACGACAGCGGCCCGCGGGCGCCCGCGTGAAAAGGGCACACACGTGTGACAGCCGTATGGCGCCCCGGGGGCGAAGCATCTTGAAGCGTGCGGGACAATGAGCTACGTACTGCATTTCCTCAATGCGAGGCGGACTTTTTCGTGACCCGGATCGTGATCATCGGTGGCGGACCCGGCGGATACGAGGCGGCCCTGGTGGGCGCCCAACTCGGCGCGGAGGTGACCGTCGTCGACTGCGACGGTCTGGGCGGGGCGTCGGTGCTCACCGACTGCGTACCGTCGAAGACTCTGATCGCGACGGCCGAGGTGATGACCACCTTCGACTCTTCGTACGAGGAGTTGGGCATCCTGGTCGCCGACGACACCCCGCCCGAGGAGCAGTCCGCCCGTGTGGTCGGCGTGGACCTCGGCAA
Organism: Streptomyces sp. NPDC043908; assembly: GCF_056435525.1. Classification (NCBI taxonomy): domain Bacteria; kingdom Bacillati; phylum Actinomycetota; class Actinomycetes; order Kitasatosporales; family Streptomycetaceae; genus Streptomyces; species Streptomyces sp. NPDC043908. The sequence continues at coordinate 4,394 of NZ_JBWKEI010000013.1, read as the reverse complement.
GGTCAACCGACGGGTCAAGCGCCTCGCGCTCGCCCAGTCGCACGACATCACCGCCTCCGTCACCCGGGCCGGCGCCCGGGTGCTGCGCGGGCGCGGCAAGCTCGGCGGCCCGCAGGGCATCGACGGCACCCGGGACGTCATCGTCACGGCCGCCGATGGCAGCGAGGAGATCCTCACCGCCGACGCCGTGCTCATCGCCACCGGCGGCCACCCGCGCGAGATCCCGGACGCGCTGCCGGACGGCGAGCGCATCCTGAACTGGACCCAGGTCTACGACCTGGACGAGCTGCCCGAGGAGCTGATCGTGGTCGGCTCCGGCGTGACCGGCGCCGAGTTCGCCGGCGCGTACCAGGCGCTGGGCTCCAAGGTCACCCTCGTCTCCTCCCGCGACCGGGTGCTGCCGGGCGAGGACCCGGACGCGGCGGCCGTCCTGGAGGACGTCTTCCGCCGTCGCGGCATGAACGTGATGGCCCGCTCGCGCGCCCAGTCCGCCAAGCGCGTCGGCGACCGCGTCGAGGTCACGCTCTCGGACGGCCGCGTCATCAGCGGTACGCACTGCCTGATGGCGGTCGGCGCGATCCCCAACACCGCCGGGATGAACCTGGAGGAGTCCGGGGTCAAGCTCCTGGAGTCCGGTCACATCTGGACCGACAAGGTCTCGCGCACCTCCTCGCCGGGCGTGTACGCGGCCGGCGACGTCACCGGGATCTTCGCGCTCGCCTCGGTGGCGGCCATGCAGGGCCGTATCGCGATGTACCACTTCCTCGGTGACGCGGTGGCCCCGCTGGACCTCAAGACGGTCTCCTCGAACGTCTTCACCGACCCGGAGATCGCCACCGTCGGTTACACGCAGGCCGACGTGGACGCGGGCAAGATCGACGCGCGCGGCGTCAAGCTGCCGCTGCTGCGCAACCCGCGCGCCAAGATGCAGGGCATCCGGGACGGCTTCGTGAAGATCTTCTGCCGGCCGGGCACCGGGATCGTGGTCGGCGGCGTGGTCGTCGCGCCGCGCGCCTCGGAGCTGATCCACCCCATCTCGATCGCGGTCGACAACAACCTGACCGTGGAGCAGATCGCGAAGGCGTTCACGGTCTATCCGTCCCTGTCGGGTTCGATCGCCGAGGTGGCGCGCCAGCTGCACTCGCGCAAGAGGGCTGGCGAGGCGTAACCGGGGCGCCCGGCGGCGCGGCGGCGTGGGACAAGGCGCCCGGGAGGGCGTCTATACCACTTCATGGACACCTCTGTGCACACCTTCTGTTATTCGGCGCAACTTGCTGAAAACAATCGGCCGCTCAGGTTACTGTCAGTTTCGTGTTCGCTGCAGAACGTCGCCAATTGATCCTCGAAATGGTGCGGGCCAACGGGGCGGTATCGCTCCGGGAGCTCGCCCGCGTCGTCCAGACCTCCGAAGTGACCGTCCGGCGGGACGTGCGGGCACTGGAGGCGGAAGGACTCCTCGACCGCCGGCACGGCGGTGCGGTACTGCCGGGCGGACTCACGCGCGAGTCCGGCTTCCCGCAGAAATCCCATCTCGCGACCGCGGAGAAGACGGCCATCGCCGACCTCGCCGCGAGCCTCGTAGAAGAGGGCGAGGCCATCGTGGTCGGCGCCGGGACGACCACGCAGGAGCTGGCCCGCCGGCTCGCGCGCGTCCCCGGCCTCACGGTCGTCACCAACTCCCTGCTGGTCGCCCAGGCGCTGGCCCACGCCAACCGCGTGGAGGTCGTCATGACCGGGGGCACCCTGCGCGGCTCCAACTACGCCCTGGTGGGCAGCGGGGCCGAGCAGTCCCTCCAGGGGCTGCGGGTCTCGCGCGCCTTCCTCTCCGGGAGCGGGCTGACCGCGGAGCGCGGGCTCTCCACGTCCAACATGCTCTCCGCGAGCGTGGACCGGGCCCTGGTGCAGGCCGCCGCCGAGGTGGTCGTCCTCGCCGACCACACCAAGCTCGGCACCGACACCATGTTCCAGACGGTGCCCACGGACGTGATCACGCGCCTGGTCACCGACGAGCCCCCCGGCCACGACGACCGGGCCGCCACCGAGCTCCAGGCCCTGGCCGACCAGGGCGTGCAGATCGCCGTGGCCGGCACGGCGTCCGGCGAGGGCGTCCCCCCGGGGCGCCCGCCCCGCCGGGACGTGCCGCTGCCCGGTCAGCGCCGCAGCCACGTGCCGGGCGCGGGCCCCCAATTGCGCAGCGCGGCCCCGCTGGGCGACCAGCAGGGTCCCGGGGAGCGGGCCAGAGTGGCCGATCTGCGCCGCCGCTGAGCGCCGGCCGCGGAGCGCCCGACGGAGAGCGGACCCGTCCGTGCCGAGGATCCGGCCGCTTACGGCTTCAGGCCCCGCAGGGTCAGCGCGAGCAGCCGGTCGGCCAGCTCCGGGTCGTCCGGCGCCTGCTCGGCCGCCAGGGCGATCGCGTTGGTGAGCTGCATCAGGTCGCCGATCGTCACGTCGACCCGTACGGAACCGGCCAGCTGCGCCCGCTCCAGCAGGGCGCTGCCCGCCTCCCGCATCGGGGTGCTGCACTGCGCCAGGGCGGAACTGTCGTCGTGCGACGCCGACATGAGGGCGCGCGCCACCCCTCGGTACTCACCCGTATGAGTGATGATGGCGCGCAGCCACTCCACGAGCGCCGTGCACGGCTGGTCGGCGTCGAGCAGCTCCCGGGAGCGCGCGAGGAGGACGTCCACCTCGCTCTGGAAGATCGCGCTCATCAGCGCGTGCCGGTTCGGGAAGTGCCGGTAGAGGGTGCCGATCCCGACGCCCGCGCGCCTGGCCACGTCTTCGAGGGAGGCGTCCGTCCCGTGCTCCGCGAAGGCGCTCCTCGCCACGCCCAGGAGCCGCTCGTAGTTGCGGCGCGCGTCGGCACGCATCGGCCTCGTCGTCATACCCCAAGGATGCCCGAAGCGCGCGCCCGCAGGGCCGCCCGGTACCGGTCCTGACCGAAGCCGGTGCGCCCGGTCCCCGCCGGGCCCGCCGCCGCGCGTACGGCCGAAGCCCCCGCCGGGCGAACCGGCGGGGGCTTCGAAAGGAGCGGTGACGGATCGGCTCCGTACCCGGGGTCAGTCCTTGATCTCGCAGATCGCCGCACCCGAGGTGACCGAGGCGCCGACCTCGGCCGCGAGGCCCTTGACGGTGCCGGAGCGGTGGGCGTTGAGGGGTTGTTCCATCTTCATGGCTTCGAGGACGACGATGAGGTCGCCTTCCTTGACTTCCTGGCCCTCTTCGACGGCGACCTTGACGATCGTGCCCTGCATCGGGGACGCGAGGGTGTCGCCGGAGGCCGCCGAGCCCGCCTTCTTGGTGGCGCGGCGCTTGGGCTTGGCCCCGGCGGCGAGGCCGGTGCGGGCCAGCGACATGCCCAGCGAGGAGGGCAGCGAGACCTCCAGGCGCTTGCCGCCGACCTCGACCACGACCGTCTCGCGACCGGCCTCCTCGTCCGCCTCGGCGTCGGCCGGGGCGGCGAAGGGCTTGATCTCGTTGGTGAACTCGGTCTCGATCCAGCGGGTGTGGACGGTGAAGGGGTCGGGGGAGCCGGTGAGTTCGGGGGCGAAGGCGGGGTCCTTGACGACCGCGCGGTGGAAGGGGATGGCGGTGGCCATGCCGTCGACCTGGAACTCCTCCAGGGCGCGGGCGGCGCGCTGGAGGGCCTGCTGGCGGGTGGCGCCGGTGACGATCAGCTTGGCCAGGAGGGAGTCCCAGGCGGGGCCGATGACGCTGCCGGATTCCACGCCGGCGTCGAGGCGGACGCCGGGGCCGGTGGGCGGGCTGAAGGTGGTGACGGTGCCGGGAGCGGGCAGGAAGTTGCGGCCGGGGTCTTCGCCGTTGATGCGGAACTCGAAGGAGTGGCCGCGCAGTTCGGGGTCGTCGTAGCCGAGTTCCTCGCCGTCGGCGATGCGGAACATCTCGCGGACGAGATCGATGCCGGCGACTTCCTCGGTGACGGGGTGTTCGACCTGGAGGCGGGTGTTGACTTCCAGGAAGGAGATGGTGCCGTCGGTGCCGACGAGGAACTCCACGGTGCCGGCGCCGACGTAGCCGGCTTCCTTGAGGATGGCTTTGGAGGAGGCGTACAGCTCGGCTACCTGCGCGTCGGACAGGAACGGGGCGGGGGCTTCTTCGACGAGTTTTTGGTGGCGGCGCTGGAGGGAGCAGTCGCGGGTGGAGACGACGACGACGTTGCCGTGGGTGTCGGCCAGGCACTGGGTTTCGACGTGGCGGGGCTTGTCGAGGTAGCGCTCGACGAAGCATTCGCCGCGGCCGAAGGCGGCGACGGCCTCGCGGACGGCGGAGTCGTACAGCTCGGGGACTTCTTCGAGGGTGCGGGCGACTTTGAGGCCGCGGCCGCCGCCGCCGAAGGCGGCTTTGATGGCGATGGGCAGGCCGTGTTCGCGGGC
>NZ_JBWKEI010000012.1:216844-278879 GCF_056435525.1 Streptomyces sp. NPDC043908 | reverse complement strand
TTCTTCACCGCGCCCGCGATCGCCTTGGAGTCCACCGCGTCCACGATCAGCGCGTCGACCTTGTTGGTGATCATCGTGTCGACCTGCTGCGTCTGCGTCGTCGCGTCCTGCTTGGCGTTCGCGTAGACGACCTTGCCCTTGCCGTTGGTCAGCTCGCTGACCTTCTTCTCGATGAGCGGCTTGTCGAACTTCTCGTAGCGCGCGGTCTGGTTCTCCGGCAGGAGCAGACCGATCTTGATGTCGTCGCCCTTCTTGGAGCCGGTCGACTCCTTCGTCTTGTCGCCCGACTCCTTGGCGCTGCCGCAGGCGGCGAGAGAGACGGCCATCGCGGTGGCGGCCACGGCCACGGCGGCACGACGCGTACGCGTGTTCATTCTGAAACCTCCCTGACGAGGCCGCGACGTTGCGGCCGAGGTGGCTGGAAGTCAACTCGGCTGCAGGGCCACCGTCAAGGAGTAAATCCTTAACGAGATGACAACGGTGCCATCCGTTATCTAAGTGAAGGCAGGAGCCCCGGCCGGGAGAGCACTCTCCAACAGGGTCGAATCGCCCATTTCACTCAGTACCAGCGCCAGCGCGCCGAGCACCTCTGCACGGCCGCCCAGGGCCCCCGGAAGGACCGACAGCTGGCGCGCCGCACTGGGAATCGCGTACCGCGACACGGAGTCCCTGATGGGCCCCAGGACCAGCTCCCCGGCCTCCGCCAGGTCACCGCCGAGGACCACCCGGCTGGGGTTCAGCAGGTTGCAGAGGTTGGCGACACCGCTGCCGATGTGGCGGCCCACGTCCGCCACCACCCGGCGGCACCCCGGGTCCCCCTCGCGGGCCAGCTGGACCACCCGTTCCATGCTCAGATCGGCCCCGTGGCTGGACTGGAGCAGCGGCAGCACGTACCGCGCCGCGGTGAAGGTCTCCAGGCAGCCCCGGTTGCCGCAACGGCACACCGGGCCCGACTCGTCCAGGGTGATGTGGCCGATCTCGCCGGCCGTGCCGCCGGGGCCCCGGTAGATCTGCCCGTCGATCACCAGACCGGCGCCGACACCGCTGGCCACCTTGATGTACGCCAGGTCCTTGACTCCGCGTCCGCTGCCCCACACCAGCTCGCCCAGGGCGCCCAGGTTGGCGTCGTTGTCGACGTACACCGGTACGCCCAGGCGGCCCGAGAGCTCCTCGCGGGGGTTGATGCCGGTCCAGCCCGGCAGGATGGCCGTCGAGCCCAGCGTCCCGGACTCCACGTCGATGGGGCCGGGCACGCCCAGACCCACCCCGATGACCTTGTCGTGGCCGATGCCGGTGGCCGCGATCAGGCGGGTGACCAGCTCTTCCGCCCGGCCGAAGCCCTGCGCGGAGGAGGCGTCCACATCGAGGGGCTCGGCCTCCTCGGCGAGCACCTGGTGGGCGAGGTTGCCGACCGCGACGCGCAGGTGGGTGTGGCCGAAGTCGACGCCGATGACGATGCCGGCGGAGCCGCTGAGCGAGACGCTGCGGGCCCGTCGGCCGCCCGCGGAGGTGGGCGTGACCTCGACGGTTCCGCCGTCCTTCAGTTCACGAACGATATTGGAGACCGTGGCCGCGGACAGGCCGGTGGCCCTGGCGATCTCGGCCTGGGTGAGCGAGCCCGCCATGCGCACCGCGCGTACGACCCGCTCGAGGTTGGCCCGGTGCAATGACGTCTGCGACCCCGGAGTCTCCATCGACTCATCCACTCCCGCCGTAGGTGGGCGGCACGACGGCCGCCCTCGCACGGGACCGCCACTCCGAGGCCCCGCCCTATCTCCAACATGTGAACTCTAAGCTGAGCCTTTCGGGTTGTCTCCCGTCAAGACCTGAGCAGTGGGACATGACACGGGACCGCCCGTCGGCGTGTCGCCGACGGGCAGTCCCGGGGTGGATACGGAGCGTGACGTACCGCTATTTGAGTGCTCCGGCGGTCAGGCCCGCGACGACCTGGCGCTGGAAGACGATGTACGCGGCGAGCACCGGCAGCATCGCCATCACCAGGCCCGCCATCAGCCCGGACCAGTCGCCCTTGTACCCCTGACTGGTCGCGAGCTCGACCAGGCCCTGGGAGAGCACCCGCTTGTCGGGGTCGGTGTTGAGCACCGTCGGCAGCATGTACTGGTTCCACTGCCCCAGGAAGTTGAAGATTCCCACGCTGATCAGACCCGGACGGGCCATCGGCAGCATCACCTGGAAGAAGGTACGGGTGTGCGAGGCGCCGTCGATCATCGCCGCCTCGGCGATGGAGCTGGGCAGCGTCCGGAAGAACGAGGTGAGGAAGAAGACCGTGAACGGCAGCGAGTACGCGATGTAGACCAGGATCAGGCCGTGCGTGGTGTTCAGCAGGCTGAGGTTGTTCATCACGTAGAACAGCGGCACCAGCGCCAGCATGATCGGGAAGCTCATCCCGCCGATGAACAGGTAGTAGATGAACCGGTTCCCGGGGAAGTCGAAGCGGGCCAGGACGTACGCGGCCATCGAGCCGAGCAGCAGCGTGCCGATGAGCGAGCCGCCCACCACCAGGATGGTGTTGAGGAAGTAGTCGCTCATGTGGGCCTGGGTCCAGGCCCGCGACCAGTTGTCGAAGTGCAGCTTGTCCGGGAGCGCCCAGGGGGTGGACAGGATCGAGTTGTCGTCCTTGAAGGACGCCATGACCGCCCAGAGCAGCGGGATGACGACCATGAACGCCCACAGGACGAGCACGCCGTGGGAGAAGACGTTGAGGACCGCGCCCTCGCTCTTCTTCTCCTTCTTCACCGGCGCCGCCTGCTTGGCCACGGGCGGGCGCTCCTCGGCGAGGTCGGCGGTCGAGGTGTCAGTGGTCATGAGAACTCCAGCCGCTCGCGCCGGCCCAGTCGCATCACGACCGCCGCGAACAGCAGCGTGACGACGAGCAGCGCGACACCGATCGTGGTCGCGTATCCGGCCTGACCGTCGCGGAACGCCGACTGATAGACGTAGAGCGGCAGGACCGTGGTCGAGTAGTCGGGGCCGCCCGGGCCCACCGTCATGATCTGCACGGAGGCGAAGGCCTCGGCGCCGAGGGCGAGGATGCCCATGTAGACCCAGCCGGACTGCACGGTGTCCCAGAGCAGCGGCAGGGTGATCTTGAAGAACGTGGTGAAGCGGCTGGCGCCGTCGAGCAGCGCCGCCTCGTAGAAGTCCTTGGGGATCGACGCCATCCCGGCCGAGAACAGGACGACGAAGAAGCCGACCGTGGACCACACCAGCACGGCCATCACGCAGTAGAGCGCCAGATCCGGGTCGCCCAGCCAGTTCGGCTGGACGCTGCCGAGCCCGACCCCCTTGAGCGCGGAGTTGATCACGCCGTTGTTGGGGTTGTACGCGAACTGGAAGAGCAGGGCGACGATCGCGATCGAGAGCACCTGCGGAAAGAAGTAGGCGATTTTGTAGAATCCGGAACCGCGCACTCCGGCGATGGCGGCGCCCTTTCGGCGCCGCCCCCCGACATTGAGCATGAAGGCGAAGAACAGCGCGAGGCCCAGCGTCACCAGGGGCAGCAGCAGGACGAAGAGCAGACTGTGCTGCAACGACTTCCAGAAGATGTCGTCGTCGAACATCCGTGTGTAGTTGTCGAAGCCGACCATTTCGAAGTCCGGGCTCAGACCGGTCCAGTCCGTGAACGAGTAGTAGATCGACTGGATGAACGGCCAGATGACGAAGAGTGAGTACAACGCCAGTGGGAGTACCAGAAATCCCACGATGAACCGGTACTTGCCGTGTTGCATGGTTACCGACCCCGATCTTCTAGCGGGTGCCGCCGCTGGTGACGCCTGACCACTGCCGCTACTTCTTGTGCTTGTAGTGCTTGATGTTCTGGTCCTGGGCGGCCTTGTCGGCGTACCCCTGGATCTTCTTGATGGTCTCGGCCGGGGTGGCGCGGCCCGCCATCATCTCGCCGAGACCGGCCACGCCGATCTGCTCCTTCTGGAGCTTCACATACCAGTCCTGAAGCCGCGGGTTGACGACGTTCGTGCCGGCCTTCTTCAGCGCGTCGACACCGGACTGCAGGGCGGTCGACAGGGCCAGGCCGTCCGTGCCGCCGTTGAAGGCGGAGAGCGACTTCACCTGGGAGGTGAAGTTCTTCGAGGAGGCCTCGCTGAGCATGATGCGCAGCTGCTCCATACCGCCGACCGGGTTCTTCGCCTTGGCCGGGACGATGAAGGGCTCACCGCCGGACGCCCAGATGGTGCCGAACGGCATCTTGTCGTTGCCGTCCAGGCTGGAGGGCGCGCCCACCATCATCTTGAAGTCCTTGGGCGTGGTGGGAGCGGCCTCGTTCTCCACCCAGGAGCCGTTCGGGATGAACAGCGCCTGCCCCTTGGTCCAGGCGGTCTGCGACTGGATGTGGGTCATGCCGGGCGTGCCCTGGAGGATGTAGCCCTTCTTGAAGAGCTCGTAGTACGCCTCGAACGCGGCCTTGACGGCCGGGTGCTCCCAGGCCTTCGGCTCCAGGTTGTCGATGGCGTCCAGGACCTCCCGGCCGCCGATCTTGGCGATGAACGGGTAGAGCGAGAACGGCAGGTAGTACGGGTACTTGCCCGGGTAGGTCCAGCCCGCGATGCCCTGCTTCTTCGCCTTCGCGCACAGCGCGAGCATCTCGTCCCAGGTCTCGGGGTACTTCGCGTCGAGCTTGTCGAGCGCGGTCTGCGAGTACCACACGCCGTACACGGTGTACGCGTAGTAGAAGATCCAGCACTGGTCGCCGTCGAACTGGCCCATCTCGACGATGCCCGGCCGCAGCGTGTCGCGGACCTTCTTGTTCGGGTCGTCGATGGAGGGCGCGTCCAGGAGCGGGGTCAGATCGGTGAGCTGGCTCTTTCCGACCAGGACACCCATGTCCATCTGCTCGGCGCCCGAGTTGTCGATCAGGTCCGGCGGGGTGCCGCCGTTGAACTTCGGCTGGAGCTCCGACTGGATCTTCTGGGTCTTGTGGAAACTGATCTTCGCCTTCGGGAACGCCTTCTGGTAGACGGCGTTCGCGTCGGTGGCGTACTTGGTGCCGAAACCGCCGTCGAAGATGACGACGTCGAGAGGGGCCGACTCATTCACCGCGAGCGGGTTCTTGTCGGATTTGGTGCCCTTCTCTACCTTCTTGTCGCCGCCGCTGTCGCCGCTCGCGCAGGCGGACAGGAAGCCCATCGCCGGAACGCTGATCAGACCGAGCGCGGCGGACCGCTTGATCAGATCGCGACGGCCCAGGCCCTCATTGCTCTCGTGGGCGGAGGTGGATCCCATGCTCAAGTCCTCGCCTTCTCCAGGACTCAGGCGGTGTACCGGTCGCCCGTACCGAATCGCCTACAGGCGAAGGGCCCCGCCACCGCGGTCAGTTGTGCCGAAGCTTGGGTAGTGCAGGGTACGCAGCGGATACGTCGGATGTGCGGAGGATGACGTGCCGTTGCTTCCCCGACGTCCCCCGTCCCCGAGCACGCCGGTTTCCCGGCGGAGCGGACGCCGACAGGTATAGTCCACTTTCCGTCAACTGAGCAAGATCGAAAGCACGGTTGGACGGCATCCTTTCCCGAGTTGAGACCTCTTGGATATCTGATGGCGGAGCGCGGCGGGCCGGACCCCCGCGAGCCCCTCGCGGCGTCCAGGAACGCCCGGGCCATTTGCCCTCAACGCCCTTGACAGCACCGTCGACTTGCCTTCCTACTGGATCCTGCATTTTCTCTCTGACAACGTTGTCCAGATCGTATGACCGGTGCGCACCGGCCTTCGGCGCGCTGCCCTCTGTCATGCGCCCGCCAATGGAAAGGCCCCGTATGCTGCCCAGATCCCGGCTCCGCCAAGGGCCGACGGCCGCCCTCGCGGCGGCCTCCTTCCTGCTCGTGGTGACGGCCCAGGGAGCCGCGACCGCCCAGTCCGCCGCCGCCCAACCCTCCCGGGCCGGCCAGGAGTTCCGTACCTCGTTCGAGAACGGCCAGCCGCAGCCCGACTGGCGCGACACCGTGGAGAGGGGCCCGGACGGGAGCAAGCGCGCCTCGGGCGTCGACGGCGGCTTCGCGAGCGGTATACCGGGCAGTGTCACCGACCGGGTGACGGCGGTCCGGGCGAGCGCCGAGAACGACGGGTCGGGCGAGGTGAAGGAGAACCTCGTCGACGGCCAGCCGAGCACCAAATGGCTCGCCTTCCAGCCCACCGCCTGGCTGGAGTTCGACCTCGACAGCCCGGTCAAGGTCGTCACCTACGCCCTGACCTCGGCCAATGACGCGGCCGCGCGCGACCCCCGGGACTGGACGCTGAAGGGCTCCGCCGACGGCGCCACCTGGACGACGCTGGACACCCGCTCGGGCGAGACGTTCGCCTCCCGCTTCCAGACCCGGACGTACGGCTTCACCAACTCCACGGCATACGCGCACTACCGCCTGGAAATCACCCATAACAGTGGCGCCGACCTCACCCAGCTGGCCGATGTGCAGTTCTCGAACGGCGACACCAGCACCCCGGTCCCCGCGGACATGCGGACTCTGCCGGACCGCGGCCCCGGCGGCTCCCCCACCGCCAAGGCCAACGCCGGATTCACCGGAAAGAGGGCCCTGCGTTACGCCGGTACGCACAAGGCGGACGGCCGCGCCTACTCGTACAACAAGATCTTCGACGTGGACACCCGGATCGGCCGGGACACCGTGCTCGACTACAAGGTCTTCCCGTCGATGCCGGAGACCGACCCCGGCTACCCCGCCACCAACGTGTCGGTGGACCTCGCCTTCACCGACGGCACCTATCTGAGTGACCTCGGGGCCCTCGACGCGCACGGCGGACGGCTCACCCCCCAGGGCCAGGGCGCGGCGAAGACCCTCTACGTCAACCAGTGGAACGAGGTGTCCTCGCGCATCGGCGCGGTGGCCGCGGGCAAGACCGCGGACCGGATCCTGGTGGCGTACGACTCGCCCAAGGGGCCGGCGAAGTTCCAGGGCTGGATCGACGACCTCTCGATCGCCCCGAAGAAGCCGGAGAAGCGCCTCGCGCACCTCTCCGACTACGCGCTGACCACCCGCGGCACCAACTCCAGCGGCTCCTTCTCGCGCGGCAACACCTTCCCGGCGACGGCCGTCCCCAACGGGTTCAACTTCTGGACCCCGGTGACCAACGCGGGCTCGCAGGACTGGCTGTACGACTACGCGCGGCGCAACAACGCCGACAACCTGCCCACCCTCCAGGCGTTCTCCGCCAGCCACGAACCCAGCCCGTGGATGGGCGACCGGCAGACCTTCCAGCTGATGCCGTCGGCGGCGGCCGGGATCCCGGACGCCTCGCGGACCGCGCGCGCCCTGCCGTTCCGGCACGAGAACGAGAGCGCCAAGCCGTACTCCTACGGCGTCACCTTCGAGAACGGCCTCAAGGCCGAGATGGCGCCCACCGACCACGCGGCGGCCATGCGGTTCACCTATCCCGGTGACGACGCGAGCGTGCTCCTCGACAACGTGAACAACAACGGCGGCCTCACCCTCGACCCGTCGACCTCGTCCTTCACCGGCTACTCCGACGTGAAGAGCGGTCTCTCCCAGGGCGCCACCCGGCTCTTCGTCCACGGCGTCTTCGACGTACCGGCGACCGCGGGCGGAAAGCTGCCCGGGGGCGGCGGCGCCGACGTCACCGGCTATCTGCGGCTGAAGCCCGGCAAGGACCGCACGGTCACCCTGCGCCTGGCGACCTCGCTCATCAGCGTGGACCAGGCGAAGGCCAACCTCGCCGCGGAGATCCCGGCGGGCACGTCCTTCGAGCGGGTGAAGCGGCAGGCCCAGCGCGCCTGGGACCGGATCCTGGGCCGGGTGGAGGTCGAGGGCGCGAGCCACGACCAGCTCACCACCCTCTACTCCTCGCTCTACCGGCTCTACCTGTACCCGAACTCCGGCTTCGAGCGGGTGGGAGCCAAGGACGTCTACGCCAGCCCCTTCTCCCCCGGCACCGGCCAGGACACGCCCACCCGCACCGGCGCGAAGATCGTCGAGGGGAAGGTGTACGTCAACAACGGCTTCTGGGACACCTACCGCACGACCTGGCCCGCGTACTCGCTGCTCACCCCGGGGCGGGCCGGCGAGATGGTCGACGGGTTCGTCCAGCAGTACAAGGACGGCGGCTGGATCTCGCGCTGGTCCTCGCCCGGTTACGCGGACCTGATGACCGGGACCAGCTCGGACGTGGCCTTCGCCGACGCGTACGTGAAGGGCGTGAAGTTCGACGGCGAGGCCGCCTACGAGGCCGCGCTCAAGAACGCCACCGTCGCCCCGCCGGCCGCGGGGGTCGGCCGCAAGGGCATGGACACCTCGCCCTTCCTCGGCTACACCCCGACCTCGACGCACGAGGGCCTGTCGTGGTCCCTGGAGGGCTACCTCAACGACTACGGCCTCGCGAAGATGGGCCAGGCGCTCTACGACAGGACCCACAAGTCCCGCTACAAGGAGGAGGCGGCGTACTTCCTGGGCCGGGCCCGCAACTACGTGAAGCTCTTCGACTCCCGGGCGGCGAGCGCCGGGGCGGGCGCCCCCGGTTTCTTCCAGGGCCGGGACACCCAGGGCCGGTGGCGCGTGCCCAGCGCCTCCTACGACCCGCGGGTCTGGGGCTACGACTACACCGAGACCAACGGCTGGGGCTACGCGTTCACCGCCCCGCAGGACTCCCGGGGCCTGGCCAACCTCTACGGCGGGCGCGCGGGCCTGGCGAAGAAGCTCGACGCGTACTTCACGACGCCCGAGACGGCCTCCCCCGACCTCGCCGGTTCGTACGGCAGCGTCATCCACGAGATGACCGAGGCCCGTGACGTCCGGATGGGCATGTACGGCCACTCCAACCAGGTCGCCCACCATGTGACGTACATGTACGACGCGGCCGGGCAGCCCTGGAAGACGCAGGAGAAGGTCCGCGAGGTGATGAACCGCCTCTACACGGGCAGCCCCATCGGGCAGGGCTACCACGGCGACGAGGACAACGGCGAGCAGTCGGCCTGGTACCTGTTCTCCGCGCTCGGGTTCTACCCGCTGGTCATGGGCAGCGGCGAGTACGCCGTCGGCTCGCCCCAGTTCACCAAGGCGACCGTGCACCTGGAGAACGGCCGCGACCTCGTGGTCAGGGCGCCGGCTAACAGCGCGCGCAACCTCTACGTCCAGTCGCTGAAGGTGAACGGCAAGGCGTGGAACTCCACCGCGCTCCCCCACTCCCTGCTGGCCCGGGGCGGCACGCTGGACTTCGCGATGGGGCCGCGTCCGTCGGCCTGGGGCACGGGCGAGAAGGCGGCGCCGGTGTCGATCACGCAGGACGGCAGGGTTCCGGTGCCGCCCTCCGACGCGACCGAGGGCGGAGGTCCGCTCTTCGACGACACCTCGGCGACATCCGCCTCGTTCGGCTCCGCCGAGCTGCCGGTGGCGTCGGCCACGCGCGCGGCGCAGTACACCCTGACGTCCGCCGACCGGTCGAAGGCCCCCAAGGGGTGGGTCCTCCAGGGCTCTTCGGACGGGACGAAGTGGGTCGATCTGGACCGGCGCTCGGGCGAGTCGTTCGCCTGGGACCAGCAGACCCGGGTGTTCACCGTGGCTCGGCCCGGCACGTACGGGCACTACCGCCTGGTGCCGGCGGACGGACCGGTGACGCTGGCCGAGATCGAGCTGCTGCGCTGACGGTCCCATCCGGGGGCCCCACCCCGTGGGCGCGCGTATCGAGTTGGCTGCTTTTACCTCAAGCCGATTGACATGTAAAGGAGTCATGGCAGGATTCCGGTGAAACCCGTGGCGCGTCTCGTCTGCTGAGGCGCGCCACGTCGCATCTGAGCCTCATGGATCATGGAGAACTACGTGGCCAAGAATCTGGCCAAGGATTCCGCGACTCGCGGGACTTCCGGGACCTCCGGCAGCAAGCGCAGCCGCATAGCCGCGCGGCTCGGCGCCGTCGTGGCCGCCGCCTCCCTCGTCGGCGCCGGTGCGACCGCGGCCGCGGCGGTCGATCCGCCCAAGCCCTTCAAGGCCGCCCCGAAGCCCTCCGCGCCGTCGCTCACGCGCTCCGGCGCGGTCGTTGCCGCGCCCAGCCCCGAGGCCCCCCAGTTCGACCTGTTCGCCGCGGACCGCGCCAACACGCTCTACGGCTACATCCGCGACGGCGGCGGCGCCCTCAGCCCGCGCGCGAAGATCGACACGGGCTGGGACGCCATCAAGTGGTCGGCCCAGGTCGACCACGACGCCGACGGGTACGCCGACGGCTGGTGGGAGTGGGACAAGAACGGCACGATGTACTACGCCGCGGACGACTCCGACACTCCGTGGACGGTCGGCGGCGGCTGGAACACCTACAACCTGGTGCTCTCCCCCGGCAACCTCGGCGGCGCCGCCGCGGGCGACCTGCTCGCCCGCGACAGCGCGGGCACGCTCTACGTGTACCTGGGGTACGGCAACGGCAAGCTGGCGACCCGCTACAAGGTCGGCGGCGGCTGGAACGCCTACAACCAGATCGCCGGCAACGGCGACCTGACGGGCGACGGCAAGAACGACCTCGTCGCCCGCGACGCCTCGGGCACGCTGTGGCTCTACAAGGGCACCGGCGACTACAAGGCGCCCTTCGAGGGCCGCACCCGGATCGGGGGCGGCTGGAACACGTACAACGCGCTGTTCTCCATGGGCGACCTGGACCTGGACGGCACGACCGACCTCGTCGCGCGCGGCACCGACGGCTCCCTGTGGCGCTACTCGGGCACGGGCAACGCGGCGGCGCCGTTCGCGGGCCGCAAGAACATCGGGACGAGCGGCTGGAACACCTACCGGCTGTTCTTCTGACGTCCTGACGTCCTGACGTGTGACGCGAGGGCCGCACTCCCGGAGACGGGGGCGCGGCCCTTCGCCGTTGCCCCTCCGCACTCAAACAGGTTGACACGTAAGGGAGTTGTGTAAGGATCTCGCTGATCACGTGACGTGTCCGGCGCGCGGTTCCACAGGCGCGCCCCGGGCCGCGTCATGGCTCATCGACCCCATGGAGAGACACGTGGCCAAGTCTTCAGGCCGTACGCCCGGGCGGACGGCTTCCCGTCTCGCCGCCGCGGCCGTCGCCGCCGCCCTCGTCGGCACCGGCGCCACCGCGTTCGCGGCCGATCAGCCGGCCCCCTCGGCGAAGGCCTCGGTGAAGGCCGCGACCGCCAAGGCCGTCGCGCTCGCCGCGGCCAAGGGCAAGCGCGGTGTCACCACCTCCGACGACCCCAACGGCGCCTACCCGGTCTTCGCGCTCATCGGCGTGGACCGCTCCGGCAACAGCTTCTCCTATCTGCCCGACTCCGAGGGCGGCTTCGCGTCCCGGATGCTGTTCGAGGAGGGCCAGGGCGGGGTGAAGAACGGCGCCCAGGTCGACAACGACGCCGACGGCGTCGCGGACGGCGTCTGGAAGTGGGACGCCAACGGCACGATGACGTACGAGCCGCTGCTCGAAGTGGAGACCACCACCGTCGGCGGCGGCTGGAACATCTACGACACGCTGCTCTCCGCGGGCAACCTCGGCGGCGCGGACGGCGGCGACCTGCTGGGCCGCGACGCCTCCGGCACGCTCTATCTGTACCTGGGCTACGGCAACGGCAAGCTGACCTCGCGCTACAAGGTGGGCGGCGGCTGGGGCCAGTACACCGCCCTCGCCGGGAACGGCGACCTCACCGGTGACGGCAAGGCCGACATCGTGGCGCGCGGCGGCGACGGCACCCTGTGGCTCTACAAGGGCACCGGCAACTACAAGGCCCCCTTCGAGGGGCGCACGAGGATAGGCGGGGGCTGGAACATCTACAACGCCATCGTCTCCTCGGGCGACGTGGACCTGGACGGCACCACCGACCTGCTCGGCCGCGACGCCTCGGGTGCGCTGTGGCGCTACTCGGGCACCGGAAACGCCGCGGACCCGTACAAGTCGCGCGTCAAGATCGGGAGCGGCGGCTGGAACACGTACCGGCTGCTGTTCTGACGCCGTTCCGGCGGCTTCGAGCCACACGCGATAACCGGAGGGCCGTATTCCCGTAGGGGAAATGCGGCCCTTTTGGGCGTTTTAGGGATACGGATGGTGAACGAGGGGCGAGAAATAGCTGTTGTCTTGATCCCCTTTGTCGCCAAGCGGGTTGACAGGTAAAGGAGTCGTGAAACGATTCCGCTGAACTCGTGACGCGACTCGACACCCGAGTCGCACCACGTCTCATTCACGACCAATGGAGACATACGTGGCCAATATCTCTGGCCGTAAGCGTGGACGCATAGCTTCGCGTCTCGCTGCCGCGGCGGTCACCGCCGCCCTCGTCGGCACCGGCGCCACCGCCTTCGCCGCCGACAACCCCTCGGCGAAGCCGTTCAAGGCCCCGACGGCGAAGCCGGCCAAGCGCGCGCTGACCGGCGCCCAGGCCGCGGACCCGGGCGACGCGCCGGTCTTCGGCCTGTACGGCATCGACAAGTCCAACACCGCCTGGTACTACGCGCCGGACGGCAACGGCGGCCTCGAGTCGCGCACGGGCTTCGAGGGCAACGCGGGCTGGGCGTTCAAGTGGGTCGGCCAGGTCGAACAGGACGGCGACAACGTCGTGGACGGCGCCTGGCAGGCCGACTACAACGGCAACCTGTACTACGCCCCGGCCGACGGCTCCAACCCGATCACCATCGGTGGCGGCTGGAACACGTACAACGCCCTGCTCTCCCCGGGCAACCTGGGCGGCGCGGGCGCCGGTGACCTCCTGGGCCGCGACTCGTCGGGCAACCTGTACCTGTACCTGGGCTACGGCACCGGCAAGATGACGTCCCGCTACCTGGTGGGCGGCGGCTGGGGCCAGTACACGGCCCTCGCCGGCAACGGTGACCTCACGGGCGACGGCAAGGCCGACATCGTGGCGCGCGGCGGCGACGGCACCCTGTGGCTCTACAAGGGCACCGGCAACTACAAGGCGCCCTTCGAGGGCCGCACGAAGATCGGTGGTGGGTGGAACACCTACAACACGATCTTCTCGCCGGGCGACCTCGACCTCGACGGCAAGACCGACCTCGTCGGCCGCGACGCCTCGGGCGCGCTGTGGCGCTACTCGGGCAACGGCAACGCCGCGGACCCGTACAAGTCGCGCGTGAAGATCGGTACGGCGGGCTGGAACACCTACCGACTGTTCTTCTGATCGACCGGTCTGACCAACTCGGTCTGATCCAACTCGGTCTGATCCGATCCGGTCCGATCCGGTCTGATCGGGTCTGATGGGATCTGGCGGAGGGCCGTACCGCTTCGGCGGTGCGGCCCTTCGGCGTTGCGGGGACGGCGCCGAAGCGGTCGTGACGATTCCCGCACATATCTGTTTGGAAGATGTGAGAAAGCCGTGAAACGATCTCACTGATCCTATGGCGGGCCCCCCTGGTGGGACGCGCCATGTCTCAACAACTCCATGGAGAAATACGTGGCCAACACTTCTGGCCGTAAGGGCGGGCGCATAGCCGCCCGTCTCGCCGCCGCGGCCATCACCGCGGCGCTCGTCGCGACCGGCGCGTCCGCGGTCGCGGCGGAGAACCCCGCCAAGTCGGCCGGCTCGGCCGCCCCGGCGGCGAAGGCCCCCTCCTCGCTGCGCTCCGGCGCGGTGGCGGCGACGGCGCCTTCCCAGTTCAGCCTCTACGGCATCTCCAGCAACGGCACCCAGTACGGCTACGGCCCGGACGGGAACGGCGGCCTCGGCAACCGTGAAGAGCTCGGCCACGGCTTCGGCACAGACCGCGACGTCGTCCAGGTCGACAGCGATGGCAACGGCGGCGACGCGACCGGCGTCTGGTTCCGTGGCGCGGACGGCTACCTGGGCTACATGAAGTGGAACCAGTCCCCCGAGCTCGTGGGCGGCGGCTGGAACACCTACAACCGCATCTGGTCCGTGGGCAACCTCGGCGGCGCGGCCGCGGGTGACCTGCTGGCCCGTGACGGCAGCGGCAACCTGTACATCTACCTCAACTACGGCAACGGCACGCTGACGTCCCGTTACAAGGTCGGCGGCGGCTGGGGCCAGTACACGCAGATCGCCGGCAACGGCGACCTGACCGGTGACGGCAAGGCCGACATCGTGGCGCGCGGCGGCGACGGCACCCTGTGGCTCTACAAGGGAACGGGCAACTACAAGGCCCCGTTCGAGGGCCGCACCAAGATCGGGGGCGGCTGGAACACGTACAACAGCCTCGTCTCCATCGGTGACATGGACTTCGACGGCAAGACCGACCTGGTCGCGCGCGGCAACGACGGCACCCTGTGGCGCTACTCGGGCACGGGCAACGCCTCGTCCCCGTACAAGTCCCGCGTCCAGGTCGGCAGCGGCGGCTGGAACACCTACCGCATCCTGTTCTAGTCCCACCGGCACTTCTCTGAAGCGCCACGCATGACGATGGGCCGCACCCCTCACGGAGTGTGGCCCATCGTGTTTTCTCAAGGAAGCCAGGAGGTCAAGAGACCTGACGCCACAGGGATACGCCGTCGACGAAGGTGGACTGGCCAGTGCCCTTGTAAAGCTTCAACGACTGCGACGCGATCCACAGTCTCACCAGGTCGGGCTTGCCATCTCCGTTGACGTCTCCGCCGAGCAGAATGCTTGTGTTGCTCCACGACGTATCCGGCCATACGGAGACGCCATTGTCGAACAGCCCCTGCGTATTCCCGTGGTAACCGCGCAGTCCGCCGTCGCTGGTGATGGCCACGATGTCATCGCGACCGTCCTGGTTGAAGTCGCCGGTGGCGATCTGCTTCGTGGGCTTCCATGTGCTGTCGCGCCACACCTGGTGCCTCTGCCCAGCGAGGACACCGTCCGGGTTCGTGGCATACGTGTACAGCGAACCGTCGCCCGAGACGCCGATCAGTCCATCACGAGTCGAGCCGTTCGCCCTGTACCGGGCGACCTGAAGCATGCTCTTCCATGAGGTGTCCGGCCACATTTGCTTCCCCTCTGCAAGGCCGCCATCCGCCCTACCCAGGTACAGCTTCAGAGCCCCGTCGCCGCCGACAGCCGCGATATCGGACACACCGTCGCCGTTGTAGTCACCGGCGATAATCCGCTTGTTCGACCCCCAATTTCCATCCCACCGCCACAACGGACGACCGTACTCGAGATTGCCATTGGCGCTCGCATAGAAGGCATTGAGCGATCCGTCATCGAAGACCACCGCTATGTCCGTGCGGCCATCACGGTTGAAGTCCGCAGTCGTCGTCAGGGTGTTCAGATTTGGAGGCTTGGGACGCTGGCGGGTCTTCTGGACCCAGTCATTCATATCGTCAACCCGAGTCTCAAGTGCTCCCGTACGGGCCTCACTCTCACCCAGGCAACCACCCTGCCAGGAGCGGCTGTTGATGCCGACCAATTCGACCTTACCGTCCGCCTCGCGGAAGGCCGGTGCGCCGGCATCGCCCTTACAGAGACTGGCGTCAGTCCCGCTCTTCTTGTCGATACCGAAGTTCACGCCGTCAGTGGATCCCACCGTGAAGGAACCAGTGTGGGGGCGGTCAGGCACCCACTCGCCCTTTGTCCGGCCGAAGCCCACCACTCGCAGTGACTCGCCGTCGACCGGGGCGGTGGTGGCGAGCTGAATCGGGGCGGCCCCCTCGCCGCGGCGGAGTGCCGGCTCGAACCCGGTGTACTTGCCGCCGCCATTGATGATGCCCGTGTACATCCTGGCCATAACCAGGTCGCGCCCCTTGGCAGGAACCAGCTCGGCGATGGTTCCCTCGACATTGAGGATCGGTCTGGGGCTACCACCCTCCTGGGTGACCCTGGTTTTCATCTTGGGGGCACCTGCGGGGATATCAAATCCCTGCTGCGGGTTCTCGGCAAAACAACTGGCCGCAGTCAGCACCCATTGCGGGTCCACCAAAGCACCGGAACAGGTCCGCTGGCCTTCTCCGATATGAATCTTGACAGCGAACGTGTACGTCCCGTCATCGATGGGTGTTCCTGCTAACGCCTCAGCCTGGGGGCTGAGGAGTGTTCCGGCAAACACAACCGCAGCCGAAAGACCCGTTACCCAGGTCCAGTGCGAACGTCTGGCAGTCATCTTCATCTTTCTCGTCAAATGCTTGATTCGGCGTTCTACAGCCGACCGACGGCAGGACTGAGGCACTCAGCCAGTCACCCGCAGCTCAAGGAGCGCGGTGGGCTCAGCACCGGCCCCCTCGCCCACAGACTCGAAGTGACCGGGCTGCACATCAACGGTCTGATGTGTCTTGCCGCCATCCGCTGTCAGGTCGGCGGTGACAGGGTGGTCCTTGGTCTCCACGGCCCAGACATCCGCGATTTTCATGGCCAGGTAGCCGCTCTTACCGATGACACGGAAGCAAACATCCTTACTGTCGTTGCTCCGTGTCCACACCCTGATTTGCTGCGGTGAGCCGTCACAGGAGTCGGCGAGCACGATATGACCGTCCCCTTTTATCAGGGTGATCTTCCTGTCCGCCTCGATCCTGGCGGAGCCGGGGTACGCGAAGTCCTCGACCCCCGAGGGCGGCAACTCGCTTGTGGCCTGCACAGCGGGAGCAGACGGGGAGCTGGCTGACGCCAGGGCGGGAACGCTGACCACAGCCGCCAGCGCAACAGCACTTCCAGCCATTATCAATCTACGAATAAGAGAGGTCACCGGTGTCCTTTCAGGCATGGGTGACCATGGACTGCGCCCCCCACGCACTTCTGTCGAAATAGAATCCCCGAGCCAATATCCGGCGCGCAACCCACAGTGTCAAGGTGATCTGATTCACACGGCTTCGCGACTACCTGAATCTAGCCATTATTGGAACCAGTAACTCCCCCCTCCAGCGCATAGGACTCGCCTCATTCAAGCCAACCTTACAGCTGTTCCTGCCAACAAGCAGGGAGCGGCGAACAGGCCTCAGATGAACGGCTAAGCTCTCGGCGCCGGAATACGGCAACTGACGATCTCAGTAACCGAAATGAGTGTCGCCTTGAAACGAAAAGCGGGCCGGAAGGCCGGAACCCGAAGTCCCTCCGTCGTGATACGCGCCTTAAGTATCAGCCTGTTGTCCACGCTCCTCGTGACTGCTCTCGTGGAACCCGGATCAGCGGGGGCAGCTGCGGCCACCACCGAGACGGACCCCGGACCCATTGCTCCTACGGCGCGAGGACAGGTCCTGGAGCTGTGGAAGACCGGTGGAACCGGGATGAAGGCGGCAGCGGAAGTCGCGCTCCTCGGTAGCGACTCTGACGTCAAGTACTTTCTTGAACAGGTTAAGGACAAGGAAGAGTTCGCAGATAATCGGGTCGCAGCCGGCCAGCTCATAAGCGTCGGCGGGCGAGGAGTGCAAGAGGCGGCTCTCAAAGCACTCAACGGCACCCCCGAGGAACTCAAGTCTTTCTTGAAGGATGGCTGGAAAGACCCCTGGGAGCAGGACCAGAGAGTGCGAGTGGCCCAAGTCGTCAACTCCGGTGGCCGTGGAGTCCAAGAAGCCGGACGAAAAGCTCTCAATGGCACGGCTGAGGACATCAACGCCTTCCTGGAACAGGGTCAGTACTCCCAGCGCGACCAAGACGACCGTGTCCAGCTGGCGCAAATCCTTAGCACGGGTGGCGCCAATGTGGTGGCTGCAGGCCGTGTCGCGTTGAATGGGACACCGGAGGACATCCGCGAGTTCTTACAGGTCGGGCAATACGTGGCCCGGACACGCGACCAGGAGCACGCCAGCGTCGCTCAACTCGCCGACCAGGCCCGGGAAGCAGGCCGCCAAGCCGCAGCGGAGACGGAAGCAGCCAAGGATGCGTCGGCCCGCGCTGTCACCGCATCAAAACAGGCGAAGAAGGACGCCGAGAAGGCCGCCGCCGAGACGGCGCTCGCCAAGAACGATGCCGTTAAGGCAGCGGCGAAGGCGAAGGAGGCGGCCAATGCAGCCAATCAGGCTGCCTCGGCTGCGCAACAGGCAATCGACGCAGCCCGAGCAGCCAATAGCTCCGCTCGCATAGCGGCCAATGCGGCGTCTCAGGCTGCAGCCGCGGCGGCAGGTGCGGCTCAGGCCGCCTCCAGAGCTCAGAGCGCGGCCGCTGCGGCAGCCTTGGACAAGACCAAAGCCTCGGTTGCACGCCAGGCAGCTGAGAGCGCGCGCACTGCAGCCAAAGGCGCGCACTTGGCGGCAGATGCGGCCAGCCAGGCGAGCGTCGCCGCGTCAGCGGCTGGGGATGCCGCTCTTGTTGCTCTGAGTGCGGGCGGGAATGCCGACGCTGCGGCTACAGCCGCAGAGGAAGCCAGCCAATATGTCAACCAGGCCGACAGCAGCTCGGCCGAGGCGAAGGAAGCTGCCGCAGCGGCCCGCCGACACGCGAGTGAGGCCAACCGCGCCGCTCTCGCCGCCGAGTCGCTGGCACGTAAGGCTGCTTCTGCAGCCGGCCAATCACGCGATGCTGCGAACTCAGCCGCTGCACACGCCGAGAACGCGGCCAAAGCAGCTGACGACGCAGCCACGCATGCCGGTGAGGCGGACACAGCGGCTACACGGTCAGAAGCCCATGCAAAGGCAGCGACCCAAGCCGCTAACTCAGCTAGCACAGCTGCGGCCCGGGCCCAGTCCACTCATGATCTGGCACGGCAGATCGAAGCCGAGGCGTTGACCGCTCGCACGAACGAAGGTATCGAACGCGCGAGAGACCTCACAACTCAGGAGGAGAAGCGCTCGAAGGACCGGGAAAAGAAGGCTAAAGAAACTGAGGACCTCGAGCGTGAGGCTCTGCGCTTGGCAGACGAAGCCGCCCGGCCCGATGCCGACCCGAAGGATGTTGCTGGCCAGGGCCGGAAAAGTGCGTTCTTGGCGATGCGACTGCGCGGCCCGTGGAGTGTAGCTGCCGCTGAAGCTGCGCTCGCAGGTTCAGGCGAGGACGTCGCCGAGTATGTCCGCAGTGGCTGGAAAGATGCGGCCGCAGACGATCAGCGCTTCCAGGTCGAGGAACTGGCCGAGGAAAGCCCTCTCGCATCGGTACGCGCCGCCGCCGAATCGGCACTCAAGGGTGATTCCACAGAAATTGCCGAGTTCCTGGCTACCGGCCAATACCGGGTATCTGCCCAGGACCTCAGGGTCCACATCGCTCGGATCATCAACGGTGCTGGGCCCGGCGTGCAGAGGGCTGGCCGAGCAGCGCTGGAGTCCGGGGACTTCCTGAAGTACCGAGATTTTATTGCGACAGGGCAGTACGCCGCCCGCACTCAGGACGAACGAGTTCGTGCTGCCGTACTGATTGACCATGCTGGCCCGCAGGTCAAGGCGGAAGCCCGGATCGCCTTGGAGGGCCCAGCTCAGCAACTGCATGCCTTCATCGAATCCGGGCAGTACAGAGCACAGCAGCAGGATCTGCTCGCTACTACCCACATTGCACGGGTACAACAGCTGATCGCGGAGGCTGCCAAGGTCGCGGCCACCGCGCAACAAAATGCCGCCGAAGCCCGCGAAGCCGCCTTGCTGGCCAGAAAAGCGTCCGATGAAGCGCAGATCGCTGCCCAGGAAGCCGAACAGAAAAAGCGTGAGGCTCGATACTACGCCGATCAGGCTTCCAAGTCCGCCAAGGAAGCCGAAGCCTCCGCAGCGCAGGCAGCCGCCTCCGCGAAGTCGGCACGCCAAGCCTCCGACGAGGCACAGGGAGCAGCGAGCAGGGCAACCACGTCATGGGTGGAGGCTGCGGTATCTGCCGAGCGGGCACACGCTTCCGCCGCCAGCGCGTGGACAGCAGCCACCGAAGCCCGGGCCATCGCCAATGCAGCAGGCAAGGATGCCAAAGCTGCTATGGATGCGCTTAAGGACGTCTTCCACACTGTCAAAGTAAAGCTCCAGACCGAAGAAGAAGCACGCCGAAAGGCCCGAGCGGAAGGGCGAGTTTCCCCGGAAAGATACCGATGTGGATTCGACGGATGCGAGCAAGCCCGCAACAATCCCGCCCGCTTCTGCCAGCACCACGAAGTGGCCTGTGAAATCATCAACATGGGGCCTGCCTTCGAAGCTGCGATGAACAAGGCAGCGTACTACGCCAATTTCATCTTGCATCTCAGTTCACTGGCTAGTTGCGTGGACTATGACCTCGACGCCTGCGGAGAACTGACTCAGCAGCTCACCTTCAAGTCCAAGATGGCGGCACTCCTCAGGTTCACGGACGAACTCCGCAGCAAAACCGGAGGAAGGCCAAGCGGCTGCCTCAATTGCTTCGTCTCCGGCACCAAAGTCCTCATGAAGGGCCGCCAGACTAAGGCCATCGAAGACGTTCGACCTGACGACGAGGTCCTCGCCACTAATCCACTTACGGGCAAGACGGGCCTTCGTAAAGTCACCCGACTGATCATCACTCAGGATGACAAGCTTTTCAATGAGCTGACTCTCTCGACCGCCAGTGGGCCCCACAAGATCATTGCCACCTACGAGCACCCTTTCTGGAGCCCATCTGAAGACCGCTGGGTCAAGGCGAAAGATCTCACACCTGGCTCAACCCTCCTGAGCATCCACAGGAAAACGGTCCGGGTGGCGTCCAACCGTCCATTCAGCCAGCATGCACGTACGTACAACCTGACCGTAGCCGACCTGCATACGTACTATGTACTCGCCGACGACACGCCGGTGCTGGTGCATAATTCCAACTGCGATCACATCGCGCTCGGCCTAAGCGCAACACGGGATAACCCCTGGGCGCTCGAGGAATTCGCCATGGAACGGGGAGCAAGCGCCTACTCCGATTGGCCCGGTAAAGGCCCCTGGTACAAGAAGCTGGAAGAGTTCCTGGCGCCAGAATCTAATACGCGCATATCATTCAACCTGGACGACATCACGGATCCCATCGCGTCTGCACGCGCTGGCGATTCAGTTGACCCGAGCGGATTTGAGGGTCTGACGAACTGGGAACTCTCCCGGATCAGAAATTCCCCTCACGCATGGAACAGAATCACTTGGTATCGAAAGGGGCGCATCGTTGACAACCCATTCCACTAGGAGTGCCGACCGTGAGGTCTGGTTCAGGTCCGAGCGCACCTTCACCCTCTGGCGCTATGGGGTGGGGCACTCACAGCTACTCCTTCGATCGGTACCGGACGGCATGGACACGACCCGTCTGGACCTGCTTTTCGAAGGGGTACGTGCTGTCCAACTGGTCACGCGCTACGAAACGATGGAGATTCGCCCCACCGGCGAAGAAGAAGCCCGACAGATCCTAGAACTGGTCAAGATGGACGACCGGTGGCGGGAGAAACACCTCGTCGTCTCGCTTCGCTCCAGGAGCGGATCCGGGTTCGTCGTGTGCCGGAAAATCATCGCCGTGGACAGCGGAGCGGACCCTGCTCAGCCGGATGGGGAAACCGGAGAGCCCATCACCGTCTGGACTACCTAGCGAAGGCCAAAGGGCCGCACCCCCGGGAGGGGGTGCGGCCCTTCCTGCTGGCCGGGTCCGCTAGCCGCGGATCAGGTTCCGCAGCACGTACTGCATGATGCCGCCGTTGCGGTAGTAGTCCGCCTCACCGGGGGTGTCGATGCGGACCACCGCGTCGAACTCCACGCCCGTGTCGGTGGTGACCTTCACCGTGCGCGGGGTCGTGCCCTCGTTCAGCTCGGTGACGCCCGTGATGGAGAAGGTCTCCTCGCCGGTCAGGCCCAGGGAGGCGGCCGTGGCGCCCTCCGGGAACTGGAGCGGCAGGACGCCCATGCCGATGAGGTTCGAGCGGTGGATGCGCTCGTAGGACTCGGCGACGACGGCCTTGACGCCGAGCAGCGCCGTGCCCTTGGCGGCCCAGTCGCGGGACGAACCCGAGCCGTACTCCTTGCCCGCCAGGATCACCAGCGGGATGCCGGCGGCCTGGTAGTTCTGCGACGCGTCGTAGATGAAGGAGACGGGGGCGTCCGCCTGGGTGAAGTCGCGGGTGAAGCCGCCCTCGGTGCCCGGCGCGATCTGGTTGCGCAGGCGGATGTTGGCGAACGTGCCCCGGATCATGACCTCGTGGTTGCCACGGCGCGAGCCGTAGGAGTTGAAGTCGCGGCGGTTCACGCCGTGCTCCGTGAGGTACTTGCCGGCCGGGGTGTCGGCCTTGATCGCACCGGCCGGGGAGATGTGGTCGGTGGTGACCGAGTCGCCCAGCTTGGCCAGGACGCGCGCGCCCGTGATGTCGGTGACCGGCGTCGTCTCCATCTGCATGCCCTCGAAGTAGGGGGGCTTGCGGACGTAGGTGGACTGCGGGTCCCACTCGAAGGTGTTGCCGGTCGGGATCGGCAGCGACTGCCACTGGGCGTCGCCCGCGAAGACGTCCTGGTAGGACTTGTTGAACATGTCCTCGCCGATGGCGTTCGCCACGACGTCGTTGACCTCGGCCTCGGTGGGCCAGATGTCCTTGAGGAAGACCGGGTTGCCGTCAGTGTCCGTGCCGATGGCCTCGGTGGTGATGTCGACCTTCATCGAGCCCGCGATGGCGTACGCGACGACCAGCGGCGGGGACGCCAGGTAGTTCATCTTGACGTCGGGGTTGATCCGGCCCTCGAAGTTGCGGTTGCCGGAGAGCACCGAGGTGACCGCGAGGTCGTGCTCGTTGACCGCCTTCGAGATCTCCTCGTCGAGGGGGCCCGAGTTGCCGATGCACGTCGTGCAGCCGTAGCCGACGAGGTTGAAGCCCATCTTGTCGAGGTAGGGCGTCAGACCGGCCTTGTCGAAGTAGTCGGTGACGACCTTCGAGCCCGGGGCGAGCGTGGTCTTGACCCACGGCTTGCGGGTCAGGCCCTTCTCCACGGCCTTCTTCGCGACGAGCGCCGCGGCGACCATCACGTACGGGTTCGAGGTGTTGGTGCAGGAGGTGATCGCGGCGACGGTGACGGCGCCGTGGTCGATCTCGTAGGTCGAGCCGTCGGCGGCGGTGACCGTGACCGGGTTCGACGGGACGGCGGCACCGGTGCCCTCGGCGTGCTGCGGGGCGCCCGCGCCGTTCTCCTGGCTGCCGTAGGCCGGGGCGTCGGAGGCCGGGAAGGACTCGTCGCTCGCCTCGTCCACCGGGGAGGCGGCGGTGCCGGCCTGGGTGGTGGGGACCTCGACGTAGTTGAGGACGTCCTTGGCGAACTGCTCGGCGGCGTTGGCGAGGACGATGCGGTCCTGCGGGCGCTTGGGGCCGGCGATGGAGGGGACGACCGTGGAGAGGTCGAGCTCCAGCTTCTCGGAGAAGTCGGGCTCGGCGGCCGGGTCGAGCCAGAGGCCCTGCTCCTTGGCGTACGCCTCGACGAGCGCGACCTGCTGGGCGTCGCGGCCGGTCAGACGCAGGTACTTCAGCGTCTCGTCGTCGATCGGGAAGATCGCGGCGGTGGAGCCGAACTCCGGCGACATGTTGCCGATGGTGGCGCGGTTGGCGAGGCTCGTGGCCGCCACACCCTCGCCGTAGAACTCGACGAACTTGCCGACGACGCCGTGCTTGCGCAGCATCTCGGTGATCGTGAGGACCAGGTCGGTGGCGGTGGTGCCCGGGTTCAGCTCACC
Source organism: Streptomyces sp. NPDC043908 (assembly GCF_056435525.1). NCBI lineage: Bacteria > Bacillati > Actinomycetota > Actinomycetes > Kitasatosporales > Streptomycetaceae > Streptomyces > Streptomyces sp. NPDC043908. The sequence goes on along the minus strand of NZ_JBWKEI010000012.1, from coordinate 255,436 downwards.
GGTCAGCTTGAAGCCGACGACGCGCGGGATGAGCATCGAGACCGGCTGGCCGAGCATCGCGGCCTCGGCCTCGATGCCGCCGACGCCCCAGCCCAGCACACCGAGGCCGTTGACCATGGTGGTGTGCGAGTCGGTGCCGACGAGGGTGTCGGGGTAGGCCTGGCCGCCCCGGACCATGACGGTGCGGGCCAGGTGCTCGATGTTGACCTGGTGGACGATGCCGGTGCCCGGGGGGACGACCTTGAACTCGTCGAAGGCGGTCTGGCCCCAGCGCAGGAACTGGTAGCGCTCCTTGTTGCGGCCGTACTCCAGCTCGACGTTCTGCGCGAAGGAGTCCTTCGTGCCGAACTTGTCGGCGATGACCGAGTGGTCGATGACCAGCTCGGCCGGGGCCAGCGGGTTGATCTTCGCCGGGTCGCCGCCGAGCTCCTTGACGGCCTCACGCATGGTGGCGAGGTCGACGACACAGGGCACGCCGGTGAAGTCCTGCATGATCACGCGGGCCGGCGTGAACTGGATCTCCTGGCTGGGCTGCGCCTGGGAGTCCCAGCCGCCGAGCGCCCGGATGTGGTCGGCGGTGATGTTCGCGCCGTCCTCGGTACGGAGCAGGTTCTCCAGCAGCACCTTCAGGCTGTAAGGGAGGCGCGCGGAGCCCTCGACCTTGTCCAGCCGGAAGATCTCGTACGACTCGTCGCCCACCTGCAGCGTGCTGCGGGCGTCGAAGCTGTTCGCCGACACGACAGTCTCCTTCATATATGTGCGCGTTCCACCGCATCCTGCCGCCACGCGGGATAGCCAGTCCGCTAAGGTAAGGCTAAGTTAGGTCACCCTTACCGCCACAGGGGCGATATGTACGGCCGCGGTGCGCCTCGGCAGATATCTCGATGTCGAGATAACTCTAGTACATGGGCGCCCCCTGGTCATGCGTGGGCACGCGCTCCGGCATGCCCCGGGGGCCCGGGGCGCGTCCCGCGCACGGCGCGACACGCCGGGCACGTGGCCGATGGTGACAGCAGGCCGTCACCGTCGGCCGCCATCGCGACGAACATCACGTAAGGACAGACGACGCAGAGCGGGACGAGTGCGGCGAAGTCGCACGCGTTCCTCGGCATGGGCCGGGCGGACGGGGGTACCGGCACCCGGGTGGAGTCGGACGCGCGCCCTCCGGTTGCCGGGCGGCGGCCGTGGCCGCAGCATCGGAACTGACGGTGTTTCACCCGGACCGCGCACACGGCCTTCACTCCAACCCCACCCGGACGGCGCACCCCAACAGCACTCTCATCTCATATGTGAGATAACCTGTCGCCATGTCAGACGACTACCTCGTACGCATCGGCAAGCTCATCCGTGACGCCCGTCAGCATCGGGGCTGGACACAGACGCAGTTGGCCGAGGCTCTGGGAACGAGCCAGAGCGCCGTGAACCGTATCGAGCGCGGCAACCAGAACATCAGCCTTGAGATGATCGCCCGCATCGGTGAAGCACTCGACAGCGAGATCGTCTCGCTCGGCTACGCCGGGCCCATGCATCTGCGGGTCGTCGGCCGGCGCCGGCTCTCCGGCTCCATCGACGTCAAGACCAGCAAGAACGCCTGTGTGGCACTGCTCTGCGGCTCGCTCCTCAACAAGGGCCGCACGGTCCTGCGCCGGGTCGCGCGCATCGAGGAGGTCTTCCGGCTCCTGGAGGTCCTCAACTCCATCGGCGTGCGCACCCGCTGGATCAACGACGGCGTCGACCTCGAGATCGTGCCCCCGGCCGACCTCGACATGGACGGCATGGACGCGGAGGCCGCCCGCCGGACCCGGTCCATCATCATGTTCCTCGGTCCGCTGCTGCACCGCATGGACCACTTCCGGCTGCCGTACGCGGGCGGCTGCGACCTCGGTACGCGCACCATCGAGCCGCACATGATCGCCCTGCGCCGCTTCGGCCTGGACATCACCGCCACCGAGGGCATCTACCACGCCGAGGTCACGCGGACCGCCCCCGACCGCCCGATCGTCCTGACCGAGCGCGGCGACACGGTGACCGAGAACGCGCTGCTGGCCGCCGCCCGCCACGACGGCGTCACCGTCATCCGCAACGCCTCCTCCAACTACATGGTCCAGGACCTCTGCTTCTTCCTGGAGGCCCTGGGCGTACGGGTCGACGGCGTCGGCACCACCACGCTCACCGTGCACGGCGTGCCGAACATCGACGTCGACGTGGACTACTCGCCCTCCGAGGACCCGGTCGAGGCGATGAGCCTGCTCGCCGCCGCCGTGGTCACCGAGTCGGAGCTGACGATCCGTCGGGTGCCGATCGAGTTCCTGGAGATCGAGCTCGCGGTCCTGGAGGAGATGGGCCTGGACCACGACCGCTCCGCGGAGTACGCCGCCGACAACGGCCGCACCCGGCTGATCGACCTCACGGTCCGCCCCTCCAAGCTGGAGGCGCCGATCGACAAGATCCACCCGATGCCGTTCCCCGGGCTCAACATCGACAACGTGCCGTTCTTCGCGGCGATCGCGGCGGTGGCCCAGGGCCAGACCCTCATCCACGACTGGGTCTACGACAACCGCGCGATCTACCTCACGGACCTCAACCGCCTCGGCGGCCGCCTCCAGCTGCTCGACCCGCACCGGGTACTGGTCGAGGGCCCGACCCGGTGGCGCGCGGCGGAGATGATGTGCCCGCCGGCCCTGCGCCCGGCGGTGGTGGTCCTGCTCGCGATGATGGCGGCCGAGGGCACGTCCGTGCTGCGCAATGTGTACGTCATCAACCGCGGCTACGAGGATCTGGCGGAGCGGTTGAACTCGGTGGGCGCGCAGATCGAGATCTTCCGGGACATCTAGGAACATCCGATGCCATCGCGGGGCCGCGTGGTCCCCGGTCCCTGAGAGCGTCCCCGCCGGGCGGTCTCAGGGGCCGGGGGTCGTTCCGCCCTGGAGGCGTTCCAGGTCCGCGGGGCGGACCTGGATGGCCAGCAGGGCGATCACCGCCGCCACGATCGCGAAGACCGCGGCCACGATGAAGGCGGTGGAGACCCCGGAGGTGAGCACCTGGTCGCTCCAGGGGCGCGGGAGCTCTCCGGTGCGCCGGAACGTCAGCCGCTCGGCGGGGCTCGCCTGGCGCAGGAACTTCGCCACCTGGCCGTCCGCCTCGTTGCGGCTCGCCGTGCCGAAGACGGTGACCAGGATCGACAGGCCGAGCGAGCCGCCCACCTGCTGGGTGGCGTTGAGCATGCCGGAGGCGGCGCCCGTCTCGTGCACGGGCACGCCCGAGACGGCCATCAGCGTCAGCGAGACGAAGTTCAGGCCCATGCCGAGGCTGAAGACGAGCATCGGGCCCAGGATGCTGCCCGCGTACGTGGAGTGGATGTCGGTGAGCGTCAGCCAGGACAGGCCCGCCGCGGCCAGCACCGAACCCGTCACCATGAACGGCTTGGGCCCGTACTTCGGCAGCAGTTGCGAGGCGATGCCCGCGCCCACCGCGATGACGGCGCTGACCGGCAGGAAGGCGAGCCCGGCCTTGAGGGGGCTGAAGTCGAGCACGTCCTGGACGAACAGGGTGAGGAAGAAGAACATGCCGAAGATCGCGGCGGCGAGGCTCAGCATGATGCCGTAGGTGCCCGCCCGGTTGCGGTCGGCGAACATGTGCAGCGGGGTGATGGGCCGCTCCGAGCGCCGCTCCACCAGGACGAACGCGACGAGCAGCAGCACGGCGGCGCCGAAGGACCCCAGGGTGTACGGGTCGCGCCAGCCCTCCTGGGCGGCCCGGATGAAGCCGTAGACCAGCGCGGTCATCCCGAGGGTGGAGGTGAGCGCGCCCAGGAGGTCGAAGTGGCCGGGGTGGCGCTCGGACTCCTTGATGTGGCGGGGCGTGGCGAGCACGATGAGCGCCGCGATCGGCACGTTGACGAAGAACACCCAGCGCCAGTCGAGCCATTCGACGAGCATGCCGCCCGCGAGCAGGCCGATCGCGCCGCCGCCCGCGGAGACCGCGGCGAAGACGCCGAACGCCCGGTTGCGCGCGGGCCCTTCGGTGAAGGTGGTGGTGATCAGGGCCAGCGCGGTCGGTGAGGCGATGGCTCCGCCGACGCCCTGGAAGGCGCGCGCGGCCAGCAACTGGCCGGAGTTCTGGGCGAGTCCGCCCAGCAATGAGGCGATGGCGAAGAGCACGACGCCGAAGAGGAAGACGCGGCGCCGGCCGAGGATGTCGCCGGTCCGGCCGCCGAGCAGCAGCAGCCCGCCGAAGGTGAGGGTGTAGGCGCTGACCACCCAGGCCAGTCCGGTCGTGGAGAAGCCCAGGGCGCTCTGGATGTGCGGGAGGGCGATGTTCACGATGGTGATGTCCAGCACGACCATCAACTGGCACGAGGCGATGACCAGGAGCGCGATCCCGTTGCCGCCGCCCGTGCGGTCGGGGGCGGCGGCGTCGGTCGTGGGTGCCGGCTGTGGACTCGTCATGGCAGGCCTTGCCCTCGGGTGAGGGACCCCTCGCTGAGGGGAAGTGGACGGTCCCGTCCACTTTTCGACCGTAAACCCGGCCCGGGGCCGTGACCAGTCGATCAAGGCGCGCGCCCGGTCCGGGCTGCGCGGGTCAAGGCCCGGCGCGGGCGCGGGTCTTCACCGCCGCGAAGCCGTTTCCGTACGGCGTCACCAGGCGCTCGTCACCGTCCGGGCGTCAGCGGTTGCCCAGCGTGCGCTTGGGGCGCGGCTCCACCGGCTCGTCGCGCGCCTGCGCCCAGAGCGAGCGGACGTGGCCGAGGTGGCGGGCCATGCACTCCTCGGCGCCGCTTTCGTCGCCCGCCACCATCAGGTCCAGGAGTTCGAGGTGCTCCTCGGCGGAGGAGATGAGCTGGCCGCGCTCGTCGAGCCGGGTCAGTCCGTACAGGCGGGAGCGCTTGCGCAGGTCGCCGACGGTCTCCACGAGCCGTTCGTTGCCCGCGAGGCCGAGGAGCTGGAGGTGGAAGCGGCGGTCGGCGTCGAGGTAGCCGATGAGGTTGTGCTCGCGCGCGTGGGCGACGATCTCCTCGGCGACCGGCCGCAGCGCCTCCAGCTGCTCCACGGTCGCAAGCCGCGTCACTCTGCCCACGGTGGGCACTTCGATCATCGCGCGGAGTTCGGTGTACTGGTCGAGGTCGCGCTCGCTCACCTCGGTGATGCGAAAGCCCTTGTTGCGTACGGGTTCGACGAGCCCCTCGCGCGCCAGGTCCAGCATCGCCTCGCGGACCGGGGTGGCCGAGATGCCGAAGTCGGCGGCCAGTCCCGGGGCGGAGTAGATGGCGCCGGGGCGCAGTTCACCGGCGACCAGGGCGGCGCGCAGGGCGTGGGCGACCTGGTCGCGCAGCCGCTCCTGGGCCGTGATGAGATTGCGCTGCTTCAGGTCGCCCATGGCACTTCCTCCGTGAATCCGCGGAGGCTCAGCGTACAATGTCACGTTGCCCTGTCGGGCTGCCCCGTACGCTCCCGTGCGCGGTGCAGCGCCGCCGCCACGGCCAGATCCTCCCAGGCCATGCCCACGCTTTTGAAGAGGCGGGGACGGTCGGAGGGAACCGTCACCCGCCCGTGGACGAGGTCGGCGAGGGTCGCCGCGATCCGGCCGGGCCCGATCGCCCCCTCGGTCAGCGGGATCAGCAGGTCCCCGGCCTCGCGCAGGGCCGCCGCGCGCGACTCCACATAGACCGCCGAGCGCCGCACCAGGGCCGTGTCGGTCTCGCGGGCGTCCGGCTCGTGCGAGCCGACCGCGACGACGGTGGCCCCGTCCGCGACGAGCCGGCCGTCGAAGAGCGGCTCGCGGGCGGTGGTGCAGCAGATGACGAGATCGGCGTCGCGGACGTCGTCCGCGGTGCCCGCGTCCGCGTCGACGCCCAGCGTACGGGCGTACGCCACCAGCGCCGCGCGGGCCCCGGGGTCGCGGGCGACCACGGTGACGGCCTTCACCCCGGCCACGGCCAGCGCCGCCCGCAGATGTCCGTACGCCTGCGGACCCGCGCCGAACAGGACCAGGCGGGCCGCGTCCGGCGCCGCCAGGTGGGCGAGGGCGACGGCGGAGACGGCCGGGGTGCGCAGGGTCGTCAGGGCCGCGCCGTCCAGGAGGGCGAGGGGCAGCAGGGTCGCGCCGTCCAGGAGCAGATAGCCGCCGGTGATCCGGGGCAGGCCGTGCGCGGGGTTGGCCGGGGCCACGCCCGCGATCTTCACGCCCGCGTACGCCCCGGAGGCGGCGGGCATCAGGAGCAGTTCGCCCGCCGCGACCGGCAGGTTGACGCGCGGCGGGGCCGACTCGGGGTCGAACCCGTCGCGCAGGGCGTCCGCCACCGCCTCGGCGGCGGCGAGGGGCGTGAGCAGGCGCGCGATCTCCTCGGCACCGACCAGGGCGGGGGCCTGCGGCTGTGCGCCGGTCACAGCAGGAAGCCCGCCGGGAACGGGTCGGACGGATCCAGGAAGTACTGGGCCGTGCCGGTGATCCAGGCGCGTCCGGTCACCGTCGGGACCACCGCCGGAAGTCCGCCGACCGTGGTCTCACCGACGAGCCGCCCGGTGAACTCCGTACCGATGAAGGACTCGTTGACGAAGTCGCGGTGGAGCGGCAGTTCGCCGCGGGCGTGCAGCTGCGCCATCCGGGCGGAGGTGCCGGTGCCGCACGGGGAGCGGTCGAACCAGCCCGGGTGGATCGCCATCGCGTGCCGGGAGCGGACCGCGTCCGAGCCGGGCGCGGCGAGGTAGACGTGCTTGACCCCGCCGATCTCCGGGTTCCGGGGGTGCACCGGGCGGTCGGTGGCGTTGATCGCGTCCATGATGGCGAGTCCGGCGGCGAGCAGGTCGTCCTTGCGCGCCCGGTCGAAGGGCAGCCCGAGGTCGTCGAGGTGGACGAAGGCGTAGAAGTTCCCGCCGTACGCGATGTCGTAGGTGACCGTGCCGTATCCCGGCACCTCCACCTTGCGGTCGAGGCCGAGGCAGAAGGAGGGCACGTTGGTGAGGGTGACGGACTTCGCCTCGCCGTCCTCCACCCGCACGTCGACGCTCACCAGCCCGGCCGGGGTGTCGAGGCGGACCGTGGTGACCGGCTCGCTCACCTCCACCATGCCGGTCTCGACGAGCACGGTGGCCACGCCGATCGTCCCGTGACCGCACATCGGGAGCAGCCCGGACACCTCGATGAACAGGACGCCGTAGTCGGCGTCGGGGCGGGTGGCCGGCTGGAGGACCGCGCCGCTCATGGAGGCGTGGCCGCGCGGCTCGTACATCAGCAGGGTGCGCAGGTCGTCGAGGTGGTCGAGGAAGTGGAGGCGCTTCTCGGCCATGGTGGCGCCCGGGATCACCCCGACGCCGCCCGTGATGACCCGGGTGGGCATGCCCTCGGTGTGCGAGTCGACCGCGTGGTAGACGTGACGGGTGCGCATGGTCAGCGGAGTCCTTCCGCGAGGGCCTTCTCGGTGGCCGCGCGGACGGCGGCCTCCCGCTCCCCGACGAGCGCCGCGCGCGGCGGGCGGACCGGGCCGCCCGGGCGCCCGGCGATGTCCATGGACACCTTGATGGCCTGCACGAACTCGGTCTTGGAGTCCCAGCGCAGCAGCGGGTGCAGTGCCTTGTAGAGCGGCAGCGCGCTCTCCAGGTCCCCGGCGACGGCCGCGCGGTAGAGCTCGGCGCAGGAGGCGGGCAGCGCGTTGGGGTACCCGGCGACCCAGCCGACCGCGCCCGCGAGGGCGAGTTCGAGCAGGACGTCGTCGGCGCCGATCAGCAGGTCGAGTTCCGGGGCGAGTTCGGCGATCTCGTAGGCGCGGCGCACGTCCCCGCTGAACTCCTTGACGGCGACGATGCTCCCGTCGAGGTGGAGCCGGGCCAGCAGGGCGGGGGTGAGGTCGACCTTGGTGTCGATGGGGTTGTTGTACGCGACGACCGGCAGCCCGGCGCGGGCGACCTCCGTGTAGTGGGCGCGCACGGCGGCCTCGTCGGCGCGGTAGGCGTTGGGCGGCAGCAGCAGGACCGATCCCGCGCCCGCTTCGGCGGCCTGCTCGGCCCAGCGGCGCGACTCGGCGCTGCCGTACGCGGCGACCCCGGGCATCACCCGGGCACCGTCGCCCGCCGCCTCCACCGCGACGTCGACGACGCGGGCGCGCTCCTCGTCGGTGAGGGTCTGGTACTCGCCGAGGGAGCCGTTGGGCACGACACCGTCGCAGCCGTTGTCGATCAGCCAGCGCACATGCGCGGCATAGGCGTCGTAGTCGACGGACAGGTCCTCGCGCAGGGGCAGCGCGGTGGCGACCATGATGCCGCGCCAGGGCAGCCGGGCGGAGGAGGAAGAGGAGGCGGACTCGGCGGTCTGGGCAGACGTCATGGGGGCTCCCTAGTGTGGTGTGTGACATTTTACTGAAAGACGTACGACGGCCACAAGGGCACGCGCACGGATCGCGCGGGGATCGCGCATCCGGCGCGTGCGGGTCGCGTCTCGGCGTGTACGGGTCGGGTACGTATACGGCCCGAAGGCCGCGGTCAGCCTTCGGTGGGCGGCAGTTGGGCGAGGTGGCCGAGCTCCACCGGGCAGGACAGGGGCCTCCGGTCCTCGCTCGGCCCGCCGCCCGCGAGACAGGTGACCGCCTGGCCGCACATCCGGCCCTGGCACCAGCCCATCCCGGCCCTGGTCAGCAGCTTCACGGTGCGGGCGTCCTGCGCGCCGAGCTCCGCCACGGCCTCCTTGATCCGCCCGGCCGGGACCTCCTCGCAGCGGCAGACCAGGGTGGCGTCGTCCAGCCACCCGGTCCAGCCGTCGCCGGGCCGGTGCGCGGCCGCCATCGCCCGCGCGAACCGGCGCAGCCGCGCCCGCCGCCGCACCAGCGCGGAGGTCCCGGCCGGGCGCGGAACCCCCTTGAGTTCGTACGCGATCGCCGCCGCCGCCAGTTCGCCCTCGGCGAGGGCGAGTTGAGCGCCGCCGATGCCGCCGGTCTCGCCCGCCGCCCAGATGCCGGGGACGGAGGTGCGCTGCGCGGGATCGAGCTCCAGGGCGAGGGTGCCGTCGGCCGTGGGCCGGGTGGCGCAGCCGAGTCCGGTCGCCAGCTCCAGTTGCGGGACGAGCCCGTGGCCGACCGCCAGCGCGTCGCACGGCACCCGGCGCCCGGTGCCCGGCACGGGCCGCCAGTCGCGGTCGAGCCGGGAGACCGTCACGGCCTCGACGCGGTCGGTGCCGTGCGCGGCCGTCACCGCGTGCCGCGTCAGCAGCCGCACCCGGTGCCGCAGCAGCCCGCCGCCGTACAGCGCGCCTTCACCGAGCTTGCCGGGATTGCGGACGAGCGCGGGCAGTTCCGTCGCGTACGAGGTGTACGCGGCCGCCTCGACCACGGCCGGGACGGCGGCGCCGGCCGACGCGAGCGAGGCGGCGACGGCGAGCAGCAGCGGACCGCTGCCCGCCACCACGACCCGCCGGCCGGGCAGCACCAGGCCGGACTTGAGCATGGCCTGCGCGCCGCCCGCGCCGACGACACCCGGCAGGGTCCAGCCGGGGAAGGGAAGTTGACGCTCGTACGCGCCGGTGGCCAGCAGCACGGTCCGCGCCCGGACCGTGGCCGGGGCCTCCTCGCCGCCGGGGCCGCTCGCCACGGCGTGCAGCAGCCACTCCCCCGTCGCCGCGTCCCGGACGACCGTCCAGACGTGGTGGGAGGCGAGGTGGGTGACGCGCCCCGCCCGCCGGTGGGCTTCGAGCCGGGACGCGCGCGTGGCGAACGCCTGCCAGTCGTGGTGCAGCGCCTCGGGCCGGGCGGCCCCCAGGCCGGGTGCGGGGTGCCGGTAGAACTGCCCGCCGGGCCGCTCCCCCGCGTCCAGGACCGTGACGCTCAGACCGAGGTCGGCGGCGGCGACGGCGGCCGCGAGCCCGGCGGGCCCGGCACCGACGACGGCGAGGTCGCGGGGGGCGGAGGAAGCTGGGGAGGCGGAGGGTGGTGGCATCCGGGCGGAGTCGGCGGCCCGGGAAGACCCGAGCGGCCCGAAGGGCTCCACCGGCCCGGAGGGCTCCACCGGCTCAGAGGGTGAGGTCGGCATGGCCCGTGCCTTCCTGAGTGGTGATGACGTCGCCGGGGCGCGCCGCGACGAGGCAGGCGCGCTGGTTGGGGCGGCCGTTGACGGTCGCGAGGCAGTCGTAGCAGGCGCCGATCCCGCAGAAGGCGCCCCGCGGTTCGCCCTGGGCGCGTGTGGTGCGCCAGGAGAGGATCCCGGCGGCCCAGAGCGCGGCGGCGATGCTCTGCCCGGGCAGGGCGGTGAGCCGGCGGCCGTCGAAGGTGAGGGCGAAGGCCGGGTCGGGCCGCGCCCCGACGAGGGCGGCGGGCGAGGGGGCGGTACGGCCCGGGGTGTCCCCGTCCGAGGAGGCACGCCCTGCCAGCCGGTCCGGTGCGAGGCCCCCGGTGAGTCTGCTCCACCAGCGTGGACGGGACGCCCCGGAACCCCGGCCGCCCTGCGTCTCGTACGGCCTGCTCATCGGGCGCCTCCCCGCTCGTGCTCGTGCTCGCCCTCGCCCGGGTGCCGCCGCGTCTCGAACCGGTCGGGCCGGAACGGCCGCAGGTCCAGGGCGGTCCGCTCGCCCCGCAGCGCCGAGGCGATGAGCAGACCGGTGGCCGGGGCGAGGCCGATGCCGGCGCCCTCGTGTCCGCAGGCGTGCAGCAGCCCCGGCACCCGGGGGTCGGGGCCGATCGCGGGCAGGTGGTCGGGCAGGTAGGGGCGGAAGCCCGCGTACGTACGGATCGCGCGGACGCCCGCGAGGACCGGGAAGAGCGCGGCGGCCTGGGCGGCGAGACGGCGCAGCGCCTCGGTGGACAGGGAGCGGTCGAAGCCCACCCGCTCGCGCGTCGCGCCGATGAGGACCGGGCCCGAGGGCGTCCCCTCGACCACCGCGGAGGACTGGAGCGCGGCCGAGCCGCTGGCCACGTCCGCGATGTAGTCGGCGGCGTACACCTTGTGCCGCACCAGGCGCGGCAGCGGCTCGGTGACCAGGACGAAGCCGCGCCGGGGCAGCACCGGCAGGGTGGTGCCCGCGAGGGCGGCGACCTCGCCGCCCCAGGTCCCGGCGGCGTTGACGACGGCCGGGGCCCACAGCTCGCCCTCCGGGGTGCGGACGCCCCTGATGCGGCCGTCCGGGCCGGTGAGGACCTCGCGGACCTCCTGCTCCAGATGGACCTCGGCGCCGAACTGGCGTGCCGCGCGCAGCAGTTGGGCCGCCGCCTGGGCGGGCTGGACCTGGGCGTCCTGCGGGTAGTGGAAGCCGCCGGGGAGGCCGGGGGCGAGGTGGGGCTCCAGGTCGTACAGCCGGTCGGCGCCGATCTCCCGCGCCTGCACCCCGGCCTTGCGCTGTGCCTCGGCGAAGGCGCGCAGCGCTGCCAGAGCGGTCTCGTCGGGCGCCACGACGAGACCGCCCTTGGGCTCGTACTCGATCTCCGGTGGGAGGACGTGGGCGAGGTCGCGCCAGAGTCGGGTGGACAGCAGCGCGAGGTCGAGCTCGGGGCCCGCCTCCTTGTCGGAGACGAGCAGATTGCCTTCCCCCGCACCCGTGGTGCCGCCCGCGACGGGACCGCGGTCGACCACCGCGACGCGGAGTCCGGCGCGCCCCGCGTAGTACGCGCAGGCCGCGCCGACGACTCCGGCGCCGACGATCACAGCGTCCAGGGGGTGTCTCTTGGGCACCACAGTAATATGTCACATTCTTCTAGAGGGGCCAAGGGGCCTGAAGAGGCGGGTGATTCGGGGAGTCGGGGGCGGGGAACCAGGGGCCGGAGCGGTCGGAGTCGCCCCGGCCCCTGGAGTCGGCCGCGCGGGGGTCGTCAGCTGCGCAGGGGGCCCTCACAGGTGTACGTGGAGGTACCGCCCCTCTTGTCGGCCCAGATGTCGACCGCCCCGAAGGAGCAGTTCATGTCGGCCAGGTTGTTGCCACCGTGTGCGGCCCGGTCCAGCAGGAAGGAGTCGACCGTCTCGGACATGTCCTGGAAGACCTTGTCCGCGTTGTTCGCGTCCCCCAGGCGTGCGGTGATCCTGCCGGTACAGATGAAGCGGTGCGACTTGGGCGAGCCGTTGTCGACGCAGTCCGGCTTGCTGTAGGTGCTCCTGGTGAAGGCCGCGCGGACGTCGGAGACCCGGGAGTAGCGCAGCTTCGCGTTGGGCGTGTACGTGGTGTTCGGCACGAAGAGCGTGTCGACCTTGGCGATCTGCCGGTCCAGGAACGTGTCGTACGCCTTCTGGACCTCCGCGTCCCGGCCCATCCGGTCGCGCCAGGCGTCGAAGCCGGCCGGGTCGTCGGCGCGCAGGCGCGCGTACATCTCCCGCAGCTGCGAGGGGCGTTCGTTCCACAGGAACTCGAAGAACGTGCCCGCGTAGTTGTAGAAGCGGAAGCCGTCGCCGTCGTACGTGGCGTGCAGCAGCTGGTTGACCGTCATGCGCGGTCCGCCGCCCGCCGTGTCGTTGATGATGCCCTTGACGAGCGACTTGCGCACCGCGATGCCGTCGTCGCGGGTGCCGCCGTCGAAGAACTCGGCGGTCCCCTCGTCCATGGCGGTGGTGCGGTCACCGGTGTACCAGGCGCCGCTCCCGAACGTTCCGGGCACCGCCCAGCGGCCGTTGAGGTAGTGGGTGTACTCGTGCCGGAAGAGCTCTTCGAGGGTGAGCGAGGAGTCCTGCGGCACCCGGCGCTGGTAGGTGTAGAAGGTCGCGCCCTCCTCGATGTACATGCCGCCGTTGTTGGTGGAGTACCCGGTGAGGAAGGGCTGGTAGACCTCGTAGTCGGAGCGCGAGGCGTACAGGTGGATGTGGAGCGTGGTGTTGGGGTCGCCCGCGAGCGGCTTGTCGGTGCCGAGCACACGGAAGAACTGCGACTTGACCTGCTTGCTCGCGTAGTAGAGCTGGTCGATGGTGGCCTTGTCGAGGGCGGTGCGGACCTGGATGGCGCCGTTGTCGTAGGTGTACGTGTGGGTGAGGAGCTGCTTCTCGATCTGGTCCTTGCACACGTTGTACGGGGCGCACTGGCCGTAGACGTTGAGCCAGCTCGCGAGCGACAGCCAGGGGGCGCTCATCTTGCCGAAGTTCGCCGCGGTGGTCGGCAGCAGGGTGCCGAGGTCGGGGACGATCTGGCTCTTGACGGCGTCGATCTGGCCGAAGCGGCCGTACTCCGACAGTGCGTCGCGGACCACCCAGGCGTTGGCCGTGCCCTTGAGGTGGGTGTAGCCGGAGAAGACGCGGAAGGCGGCGCGGTAGGCGGGGTCGGCGGCCGCGGCGGCGTGGAACGCGGCGTCCTTGTTGCCCGGGTAGACGCCGAGGTAGTTGACGGAGAGCGCGGCGAGCGCGGCGCCGCCCCAGTCCGCGCTGGTGGCGGTGCCGGCGCCGGGGGCCATGGTGGCCAGGACGCGCTTGATGAGCGGGAGTTGGTGCTGGCGCAGGCCCGGCGCGCTCGCCGCGTAGAGCGCCTCGCGCAGGGTCTGGGCGTTCTGCGGGGTGGCGTCGAAGGTGTGCGCGGCGGAGCCGAGGGCGGCGACGGCCTCGGCCACCGCGTCGACCGTGGGCCGGTCGGTGGTGTCGATCTCGTCGTGCGAGTAGTCCTGGTACGCGACGGCGTGGAGGTAGGTGAACAGCTCCAGCAGATGGCCGCTGTTCTTGCCGTCATGGTCGGCGGCGAGGCTGGTGGCGCGGTGGGCGACGGCCTGCACATGGGCGTCGGACATGACCGGTGCCAGCCGCGCGTCCCAGGTCCAGACGAGCCCGCGCAGACAGCCGTCGGCGGTGACGGCCGGGTCGGTGAGGAAGTCGGCGAGGCCCTGCGGGCTCAGCCCGGTGATGCCGTCGAGGGTGCACGGGACCCCGGCGGCGCGCAGCGCGGAATGGGCGGCCGGGGGGACCGCGCGGGTCTGCGGCCCGGCTATGCGGCCGTCCTGGCCGCGGCCGGGCGCGGGCAGTTGGCGGACCGTCTGCCGGGGGGCCTTGGCGAGGTGTTCCACCTGGTCGAACGGGTTCGCGCCCGTGTTCGCGGGCGGGGTGGGCCGCGCGGTGAGGGAGGCGGGGAGCGCCTGCGGGGCGCCGGCCTGCGCGGGGTGCGGCGCCTGCGCGGCCTGGGCGGCCTGCCCGGCGGTGACGAGCAGGGTCGCCGCGACGGCGGCGGCGAGGAGCGGCTTGCGCGCTGATCTGAGCTGTGACACCGAAAGGCTCCTGTGTGGGAGGTGACTTGGGGGGTGGCGCTGCGGTGCGTCGACACGTGCGGGTGCTGGGCCGCGGCTCCCGGGGCTGGGCACGCCGAGGCGACCCCCGGCGAGGGGTGCGTCGTGGTGGATCGCCCTGTCCCGTACGGCACTTGGGGAACGGAGGAGCCGTGACTGTGAGCTGTAACATAGTAATGTGAAATTGCACTGACAAGACTTGTGCGGCCCCTATTTCCCCGCGGGTCGCCTCGGGGCCCTCCGCCGCAGGTCGGGACGCCCCCCGATTCCCGCCCGAGGTCAGTCCAGGACCGCGAACCCGTCCAGCTCGACCCGCGCCTGCTCGTCCCAGAGCCGCACCACGCCGATCACCGCCATCGCCGGGTAGTCCCGCCCGGCCAGCTCGCGCCAGATCAGGCCGAGTTCGCGGGCCCGGGCGCGGTAGTCGGCGACATCCGTGGTGTACACGGTGACCCGGGCCAGGTCCGCCGGGGTGCCCCCGGCGGCGGTGAGCGCGGCCAGGAGGTTGGCGAGCGCGGTCCGGAACTGCTCGGCCAGCGTCTCCCCCACCACCGTGCCGTCCGTGTCGAGCGCGGTCTGGCCGGCGAGGAAGACCAGCCGGCCGCCGGTGGCGGTGACCGCGTGGCTGAAGCCGGTGGGCGGCGAGAGCTCGACGGGGTTCACCCGGTGCAGGCTCATCGGTACAGCTCCCTCGCGATGATCGTGCGCTGCACCTCGGTGGCGCCCTCGTAGATCCGGGGCGCGCGCACCTCGCGGTAGAGGTGTTCGAGCAGATGGCCGCGGCGCAGCGCCCGCGCGCCGTGCAGCTGGACGGCCGCGTCCACGACGTACTGCGCGGTCTCGGTGGCGAACAGCTTCGCCATCGCCGCGTAGCGGGGGACCTCCGGCGCTCCCCTGTCGTACGCGGCGGCCGCCCCGTAGACCAGCAGGCGCGCCGCCTCCGTGCGGGTCGCCATCTCCGCGACCTGGTGGGCGACCGCCTGGAGGTCCTTGAGCGGGCCGCCGAAGGCGGAGCGGTGCGCGGTGTGCGCGACGGTCGCGTCGAGGGCCGCCTGCGCCATCCCGACCGCGAACGCGCCGACGCTCGGCCGGAACAGGTTCAGCGTGCCCATGGCGACACGGAAGCCCCGGTCGGGTTCGCCCACCACGTCGTCCGGGCCCACGCGCACCCCGTCGAAGACGAGCGTGCCGACCGGGTGCGGGGAGAGCATGTCGAGGGCGGCCCCGCTCAGTCCGGGCCGGTCCGCGGGGACGAGGAAAGCGGTGACACCGCGCGCCCCGGCACCGTCGGTGGTGCGGGCGAACACGGTGCAGAAGTCGGCCTCGGGGGCGTTGGAGATCCAGCACTTCTCTCCGCTGAGCCGCCAACCGCCGTCGTGGGACTCGGCCTTGAGGGCGAGGGCGGCGGCGTCGGAGCCCGCGTCCGGCTCGCTGAGCGCGAACGCGGCGACGGCCCGCCCGGCGGTCACCTCCGGCAGCCAGCGGGCGCGCTGGGCGTCGGTGCCGAAGGCGGCGACGGGATGGGCGCCCAGGCCCTGGAGGGCGAGCGCGGTCTCCGCCTCGGTGCAGGCGTACGCCAGTGACTCGCGCATCAGGCACAGGTCGAGCGCGCCGGAGGTGAACAGCCGCTCCAGGAGCCCGAGCTCGCCGAGGGCGGCGACGAGTGGCCGGTTCACGCGTCCCGGGTCACCCTTGTCGGCAAGAGGACGCAGGTGTTCCGTGGTGGTGGCGCGCAGGTGCGCGCACCACTCCCGCTGCTCCGGCTCCAGCGCGAATGCGGGCATGGCGGCCCCTCTCGTGTCGCGTCCAGTCTCGCTGTGCACCCGCCGGGTCGCGGCCCGCGACTCGGGTTCCGCGACTCGGGGTCCGTACCGGGAGGCGGCCGGGACCCGCTCTTATCGCGAACCGTTGACTGTCGTCATCCAAACGATACGCTCCAGAGGCGACAAGGGGGCGATCCCGTATGGAGCTGAAGACCTCAGCGCATGCCGACACGTTTTCCCGCGACCATCTGCCGCCCGCCCACCAGTGGCCGGACCTGGTCTTCGACCTCCCCGAGCTGCGCTACCCCGAGCGGCTCAACTGCGGCGCCGAACTCCTGGACCGCACGATCGAGCGGTTCGGCGCACAGCGGCCGGTCTTCCGTACGGGAGAGGGGACCGTGTGGACGTACGGGGAGCTGCGCGCCCGGGTCGACCGGATCGCCCACACGCTCACCACCGGCCTCGGGGTGGTCCCGGGCAACCGGGTGCTGCTGCGCGGGCCCACCACGCCGTGGCTCGCGGCCTGCTGGCTGGCGGTGATGAAGGCGGGCGCGGTGGCCGTCACCGTACTGGCCCAGCAGCGGCCGCAGGAACTGGCCACCATCTGCGAACTCGGCCGGATCGGGCACGCCCTGTGCGACGCGCGGTCGCTGGAGGACCTGGAGAAGGCCGCGGTACCGGGTCTGCGGATCACGCCCTACGGGGGCGGGACGGCCGATGACCTGCTGCGCCTGGCCGACGCGCCGAGCGCCCGGGAGCCGTTCACGGCCGTCGCGACGGCGGCCGACGACGTCGCCCTGATCGCCTTCACCTCGGGCACCACCGGCCGCCCCAAGGGCTGTATGCACTTCCACCGGGACGTGCTGGCCATCGCGGACACCTTCGCCCGGCACGTCCTGCGCCCCCGCCCCGACGACGTCTTCGCGGGCAGCCCGCCGCTCGGCTTCACCTTCGGCCTGGGCGGTCTGGTGATCTTCCCGATGCGGACGGGCGCCTCCTCCCTGCTCCTCGAACAGGCCGGCCCCAAGCAGTTGCTGCCCGCGCTCGCCCGGCACCGGGTCTCCGTCCTGTTCACCGCGCCCACCGCCTACCGGGCGATGCTGGACGAGCTCGACGGATACGACGTGGGGGCGCTGCGGCGCTGTGTGTCGGCCGGGGAGAACCTGCCCGCCGCCACCTGGCGCGCCTGGCACGAGCGGACCGGGCTGCGCATCATCAACGGGATCGGCGCCACCGAGCTGCTGCACATCTTCATCTCGGCGGCCGACGACGCGATCAGACCGGGCGCCACCGGCAGACCGGTGCCCGGCTGGCACGCGCGCGTCGTGGACGCCTCGGGCCGGGAGGTGGCGGACGGCGAGCCCGGCCTGCTCGCGGTGCGCGGGCCGGTCGGCTGCCGCTATCTGGCCGACCCCCGCCAGACGGAGTACGTCCAGGGAGGCTGGAACCTCACCGGCGACACCTACGTACGGACGAGCGACGGCTACTTCCACTATGTCGCCCGCGCCGACGACATGATCATCTCGGCCGGGTACAACATCGCGGGCCCGGAGGTCGAGGACGCCCTGCTGCGCCACCCCGACGTCGTGGAGACCGCCGTGATCGGCCGCGCCGACGAGGCCCGCGGCCAGGTGGTCGTCGCCTACTGCGTGCTGCGCGAGGGCGTGGTGGGCGGCGAGGCCATGGCCGGGCTGCTGCGCGACCACGTGAAGGCCGAACTCGCCCCCTACAAGTGCCCGCGCGAGGTCGTCTTCCTCGACGCCCTCCCCCGGACGCCGACCGGCAAGCTGCAACGCTTCCGGCTGCGGGCCCTAGAGTGATCACGTGGCCGAGCAGCACACACCCCGATCCCTGATCGTCACCCTCTACGGCGCCTACGCGCGCGAGACGGCCGGCTCCCTCGCGGTCGCCGAGCTGATCCGCCTGCTCGCCGCCGTGGGCGTGGACGCGCCGTCCGTACGGTCGTCGGTCTCCCGCCTCAAACGGCGCGGGCTCCTCGTGCCCGAGCGCACCGCGGGCGGCGCCGCCGGGTACGCCCTGTCCGCCGACGCGCGCCAACTGCTCGACGACGGCGACCGCCGCATCTACCCGCACGCCCGCTCACGCGCGCGTGAGGGCTGGGTCCTGGCCGTCTTCTCGGTCCCCGAGTCCGAGCGCAACAAGCGCCATGTGCTGCGCTCCCGCCTCGCGGGGCTCGGCTTCGGCACGGCGGCGCCCGGGGTGTGGATCGCCCCGGCGCGGCTGTACGACGAGACCCGGCACACCCTGGAGCGGCTCCAACTCGCCCCGTACGTCGACCTGTTCCAGGGCGAGCACCTGGGCTTCGCGCCGACCGCCGAGGCGGTCGCCCGGTGGTGGGACCTGGCGGCGATCGCCAAGCAGCACGAGGAGTTCCTGGGGCTGCACGAGCCCGCGCTGCGGACCTGGGAGGCACGCGCGCGGACCTCGTCCGAGGTGCCGCCCGAGGAGGCGTACCGGGACTACCTGCTCGCCCTGGACTCCTGGCGCCGCCTGCCCTACGCCGATCCCGGTCTGCCCCCCGCCCTGCTGCCGCCCGACTGGCCGGGCGAGCGGTCGGCCGAGGTCTTCCGCCGGCTGCACGCCCGGCTGCGGGACGCGGGTGCGGCGTTCGTCCGGGGGCCGGGCGACGCCTGAGAGGGGCGCGGCCCGCCTCAGTAGGATGGCGAAGTGACCGATGAGGACGGGCGCGCCCGCAGGCGCGGACAGGGCGAACTGGAGGCCCAGGTCCTGGCGGCGCTGCGGAACGCGGCCGGGCCGGTGACCGCCGGCTGGGTGCGGGAGCGGATCGGCGGAGCACTCGCGTACACCACCGTCGTGACCATCCTCTCCCGGCTGTACGCCAAGCAGTCGGTGACCCGGGAGCGCGCGGGGCGCTCGTTCGTGTGGACCCCGGCGGCCGACGAGGCCGGGCTCGCGGCGCTGCGGATGCGCAAGGTCCTGGACGGCGAGTTGGACCGGGGCGCGGTGCTGGCCAGCTTCGTCACCGCCCTCTCGCCCGACGACGAGCGGCTGCTGCGCGCGCTCCTCGACGGCGCGGAAGCGGAGACCGGGGACTGACGCGGTGGGTGTCTTCGTCTTTCTGCCGCTGGTCCTGCCCCTGACCGCCTGGCCGATCGCCCGGCTTGCCGAGCGGCAGCTCCATCCCCGCGCGGCGACCTGGCTGCTCACGGCGGTCGGCGCCGTCCTCGCGCTGTGCAGCACCCTGTGCCTGCTGCTCCTGATGGTGGTGGGCACCGCGCAACTGCCGGGCAATCCGCTGCCCGACGCCTGGGCCGACCCCGAGGTACGGGCGGTGCTGCCCTACGACGAGATGGTGGGCCGGGCGGCGATCCCGCTCCTGGGAGCGGTCGCGGGGGCGTGCGCGCACCTGGTGTGGGTGCACCGGCGGGTGCGCACGCGCGCGTCCCGGGCCCTGGCCGGGCTGCCCGCGGCCGAGGACGGGCCGACCGTGCTGCCGGACGACGCGCGCGCCTACGCGTACGCCCTGCCGGGCGGACGCGGCGCGGCCGGGGCACGCGGGCGGATCGTCGTGTCGCGCGCGATGCTGACGTGCCTCGACGCGGGCGAACAGCGGGCGCTGATCGCGCACGAGGAGGCGCATCTGACGGCGCGGCACCACCGCTTCCTGCTGGCAGCGGGCTTGTCGGCGCGCGCGAACCCGTTTCTTCGCCCGCTGCGCACCGCCGTGGCCTACACCGCCGAGCGCTGGGCGGACGAGGACGCGGCGCGGACCGTGGGCGACCGCCGGACGGTGGCCCGGGCCATCGCCAAGGCCGCCCTGGCGTCCGGCCCGATGGCGACGGGCCGGGGCGCCGCGACCGCCCTCGCGGGGTTCGCGACGGCCGGGCCGGTGCCCCGCCGGGTGGCGGCGCTGCTCGGCCCGGTGCCGCCGGCTCCCGCGCTGCCGCCCGCGTGGACGGCGGCCGGGCTCGCGCTGTGGACCGCCGCGGGGGGCACGGCGGCCTCGGCGCTGGCGTCGGCGAACGCGACCGTGACCCTCTTCACGGTGCTGCGGGCCGCGACCGCTCTGTGACCGGCCGCCCCCGGACCGGCCCGCGCACGCGAGTGCCGCGCCGCCCCTACAGGTCGAACTCGGCCGGTGCCAGGCCCAGCGTGAAGCACGCCTCGCGCACGACGGCCTGCTCCGTCTTGTCGAAGTCGCCGTCGGCGCCGCCGATGACGATGCCTATCTGCACCACCGCGCGCGCCTCGGCGGGCTTCTTCTTGGCCTTGGCGACCTCCTGCAACACGCTGACCTTGCCGAAGTCGAAGTCGGCGGCGAGCTTGTCCAGGTAGTCGTCGAAGCGGCGCTGGAGGTCGGCCGCCGGGAAGTTCTGCAACACCTCGTTGGTGGAGATGAGCTGGGCGACCCGGCGCCGCTCGGACGGGTCCACGGTGCCGTCGGCCGCGGCGACCAGGGCGCACATCGCCATGCCGGCATCACGGAACGCGCCGCTCTTCAGGTCGTTCTTCTTGGCGAGCAGCTGCGTCTGCATGGTCGACGCGGACTCCTTGAAGCGGTCCCACAGGGCCATGAGGTCTCCATCGGTTCTCGGTAGCAACTTCTACAACACTGTAGAAACTGACCGGCGGGCGTCATGGTTCCCGTGGCGCGTCATTTCTCTGAAAGCCGCCCCGCGCGGGGCTGCTGGGGCTCACTCCAGCGTGAGCCGGGGTCTGGGCGCGTCCGTGCGGCCGGTGGGGGGCCTGCGGCTGCCCGCCCGGTACGGCGCCGGCCAGGGCGCCCCGGGCCCGGTGTACTCCTGCTCGGCGGCGGCGTGCAGGGTCCAGTGCGGGTCGTAGAGGTGGGGCCGGGCCAGGGCGCAGAGGTCGGCGCGGCCCGCGGGCAGCAGCGAGTTCACGTCGTCCCAGGAGGAGATCGCCCCGACCGCGATGACGGGCACGCCGAGCGTGTTGCGGATCCGGTCGGCGTACGGGGTCTGGTAGGAGCGGCCGAACTCGGGCCGCTCGTCGGGGACGACCTGTCCGGTGGACACGTCGATGGCGTCGGCGCCGTGGGCGGTGAACGCGCGGGCGATCTCGACGGACTCCTCGGCGGTGGTGCCCCCGGGAGCCCAGTCCGTGGCGGAGATGCGCACGGTCATCGGCCGGTCGGCCGGCCAGACGCCCCGCAGTGCGTCGAACACCTCCAGCGGGAAACGCAGCCGGTGGGCGAGGGAACCCCCGTAGGCGTCCGTGCGTTGGTTGGTGAGAGGGGAGAGGAATCCCGAGAGCAGGTAGCCGTGGGCGCAGTGGAGTTCGAGCAGGTCGAAATCGCAGCGGGCGGCCCGCCGGGCCGCCGCGGCGAACTGCTCCCGGATGCCGGTCAGCCCCGTACGGTCGAGCGCGTGCGGGACCTGGTTGACGCCGGGGCGGTAGGGCAGGGGTGAGGCGGCGGTGAGGGGCCAGTTGCCGTCGTCGAGCGGCTGGTCGATGCCCTCCCACATGACTTTGGTCGAGCCCTTGCGCCCGGAGTGGCCGAGCTGGACGCCGATGGCGGTGCCGGGCGCCTCCCGGTGCACGAAGTCGGTGACCCGGCGCCAGGCCTTCTCCTGCTCGGGGGTGTAGAGACCGGTGCACCCCGGAGTGATGCGGCCCTCGGGGCTCACGCACACCATCTCGGTCATGACCAGGCCCGCGCCGCCGAGGGCACGGGCGCCGAGGTGGACGAGGTGGAAGTCGCCGGGCAGGCCGTTCTCGGCGGAGTACATGTCCATGGCGGAGACGACGACACGGTTGCGCAGCCGGAGTCCGCGCAGCCGGAAGGGGGTGAACATCGGGGGCGTGCCGGAGGGGCAGGGGAAGTCGCGCTCGACCGCGCCGGTGAAGCCGGGGTCGCGCAGCCGGAGGTTGTCGTGGGTGACCCGGCGGCTGCGGGTGAGCAGGTTGAACGCGAACTGCCGGGGCGACTGGTCGAGATAGAGCGCGAGTTCCTCGAACCAGCGCAGGCTGGCGGCGGCGGCGCGCTGGGTGGACTCGACGACGGGCCGGCGCTCCCGCTCGTACGCGGCGAGGGCGTCCGGCAGGTCGGGCTGTTCCTCGACGTAGGCGGCCAGCGCGAGGGCGTCCTCGACGGCGAGCTTGGTGCCGGAGCCGATGGAGAAGTGCGCGGTGTGGGCGGCGTCGCCCAGCAGCACGGTGCGGCCGTGGGACCAGCGGGCGTTGACGACCGTACGGAAGACGGTCCAGGAGGAGTTGTTGCTCCGCAGCGGCCGGTTGCCCAGGGCCTGCGCGAAGATCTTGGCGCAGCGGTCGACCGACCCCTGCTCGTCGAGCTCGTCGAACCCGGCCCGCCGCCACACCTCCTCGCGCATCTCCACGATGACGGTGGAGGAGCCGACGGAGAACGGATAGCCGTGCAGCTGCATCACGCCGTGCTCGGTCTCGGCGATCTCGAAGCGGAAGGAGTCGAAGGCGAAGTCGGCGGCCAGCCAGATGTAGCGGCAGCGGTGGCCGGTGATACGGGGCGCGAAGTGCTCGGCGTACGCCTGGCGGGTGGTGCTGTGCACGCCGTCGGCCGCGATCACCAGGTCGTACGCGGTGGCGAGTTCGGCGGCGGGCGGCGCCTCGGTGCGGAAGCGCAGGTCCACGCCGAGCGCGCGGCAGCGCTGGTGCAGGATCTCCAGGAGCCTGCGGCGGCCGAGCGCGGCGAAGCCGTGCCCGCCGGAGGTGAGGGTGCGGCCGCGGTGGACGATGTCGATGTCGTCCCACCGGACGAACTCGGCCTTCAGCGCCTCGTACACCACGGGGTCGGCGTGCTCGATCCCGCCGAGAGTCTCGTCGGAGAGGACGACTCCGAAGCCGAAGGTGTCATCGGGGGCGTTGCGCTCCCAGACGGTGATCTCGCGTTCGGGCCGGAGCCGTTTGAGCAGGGCGGCGGCGTACAGCCCGCCGGGGCCGCCGCCGATGACCGCGATCCGCTGCGGCCGTGCGGCGGGGACGAGGACGGGGGCGGGGCCGCTGTCCCGGGGCCCGGGCACGGCTCAGCGCCCCTGCCACTTGGGGGGCCGCTTCTCGGTGAAGGCGGCGTGGAACTCGGCGTAGTCCTGTCCGTTCATCAGCAGGGCCTGGGTGGCGGCGTCGAGTTCGACGGCGGCGGCGAGCGGCATGTCGAGTTCGGCGGTGAGCAGCGCCTTGGTCTGGGCGTGGGCGAGTGCGGGCCCGGCGGCGAGGTGGCGGGCGAGCTCGGCGGCGCGCGCGTCGGCCTGTCCTTCGCCGGTGAGCTCGCTGAGCAGGCCGATGCGTTCGGCCTCGGGGGCGCGGACCGGTTCGCCGAGCATCAGCAGCCGGGTGGCGTGGCCCAGCCCGACGACACGCGGCAGCAGATAGGCCGCGCCCATGTCACCGCCGGAGAGGCCGACCTTGGTGAACAGGAAGGCGAACCGCGCGGTGGGGTCGGCGATGCGGAAGTCGGCGGCGAGCGCCAGCACCGCGCCCGCACCGGCGGCGACGCCGTGGATGGCGGCGACGACCGGGAAGGGGCATTCGCGCACGGCCCGCACGACCTGGCCGGTCATGCGGTTGAAGTCGAGCAGCTGGGCGGTGTCCATGGAGAGCGTCGCGCCGATGATCTCGTCGACATCGCCGCCGGAGCAGAATCCGCGCCCCTCGCCCGCGAGCACCAGGGCGCGCACGGCCCGCTCCCGGGAGAGTTCGGCGAGCAGATCGCGGAGGTCGGCATAGGCACCGAAGGTGAGCGCGTTGAGCTTCTCGGGACGGGCCAGGGTGACCGTGGCCACCCCGTCCTCCACGGAAAGCCGCAGGTGGCGCCAGTTTTCGGTGCGGGAAGCGGAGCTGGGGAACGGGCTCATGGAGGGCGGCCTCCTCGGCGTGCTGCCAGATGCCTGCCTTTCGAAGGTATCACTCCTGCGTGACCGTCGTCACGAGCACGCGATACGTGGCAGACCGAGAGGGGGGTGAGGGCAGGAGGAGGGCGTGCGGACAGGTGCGCGCGCCTGCTCTCACGGATGCCCGCGGAGGCGTGACGCGCGGGGCGGGGCGACCAGGGGCGACCACAGGGGGCCAGCGGTCCACATGTCCCTGTCACCGCCCGCCGGCGGTCTCTATCCGCCGCTTGCTCGGGTTCGTAAGGTTGAAGGGAGTAGTAGCGTCCCGCGCGTCCCCCCGCGCCCCGGACGACTCCACGCGACCGAAACGGAAACCCCAGCCGTGCCCGACCCCTCCGGCACCGCCCGCGAACCGGCCGGCGCCCCGACCTCGTGGCGTATCCCGCTCCCCCACACCAACGCCGCCGTCCCCATCGCCCGCGCCCTGATCCGTACCGCGCTCGCCGACATCGACGCCCCCGCCGACAGCGACACGGCCGAACTGCTCACCGCCGAGCTGGTGGCCAACGCCGTCGAGCACACCGCCGCCGACCAGCCCATCGAGCTGGTCGTCGAGTTGTTCGAGGCGGGCTGCCAGGTCGAGGTGCACGACCGCTCCCCGCTGCCGCCGGGAGACCTCGGCGCTCCCGCGCCGCGCGGCGATCTCGACCCATGGCAGGAACACGGCCGAGGTCTGCTGCTGATCCGCACCCTCAGCTCGGCCTGCGGCCACCGCCCCACCGCGCACGGCAAGGCGGTGTGGTTCACGCTCCCGGCGCGGCCGCCCCCGCCGGACTTCCCGCGAGGGTCGCGACCATGACGGCCTTGATGGTGTGCAGACGGTTCTCGGCCTCGTCGAAGACCACCGAGTGCGCGGACTCGAAGACCTCGTCGGTGACCTCCAGCTCGGCCAGGCCGTACTGCTCGTGGATCTCGCGCGCGACGGCCGTGCCGAGGTCGTGGAAGGCCGGCAGGCAGTGCAGGAACTTGACGTCCGCGTTGCCGGTGGCGCGCAGCACGTCCATCGTCACCGCGTAGGGCGCCAGCGCCTTGATCCGCTCGGCCCAGATCTCCTTGGGCTCGCCCATCGACACCCAGACGTCGGTGGCGACGAAGTCCGCGCCCGCCACCCCTTCGGCGATGTCCTCGGTGAGGGTGATCCGGGCCCCGCTCCGCTCGGCCTCCCGCTCGGCGAGGGCGACGACGTCCTCGGCCGGCCAGTACGCCCGGGGCGCCACGATCCGTACGTCCATCCCGAGCAGCGCGCCGGTGACCAGGTAGGAGTTGCCCATGTTGTAGCGGGCGTCACCGAGGTAGGCGAAGGCCGTCCGCTCCAGGGGCTTGTCGGTGTGCTCGGTCATGGTGAGCACCTCCGCGAGCATCTGGGTGGGGTGCCAGGCGTCGGTGAGCCCGTTGTAGACCGGTACGCCCGCGTGCGCGGCGAGGGTCTCGACCGTCTCCTGGGCGTCCCCGCGGAACTGGATCGCGTCGAACATCCGCCCGAGCACCCGGGCGGTGTCGCGAGCCGACTCCTTCTTGCCGATGTGCGATCCGGCGGGGTCGATGTACGTGGTGGAGGCGCCCTGGTCGGCGGCCGCCACCTCGAACGAACACCGCGTACGCGTCGAGGGCTTCTCGAAGATCAACGCGATGTTCCGTCCCCGCAGCCGCTGCACCTCGGTGCCCGCCTTCTTGGCGGCCTTGAGCTCGGCGGCCAGCTCCACCAGAGCGCGGAACTCCTCGGCGGTGAAGTCCAGCTCCTTGAGGAAGTGGCGGCCTGCGAGGTCTGTCGCCATGGTGACTGCTCCTGGGTGACGGAAGGCGGGAAGCTGTAAGTATATGCGATTGGTCGCATCACTATACGGCATCGCGTTCGACGGGACAGCTCATGCACCGCGGCCCGCCCCGCCCCCGCCCCAGCTCGCTCCCGGGGATCTCGATCACCTCGATGCCCTCCTTGCGCAGATGCGTGTTGGTGGTCACATTGCGCTCGTACGCCACCACCACGCCTGGCTCGACCGCCAGCACGTTGCAGCCGTCGTCCCACTGCTCGCGCTCCGCCGCGTGCACGTCCTGGGTGGCCGTCAGCACCCGGATCCCGTCCAGACCGAGAGCGGCCGCTATGGCCCGGTGCATGTGCTCCGGCGGATGGTCCGTCACCTTCAGCTCCTGCTCACCGGCGCCCGGCTCGATCGTGTACGAGCGGAGCATGCCGAGCCCGGCGTACTGAGTGAAGGTTTCTCCATCGACCATCGTCATCACCGTATCGAGGTGCATGAACGCCCTGCGCTTGGGCATGTCCAGCGCCACGATCGTGCGGGCGGAACCGGCCGCGAACAGCCCGCGCGCCAGCATCTCCACGGCCTGCGGAGTCGTCCGCTCGCTCATCCCGATGAGCACCGCGCCATTGCCGATCACCAGCACGTCGCCGCCCTCGATGGTCGAGGGGTAGTCGCTCTGCCCCTGCGACCAGGTGTGGAAGGGCGCCGCCCCGGGACCGGCGAAGAGCGGGTGGTGACGGTAGATCGCCTCGAAGTGGACCGTCTCCCGCTGCCGGGCCGGCCAGCGCATCGCGTTGATGGACACCCCGTCATAGATCCAGGCGGAGGTGTCACGGGTGAACAGGTGGTTGGGGAGCGGACCCAGCAGGAAGTCGTCCAGGTCCATCGCGTGGAACCGCACGGACACCGGCTCCGCGTGGCGCTCCAGGAACTCCCGCTTGGTCATCCCGCCCACCAGCGCCTCCGCCAGCTCCGCGGCGGAGAGCTCCTCGAAGACCTCCCGCAGATGCCCGGTGGCCAGCGGTCCGTACTCCTTCTCGTCGAAGACCCGGTCGAGCACCAGCCGTCTCGCCGGCGGGATCGCCAGCGACTCGCGCAGCAGATCGCCGAAGAGATGCACCTCGACCCCGCGGTCGCGCAGCACGTCCGCGAAGCCGTCGTGCTCCTGCCGGGCCCGGCGCACCCACAGCACGTCGTCGAAGAGGAGAGCGTCCTTGTTGCTCGGAGTGAGCCGCTTCAGCTCCAGATCGGGCCGGTGCAGGATGACGCGGCGCAGCCGCCCGGTCTCGGAGTCGACATGGAATCCCATGCTTCCATCCTGTCCCGCGAGCAGCCCGCTCACCCGGCGAACCCGCCCCTTGCCTCCCAGCAGGCGAGCGCTCCTGGGGACGGAACCGCCTGGCTCCGCCCCCAGGGCGTCACAGCCTGGGGTCCACCGGCTCCGACTCCAGAGCCAGGACCGCGAAGACCGCCTCGTGGACACGCCACAGCGGCTCCCCGGCCGCCAGCCGGTCCAGCGCCTCCAGACCCAGCGCGTACTCCCGCAGCGCCAGCGAGCGCTTGTGCCCCAGCGACCGCTGCCGCAGCCGGTCCAGGTTCTCCGGGCGCGTGTACTCCGGACCGTAGATGATCCGCAGATACTCGCGTCCGCGCACCTTGATGCCCGGCTGCACCAGACGGCCCCTGCCGTCCCGGGCCAGCGCCTGGAGCGGCTTGACCACCATGCCCTCGCCGCCCGCTGCGGTCAGCTCCAGCCACCAGTCGACACCCGCCCGCACGGACGCCTCGTCACCGGTGTCGACGACCAGGCGCCGGGTGACCTGGAGCAGACCCGTCGCGTCGTGCTCGACCAGACGGTCCAGCCACGCCAACTGCTCGTCGTGCGGCACCGCGGCCAGGCTGCGCCCCTGGACGGCCAGGATCTGGAACGGAGCGAGCCGCACCCCCTCCAGCCCGTCCGTGGTCCAGCAGTAGCGCCGGTACGCGTCGGTGAACGCCGCCGCGTCCCGCGCCCGCTCACGCTGGCGCGACAGCAGCCCCGACACGTCCGCCCCACGCTCCGCCGCCGCCTCCAGGGCACGCACGGCACCCGGGAAGACCGCCCGGGACGCGGCACCCACCGCCGCGTACTGCGAACGCAGCAGCCCCGAGGCCTTCAGCGACCACGGCATCAGCTCGGCGTCGAGCAGCAGCCAGTCCGCACCGAACTCCTCCCACAGCCCCGCCGCGGACACGGCCGCCCGCAGCCTGCCAAGTACCTCCTCGGTGACGGCCGTGTCGTCGAAGAACGGGCGACCGGTGCGGGTGTGCAGAGACCCCGTCGGCCCCTCCACCCCGAACCGCTCACGCGCCGCCTCGGCGTCACGGCACACCAGGGCGACCGCCCGCGAGCCCATGTGCTTCTCCTCGCACACGACCCTCCCGACCCCGTCCGCCGCGTACTGCGCGAACGCCTCCGCCGGGTGCTCCAGGAACTGCTCGTCACCACCGCTGCCGCCCCGGGCCGCCGCGCGCGAGGTCGCCGTGGGCGCCATCGTCGGCGGCAGATACGCGAGCAGCCGAGGATCGACGGCGAACCGGCTCATCACCTCGAGCGCGGCCGCCGCGTTCTCCTCGCGCACCGCCACATTGCCCAGCTGCCGGGTCTCCACGACCCGACGCCCGTGCACGTCGGCCAGGTCGAGCGGCCGTCCGTCCTGGCCACCGGGCGCCTCGGTGGCCAGCGGACGGACCGGCTCGTACCAGACCTTCTCGGCGGGCACGTCGACGAGCTCGCGCTCGGGCCAGCGCAGCGCGGTCATCCTTCCGCCGAACACCGCACCCGTGTCCAGACAGATGGTGTTGTTGATCCACGATGTGTTCGGGACGGGCGTGTGGCCGTAGACGACCGCCGCGCGACCCCGGTAGTCCTCGGCCCAGGGATACCGCACGGGCAGGCCGAACTCATCCGTCTCGCCGGTCGTCTCCCCGTACAGAGCGTGTGAGCGGACACGCCCCGACGTGCGCCCGTGGTACTTCTCGGGCAGACCCGCGTGACAGACGACCAGCTTGCCGCCGTCGAGCACATAGTGGCTGACGAGCCCGTCGATGAACTCCTTCACCTGTTCCTTGAATCCATCGTCCTCCCTGTCCAACTGCTCGATGGTCTCCGCCAGTCCATGGGTGCGCTGGACCTTCTTGCCACCCAGAAAACGTCCGAGCTTGTTCTCATGGTTCCCCGGAACACACAGAGCGTTACCATCGGCCACCATTTTCATCACCCGCCGCAACACGCCCGGGCTGTCGGGGCCCCGGTCGACGAGGTCGCCGACGAAGACCGCCGTGCGGCCCTCGGGGTGCGCACCGTCCACGTAACCCAGCTTGGCCAGCAGCGTCTCCAGCTCGGAGCGGCAGCCGTGGATGTCGCCGATGATGTCGAAGGGGCCGGTGAGGTGGGTGAGGTCGTTGTAGCGGCGCTCGATGGTGATCTCGACGCTGTCCACCTCCGCCTCGGAGCGCAGCACATGGACCTTGCGGAACCCTTCGCGCTCCAGGCCCCGCAGCGAACGCCGCAGCTCACGGCGGTGGCGCGCGATGACCTGACGGGGCATGCCGGCACGGTCGGGCCGAGCCGCGTTGCGGGCGGCGCAGACCTCCTCGGGCAGATCCAGGACGATGGCCACCGGCAGCACGTCGTGCTCCCTGGCCAACTGGACCAGCTGCCTGCGGCTCTCCACCTGCACACTGGTGGCGTCCACGACCGTCAGCCGCCCGGCCGCGAGCCGCTTGCCCGCGATGTAGTGGAGGACGTCGAACGCGTCGCCGCTGGCGCTCTGGTCGTTCTCGTCGTCGGCCACCAGACCGCGGCAGAAATCGGACGAGAGGACCTCGGTCGGCTTGAAATGCCGCCGCGCGAACGTGGACTTGCCCGATCCGGTGGCGCCGACGAGGACGACGAGGGAGAGGTCGGGGACGGGGAGCGTGCGCTTGGGGGGCGTGGGCTCGTTCTCGGTGTTCATGCGGCGTTCACCTCGTTCGCGGTCTTGGTCATCTCGAACACGGCCATCTGCGTGGGCGGCCCCACCTCGGCGTCGTCCGGCCCGACGGGCAGGAACTCGACCGCGTACCCATGCCGTTCGGCCACCGAGGCGGCCCAGTCGCGGAACTCCGCGCGCGTCCACTCGAACCGGTGGTCACCGTGACGCACATGCCCGGCCGGCAGCGTGTCCCAGCGCACGTTGTACTCCACGTTCGGTGTCGTCACGATCACCGTTCGCGGCCTCGCCGCGCCGAACACCGCGTACTCCAGCGCCGGCAGCCTCGGCAGGTCCAGATGCTCGATCACCTCGCTGAGCACGGCCGCGTCGTACCCCTTGAGCCGCTTGTCCGTGTACGCGAGCGAGCCCTGCATCAGCGTGATCCGCCCCGACTGTCGCTCACCCATCCGCTCCAGACGCAGTCGCCGTGCGGCGATCGCCAACGCCCGCATCGAGACGTCCACCCCCACGATCTCGGTGTACCGGACGTCCTTCAGCAGCTCTTGCACCAGCTGGCCCTGGCCGCAGCCCAGGTCGAGCACCCGGCCGGCCCCGGCCCGGGTCAACGCCGCCAGGATGGCGTCGCGCCGCTGCACGGCCAGCGGCACGGGCCGCTCCTCGGTGTCGCTCGTCTCGTCCACCGCGTTGTCGATGGCCTCGACCGCGATGTCGTCGGCCTCCGCCAGCCGCACCAGTTCCAGGCGCTCCATCGCCTGCCGCGTCAGCCCCCAGCGCCGGGACAGATAGCGGCTGGTGATCAGCTTCTGCTCGGGGTGGTCGGCCAGCCAGCCGTCACCGGCGCGCAGCAGCTTGTCGACCTCGTCGGGCGCGACCCAGTAGTGCTTGGCGTCGTCGAGCACCGGGAGGAGGACGTACAACTGCCGCAGCGCGTCCGCGAGCCGCAGCTCCCCTTCCAGCACGAGCCGTACGTAACGGGACTCGCCCCACTCCGGGAACTCGGCGTCCAGCACGATGGGCTCCGCCGAGACCGACGCCCAGCCCAGCGGCCCGAACAGCTTGTGCACGAGCTCGGCACCGCCGCGCGCGGGCAGCGCGGGCACCTCGATCCGCAGCGGCAGCGGTGCCTCGGCCCGCTCGGGCAGGGCGTTGCACACGCCGCGCAGGGCGCTCTTGAAGACGGTGCTCAGCGCGACGGACATCAGCGACGAAGCCGCGTACGGCCGGTCGTTGACATACTGCGCCAGCGCCGAATCGGGAGCTCCGCCACGGCCCTTGCCCTTGCCCCGCCGCACCAGCGCCACCGGATCCACCTCCAGGAGCAGCGCGGCCGTGCAGCGCTCGGCGGTCGCCTCGGGGTAGAGGACGTGCGCGGTGCCGTGCGCCGTGGAGAACGCCTGCGCCTTCCCGGGATGCTTGTGCAGCAGAAAACCGAGGTCGGTGGCGGGGCGTTCGGGGGAACCGGTCGTGGTGATTGTCAGGAACACCTGTCGAGTATCGCCCGCTTTCCACGGCTCCTACCAGGCATTTTCCAGGAGGTGAGTCGTGGGGGTGGCGTTACGGGTGGGCCCGGGACTGGAGTTCGGACCGGGGGTTCGAGCTTGGAGTTCGGACCCGAAGTTCGGACCCGGGGTTCCGGCCTGGAGATCGAGACTGGAATTCGGACTTGGAGTTCGGGCGTGGAGTTCGGGCGTGGAGTTCGGAGCTTGAGTCCGACCCGGAGTTCGGGCCTGCCGAAAAACGCGAGGTCCGAGGTGGGCCCAGCTCAGCCGGCTCCCTCATGCCGTTCGCGCTACGTACTCCGCCAGCCGCGCGATCTCCGTCGGTCCCACTCGGCAACAGCCGCCCACCAGACGGGCGCCCGCAGCCTGCCACGCCTCGACGCGGGACGGGTCGAACGTCGCGTCGCCCCGCCACGCCCCGGCCCGCGCGTCCCACCGCTCCCCACTATTCGGGTACACGACCACCGGCTTGCCGGTGACCGCCGCCGCGAGCTGCACCGCGTGGTCCGCGTCGGCGGGAGTACAGCAGTTCACACCCACGGCAATCACCTGGTCCCGGCCCGCCGCCAGCGCGAACGCCTCCTCCAGTGGCTGACCCGCCCTCGTCCGCATCCCCTCCACGCTGTACGACAGCCACGCCGGTACTCCGCACCCCTCGACCACCCGCAGCAGCGCCTCGGCCTCATCGGCGTCGGGCACGGTTTCCAGCGCGAGCACGTCCGGCTCCGCCGCCACCAACGTCTCGACACGCGGGCGGTGGAAGCGCTCCAGCTCCCTCACCGTCAGCCCGTACCGGCCCCGGTACTCACTCCCGTCGGCCAGGAAGGCACCGTACGGCCCGATGGAGGCGGCGACCCAGACGTCGGCTTGGGCTTGAGCTTGGGCGTCAGCTTGAGCTTGAGATACGACTTCGGGGGGTCCCCCCTCCCCCTCCCCTCCCCCCACCCCCGCCCTCTCCCCCGCCCTCCTCGCCAGCTCCACGCTCCGGGCGAGCAGCGTCGTCGCCTCGTGGCGGGACACTCCCCGGTCGGCGAAGCCCTCGTACGTCGCCTGGTAGCTGGAGGTGATCAGTACTTGTGCGCCCGCCCGCACATACGCCTCGTGCGCGGCCTCGATCTGCCCTGGATCGTCGGCGAGCAGCCGCGCTGACCAGAGCGCGTCGTCCAAGTCGCAGCCCTGCGCCGTGAGTTGGTTGGAGAGACCGCCGTCGAGGAGCACGGTCCGCGTGGCCAGCGCTTCGGCCAGGGAGCGGGCGGGCCGCACGGTCAGGCCCCGTTCAGCTGGGACTGGACCTGGGTGGAGATCAGTTCGAGGTGATCGAGGTCGTCCAGGTCCAGGACCTGGAGGTAGATCCGGGATGATCCGATCGCCTCGTACGCGCCGATCTTCTCCACCACTTCGGCGGGTGAGCCCGCCAGTCCGTTCGCCTTGAGTTCCTCCACCTCCCTTCCGATGGCCGCCGCCCGGCGCGCCACCTCGGCGTCGTTCTTTCCTACGCAGACGACCAGGGCGTTGGAGTACACCAGGTCGTCGGGGTTGCGTCCGGCGCTCTGGGCGGCGGTGCGCACCCGGCCGAACTGCCGCTCGCTGTCGGCCAGGGAGGCGAACGGGATGTTGAACTCGTCGGCGTATCGCGCGGCCAGCCGTGGCGTGCGGACCGCGCCGTGGCCGCCGATCAGGACCGGCACCTTGGCCTGGGCGGGCTTGGGGAGCGCGGGCGAGTCGGTGAGCTGGTAATAGGTGCCGTCGTAGTCGAAGGTCTTGCCGGTCTCGGTGGCCCAGAGCCCGGTGATGATGGCCAGTTGTTCCTCCAGGCGCGCGGACTTCTCCTTGGGGAAGGGAATGCCGTACGCCTTGTGCTCCTCCTCGAACCAGCCCGCGCCGAGGCCGAGTTCGACGCGGCCGCCGGACATCTGATCCACCTGGGCGACCTGGATGGCGAGGACGCCGGGCAGGCGGAAGGTACCGGCGGTCATCAGGGTGCCGAGGCGGATGCGGCTGGTCTCGCGGGCCAGTCCGGCGAGGGTGATCCAGGCGTCGGTGGGGCCCGGGAGTCCGTCGGCTGAGCCCATGCGCAGATAGTGGTCGGAACGGAAGAAGGCGTCGAAACCGAGGGCTTCGGTGGCTTTCGCGACGGCGAGGAGGGTGTCGTAGTCGGCGCCCTGCTGGGGCTCCGTGAAGATGCGAAGATCCATGCCTCCATCCTGCACCTTCGAACTGTCGTCAACCCCGCCCTTGCCGCATGCTCCCTGGCTGCCCAGTCGGGTGAATATCGTCCACCTGACGGGCCGCGCGGGCCCTGACCAGTGACTGTGGCGCTGAGTGGTCGTTGGCTCGGGCGGAGCCGGACCGCCCGGCCCGTGCGCCGGCGGCCGCTGTCGGCGCTTCTGTCGAACTGCCGCCCTCGCAGCCGCGCGGGAGGGCTTGGGCCGAGGAGGCCTTCATGTCCCAGGAAGCTGTGCCGGAGCAGGCCGTGCCGCAGGAACCGGTCGGGCAGTCCGTGCCCGAGCAGCAGGGCGCGCCGAAGGGGCTGCTGCAGCAGATGGAGGAGTTGATGGCGGCGCTGACCGCGGATCTGTCGCAGCTCGACGCGGATCTGCAGTCGTCGGCCGAACGGGTGCCGGGCCAGGAGGCCGGCGGGCCGGTGGAGGACCGCTCCACGGGTGTGTGAGGGGTGATGCGGTGACTGCCGTCCGGTCATGACGGCCCCGCCGTGGAGTCGCGCAGCAGGCCTGGCCGTCTCTCCTGCTCGCGGACGGTGAGTCTGCGGAGCATTCCGCGGACCCGGTCGCTCGATTCGTCGGCGGCGTCGATCGCTTCGATGCACTGCCAGTAGAGGCCCTCTTCGTCGGTGGCGCAGGCGACGCCGACCAGGGCCATGCCGACGTCGCCGAGCAGGCTCCCGAGGCCGGTCAGGGTCTGTCTGGCGTCGCTGATTCCGGAGAGTTGGGTGGCGCGGACGCCGCCGAAGCGCAGCCCGGGGTGGTCGAGGACGCCGCAGCCCCGGCCGCCGGTCTCGCTGAGGCCGCGGGCCTCACCCCTGAGCTCCGGGGGCCCGGTGGCCGCCAGGTGACTGCCGATGGCCTGGGCGAGGGCTTGTGCCTGCCAGGCCTCGGCGACGATCTCCAGCGCCGCGGTGCTTTCCGCGAGCGCTAACCTGCTCATCCCGATGAGCCGTACCGCGTCCATGCGCCGCCCCCGTTCATACGACGATGCGTTTCCCCGTCACTACCTAGAGTGAGCTTCTGAGGCCAGGAAAGCCAGAGGAATTGGGAAATCTGTGGACGAGCAGGGGGTTTTGAATAACTCGCTCACTCCGAAGAGTGACCGTTTGGACTTTCTTCGGGGTTTTGCACAGGGGCGGGCCCGGTTTGTGCCTCGGGAGGGCGGCTTCGGGCCCGCTCCGAACCGGCCGGGGACTGCGGGGCGGGCGGGACGACAGGGGCGGGGACAGGGGCCGGGGCTGGGGCCGGGGCCGGGAAGCGGAGTTCGTTGCGGTCGATCTTGGCGGAGAGGGCGGCGAGCGGGTCGATGCCGAGGACCTGGCAGAGCTGGAGCAGGTAGGCGAGGACGTCGGCGACCTCGTCGGTCACCCGGTGGGCGCGGTCGGGGTCGTGCATGATCCGCTCGGACTGCTCGGGAGTCAGCCACTGGAAGATCTCGAGGAGTTCGGAGGCCTCGACGCTGAGGGCGCTGACGAGGTTCTTGGGGGTGTGGAAGGGCTGCCAGTCGCGTGCGGCCGCGAAGTCGGCGAGTCGGCGCTGGAGTCCCGCTACGTCGGGTTCGGTCACGGCTCCAGGTCTACCACTGTCGCCCCCGCCACTCCTCGGGCGTATCCGGCGTCCGCGAGGGTGCCGGTGAGGCGGATGTGGCCGCGTTGGCACATCTCGGCGGCCAGCGCGACCAGTTCGCGGGCCTGGCGGCGGTCGAGGCCGCGGTCGAAGCCGTCGCTGAGGACGGTGAGGGTCTGAAGGGCGGAGGGGATCTCGGCGACGGTGTCGACGGCGAGGACGCCGGGGCCGGTGAGCAGGACGAGGGTGAGGGCGAGGTAGCGCAGTTCGCCCTCGCCCAGGCGTGCCACGGGGGTGGGTGTCCGCTCGCCGCGGCCGACCACCGCCCGTAAGGTGCCGTCGGCCAGTTCTTCGGCGGCGAGCGCGGTGACCGGGCCGGCGCAGCCCGCGCGGGCCGCGGTGACGAGCCGGGCGTGCCGGATGGTGCACTCCTCGGCGGTGCGGGAGAGGATCTCTGCGAGGTTGTCGCAGCCGCGCCGGAGCCTTCCCTGGCCGGGCAGGACGGGTTCGCGCATGCGCTGCGGCTGGGGGTCGCAGGAGAACACGGACCGCAGGGCGACCACGACTTGTTCGGCGGCGGCGAGGACGCGCAGCTGTCCCTCGGTCTTGCCGGCGACGCGGAGCGGCAGCAGGGCGGTGCCGAGCCGGTCGTCGGGGAGCGGGGCGCGGGTGACCGGGACGGCTCCCGCGGTGTGCCAGGCGGCCTGCACGGTGGAGCGGCCGGGGTCGCGCAGGGCGGTGGACAGGAGCGTGTCGCCGTCACTGGTCAAACGTTCGCCGACGACGCGGAGTTCCGGCTCGGCCTGGACGGCGAGGTCGAGCCGGACGGGCCCGGCGGGTCCGTCGACGGTGCAGCCGATGCGGAATCCCCGCCGGCCCTGGGCGTCCGCCTCGGCCCGTTCGGGTACGCATCCGGCGGCGTCGGGGAACGCCGCGGCGAGGGTGGCGCCGGCGCCGAGCCGGGCCAGCGCCTCGTATGCCTGGAGGACGCTGGACTTGCCGCTGCCGCTCGGTCCCGCCAGGAAGGTGAGCGGGCCGAGCGGGAAGACCGCGCCGCGGTGCGACTTGAAGGCGGAGAGCCGCAGTTCGGTGACGGTGGGCCGGTCACAGGTTCCGTTCATGGAACGGACCGTACGAGGACGAAATCAGACGAACCGTTACGCCTCGATCACCTTCCTACGAATGAGGGACGGCTGCCCTTACCGAGGCCGCTTCGCCCTACGCGTGGGGGACGACGGCTTCGGCGATTCCCTCCACCTCGGTGCCGACGGGGGCCAGGAGGAAGACGTTGCGGTCGACGCGGTGCATTCCGCTGCCCAGGCCGAAGACCACACCGCTGCTGAAGTCGAGGATGCGCTTGGCGACTTCGGCGTCCGCACCCGTCAGATCGAGCAGGACCGGTGTCTGCGCCATCATGTACTCGGCGACCTCGCGCGCGTCCGCGAAGACCTGGACGCGCAGCACCACGAAGCGGCGCTGCTCGACGGTCGCGTACTCGTTGGGGATGGTGCGGTGGTCCACGCGGGAGGGCCACTCGTTGCGACTGCGCAGCGGAACGACCTGGGCGAGCCCCTCCCACTGTTCATCGGTGACGTCGTACCTGCTCACCGGACCACCTCGCCCCTGTGCTGTATCTGCATCCGGCCATGATGACGCCGCTCACCCGTTCAGCCCAACTCCGACACGGCTCTGAGCTGTGAAGTTGTCCCGGTCCGAGGCGTACTAACGTGCGGTGGCCAAGTCCACGGCGTCGGCCACCCGGGCGAAGAAGCGGGCATGGGCCGGGGCGCTGCACGGCGCTTCGGGGTTCCAGGGCAGCACGCGGGCACGGTCCTCGATCGTTTGCCAGTGCGGGTCGGAGCGCAGCCGCTCCACGGGCGTGGCGTTCACCCGTACGTCGCACAGCACGATCTCGGCGGGCAGGGCGGCGGTCTCCCGCCAGGTGAGCGTGGTCCAGCTCGCGCCGGTCGCGGCGGGCGGCTCCACCAGGTTCACGCCGTGCTCGGCCAGGGCGCGCAGCTCCGGCCAAACGCCGGGGCGGGCGACGTGGACCTGGTCGGACCCGGCGGCCGAGAGCGCGAGCACCCGGGGCCCGCCGGGGGGCTCCGGCCGCGCGCGCGTGGCGGCTGTCACCGCCCGCAGCCGGCGCTGTGCCGCTTCGAGGAGGCGGGTGCCGTCCTCGCGGCGGCGGTCGCCGCCCAGGGCGCGCGCGAGGTCCGCGAAGCGGTTCCTGATCTCCGCCAGCGAGCGTGCGTGCCCGATGTCGATGACGACCACCGGAACGTGTTCCTCCAGATGTTTGGCCGTCTCGGGGTCGAGGCCGTAGACCTGGCCGCCTCCGTAGCTGACGGCCACCACGAGGTCGGGTGTGCCCTGGAGCAGTGCGTCGAGGTCGAGCGCGGCGCCCGCGCCCAGGTAGCGCAGGCGGTTCAGGGGCAGGCCGCCCGCTTTGGCGCGGTCGGGGGTGGCGCCGTCGTGGAAGGAGCCGAAGACGGCTCCTGGGCCGACGCCGTGGTCCCAGAGCGTGGCTCCGGCCTGGATGTAGGCGGTGACCCGGGTGGGCACCCGCGCCGCCGTCGCCGTCTGCCCGCGGTCGTCCGAGAACTGCCAGACCGGCTTGTCCATGAGGTCACACGCCCCCTGTAGGTCGCTGTGCGCCAGCGTCGGGCCACGCTACGCCCGAGTCGTCCCGCCCCGCCAGGATCCGTAACCGCTCACCTGCCGGCCCTACCGGCGCGTCACCCCCTGGCGCGCTCCCGTCGTCCGCGCCCCGGCGCGGGAAGCGCTCGGCGCGCGGGGTGGCGTACGGCTGGTTAGCGTGGCAAAGGGGCCGTCGTCACACAGGAGAGAGCACAGTCATGGCCGCAGAACCAGAGGGCACTCCGTGCTGGGTCGATGCGATGTTCACCGACGTCGAGGGAGCGAAGAGCTTCTACGGTGACGTGCTGGGCTGGACGTTCGGCGAGGCGTCGTCGCAGTACGGCAACTACACCCAGGCGTACGCGGACGGCAAGGCGGTGGCGGCCGTCGTACCGCCGATGCCCGGCCAGGAGGGGCAGTCGGCGTGGTGTCTCTACCTGGCGTCGCCCGATGTCGCCGCCACGGCCAAGAAGATCAAGGACAATGGCGGCGAAGTGCTGATGGAGCCGATGCAGGTCGGCGGGTTCGGCTCGATGGCGATCGCCCGCGAGCCCAGCGGCGCCGTCTTCGGCGTGTGGCAGGCGGGCAGCCACGAGGGCTTCGAGGCCAAGGCGGTGCCCGGAGCGTACTGCTGGGCCGAGTTCTTCACCCGCGACCCGGCGAAACTGGACGCCTTCCTGCCCGCGGTGTTCCCGTACGGCGCCAAACAGATGCAGGACGACGCGGCGGACTTCCGGGTCTTCAGCGTCGGTGACGAGATGGCCCTGGGCCGTATGCGGATGACGGAGGAGTTCCCGCCCGAGATCCCCTCGTACGTGAACGTGTACTTCACGGTCTCCGACTGCGACACGGCGGTGGCGAAGGCGACCAAGCGGGGCGGGGTGCTGCGGTTCGGGCCGATGGACACGCCCTTCGGCCGGTTCGCGGCGCTCAGCGACCCGCAGGGCGCGTCGTTCTCGGTGATCGACCTCCAGACGACACAGGGCGAGATGCCGCAGATGGCCGACGTGTAACGGCGCTCGCGGCCAGGGGTGGGGGGGGGGGGGGGGGGGGGGGGGGGGGGAGAGGGGGGGGGGGGGGGGGGGGGGGGGGGGGGGAGGAGGGGGGGGGGGGGGTGGGGGGGGGTCCCGGAGGGG
>NZ_JBWKEI010000012.1:82799-216835 GCF_056435525.1 Streptomyces sp. NPDC043908 | reverse complement strand
CAACCCACACCACCCCCCCCCCCCCCCCCCCCCCCCCCCCCCCCCCCCCCCCCCCCCCCCCCCCCCCCCCCCCCCCCCCCCCCCCCCCACCCCTGGCATGTCGCCCCCGAGGCCGCCCCGGCCCCCCCCAGGGTTCCCTCGCGCTATCAGCCCCGCGTGACGGACGGAGCGAACCGGCATTGATCGCCACCCTGCCGGGACTGCCGCTCTTGACGGCTACGGCGGGGGTCGATCTACGGAGACGTGGGCTCGACCGGCGCAGGCATGGATTTCACCTATGTAGGCGCCTCGCACCTGTGTAGGCAAGGTGCGGGCGGGCTGGAACCTACGTACGCGAGGTTGCGGCGCACTCCTCACACCCTGCCCGGACGCCTCGTGATGTCCGACATCGGAGGCGTGCCGCAGTCGCACACAGGTGCTCACAGCATCGGGGCGCGTTTAGTGTGGCCGACGTAACCACTCGTGATCGCCGCACGTGACATCGAAGTAACGGGCATTTCGTACGGTCGGAGCCCAAGGGATCCCGGCCGAGACGAGAGGGGACACCCGTTGACCGCACAGGGCACGCGGGCCGCCACCGACCAGGTGCGCACGGTCTGCTCGTACTGCGGTGTGGGCTGCGGGATGGTCCTCGACATCACCGTGGGGCCGGACGGCCGGCGCACGGTGCTCAAGGCCTCCGGCGACAAGGCGCACCCCGCCAATTCCGGTCGGCTGTGCACCAAGGGGGCGACGACGGCCGACATGCTCGCTGCTCCAGGGCGCCTGAGCACCGCGCTGGTACGGGGTGAACGGGGGGCGGAGCCGGTGCCGGCCGGGATCGACGCGATGATCGCCGAGACGGCGGGCAGGCTGCGGTCGATCGTCGACGAGCACGGCCCGGACGCCGTCGCGCTGTATGTGTCGGGCCAGATGAGCCTGGAGGCGCAGTATCTGGCCAACAAGCTGACCAAGGGCTTCATCGGGACCAACCAGATCGAGTCCAACTCCCGGCTGTGCATGGCCAGTGCGGGCAGCGGCTACAAGCTGTCGCTCGGGGCGGACGGCCCGCCCGGCTCGTACCAGGACTTCGAGAAGGCCGACGTCTTCCTGGTCATCGGCTCCAACATGGCCGACTGCCACCCCATCCTCTTCCTGAGGATGATGGAGCGCGTCAAGGCGGGGGCGAAGCTGATCGTCGTCGACCCGCGCCGCACCGCGACGGCCGCCAAGGCCGACCTCTTCCTTCAGATCAAGCCGGGCACTGACCTCGCACTGCTCAACGGTCTGCTCCACCTCCTTGAGGAGGGCGGGCACACCGATCCCGACTTCATAGCCGCGCACACCGAGGGCTGGGAGGCGATGGGCGAGTTCCTGGCCGACTACCCGCCCGGCTGCGTCGCCAGGACCACCGGCATCCCCGAGGAGGACATCCGTACGGCGGCGCGGTGGATCGGCGAGGCCGGCGAGTGGATGAGCTGCTGGACCATGGGGCTCAACCAGTCCACGCACGGCACCTGGAACACCAACGCCCTGGTCAACCTGCATCTCGCGACGGGCGCGATATGCCGGCCGGGCAGCGGCCCGTTCTCGCTCACCGGCCAGCCGAACGCCATGGGCGGCCGCGAGATGGGCTACATGGGACCCGGACTGCCCGGTCAGCGCTCGGTGCTCGTCGACGACGAGCGGACCTTCACCGAGGAGCTGTGGGGGCTGGAGCCGGGCACGCTGCGCACGGACGGGGCCGGGCTCGGGACGGTCGAACTGTTCCGGCGGATGGCCGACGGCGACATCAAGGCGTGCTGGGTGATCTGCACCAACCCGGTCGCCTCCGTGGCCAACCGCCGC
Organism: Streptomyces sp. NPDC043908; assembly: GCF_056435525.1. NCBI lineage: Bacteria > Bacillati > Actinomycetota > Actinomycetes > Kitasatosporales > Streptomycetaceae > Streptomyces > Streptomyces sp. NPDC043908. The sequence continues at coordinate 215,008 of NZ_JBWKEI010000012.1, read as the reverse complement.
ACCGTCGTCGAGGGGCTGAGCGCGGCCGAGTTCGTCGTCGTCCAGGACGTGTTCGCCGAGACCGAGACCACCGCGTACGCGGACGTGGTGCTGCCCGGCGCCCTGTGGACGGAGGCCGAGGGCGTCCTCGTCAACAGCGAGCGCAACCTCACCCTCGCCCGGCAGGCCGTCGACCCGCCCGGCGAGGCGATGCCCGACTGGCAGATCATCGCGCGCGTGGCGTGCGCGATGGGGTACGAGGAAGCCTTCACCTACGACGGTCCCGAGGACGTCTTCGAGGAGATCAAGCGCGCCTGGAACCCGAAGACCGGTTACGACCTGCGCGGGGTCACCTACGAGCGGCTGCGCGCCACACCGGTGCAGTGGCCCGCCCCGACCGCCGAAGGTCCCGACCGCAACCCGATCCGGTACGTGTCCGAGGACGGCGGCGGCCCGGTCTTCCCGACGGCGAGCGGGCGGGCCGTCTTCCACGCGCGCCCGCACCTCCCGGCCGCCGAGATGCCCGACGACGACTTCCCGTTCGTGCTCAACACCGGGCGGCTGCAGCACCAGTGGCACACCCTCACCAAGACGGGGAAGGTGGCCAAGCTCAACAAGCTCAACCCGGCGCCGTTCGTGGAGGTGCACCCCGAGGACGCGGAACGCCTCGGCATCACCGAGGGCGACGGCGTCGAGATCGCCTCGCGGCGCGGCCGGGCGGTGCTGCCCGCCGTGGTGACCGACCGGGTGCGGCCGGGCTGCTGCTTCGCGCCCTTCCACTGGAGCGATCTGTACGGCACGGATCTGAGCATCAACGCGGTGACCAGCGACGCGGTCGACCCGATCTCGCTCCAGCCCGAGTTCAAGGTGTGCGCGGTGTCGCTGACGAAGTCGGCGGTGGAACCGGCGCGGCCCGTGATGCCGGGGACGGCCGCCAGGCTGGGCGGGACGTCGGCAGCCGGCGACGGCTCGGGCGGCCCGGCGGTGGGCCTGTCCGGGACGGCGGGAACGCTCGTTTCGGCCGGCGCGATGGCAGCAGTGGGCGCGAGCGGCACGATGGGAGCCGCCGGCGCGACGGGAGCTGCCAGCGCGTCGGGATATGCCACCGCGACAGGCGCAAGCGGCACGGCAGGGGCGCTCGGCACAGGCACCGCGCTCCTCGACGCCCCCGCACCCCTCCCCCACGCCGTCCCGGCCCAGCGCACGGCCCCCGACGCACACCTGGCGGCCGGCCAAGTAGCCGCTCCGGCCGCCTTGTTCGGGCTCGGGACGCCGCCGCCGGTCCTCACCGAGCAGGAACGCCAGTATCTCGCCGGTTTCCTGGCAGGACTGGAGACGGGTGCGCCCGGCATCCCCGTACTGCCACCCACGGCACCGTTCAGCGAGGAGCACGCGCTCTGGGTGAACGGGGTGCTGGCCGGGATGTACTCGCGCACGGCCCCGCGCCCCGCCCCCGCTCCCGCACCCGTCGCACAGCTTCCCGCCCCACGGGGCCGTGACGTGCTCCTGCTGTGGGCTTCGCAGACCGGCAACGCCGAGCAGCTCGCGGCGGCCGGCGCCGAGCAGCTCGCCGCCGCCGGACACCGCGTCCGGCTCGTCGCCATGGACGACGCCACCCCGGACACGCTGCCCACCGACGCCGAGGTACTGCTGATCACCAGCACCACCGGGGACGGCGAGGCGCCCGACAACGGCGCTGCGTTCTGGGACGCGCTGACGGACGAGGGGGCTCCGCGTCTGGAGGGGCGCCGCTACGCGGTCCTGGCGTTCGGGGACTCGTCCTACGACGAGTTCTGCGGACACGGCCGCCGCCTGGACCAGCGCCTGGCCGAACTGGGCGCGGTACGGCTGCTGCCCCGCACCGACTGCGAGCCGGACTTCGAGGACCGGGCCCAGGAGTGGATCGGCGGGGTGCTGGCCAAGCTGGAGGAGCTGTCGGCCGCTGCCGCCACGGCTCCCGGCGCGGCAGCCGGTCACCCGGCGGACGGTTCGGCCGCCGGCCACCCGCCGGACGCGGCCCTGGGTGCCCCCGGCACCCGCGCCCCGGGCGCGCCCGGAAATACGTCCGGCGAATTCGTCGATGGCCGGGAACTCGCGGCGCTCACCGCCCGTTCACCGGGTACAGCGACCTCCTCGGTCCTCAACACCACCATTCCTCCTAGTTCCGGGACGACCCGGCCCCAGGGCGCCCCGGCCACCTCTCTCCCCACCGTCCCGCTCCCCAGCTCCCGTGCCGCCGCCATCACGGCCCGGCTGACGGGGAACTCACTGCTCAGCCTCCCCGGGTCGAGCAAGGAGGTGCGGCGGTTCACCTTCGACACCCGCGCGAGCGACATCCCGCTCACCTACGCGGCCGGGGACGCGCTCGGCGTGCACCCGGTCAACTCACCCGATCTGGTGGCCGAGTGGCTGGCCGTCACCGGGTTGGACTCCACCACGCCCGTCGAGATCGGCGGGGTCGGCGAGGTCCCGTTCGGTACGGCGCTGCACGAACACCTGGACATCACCCGGGTCGGCCCCGACCTGCTCAAGTTCGTGGCCGAGCGGACCCATGACCGCCGACTGAAGGACTTGCTGCGCGCCGACAACAAGTGGCAGCTGGCGCAGTGGTCCTGGGGCCGCCAGGCGGTGGACGTGGTGGCCGAGCACGGGGTGCGCGCGAGCGCGGCCGAGTGGGCGGGCGTCCTGCGCGGCCTGCGTCCCCGGCTGTACTCGATATCGTCCAGTCCGCTGACCGACCCGCACGAGGTGTCCCTGACGGTCTCGGTCGTCCGGTACGAGAACCGCCTGGGCCACCCGCGCGCGGGCGTCTGTTCGGCGCTGCTCGCGGACGCGCCGCCGGACGCGCCGGTGCCGGTGTACGTCCAGCGCACCCGGCACTTCCGCCCGCCCACCGACCCGGGGACGCCGATGGTGATGGTCGGCCCCGGCACCGGGGTCGCGCCGTTCCTCGGTTTCCTCTACGAGCGCCGCGCCCTGGGCCACTCCGCACCGAACTGGCTGTTCTTCGGCGAGCAGCACCGTGCCACCGATTTCTACTACGAGGACGAGCTGACCAAGCTGAGCGCGGAGGGCACGCTCACACGCCTGGACACCGCGTTCTCCCGCGACCAGCGCGCCAAGGTGTACGTGCAGGACCGGATGCGCGAACACGGCCCGCTGCTGTGGTCCTGGCTCCAGGAAGGGGCGCACTTCTACGTGTGCGGCGACGCCTCCCGGATGGCCAAGGACGTCGACCGGGCGCTGCGCGACATCGCGATGGCTCATGGGGGGATGGACGAGGAGTCGGCGGCGGCGTATCTGAAGCGGCTGACGGCGGGGAAGCGGTACGTCCGGGACGTGTACTGAGACGGTCCAACCCGAACCCCGAACCCCGAACCCCGAACCGTACGAACGGCGGACAACGCCACAGCCCGGCCTCCCCCACACGCGTTCACGCGCGCGATGGACTCTCCGGGAGGCCCAACTATATGTTCGGGGAGATCGACTGGAAGATCGGCAAGGTTCAGCAAGGCCCGGAAGGAACCCCCACGCATGGGTCGCAGCACGACCAGCACACTCCCGCCCACCGCCGCCCGGCCCGACCACGACCACGTCCTGCTGTCCGTTCACGGCCGCGCCGCCCACCTCACCCTGAACCGGCCGAAGGCGCTCAACGCGCTGACCCACGCCATGGTCCGCCGGATCGACGAGGCGCTGACGGCATGGGAGCACGACCCGGACGTGGAGACGGTCGTCCTCACGGGCGCCGGCGAACGCGGGCTGTGCGCGGGCGGCGACATCCGCGCGATCTACGAGGACGCCCGCGCGGGCGGCACGGCCTCGGCGGACTTCTGGCGGGACGAGTACCGCCTCAACGCCCGGATCGCCCACTGGCCCAAGCCGTATGTGGCGGTGATGGACGGCATCGTGATGGGCGGCGGGGTCGGGGTCTCGGCCCACGGCAATGTGCGGGTGGTCACCGAGCGCTCGCGCGTCGCCATGCCCGAGACCGGGATCGGCTTCGTTCCCGACGTGGGCGGCACGTATCTGCTCAGCCGCGCCCCCGGCGAACTGGGCACCCATCTGGCCCTCACGGGCGCGCAGGTGGGGGCGGCGGACGCGCTGCTCTGCGGGCTGGCGGACCACTACGTCCCCTCGTCGCGCCTCGGGGACTTCCTGGCGGAGCTGTCGACCACCCCCGTAGAGGAAGTGCTCCCCCGCCACACCCACCAACCCCCGCCCGGCGAGCTGGCCGCACACCGCGACTGGATCGACCACTGCTACGCGGCGGACACGGTGGAGGAAATCGTGGACCGGCTGCTCGCCACGGGCGTCCAGGAGGCGAAGCAGACGGCCGAGACGCTCCTGACGAAGTCGCCCACGTCCCTGAAGGTCACGCTGGCGGCGATGCGCCGGGCCCGCGCACTGCCCACCCTGGAGGCGGTCCTGACCCAGGAGTACCGCGTCTCCTGCGCGGCCCTGAGCTCCCCGGACCTGGTCGAGGGGATCCGCGCCCAGGTCATCGACAAGGACCGGGAACCGAAGTGGAGTCCGGGGTCGCTGGGGGAGGTCGGGGACGGGGATGTGGAGAGGTTCTTCGGCGGGACGGACGCCGGGGAGCGGGAACCCCTGTTCACGTCCGGTAGTTGACGGAGGAGAGCCGTCCTCAGCACGTCCTCAGCACTTCCTCGGGCACGGGTGCCTACAGAACCAGACCACCCTACGGAACCAGAACAACCTTGCCGACCACGGTGCCGGATTCCGCCAGCCGTACCGCCTTCCCGACCTCGGTGAGCGGGATGCGCGCGGCGACCTGGGGGATCAGTCGGCCGTCGGCGAGGAGGGCCAGGACCTGGGCGAGGTCGGTGTGCAGCTTGGCGCGGAAGGTGGCGAGGCGGCGGCGTCCGGCCCAGATGTTGTAGAAGTGGGCGCCCTTGCCGCTCGGCAGGGCGTTCCAGAGTGCCAGGCGGGCGAGGAGCTTGAGGACCGGCGCCTTCGAGGAGCCCTCGACGTCGCGGGTCGAGGCGCTGCCGTACGAGACGAGGGTGCCCTTGGCGGCGAGCAGGCGGTAGGAGGCGACGATGCCCTCGCCGCCGACGTGGTCGAACACCGCGTCGTATCCCTGCGGGGCGTGGGCGCGTAGCTGGGCGTCCATGTCAGGGGCGCGGTAGTCGACGGGGACGGCGCCCAGGGCCCGCACGGCGTCGTGGTGCTTGGCCGAGGTGGTGCCGACTACCCGGGCGCCTGCGATACGGGCGAGCTGGACCAGGGTGGAGCCGACACCGCCGTTCGCGCCGTGGACGAGGACGGTGTGTCCGGGGCGTACCTTCGCCAGGCGGTGCAGCATCTGCCAGGCGGTGATGCCGTTGACCACGAACGTCTCGGCGTCGGCGGAGTCGACCGCGTCGGGCACCTCGGTCAGGTCGCCGGCGTCGACGGTGACGCGGCTGGCCCAGGCCCCGGTCTTGGTCAGGACGGCGAAGCGCCGCCCCAGCAGTCCGCCGTGAACGCCCTCCCCCACCTCGACGGCCCGTCCGACGAGGTCGTAGCCGGGGACGAAGGGGAAGGGCGGCTGGTCGTAGTACTTGCCGCGGCGCATCTGCTGTTCGGCGAAGGAGATTCCCGCAGCCTCCATCGCCAGCACGACCTGTCCGGGGCCGGCCGGGCGGGCGGGCCGCGTTCGGACCTGGATGCCGTCCGGCTCGACGATGCCCGGCAGCACCGCTTCGGTGACGGGGGTGGGGGTGGAGGGGGAGGGGGAGGTGGAGGTGATGCCGATGGTGCTGTCGGCGGAGATGCGGGGCTGGAAGTCGTCCATGGTCTTGAGCTCCTTGTCAGTGTCGAGTGAGACGGAGTGGTGGTGATGGGAGGGCGTGGGCGTGGCGAGGTGGGCAGGCGTCGAGACGACCGTCAGGCTTCGAATGTCGAATGAGCCCGTCAGCAGTATGTGTGGTCGACCACTCACTCTCGACTCCCAAAAACCGTGCCCCGGAGTGCGTCGGGGCGAAGCCCTGCCGGCAGCACGGCTCAGTAGTGGGTGATCCCGGCCGTGAGCGTGCGGGTCCAGGGTGCGGAGACCGCCTCGGCGTCGAGGGAGACCAGGAGGTGGCAGAGCATGCCGGTGGCGAAGAACTGTTGGACCTGTTCGTCGCTCCCCCCCGAGGCACCGCGGACGTACTCGACGGTGCGGGCGTACCCCGCCCGTACCGCCTCCCGGATCGCGGGCTCGGAGACAGCCGCCGCCTGGGCGTGCAGTTGGACCAGCATGAGGTCGTTGTCGCTGATCAGACGGGCGTAGGCGTCACCCATGGAGGCGAGGACCGCTTCGGGGGCGCTGCTCTCGGCGTTCGCCGCGCCGCCCTCCAGGGCCGCGCGGACCCGGACGAAGCAGTGTTCGACGACCGCGGTGAACAGCACTTCCTTGTTCGGGAAGAGGCGGTAGACGTAGGCCTGCGAGATGCCGGCGGCCTTGGCGACCTCGGTCGTGGTGGTCCCGAAGTACCCGCGGGCCGCGAACGCCCCGATGGCCGTATGCAGCACTGTGCCTCGGCGCTCTTCGGCTGTGGAGAGTTGGCGGCGTTCCGTCTTCATGTGAGTACTCAACCACTCACTAAGGCGGGGGTCAAGCACATGGGCACAGCACATCCGTCTTCCCTGCGCGCCCCAGCCCCGGCGGACCCGCCGCCCCCCCCGATTTGGAACGCCGGAGGGAGAGGCAGGGAAACCGCAAGGGAAGGGGCAGAAGAGCAGAAGCAGCCGCAGCCTTAGCCGCAGAGGCATTCGCAGCCGCAGCCGCTCAGGCGTCGTCGCGTACCGGCTCCAGAATCGCCACGCACTCCACATGGTGCGTGACCGGGAACAGATCGAACGCCCGGAGCGTCCGCACCTTGTAGCCGCCCTCCGCGAAGTACGCCAGGTCCCGGGCCAGTGCCGCCGGGTCGCAGGCCACGTACGCGATGCGGCGGGCGCCCAGGCCCGACAGGTAGCGGACCGTCTGCTTGCCCGCGCCCGCACGGGGCGGGTCCAGGACGATCAGGTCCGCTTCGGTGATCTTCGTGCGGGGCAGGACCTGCTCGACCTTGCCCTGTTCGACGCGGACCCGCGGCAGGTCCGCCAGGTTGTGGCGGGCGTCCTCCACCGCGCGCTTGGAGGACTCGATGCCCAGCACCGCGCCCTGCTCGCCGACCCGCTCCGCGATCGCGCCCGCGAAGAGGCCGACGCCGCAGTACAGGTCGAGCGCCATCTCGCCCTTGCGCGGCATCAGGCCCTGCATCACGGCCTTGACCAGGGTGTCGGCCGCCTTCGGGTGGACCTGCCAGAAGCCGCCCATGCCCACCCGGTACGTACGCTCGTCCGCCCGCTCGCGCACGAACGCGCGGCCGTGGACGCGGTGGACGCCGCCGTCCTTCTCCTCCACGCGCAGGACCGAGACCGGCTTGTCGAGTTCGACGAGGGGCAGGCGGCCGCCCGGGCGCGGGGTCAGGACCACCTGGCGGTCGTGCGAGCCCGTCGCCGCGATCGCCTCGATGGACTCCATCTGCGGCCACTCGCGCTTCTCGACGCCCAGCTCGCTGACGCCGGGCGCCGCGATCATGCAGTGGTCGATGATCTGGACGTCGTGCGAGCGGTGCTTGCGCAGACCGGCCCGGCCGTCCTCGTCGATGGCGTACTGGACGCGGGTGCGCCAGGCCGGGACCTCGCCCGCGGGGAGCTTGTCGCCCTCGGCGGGCATGACCGTGCCGTCCCAGCCGGCCTCCTCGGGCGTCAGCCCGGCCAGCCGGCGCAGCTGCTCGGTGATGACCTCGCCCTTGAGGCGGCGCTGCGCGCCCGGCTTGGCGTGCTGCCAGTCGCAGCCGCCGCACTTGCCGGGACCCGCGAACGGGCACGGCGCCTCGACCCGGTCCTTGGAGGCGGAGAGGATCTCGATCGCGTCCGCGCGCAGGTAGCGGGAGTCCTCGTCGCCCTCGGTGACGCGCGCGACGATCCTCTCGCCCGGCAGCGCGTGCCTGACGAACAGCACCCGGCCCTGCTCCGTGCGGGCGATGCAGTGCCCGCCGTGCGCCACGGGGCCGACCTCGACCTCGTACTCCTGCCCGACCAGCGAAGCCGAGGACGGGGACGAAGACGAGGACTCAGGCTCGTTCTGCATGAGGGCGGGACTCCAGGGTGCCAGGGGGAAATGGGGAAGGGGGCCGCCGTCCCCGTAAAGGACCGTTCACAGGTCCCGTACCGGACGGCAGCCCCCCAGTCTACGTCCCCGTGGGGACGGGACCGGCCGCTCAGCCCTTGCCGGTCGGCTCCTTGGGCCGGTGCGCGGAGACCGGGCCCCGCCGCACCGAACCCGGCGCGTTCCACTCCTGCCGCTTGCGGGCCCGCTTCTTGGCGACCTCGGAGGACTGGAGCTGGTACGGGACCGACGTCACCATCACGCCGGGCGTGAAGAGCAGGCGGCCCTTCAGGCGCAGCGCGCTCTGGTTGTGCAGCAGGTGCTCGTACCAGTGGCCGACCACGTACTCGGGGATGTAGACGCTGACCGCGTCGCGCGGGCTCTCGCGCCGCAGGCCCTTGACGTACTCGATGACCGGGCGGGTGATCTCGCGGTACGGCGAGTCGATGATCTTCAGGGGGACGTCGATGCCGCGCCGGTCCCACTCGTCCTTGAGGGCCTTCGTCTCGGCCGCGTCGACGCTGACGCTGATCGCCTCGAGCTGGTTGGTGTGCAGCAGCTTGGCGTAGGCGAGGGCGCGCAGGGTCGGCTTGTGGAGCTTGGAGACCAGGACGACGGAGTGGACGCGCGAGGGGCGGACGTACTCGTCGGGGCGCTCCTCGGCCGCCGCGATCTCCTCGGCCACCTTGTCGTAGTGCTTGCGGATCGCGGTCATCGTTCCGTAGAAGATCACCATGCCGAGCAGGGCGACCCAGGCGCCGTGGGTGAACTTCGTGGCGAGCACCACGACCAGGACCAGGCCGGTGAAGAAGGCGCCGAAGGTGTTGATCGCGCGGCTGCGGACCATGTGGCGGCGCTTGGCCGGGTCCTGCTCGGTGGCGAGGTGGCGGTTCCAGTGCCGGACCATGCCGGTCTGGCTCAGGGTGAAGGAGACGAAGACGCCGACGATGTAGAGCTGGATCAGCCGGGTCGAGTCGGCGCCGTAGATCACCACGAGCAGGATCGCGGCGCCCGCCAGCAGCACGATGCCGTTGGAGAACGCGAGGCGGTCGCCGCGGGTGTGCAGCTGGCGCGGCAGGTAGCGGTCCTGGGCGAGGATCGAGCCGAGCAGCGGGAAGCCGTTGTACGCGGTGTTCGCGGCCAGGAACAGCACGAGCGCGGTGGCCGCGGCGAGGATGACGAAGAGGAAGTTGCCCTTGCCGAAGACGGCCTCGGCGACCTGGGAGATCACCGGGTTCTGGACGTAGCCGGAGCCGACCGGGACGCCGTTGTGGAGCAGATCGGTGGCCGGGTTCTCGGCCATCCGCACCTTGGTCACCATGGCCAGCGCGATGATGCCGCAGAACATGGTGACCGCGAGGGCGCCCATCAGGGCCAGCGTAGTCGCGGCGTTCTTCGACTTGGGCTTGCGGAAGGCCGGGACGCCGTTGCTGATCGCCTCGACGCCGGTGAGCGCGGCACAGCCGGAGGAGAAGGCGCGCAGCAGCAGGAAGACGAGCGCGAAGCCCGCCAGGCCCTGGTGCTCGGCGTGGATCGTGTAGTCGGCCGTCGGAGCCCTCATGGTGTGGTCGAGGACCAGGCCCTTGAAGGCGCCCCAGGCGACCATGACGAAGACGCCGCCCACGAAGACGTACGTGGGGATGGCGAAGAGCTTGCCGGACTCCTTGACCCCGCGCAGGTTCATCAGGGTCAGCAGGACGATCACGACGACCGCGCACAGCACCTTGTGCTCGACGACGAACGGGACGGCCGAGCCGAGGTTCTCGATGCCGGAGGCGATCGAGACGGCGACGGTCAGGACGTAGTCGACGAGGAGCGCGCTGGCGACGGTGAGTCCGGCCTTGGGCCCCAGGTTGGTGGTGGCGACCTCGTAGTCACCGCCGCCACTGGGGTAGGCGTGCACGTTCTGCCGGTACGAGGCGACCACGGTGAACATCAGCACCACGACCGCGACGGCGATCCAGGGGCTGTAGTGGTACGCCGACACACCCGCCACGGACAGCACCAGGAGGACTTCTCCGGGTGCGTACGCAACGGACGAGAGGGGGTCGGACGCGAAGACGGGGAGCGCGATGCGCTTGGGGAGGAGCGTTTCTCCCAGCTTGTCGCTGCGCAGCGCCCGGCCGATCAGGATCCGTTTGGGCACGTCGGTCAGTTTGGACACAACAGAGAAGCGTAAGGGCATCGTGTTGACGCGGCCCACCCGCCACCCCCCATCCGTACGAGAGAGCCGCCCACACGGCCGTGACGGGGGCCGGCCGGGCCCGCGCGGCGCCCTGGAGGCCGCCTGGTCGGGCCCCGGGTGCAACCGTCGGAGGCGGGGACCCGGGCTCCGGCTCCGGCTCCGATTCCCTTCCGGCCCGGCCCCGGCCCCGGCCCCGGCCCCGGCCCCGGCGGATGATCCCGGAGGGTGATCCCGGACACCTCCCGCGCCGCCGCGTCGCGCCGCAGGCCCGGCGGCGGCGGGTGGCGGCCGGCGGGTGGGGGGCGGCGCTCGGCGGCGTGTGCGGACGCGGGCATTCCGCGCGGGCCGGACGCCATCGGTGCCCGGCCGGAGTGAACGCCCTCCCGCTTCCACGCGTCTCAGCCTGCGCGACGGGTGTGCGGCGGGGCACCGTCCGGTGGGATGCTCACCGACTGCGCCGGGGGAAGTACCGACGCTGGTGAGTGCATCGCGCCGTGAGCCGCATAAGCTCGTCACCGGGCAACGCCGAGAAGGAAGTATGTGAGGGGACGTGCACATCGTCATCATGGGCTGCGGGCGAGTGGGAGCCGCTCTCGCGCAGACCTTGGAGCAGCAGGGGCACACGGTCGCCGTCATCGACCAGGACCCCACGGCCTTCCGCCGGCTCGGTTCCGGGTTCAGCGGGCGCCGGGTCACCGGCGTCGGCTTCGACCAGGACACCCTGCGTGAAGCGGGGATCGAGGAGGCCGGCGCGTTCGCGGCGGTCTCCAGCGGCGACAACTCCAACATCATCGCGGCCCGGGTGGCCCGGGAGATGTTCGGCATCGAGAACGTCGCGGCCCGTATCTACGACCCGCGCCGCGCCGAGGTGTACCAGCGGCTCGGCATCCCGACGGTCGCCACGGTCCGCTGGACCGCCGACCAGATGCTGCGGCGGTTGCTGCCGTCCGGCGCGGAGCCGCTGTGGCGCGACCCGAGCGGCGCCCTCCAGCTGGCGGAGGTGCACACCTCCGCGGCCTGGATCGGCCACAAGGTCAGCAAGCTGCAGGAGGAGACGGGCGTGCGCGTCGCCTTCCTCACCCGGCTGGGCGAAGCGGTGCTGCCCAGCTCCCAGACGGTTCTGCAGGAAGGCGACCTCGTCCACGTGATGATGCGCACGGACGAGATCGAAAAGGTGGAGGCGGCCTTCGCCCAGGGTCCCGAGGAGGGCGGTCACTGATGCGCGTCGCGATTGCCGGGGCCGGCGCGGTGGGTCGTTCCATCGCGGGCGAGCTGCTGGAGAACGGTCACGAGGTGCTCCTCGTCGACAAGGCGCCCACCGCCATCTCGGTGGAGCGGGTGCCGCAGGCGGAGTGGCTGCTCGCCGACGCCTGCGAGATCACCTCGCTGGACGAGGCGGCGCTCCAGCGCTGCAACGTGGTCATCGCGGCCACCGGCGACGACAAGGTGAACCTGGTCGTCTCGCTGCTCGCGAAGACCGAGTACGGCGTGCCGCGTGTGGTCGCCCGGGTCAACAACCCGAAGAACGAGTGGCTGTTCAACGAGTCGTGGGGCGTGGACGTCGCCGTCTCGACCCCGCGTCTGATGTCGGCGCTGGTCGAGGAGGCCGTGAGCGTCGGTGATCTCGTACGGCTGCTGCGCTTCAGCCACGGGGACGCCAACCTCGTCGAGCTGACGCTGCCGCCGGAGTCGGCTCTCGCGGGCACCCAGGTCGGGGACGTGGCCTGGCCGGAGGACACCTCGCTGGTCACGATCATTCGCGGTACGCGGGTGCTCACGCCGCAGCCCGAGGAGACCCTGGAGGCCGGTGACGAGCTGCTGTTCGTGGCCGCGCAGGCGCGCGAGGAGCAGCTGGAGGACCTGCTGTCGGTCCGGCGGGACGACGCGGCGAGCTGACGCCCGCTCACGGCGGGAAGGGGCGGGGAGTACGTCAGGTACTCCCCGCCCCTTCCTTGTGGGGTCTTCCTTGTGGGGTCTTCCTTGTGGCGGGTCACCGGAGAGGTGGTCGGGCCGCCCCGGGATCCGTCCGGGGCCGGGGCCGGTCGGGCGGTTCCCCGCACCCCCTTGAGGCGCGTGAAAGGGGCCCGGGGTGCGTATCGCGCACCCCGGGCCCCCTGTCACGTCGTCAGCTCCCGGCCGCCTCGGCGGCCTTCGCTGCCTTCGCGGCCTTCGCCGCTTCCTCCTCGGCCTCCATCTCCGCGAACACGTCGATGGGCGGCGGGGCCTTGGCCAGGAAGATCCAGGTCAGCCAGACGGCCAGCAGGAACGGCGGGATCTTCAGGGCGATCAGCACCCAGCCGAGCTGGGAGGTGTTGGCCCACCAGTAGAGCGGGAAGAGGATCGCGCACTTGGCGAGCAGGATCAGGCCCCAGGCCCAACTCGCCTTGGCGTACGCCTTCTTGCGGCCGGGATTCCGGGTGCGCCAGGACAGGTTCTCCTTGAAGACCGGTCCCAGCATCAGACCGATCAGGGGGACCCCGAAGAGCGTCGTCACCAGGTAGGCGAGCGCCAGGCCCAGGGTGTAGAGCATGCCCGGCAGGTAGAAGTCCTTGGCGTTGCCGGTCATCATCGCGAAGACCACGCCGAAGGCCACGCCGAAGACGCCGCTGAAGGCGTGCTTGACGGTGTCCTTGCGGACCAGCCGGACCACCACGAGCAGCAGCGACACCGCGACGGCGGCGATCGCCGAGCTGTGCAGGTCCTTGTTGACCGTGAAGATCGAGACGAAGAGGAGCCCGGGCAGGCAGGTCTCCACCATGCCCCGGATCCCGCCGAACGCCTCGAAGAGCGCGGCTTCGGTGACGGCTCTGGCGTCGGCGTCACCGCGCGCGTGCCGGGCGTGCGGGGCGGCGGTCGTGGTGGTCGGCTTGTCGGCTGACGTCACCGGCTACTCCTGTCCGAGTGGTCGGAGTTCGTATTTGGGGTTGAACAGCACCCGCCGGCCGTGGCTCATCGAGATCCGGCCCGAGGCGATCAGCTTGCGGCCCGGCTCTATGCCCACGATCGAGCGCCGTCCCAGCCACACCACGTCCAGCGGGGCGGTCCCGTCGAAGAGCTCGGCCTCCAGCGCCGGGACGCCCGCCCTCGGGCGCAGGGTGACCGTCCGCAAGGTACCAGTCACCTTGACTATCTGGCGGTCGTCGCAGTCGGAGATGCGGGTGCACCCCGTGGCCTGCGTGTCCTCCTGCAGTTCCGCGGAGTGCAGATCCTCCTGCGAGGTGGACAGCCGGTCGAGCATCCGGCGGAAGCGCCCCGCGGGCTTCTCGGTTCGAAGGTCAGCACTCATACAGAAAGCGTACCGGCCCCCGCCGACACGGGAGGTGCCCGCGCCGGGCCCCCGCCGGGACCGCCGCGCGGCCGTCACCGCACGGGCACGGCCGCTCACCGCTCGAAGCGGTAGCCCATGCCCGGCTCGGTGATGAAGTGGCGCGGATGCGAGGGATCGCGCTCCAGTTTCCGGCGCAGCTGCGCCATGTAGACGCGCAGGTAGTTCGTCTCCGTCCCGTAGGAGGGGCCCCATACCTCCTGGAGGAGCTGCTTCTGGCTGACCAGCCGGCCGGTGTTGCGCACCAGCACTTCGAGCAGGTGCCACTCGGTGGGCGTGAGGCGTATGTCCCGGCCCTCCCGGTTGACCTTCTTGGCGGCCAGGTCGACGGTGAAGCCCTCGGTCTCCACCGTCACCACGTCGTCCGCGCCCTCGCTGCCGACCGGTTCGGCGCGGCGGACGGCCGCCCGCAGCCGGGCGAGCAGCTCGTCCATGCCGAAGGGCTTGGTGACGTAGTCGTCGGCGCCCGCGTCCAGCGCCTCGACCTTCTCGTCGGAGGTGTGGCGGGCCGAGAGGACCAGGATGGGCACCCGGGTCCAGCCGCGCAGCCCCCGGATCACCTCGACGCCGTCCATGTCGGGCAGACCGAGGTCGAGGACCACCACGTCGGGGTGGCGGGCCGCCGCGAGCTGGAGGGCACTCGCCCCGTCGGGGGCCGCGTCCACCTCGTACTTCCTCGCCTTGAGGTTGATCACGAGGGCGCGGACGATCTGCGGCTCGTCGTCCACCACGAGCACCCGGGTCATGCGGGTCCTGCTTTCTGTCGAAGGGCCGTACGTCACGAGGCGGCCCGGGCGGAGAGGCCGGCGGCGGCCGGGCGGGGGCCGGGCGCTGCCGCCCGGAGGGTGAGGACCATGGTCATGCCGCCGCCGGGAGTGTCCTCCGCGGTGAGGGTGCCGCCCATCGACTCGGCGAAGCCGCGGGCCACCGCGAGCCCGAGTCCCACGCCGGCGCCGCGCGGGGCGTCGCCGTACCGCTGGAAGGGCTCGAAGATCCGTTCCTTGCTCTCGTCGGGGACGCCGGGGCCCCGGTCGGCCACCCGGACCTCCACGCGCTCGCCCAGCGCGCTCGCGGCCACCAGGACGGGCGCGCCCGCGGGGCTGTACTTGACGGCGTTCTCCACGAGGTTGGCGACGGCCCGCTCCAGGAGTCCGGCGTCGACGGCCACCATCGGCAGGCTCTCCGGCACGTCCAGCTCCACGCTGTCCTCGGGGACGCCGCCGAGCGCCATCGGGACCACCTCGTCGAGGTCGGTCTCGCGGATGATGGGGACGACCGTGCCGGTGTTGAGGCGGGACATGTCGAGCAGGTTGCCGACGAGGTGGTCGAGCCGGTCGGCGCCCTCCTCGATGCCCGCGAGGAGCTCGGCCTCGTCGTCCTCGGACCAGTCGACGTCGTCCGAGCGCAGCGAGCTGACGGCGGCCTTGATGGAGGCCAGCGGGGTGCGCAGGTCGTGGCTGACGGCGGCGAGCAGCGCGGTGCGGATGCGGTTGCCCTCGGCGAGCTTGCGGGACTCCTCCGCCTCGTCGACCAGGCGCTGGCGGTCGAGGACGACGGCGGCCTGGGCGGCGAAGGCGCCGAGGACCCGGCGGTCCTCGGCGGGCAGCACCCGTCCGCTCAGGGCCAGCGCCATGTGGTCGCCGACGGGCATGTCGACGTCGGCGTCCTCGGGGCGGGCGACGGGGTGCGGGCCGACGCTGCCCGCGCGGGTCCACGGCTCGACGTCGCCGGCCCGCTCCAGGAGGGCGACGGACTCCATGGCGAAGGTCTCGCGGACCCGTTCCAGGAGCGCGTCGAGCGCGGTCTCGCCGCGCAGCACGCTGCCCGCCAGGAAGGAGAGGATCTCGGACTCGGCGCGCAGCCGGGCCGCCTGGTGGGTGCGGCGGGCCGCGAGGTCGACCACGGAGGCGACCGAGACCGCCACCAGGAAGAAGATCGCGATGGCGAGGAAGTTCTTGGGGTCCGCGATGGTGATCCGGTGCAGCGGCGGGGTGAAGTAGTAGTTCAGCAGGAACGAGCCGAAGGCCACCGAGGCGAGCGCCGGGAGCAGGCCGCCGAGCAGGGCCGCGGCGACGGTGAGCGTCAGGAAGAGCAGCATGTCGTTGGCGAGCCCGAGGTCCGCGTCGACGTTGGTCAGCAGCAGCGTGAGCAGCGCCGGTCCGGCCACGCCCGTGAGCCATCCCGCGACGCTGCGGGCCCGTCCGAGCCGGGCGCCGCGCGCCACCGGCAGGCCGCGCCCCTTGGCGGCCTCCTCGTGGGTGACGATGTGGACGTCGAGGTCGGGCCCGGACTCGCGGGCGACGGTCGCGCCGACGCCCGGCCCGAAGACGTACTGCCAGCTCTTGCGGCGGCTGGAGCCGAGGACGATCTGGGTGGCGTTGACGCCCCGGGCGAACTCTCTCAGGGAGGCGGGGATGTCGTCGCCGATGACGTGGTGAAACGTTCCGCCCAGGTCTTCGACCAGGGTGCGCTGGACGGCCAGCTCCTCGGGCGAGGCCGCGGTCAGCCCGTCGCTGCGCGCCACGTACACCGCGAGGATCTCGCTGCCGGAGCCCCGGGCGGCCATCCGGGCCGCGCGCCGGATCAGGGTGCGGCCCTCGGGCCCGCCGGTCAGACCGACGACGATCCGCTCCCGGGCCTGCCAGGTGGAGCGGATGCCGTGCTCGCCCCGGTACTGCTGGAGGTATTCGTCGACCCGGTCCGCGACCCACAGCAGCGCGAGCTCGCGCAGGGCGGTGAGGTTGCCCGGGCGGAAGTAGTTGGACAGGGC
Organism: Streptomyces sp. NPDC043908; assembly: GCF_056435525.1. Taxonomy (NCBI): domain Bacteria; kingdom Bacillati; phylum Actinomycetota; class Actinomycetes; order Kitasatosporales; family Streptomycetaceae; genus Streptomyces; species Streptomyces sp. NPDC043908. The sequence goes on along the minus strand of NZ_JBWKEI010000012.1, from coordinate 198,600 downwards.
CGCGTCGACCTTGTCGGAGGTGTAGATGTTGCCGTGCGCCATCCGGCGGCGCAGGGCCTGCGGCGACATGTCGACGAGCTCGATCTGGTCCGCGCGCCGCACCACCTCGTCGGGCACCGTCTCGCGCTGGCGCACGCCGGTTATCGACTCCACGACGTCGCCCAGCGACTCCAGGTGCTGGATGTTGACGGTGGACACCACGTCGATGCCCGCCCGGAGCAGCTCCTCGACGTCCTGCCAGCGCTTGGTGTTGCGCGCGCCGGGGACGTTGGTGTGGGCGAGCTCGTCCACCAGGGCGACGGCGGGCCGCCGCTCCAGGACCGCGTCGACGTCCATCTCGGTGAAGGCCGCGCCGCGGTACTCGATCCCGCGGCGCCCGACCTGCTCCAGGCCGTGCAGCATGACCTCGGTGCGCGGCCGGCCGTGGTGCTCGACGAACGCCACCACGCAGTCGGTGCCGCGTTCCACGCGCCGGTGGGCCTCGGACAGCATCGCGTACGTCTTGCCGACGCCCGGTGCCGCACCGAGGTAGATCCGTAGCCTGCCGCGTGCCATGGCCCCACTGTCCTTCAGAGAACTGCTGCGTGCGCGATGCCGACCTTACGGGCATCTATTCCGGCAAATCGGACGGGGGGTCCGATGGGCCGCCGTATTGACGCGATTCTGATGGGGGGTGGGCAGGGCCGGCGGACCGGGCCGGTCAGCCGTGGTCGGTGATCCGCCCGTCGCTCAGCTCCAGGACGCGGTCCGCGAGGCCGAGCAGCTGGGTGTCGTGGGTGGCGACCAGGGCGGTCACGCCCTCGCTGCGCACCACCGCGCGCAGCAGCTCCATCACGGCGAGCCCGGTCTCGGCGTCGAGCTGGCCGGTGGGCTCGTCGGCGATCAGGAGCGCGGGCCGGTTGGCGAGTGCCCGGGCGATGGCGACGCGCTGCTGCTGCCCGCCGGAGAGCTCTCCGGGCCGCTGCTCGGCGTGGTCGGCGAGCCCGACCAGGGCGAGGAGCAGCTCCACGCGCGCGTCGCGCTCGCTCGGGTCGGCCTTGCGCAGCCGCAGCGGGACGCCGACGTTCTCGGCGGCCGAGAGGATCGGGATCAGCCCGAAGGACTGGAAGACGAAGCCGATCCGGTCGCGGCGCAGCGCGAGCAGCCCCTCCTCCCCCAGGTCCGCCAGGTCGGTGGAGTCGACGGTGATCCTGCCGCCGTCCGGCCGGTCCAGCCCGCCGACCAGGTTGAGCAGCGTCGTCTTGCCCGATCCGGAGCGTCCCTTGAGGGCGACGAGCTCGCCGCGCGGCACCTCGAAGGACACCCCGCGCAGCGCGTGGACGGCGGCGGCGCCCTCGCCGTAACTGCGGCGCAGGTCCTCCACGCGCACCATCGGCCCGGTGCCCGGCTGCTCGGCCACGGCCGTGCCGTGACCGCTGGTGCTCTCGCTCATGCCCGCTCCCCCGTACGTCTGTTCCCCGGCCGCGCCAGTATGTGCAGCGGACACCGTGACCGGCAACGCCCACGGGCCGGAAAACGCCGACGGGCCGCGCCCCGGAGAGGGACGCGGCCCGTCGAAGGACCGGTGGGGGTCAGCGCACCTCGGTGATCTCCGGGCCGCGCTGGAGCTGGCCCATGCCGCCGGAGAAGCGCGAGCCCTCCTGCTCCTCCTGCTGGACGCCGTCGGGCATCATCTGCGCGTCGTCGGGGAGCTTCAGGACGATCGGGTCGCGCGGGGCCATCGGGCCCTCGCCGCGCACCACGACCGTGTCCTGGAAGATCTGCTCCAGGAGCCCGGCGGCCTGCGGCTGGACCGCGCCCTGGCCGGAGATGACACCGCGCAGGAACCAGCGCGGGCCGTCCACGCCCACGAAGCGGACCAGCTGGACGCCGTTGGTCCCGTCCGGGAGCTGGACCGGCACCTGGGCGCGCAGCTCCCAGCCCAGCGGACCCTCGACCTCGTCGATGATGCCGCCCTGCTGGGTGATGCCGGAGGCGATCTCCTCGCGGACCTCGCCCCAGATGCCCTCGTTCTTGGGGGCCGCGAAGGCCTGGAGCTGTACGGCGCTGTCGCGCAGCACGACGGTCGCCGCGACGATCGCGTCACCCGCGACCTCGACCCGCAGCTCCATGCCCTCGACCCCGGGGACGAACAGGCCGCCCAGGTCGACCCGGCCGTCGCCGGGCTCGGAGACCTCGGAGACGTCCCAGGGACCGTCCGGCCGGGGCGCCGGCGGCAGGTTCACCCTGCGCGGCTCGTCCCCGTCACCGGCGTGGTCGGCATCGGCGTAGTCGCCGTCTTCAGCATCGATGCCGTCGACGACCTGCTCGGCCTCGCCCGCCGTCTCGTCGGCGGATCCGCTCTTCTTGCGACGTCCGAACACGTCACTGTCCTTCCCGGTCGGATACGACCGCGTATCGATTCCCACCCTGTTCACTGCCGAAGGCCCTGCCCACGGCGGCATGACCGCCGGTGGAACCGAAGCCCCCCTCGGCCCGCGCCGAGCCGGGAAGCTCCGCCACCTCGTGGAAACGGACCTTCTCGACCTGCTGGACGACAAGTTGGGCAATCCGGTCGAATCGCTCGAACCGCACGGTCTCGCGCGGGTCGAGATTGACCACGATCACCTTGATCTCCCCACGGTACCCGGCATCCACCGTCCCCGGGGCATTCACCAGGGCGACACCGCAGCGTGCGGCCAGGCCCGACCTCGGGTGCACGAAGGCCGCGTACCCGTCGGGCAGGGCGATACTCACGCCGGTGGGCAGGACGGCCCGCTCCCCGGGGGCGAGTTCGGCGGCCTCGGTGGTGACGAGGTCGGCCCCCGCGTCGCCGGGGTGCCCGTACGCCGGAATCGGCACCTGCGGATCGACTCGGCGGATGAGGACGTCTACGGGGTTACGGCTCACGGGTTCACCTCGAAGGCGCGGGTGCGCCTGACCTGGTCGGGGTCGGACATGACGGCCTGGATCTCCTGCGGGCGGCCGTTCTCGATGAAGTGGTCGACCTTCACCTCGATGAAGAGGGCGTCGGCCCGGACCGCCACCGGCCCGCCGGGACCGCCTATCCGCCCGGTCGCCGTGGAGTAGATCTTCCGGCCCTCGACGGCCGTCACCTCGGCCTCCAGGAACAGCACGGTGTCCACCGGCACGGGCCGGACGAAGTCGGTCTCCAGCCGGCCGGTCACCGCGATGGTCTGGAGCAGCCAGTTCAGCGAGCCGAGCGTCTCGTCGAGCGCCGTGGCGAGCACCCCGCCGTGCGCGAGTCCGGGCGCGCCCTGGTGGGCGGGGCGCACGGTGAACTCGGCGGTGACGGCCACGCCCTCACCGGCCCGCGCCTGAAGGTGCAGTCCGTGGGGCTGTCCGTCGCCGCAGCCGAAGCAGTGCTCGTAGTGCGCGCCGAGCAGTTCGCCCGGGGCGGGCGCGTCGGGGTGCCGGACCGGCGGCTTCGCGTCGGCCGGGGGCGTCAGGGACGCAGATCTAGCAGTCACAGCCGCTGACCTTACCCGCGGTCCGGTGCGCCGGTCGCGCCGTGCCAAGCTTGCTGTCATGCAGCCGAACGCCCCTCAGTACACCGAACGCCTCACCGCCCCCCGCTCCTGGTGGCTGATCGCCGCTCTGGTCGGGGTGGCGTGCGCGCTGATGCTGCTCCCGCTGGGCGGGCTGCCGCTCCTGGCCGGCCTCATCGGCGGGACGGCGGCGGCCGCGGTTGTGGTGAGTTCGTACGGTTCGGTACGGATCCGGGTGGTGGCGGGCACGCTGGTGGCGGGCGACGCCCGCATCCCGGTGACCGCGCTCGGCGAGCCCGAGGTCCTGGACGCGGAGGAGGCCCGCGCCTGGCGGCTGCACAGGGCCGACCCGCGCGCCTTCATGCTGCTGCGCAGCTACATTCCGACGGCGGTACGGGTGGAGATCACCGATCCCGAGGACCCGACCCCGTACGCCTACCTCTCCACGAGGAACCCCGAAGCCCTCAAGGCGGCGCTGGACGGGGTGCGGGCGGGCCTCTGACGACCGCGCCCAGGGTCATGGGCGCCCCTACGGACAGGGCGCGTCAGCGCCCCAGCTCCTTGGGCGGCTCCCCGGGCCGCAGCGGGTCGGCGGGCTGCTCCAGAGGGGGGAGCGGGGGCAGCGCGTCCCACGGCACCTGGCGCTTGCGCAGGTCCGCCCGGACGTGCGCGGCCACCTTCTTCGTGTCGCGCCGGTTCATCACGGCGCCGACCGCGGCTCCGACCATGAACGGGGTGAGGTTCGGCAGGTTGCGGACCATGCGCTTCATGATCTGCTGGCGCAGCTCCCGCTTCATCTGCCCGCCGAGCGCCACGTTGAGGGTCGCCGGCTTGGTCATCTGCACACCGCGCTCCTCGGTCCAGGACGTCAGATACGCCATGGAGCGCTCTTTGAGATTGCCGGGCGGGCGCATCCCGTAGACCTCGTGGAGCTCGGCGATGAGCTTGAGTTCGATGGCGGCGACGCCGGTGACCTCGGCGGCCAGCTCGGCCGGCATGGCCGGCGGGACGGGGAGCATCGCGGCGGCGCCGACGCCCGCGCCCACCGTGGAGGTGGCGTTCGCCGCGCCCGCGATCAGTTTGTCCGCGATCTCCTCCGGGCCGAGACCGGGGAACTGCCGGCGCAGGGTCGCCAGGTCGCGCACGGGAACACGCGGGGCGATGTCGATGACGCGGTCGGCGAGGTGGCCGATTCCGGCCCAGGCGCTCGCGCCGCTCTTGCGGATCCCCTTCGTGAGGGCCGGTACGCCCTTGGTGGTGGCGGTGCGCAGGGCGCCCAGGCGTCGGGCCCCGGCCGCGGGCCCCGCCTGGCCGTCCCGCGCCGCTTCGAGCGAGGCCGGTCGGCCCCGCTCGTCCTCGTTGCCGTCTGTGGCAGAGCCCACCGCGGGGAGAGCGGGGGGCTCGGCGGGCGTCTGGACGCCCTCTGCCGGGCCTGTGCCGCTCTGGGACGCCTCGGGCGAACCCGGGGCACCCTTTCGCCGGAACGGTCGCTTCCGGGGCGGTTCGGCGCCTGCCCTGCCTTTCACGGGCTGCCCGATCAGTCGCAGTCGCGGCAGATCGGCTGACCGTTCTTCTCGCGGGCCAGCTGGCTGCGGTGGTGCACGAGGAAACAGCTCATGCAGGTGAACTCGTCGGCCTGCTTGGGCAGGACCCGGACGGCGAGTTCCTCGTTGGAGAGGTCCGCGCCGGGCAGTTCCATGCCCTCCGCGGCCTCGAAGTCGTCCACGTCGACGGCCGAGGCGGACTTGTCGTTCCGCCGGGCCTTCAGTTCTTCAAGACTGTCGGAATCGACGTCGTCGTCGGTCTTGCGTGGGGTGTCGTAGTCCGTTGCCATGTCGCTCTCCCCCTCTGGGTGGTTGCGGTGTCTCCAGCGCACGTAACGCGTGAGAGGCCGGACTTGTGCCCGACCCGAGGCGGAGATTTTGCCTCACATCAAGGTCTGTTACTCAATCGACACCCAGCCGCACTCCTCAAGAGTGATCGTCCTGGATGGCGATCCGGACCGTACACGGTCCGAATGTCGCACTTCACGGGCGTCACCCCGTGTACTTCCCGTGATCTCACCCCCCGGAAACCCGGACTTTTCCCGGTTTTACGGGGGAAGCCTTGATCACGGAGAGTAGATGGCCGGAAATTTGTCCCTGTGATTGATCACACACGGATAACTTCGGAACAGGTCCCGAAAATTCCGCTCAAAGCGAACTTCTCGACGGTGTCGAAAAGCATCTCAGGCAGGCAGGGTGACACGCATCACGAGCCCGCCTCCCTCACGGGGCTCCGCGATGATACGGCCTCCGTGGGCCCGCGCGACCGACCGGGCGATGGACAGGCCGAGTCCGACGCCCTTGTCGCTCCCGGTCCGCTCGGTCCGCAGCCGCCGGAACGGCTCGAAGAGGTTGTCGATCTCGTACGCGGGAACCACCGGCCCCGTGTTCGAGACCACCAGGACCGCCTGGCCGTCCTTGAGCTCGGTGGTGACCGAGACCCAGCCGTCGTCGGGCACGTTGTAGCGCACGGCGTTCTGCACCAGGTTCAGGGCGATCCGCTCCAGGAGCACGCCGTTGCCCTGGACCACCGCGGGCGCCCGCTCGCCGCGGATCTCCACCCCCTTGGCCTGGGCCTCGCCGCGGGCCTGGTCGAGGGCGCGGGTGGCGACCTCGGCCAGGTCGACCGGCTTGCGGTCGACGATCTCGTTCTCGCTGCGGGCGAGCAGCAGCAGACCTTCCACCAGCTGCTCGCTGCGCTCGTTGGTGGCCAGCAGCGTCTTGCCGAGCTGGTGGAGCTCCATGGGCGCACCGGGGTCGGAGAGGTGGACCTCCAGGAGCGTGCGGTTGATCGCCAGCGGGGTCCGCAGCTCGTGGGAGGCGTTGGCGACGAACCGCTGCTGGGCGGTGAAGGCCCGCTCCAGGCGGTCCAGCATGTCGTCGAAGGTGTCCGCGAGCTCCTTGAGCTCGTCGTCCGGGCCGTCCAGCTCGATCCGCCGGGTCAGGTCGGTCCCGGCGACGCGGCGGGCGGTGCGGGTGATCCGGCCCAGCGGCGACAGGACACGGCCGGCCATCGCGTAACCGAAGGCGAAGGCGATGACGCTGAGGCCGACCAGCGCCATCAGGGAGCGGGTCAGCAGGTCGTCCAGGGCGCGCTGGCGCTGCTGCGTCATACAGGCGCTGATGGCGTCGTTGAACTCCGTGATGTTGCCCGGTGTGGTCGGGAGCTGGCAGCTCCCGCTCGTCACCGTGACGTTCTGCCCGCCGACGATCTTGAACGGCTGGTTCCCGCCGGTGTGCAGCGCGGAGGCCGCCAGCAGATAGATGATCGACAGCAGCAGGATGCCCGCGATCATGAACATGCCGCCGTACAGCAGCGTCAGCCTTATGCGGATGGTCGGGCGCACCCAGGGGAAGGGCGGTTCGGCGCCCCGGGGGTCCCAGGTGGGCTTCGGTGGCGCCGTGGGTGGCGCCGGCGTCGTCGCCATCGCCGTCAGATCCGGTATCCCGAGCCGGGCACGGTGACGATGACGGGCGGCTCACCGAGCTTGCGGCGCAGGGTCATGACCGTCACGCGCACCACGTTGGTGAACGGGTCCGTGTTCTCGTCCCAGGCCTTCTCCAGGAGCTGCTCGGCCGAGACCACCGCGCCCTCGCTGCGCATCAGCACCTCCAGGACGGCGAACTCCTTCGGGGCCAGCTGGATCTCCTTGCCGTCGCGGAAGACCTCTCGGCGGTTGGGGTCGAGCTTGATCCCCGCGCGCTCCAGGATGGGCGGCAGCGGCACGGTCGTGCGCCGGCCCAGCGCCCGCACCCGGGCGGTCAGCTCGCTGAAGGCGAACGGCTTGGGCAGATAGTCGTCGGCGCCGATCTCCAGGCCCTCCACCCGGTCGCTGACGTCGCCGGAGGCGGTCAGCATCAGGACCCGGGTGGGCATGCCGAGCTCGACGATCCTGCGGCAGACGTCGTCCCCGTGGACCAGGGGCAGGTCCCGGTCGAGCACGACCACGTCGTAGTCGTTGACCCCGATGCGCTCCAGGGCCGCGGCGCCGTCGTACACGACGTCGACCGCCATGGCCTCCCGGCGCAGTCCGGTGGCCACCGCATCGGCGAGCAGCTGCTCGTCCTCGACGACGAGTACGCGCACGGCGCTTTTCCTTCCCTAGTGAGCCCTCGCGGGCCTGCTGATGCCCCGTGGCGCCGGTGGGCCCGCGCGGGCGTTCCTGGGCCCGTACGGGCCGTTCCGTGGGCACGGTGGCAGTGACTGTGCGCTTCCATCCTGCCCCTTACGGCCATAAACCGGCGGTAAGACGGTGCTGCGCCCCGGTGCCGCCCGACCAGCGGATTCCCGGGCCGCCCGGGAATTGCGGGGATTGCCGCGCGAGTTGAGGTTTCTCGTACACCGGGCCGGGGGAGGACGTCTGCACACCCGCGATCACGCCCTGTATGGGGTTTGCCACTGCCTGCTGCTCGTGATCGTGACCGTGTTCCACCGTCGGCACACCCCCGTGCCACCCGCCACCGACCCACGACGAGGGGGCGCACCATGGACGCATTCACCGCAGGACTCCTGCAGCGCATCAGGGCCACGGAGACGGACCTCACGCGGGCCCGCGAGACCGGCGACGACTTCCTCGCGGAGGTCGAGCAGGCCGAGCTGGACGATCTCCACCGCCTCGCCGCCGAGCACGGCGTCGAGGTCGCGGCCGCCGCGTACTGACGCGACACGGCGAGGACCCCCGGCACGGGGAGGACGGTGCCGGGGGTCTCCGCTTGCCCGGATCCGGGGGCCGGGCGGCGGCTCAGTCGTGCCAGGCGCCGTACTCCTCCAGGAGGGCCTGGAGGGGGCCGAAGAGCTCCGGGGTCGCGGCGATGGTCAGCTCCCCGGAGGCCGCCTCGCCCGGGCGTCCGCCGGTCACGGCGCCCGCCTCGCGCGCGATGAGGTCGCCCGCCGCCAGGTCCCAGGGGTTGAGGCCGCGCTCGTAGTACGCGTCCAGGCGTCCTGCGGCCACGTCGCACAGGTCGATCGCCGCCGAACCGCCGCGCCGGATGTCCCGGAACCGCGGGATCAGCCGCGCCACGACGGCCGCCTGGTGGGCCCGGACCGCCTGGACGTAGGCGAAGCCGGTGCCGAGCAGGGACTGCTCCGGCGGGGCCGGCGGACGGCAGCGCAGCCGCCGCTCCCCGCAGAACGCGCCGCCGCCGAGCACCGCGTGGTACGTCTCGCCGCGCATCGGGGCCTCGACGACGCCCGCGACCCGTACGCCGTCGCGCTCGGCGGCGATGGAGACCGCCCAAGTCGGCAGTCCGTACAGGTAGTTGACGGTGCCGTCCAGCGGGTCGATGACCCAGCGGACGCCGCTGGTGCCCTCGCTGGAGGCGCCCTCCTCACCGAGGAAGCCGTCGGCGGGGCGGCGCTCGGAGAGGAAGCCGGTGATCAGCTTCTCGGCGGCGATGTCCATCTCGGTGACGACGTCGATGGAGCTCGACTTGGTGGCGGCCACGCCCAGGTCGTCCGGGCGCCCGTCGCGCAGCAGCGCGCCGGCCCGGTGGGCGGCCTCCAGGGCCAGGGCGAGCAGCTCCCGGTTCTCCTCGTGCCCGGCCTGCCGGGTGTCGGACTCGGTCATGGTGGCTCCTTACGCGTACGGGCTGTCGGCGCCGGCCGCGGCGGGCCGGGGGGTGCGGGCCGGGCAGCAGCCGACCGGGCAGAGGTCGTGCGAGGGGCCCAGGGCGCCCAGGGCGCAGCGCTCGACGCGCTCGCCGCGCTCGGCCGCCGCCCGCTCCAGGACGAGTTCGCGCACGGCGGCGGCGAACCGGGGGTCGGCGCCGACGGTGGCCGAGCGCACCACGGGCAGTCCCAGCTCGGCGGCCTTGGCGGTGGCCTCCGTGTCCAGGTCGTACAGGACCTCCATGTGGTCCGAGACGAAGCCGATGGGCACCATCACGGCCGCGGGCGCGCCCTTGCCGTGCAGCGTCTCCAGGTGGTCGCAGATGTCCGGCTCCAGCCAGGGGATGTGCGGGGCGCCGGAGCGCGACTGGTAGACCAGCTCCCAGGGCCGCTCGGCCCCGGTCTCCTCGCGCACGGCGTCGGCGATGAGCCGGGCCACGTCCAGGTGCTCGCGCACATAGGCGCCGCCCTTCCCGTGCTCCTCGGCCGGGCCGGAGGTGTCGGCGGAGGCGTCGGGGATGGAGTGCGTGGTGAACGCGAGGTGGGCGCCGGCGCGGACCTCCGCGGGCAGCCGCTCCAGCGCGGCGAGGACGCCGTCGACCATCGGGCGCACGAAGCCGGGGTGGTTGAAGTAGTGCCGCAGCTTGTCCACGCGCGGCGGCTCGATGCCCTCGGCGGCGAGCGCCGCCAGCGCGTCCGCCAGGTTCTCCCGGTACTGGCGGCAGCCCGAGTACGACGCGTAGGCGCTGGTGGTGAGCACGGCGATACGGCGGTGGCCCGCCAGGGCCATCTCGCGCAGGGCGTCCGTCAGGTAGGGCGCCCAGTTCCGGTTGCCCCAGTGGACCGGGAGGTCCAGGCCGGCCTGCGCGAAGTCCTCGCGCAGGGCGTCCAGCAGGGCGCGGTTCTGGTCGTTGATGGGGCTGACCCCGCCGAACAGGAAGTAGTGCTGCCCCACCTCCTTGAGCCGCTCCTTGGGGATGCCCCGGCCGCGCGTCACGTTCTCCAGGAACGGGACCACGTCGTCCGGGCCCTCGGGGCCGCCGAAGGAGAGCAGCAGCAGGGCGTCGTACGGAGCCGCTTCGCCGGCCGCTCCAGGAGCTTGATCGCGCAGATCGGACATGGCACCGATCCTGCCATCCGCCACCGACAGGCGCGGAACCGGCCGGAGCGGGATGGTCGGGTTCGGTACGTGCGGGGCGGACGGGAAAAGCGGGTGCGCCGGGGCACCGGACACCGTAAGTTCAACACCGTAAGCTTTAGGTATTAAGTAAACGCCTCAGCCGTACGGCTGAGCCGGCAGCCGGAGCGCCCATGCCCAGTCCCTACCGCGCGATCTTCACCGCACCCGGCACCAAGCGGTTCTCCGCGGCCGGGCTGCTCGGCCGGATGCCGCTGTCCATGATGGGCATCGGCATCGTCACGATGGTCTCCCAGCTCACCGGCCGCTACGGCCTGGCCGGGGCACTGTCGGCGACGCTCGCCATGTCGGCCGCCGTGCTCGGCCCGTACATCTCGCGCCTGGTCGACCGGCACGGCCAGCGGCGGGTGCTGCGGCCCGCGACGCTCGCCGCGGTGGCCGCCGTGGCCGGGCTGCTCGTCTGCGCCCAGCAGGGCGCGCCCGACTGGTCGCTGTTCGTCTTCGCCGCGGGCGCGGGCTGTGTGCCGAGCGTGGGTTCGATGGTCCGCGCCCGCTGGGCCGACCTCTACCGGGGCGACGGGCAGAGCCTGCACGCGGCGTACTCGTGGGAGTCGATCGTCGACGAGCTCTGCTTCATCGTCGGGCCGATCCTCTCCATCGGGCTCTCCACCGCCTGGTTCCCGGAGGCGGGGCCGCTGATCGCGGCCGGCTTCCTGGTCGCCGGCGTCTTCTGGCTGACCGCCCAGCGCGCCACCGAGCCCGTGCCGCACCCGCGCGAGCACCACACCGGCGGCGCCGCCCTGCGCTCCCCCGGACTCCAGGTCCTGGTCGCCACGTTCGTCGCCACCGGCGCGATCTTCGGCGCGGTGGACGTGGTCACCGTGGCCTTCGCGGACGAGCGCGGCCACAAGGCGGCGGCCAGTCTGGTGCTCGCCGTCTACGCGCTGGGCTCCTGCCTCGCGGGAGCGGTCTTCGGGCTGCTGCGCCTCAAGGGGGCCCCTGCCACGAGGTGGCTGGTGGGCGTGTGTGCGATGGCGGTGAGTATGATCCCGCTCCAACTGGCCGGGAGCCTGCCGTTCCTGGCCGTGGCGCTCTTTGTCGCGGGCCTGTCCATCGCACCGACGATGGTGACGACGATGGCCCTCGTCGAACAGCATGTACCGCGCAGCAAGCTCACCGAGGGCATGACCTGGACGAGTACCGGGCTGGCGGTCGGTGTGGCGCTCGGGTCGTCGGCCGCCGGCTGGGTGGTGGACGCGGCGGGCGCGCGCTCGGGGTATCTGGTGCCCGTCGTGTCGGGAGCGCTCGCGGCCGCGGTGGCGTTCCTGGGGTACCGCCGGCTGCGCAGGCCGGCGCCGCAACGGGAGGGGCTCGGAGCAGATGAGCGGAGCGACCAGCAGCACATGGCGTAACTGGGCGGGGAACGTCACGGCCCGGCCGGTGCGGGAGGCCTCCCCCGCCTCGGCGGACGAACTGGCCGAGGTGGTGCGCCGGGCCGCCGAGGACGGTCTGAAGGTGAAGGCGGTCGGCACCGGCCACTCCTTCACCACGGCCGCCGCCACCGACGGCGTGCTCATACGCCCGGACCTGCTCACCGGGATCCGGCAGATCGACCGTACGGCCATGACGGTGACCGTCGAGGCGGGCACGCCCCTGAAGCGGCTGAACGCCGTCCTCACGCGCGAGGGCCTCTCGCTCACCAACATGGGCGACATCATGGAGCAGACGGTGGCCGGGGCCACCTCCACCGGCACCCACGGCACCGGCCGCGACTCGGCCTCGATCGCCGCGCAGATCACCGGCCTCGAACTGATCACGGCCGACGGCTCGTCGCTGACCTGCTCGGCGAAGGAGAACCCGGAGGTCTTCGCGGCGGCCCGGATCGGCCTCGGGGCGCTCGGCGTCGTCTCGGCGATCACCTTCGCCGTGGAGCCCGAGTTCCTGCTCACCGCGCGCGAGGAGCCGATGACCTTCGACAAGGTCACGTCGGAGTTCGACGCGCTGTACGCCGAGAACGAGCACTTCGAGTTCTACTGGTTCCCGCACACCGGCAACTGCAACACCAAGCGCAACAACCGCAGCGCGGGCCCCGCCGCCCCGCCCGGCCGGGTGAGCGGCTGGATCGAGGACGAGTTCATGTCGAACGGCCTCTTCCAGGTCGTCTGTTCGCTGGGCCGGGCCGTCCCCGCGACGATCCCCGCGATCGCCAAGGTTTCCAGCCGCGCCCTCTCCGCCCGTACGTACACCGACATTCCGTACAAGGTCTTCACAAGTCCCCGCCGGGTGCGGTTCGTCGAGATGGAGTACGCCCTGCCGCGCGAGGCCGTCGTGGAGGCGCTGCGCGAAGTGCGGGCGCTGGTCGACCGGTCGAGGCTGCGGGTGAGCTTCCCGGTGGAGGTGCGCACCGCCCCGGCCGACGACATCGCGCTCTCCACGGCGTCGGGGCGCGACACCGCGTACATCGCCGTGCACATGTACCGGGGCACGCCGTACCAGGCGTACTTCACCGCCGTGGAGCGGATCATGACCGCGCACGCGGGCCGTCCGCACTGGGGCAAGGTGCACAGCCGCGACGCCGAGTACTTCGCCGAGGTCTACCCCCGCTTCGGCGAGTTCACCGCCCTGCGCGACCGGCTCGACCCCGACCGGCTCTTCGGCAACGCCTATCTGCGCCGGGTGCTCGGGGACTGACGGGCCGGCGGAGACCTGCGCCCTACGACGACGGGACGGCGTCCGCGCCCGCTCCGCCGTCCGTGCCGGGCGGCGCGGGGTCCGGGGCCGGGGGCTTCCCGTCCGTGGGGGCGGAGGGTGACGACGGGGCCGGGGCCGGGGTGCTGCCCGACGAGGTGCCGCCCGAGGAGCCCGTACCTCCGGTGGAGGCGCCGCCGGACCCGGTGGAGGGGGTCGGGGAAGGGCTGGGGGACGTCGGGGCCGAGGTGCCCGGGCTGGGCGCGCTGCCGGTTCCCCCGCCGGGGTCCGGCGTGGCGGAGGTGCCCCCTTCGCCGCCGGTGCCGGGCGCGGGCGAGGCGGGACGCTCGGGGCGGGAGTCCTTGTCCGGCCCGGCCGCCCCGTCTCCGCTCCCCCGGACGACCGAGCCGACGGTGGTGCCGCCCCCGCCGCCGCCCAGCTCCGCGCCGGACGCCAGTTCGTACGCCGTGATGCCGCCCATCGCGACCGCGAAGACGACGGCCGCGCCGAGCGACGAGCGCTTCCAGCCGCGCAGCCGGGTGCCGTGCACGGTGGCCGCGCCGAACTCGCCCGCGCGGGTGCCCTCGTACGCGGGGCGGGCCGGATCGCGGCGGGCCCGGGGCAGGGACTGGGCGGTGACGTCGCGCAGTTGTTCCGCGGTACGCCGGAACAGGTGCTGGAAGACCGTGCCGCCGCAGGTGGCGACGACGCTCACCACGCCCGCGCCGACGATCGTCCCGTAGACACCGAGCCGGGAGGCGAGCACGGCCGCCGCGACGGCCGCGAGCGCGCTGCCCGCGACCTGGGGCACACTCAGATCGAGGCGCTTCTCGTCCAGTTTCGTCCCGGTATCCGGCTTCTCACCCATTAAAACCCTCTGTTCGCCCTTCTCCGTCCGCTTGTACGTAGGAGGGACCTATGGGCGAAGCGATTAGTTCCGTTTCTGGCGATTCTGTGAAGCACGCCACGTATGAAGTGCGTATTCGTCCGGCGCGCGGCGTCCAACTCCCGCCCCCAGGGAGAACTTCGGCGGCGCGGCGGTCCACCCCCGTGGCCCGAATGGAGTACTGTGGCGAGCCCTGGGCCTGGTCTCCCTCTCGGGTTTCCGGGCACTGCGGGAGGGGGCCGAAAGCGGCACTCGAACCGGCGGCGCCGCGGCACCGCACGGACGCCTGCTGTCCAGAGCGACCACTTCGGTCACTCTGCGTCGCGAACAGGTAACCGTGCCATAACGGCGTTCCAGGGCCCATGCCCGACACGCCGGGCAACTCGGCAAGGTTGTGGCAGGCTGCACCCGGGCAGGCCACACTCGACTAGCGGAAGCAGCGACGCAGGTGACGTCGGCAGGCACCACCCGGGAGGTCCCCATGCCCGAACTGCGTGTCGTGGCCGTCTCCAACGACGGCACACGACTGGTGCTCAAGGCTGCGGACAGCACGGAATACACGCTTCCGATCGATGAGCGGCTGCGCGCCGCCGTGCGCAACGACCGCGCCCGGCTCGGGCAGATCGAGATCGAGGTCGAGAGCCACCTCCGCCCGCGCGACATCCAGGCGCGTATACGGGCGGGTGCCTCGGCCGAGGAGGTCGCCCAGCTCGCCGGGATTCCCGTGGACCGGGTCCGGCGCTTCGAGGGCCCCGTGCTCGCGGAGCGTGCCTTCATGGCCGAGCGGGCGCGCAAGACCCCCGTGCGGCGTCCGGGCGAGAACACCGGCCCCCAGCTCGGCGAGGCCGTCCAGGAGCGGCTGCTGCTGCGCGGCGCCGACAAGGACAGTGTCCAGTGGGACTCCTGGCGCCGCGACGACGGCACCTGGGAGGTCCTGCTCGTCTACCGGGTGGCCACCGAGCCGCACGCCGCCAGCTGGACCTACGACCCGCCGCGCCGGCTCGTCCAGGCCGTCGACGACGAGGCCCGGTCGCTGATCGGCGAGACCGACGACACCCCCGAGCCGAGCTTCCCGTTCGTGCCCAGAATCGCCAGGCTGCCCCGGGACAGGCCGCTGGACCGCGCCCTGGACCGGCAGTTGGAGCGGCCCCTGGAGCGCCCGACCGCGCCCGTGGCGCCCGAGCCCGTGGCCGCCTCGGACGAGAGCGACTCGCTGACCAGCCTCCTGGAGGCCGTACCGAGCTTCCGCGGCGACATGGTGGTGCCCGAGCGGCCCGCCCCGCCCGTGGAACCCCCGGCGGGCGAACCGGAGGCGGAGCCCGAGATCGAGGAGCCGCCCGCACCGGCGGCGTCGGCGGGCGCCGGCGCGGCGTACGCGGACGTCCTGATGCCCCGTTCGGTCACCGGCCACCGCGACCGCCTCACCGGCACCACCGACCGCCAGGCCGAGGCGGACGGCGTCCGGCCCGGGCGGCGGGCAGCCGTGCCGAGCTGGGACGAGATCGTCTTCGGGACCCGGCGCAAGAAGCAGGAGTAGGAGCAGGGCGGCCCGTACGTCCGCCGCGTGCGTCCGCGTACGGCCGCGTACGGTGCGTATGACTGCGAAACCCGAGGGGCCCGCGTCCGGCGCGGGCCCCTCGGCGCGCTACTGCGGGTCGGGCCCGGTCGCCACCGGGCGCGACTCGTCCGAGGACCACTGCGACCAGGACCCCGCGTAGAGCGCGGCCGGAATGCCCGCGACCGCCAGGGCCAGCACCTCGTGCGCGCCGGAGACCCCCGAACCGCAGTACACCCCGACCTCGTTGCCCGAGGCCCCCAGGGACTTGAAGCGGTCGGCGAGGGCCTCGGGAGGCAGGAAGCACCCGTCGGGGCCCACGTTCTCGGTGGTCGGGGCGGAGACCGCGCCCGGGATGTGGCCGCCCACCCGGTCGATGGGCTCGACCTCGCCCCGGTACCGCTCCCCCGCCCGGGCGTCCAGCAGCAGCCCGGACCGCGCGAGCGCCGCCGCCCCGTCCGCGTCGAGCAGGCCGACCGCGCCGGGCTCGGGCACGAAGTCGCCCTCGGCGGGCGCCGGGACCTCGCTCGACAGGGGGCCGGTCCAGGCGGCGAGGCCGCCGTCGAGGACCCGGACGTCCTGGTGACCCGTCCAGCGCAGCAGCCACCAGGCGCGGGCTGCGGCCCAGCCCTGGCCGCCGTCGTAGACGACGACAGGCCTGCCGCCCGACACGCCCGCGCGGCGCATCACGGCGCCGAACTCCGCGACGTCGGGCAGCGGGTGGCGTCCGCCGTCGCCGGGCGGTCCCGCCAGCTCCCCGTCGAGGTCGACGAAGACCGCGCCCGGCAGATGCCCGGCCTCGTACGCGGCCCGGCCGTCGAAGGGGGCGGCGCCGCCCGCCTTCGCCACACTGAGCTGCCAGCGGATGTCCAGGAGGACCGGGGGACGCTCCCCGGCCAGCTCGTCCGCCAGTTCGGATGCGCTGATGATGGCGTTCATGAGGCCATCCTTCCGCAGCGCGCGGCACCGCGTAACGGCCCCGAAACGGATGAGAAATGCCAAAGCGGGCATCCTCCTTCGGGAACGCGCCAAAAGCGGCGCGGCCGGGGCGCGCTTGGCCGTCGGTGGTGCAAGCATCTGCGGGAAGGCGGGCGTCGGCGTGGCCCGGCCGCCCGTCTCTTCAGGGCGCGATCCCCCAGCGATGGTCCGAGGAGAGAGTCACGATGTCCCAGGCAGAGACCCGGCGCACGCCCGGCACACCCTGCTGGGTGAGCCTCATGGTGCATGCCCTGGCTCCCACCCAGGAGTTCTACGCGGCGCTGTTCGGCTGGGAGTTCCGGCCGGGGCCCGCCTCGCTCGGCCCCTATGTGCGGGCCCTGCTCGACGGCGCGGAGGTGGCGGGCATCGGGCAGCTCCCGCCCGACCAGCACCTGCCGATCGCCTGGACCACGTATCTGGCCACCGACGACGCCGACGCCACGGCCGAGACGATCCGGCACTGCGGCGGCACGGTCGGCGTCGGTCCGCTGGAGGCGGGCGACGCGGGACGGCTGGTGATCGCCTCGGACCCGGAGGGCGCCGTCTTCGGCGCCTGGCAGGCGCAGGCGCACGTGGGCACGGCGGTGGCCGGCGCCCCGGGCACCCCGGTCTGGAACGAACTGGTCACCCGTGAGACCGCCGCGGTCGGCAAGTTCTACGAGTCGGTGTTCGGCTACGAGAGGGAGACGGCGGAGTCGGCCGACCTCGACCGGGTGACGCTGCGCATCGAGGGCCGCCCCGTCTGCTCCCTGCACGGCGTGGGCCAGGCGCTGCCGCGCGACAAGGGCGCGCACTGGATGACGTACTTCGAGGTCGCGGACACCGACGAGGCGGCCCAGCGGGTCACGGAGCTGGGGGGCCACGTCCTCCAGCCGCCCCGCGACTCGGCGAGCGGCCGGGTGGCGACGGTGACGGACCCGGAGGGAGCGGTGTTCACGCTGGTGCGGTCGACGGCCTGATCCCCGCCCGCGCGAGCCCCCACCGGCCCGCGGACGGAGCACGGCGGCCGCGGCGCCTACGCGTCGATGGGCAGGACGTCCGGCGACAGGGCGGCCGCCCGCGCCGCGGCGGCCGTCATCCGGCGCCGGTGGTGGCGCCGGCACAGCACCTCGTACCCGATCTCGTCCTCGGAGTGGTTCACGTCGCCGACGACGACCTGCGCGCCCTCGACCACCATCTCCCCGCCCCGCGTACGCGCGTTGTGCGTGGCGCGCGCCCCGCACCAGCAGAGCGCCTCGACCTGGAGGACCTCGACGCGGTCCGCCAGCTCGACCAGCCGCTGCGAGCCGGGGAAGAGCTTGGAGCGGAAGTCGGTGGTGATGCCGAAGGCGAAGACGTCCAGGTCGAGGTCGTCGACGACCCGGGCGAGCTGGTCGATCTGGTCGGGCGCGAGGAACTGCGCCTCGTCGGCGATCACGTAGTCGCAGCGGCCGCCCTTGGAGAGGTGGGCGACCAGGTACGCGTAGAAGTCGAAGCCCTCGGCCGCTTCGACCGCGTCCGTCACCAGCCCGAGCCGGGAGGACAGCTTGCCCTCGCCCGCGCGGTCGTCCCGGGTGAAGATCATGCCCTGGAGGCCGCGCGCGGAGCGGTTGTGCTCGATCTGCAGAGCGAGGGTGCTCTTTCCGCAGTCCATCGTTCCGGAGAAGAACACCAACTCGGGCATGGGAGGGTGACGGCCTTTCGGATCTGCGCACGCGTCCGCGTACAGGAGACGGAGGAGAGGGGGAGGTGCGGGAGGGAGACTACGAGCGTACTTCGAGGAGCGGCACGAGCTGCTCGACGGGGGTCATCGAGCCGTGCATGCCGACCATCGCGGACTCGTGCGGCTCGTTCCGCGAGGCGATGATCACCACATCGGCGTGGGCGGCCGCGACGACGTCGCCGATCCGCCCGTACACCCGCTCGTCGCAGGCGCCCGGCTGCCCGAACCAGCCCGCCGCGATGGCCTCGTCCCGGCTCGCCACCCAGAACTGCTCGCCCAGCACCTCGCGCCAGACGGTGAGCACGTCGGACTCGGCGCCGGGGACGGCGTACACATGGCGGGCCCGGCCCTCGCCGCCGAGCAGGGCCACTCCCGCGCGCAGCTCCCAGTCCTCGTCGAAGTCGATGCGCGACTCCTCGTCGAAGGGGATGTCGATCATGCCGTGGTCGGCGGTGACATAGAGCGCGGAGCGCGGCGGCAGCTGCTCGGCGAGCCGCTGGACCAGCCGGTCGACGTACATCAGCTGGCCCCGCCAGGCGTCCGAGTCCACGCCGAAGCGGTGGCCCTTGCCGTCGACCTCGCTGTAGTACGTGTAGACGAGCGAGCGGTCCCCGGCGGCCAGTTGGGCGGCGGCCAGGTCCATGCGGTCCTCGCCGGTCAGCCTGCCGTGAAACGTTCCGCCACTGAGCGCGACCTTGGTGAGCGGGGTGTGCTCGAAGGTCGGCGAGGACACCTGGGCGGTGTGCACGCCCGCCGCGTCGGCCAGCTGGAAGACCGTGGGGTAGGGCTGCCAGGCGTGCGGATCGGTCCACGGCTTCCAGCGGAGCTGGTTCATCAGCTCGCCGGTCCGCGGGTCGCGCGCGGTGTAGCCGGGCAGGCCGTGCGCGGAGGGCGGCAGGCCGGTGCCGACGGAGGCGAGGGAGGTGGCGGTGGTGGCCGGGAACCCGGCCGTGATCGGCCGGCCGGTGCCGCCGCGCGAGCCCGCGAGCAGCCCGTGCAGATAGGGCGCCTCGTCCGGGTGTGCCTTGATCTGTTCCCAGCCGAGCCCGTCGATCAGGAACACGCAGTTCCGGTCGGCCGGGGTCAGCTCCGCGATGGCGGCGGTCGTCCCGGGCACGCCCATGCCCGCCGCGAGGGTGGGCAGCAGGTCGGCGAGCGAACCGCTGCCGTACTCGGGCAGGGGGGCGGTGTCGAGGGCGAGGGGCTCGGGGTCCTGCCAGGTGGGCTGGACCATCAGCGGGAGGTCGCCGCGGTGGCCTCGGAGAGCGCCTGGGCGAAGCCGAGGGTCTGGCGCACGGTGTCCGGCCCGTCCCCGGCCTCGCTGACGCGCAGGCTCAGGTCGTCGGCGGTGGAGCTGCCGGTGTAGCCGTGGTCGGCGTCGCAGTTCGGGTCGCCGCAGGCGGCGGGCTCCAGGTCGATCCGGGAGACCGCGCCCCAGCCGATGGTCAGGACGACCTCGCGGGGCAGGGTGCCCGGGGTGTACGACTCGGGGTTGGCCACCACGCGGCTCACGACCACGGACGAGATCCGGTCGAGCTTCACGGACTCGGTGGAGGTCGTGGCGTACGGCGTCGGGGAGCTGGTGTCCGCGTTCTGCTCGTCGGTGTGGCTGACGATGAAACGGTTGTCCGTCAGGACCAGGACCGTCACATGGCGGCGGACCTCGTTGGCGTCGAAGGTGGTCTCCTGGTGGACCAGGTACGACGCGATGGGCTCACCACCGACGGCGGCCTCCACCGCCTCGGCCACAAGGGCCGGGTAGTAGCCGCTGCGCTCGATCGCCGCGCGCAGCCCCTGGGTCATCGTGCCGGTCTTCGCCATGGACTCCATCCTACGGGGCCCCGGGGCCCGATCGTTTCAGTAGCTGGGCAGGCGGCGCGGGCCGAGGTCGGAGCGGGGCGGCGGGGGTGCGAGGCGCAGGCTCGCGCCGAGTACGGACAGGCCGTGCTGGGCGACGACGACCGGTTCCAGGGAGACGGCGACGACCTCGGGGTGGTCGTCGACCAGCCGCGAGACCCGCAGCAGCAGCTCTTCGAGAGCCGCCGTGTCCACCGGGGCGGAGCCGCGCCAGCCGAAGAGGAGGGGGGCTGTCCGGATCGACCGGACCAGCTCGGCGGCGTCCCGGTCGGTGGCGGGGACCAGGCGGTGGCCGGTGTCGCCGAGCAGCTCGGAGGCGGCTCCGGCCAGGCCGAAGGAGAGGACGGCGCCGACGGCCGGGTCGATGGCGGCGCGCACTACGGTGTCCACGCCGCGCGGGGCCATCGCCTGGACGACCGGCTGGAGCTCCTCGGGCTTGCCCAGGGCCTGCGTCAACTCCGTGTACGCGCGGCGCAGTTGCTCCTCGTCCGCGAGTTCGAGACGGACGCCGCCGAGGTCGGGGCGGTGGCGCAGGTGCGGGGCGGTGGTCTTCAGGGCGACGGGGTAGCCGAGGCGGGCGGCGGCCGCGACGGCGGCGTCGGGGTGGGGGGCGGGCAGGGCGGGGCGTACGGGGATGCCGTACCGGGCGAGGAGGGCGGCGGCCGCCTCGGCGGGCAGGGTGGTGCCCCGGGGGTCGGCGTCCCCGAGCAGCCGCTCGATGTCGGCCGCCGCGCCCGTCTCGTCGATGTCGTCGTACTGCGGGACGCGGCCCTGCTCGGCGGCCTGGCGTCGCCACTGGCCGTAGCGGACGGCTTCGGCGAGGGCGCGGACCGCGCGTTCCGCGGCGGGGTAGGCGGGGATGCGGTGGGGGGTGGTGGGGGGCGCGTGTTCGGGTGCGGGTGCGTCGTGGCCGGGGGGTTGTCCCCCACCCCGCCCCTTCCCGAAACCCTCCGGGGGTGGGGGTGGGCTGAGGAGGGAGGATGTCCCCGGGGGCTGCGCCCCCGGACCCCCCGCGGGGCTACGCCCCTGCACCCCTGCGGGGCTCCGCCCCGGGAGGCCGGTGGGGGCGTGCCCTTGTGCCCCGTCGGCGCTGGGCGCCGCGCCGGTGGGGGCGTGCCCCTGCGCCTCGTCGGCGCTGGGCCCTGGGGCGCCGGTGCGGGTGTGGCCTTGCAGCTCGTCGGGGCTGTGCCCCGGACTGTTCGCGGGGCTCCGCTCCTGCACCCCTGCGGGGCTCCGCCCCGGGAGGGCGGTGGGGGCGTGCCCTTGTGCCCCTTCGCGGGTGGGGGTGGGTCGGGCGGGCTGGGTGCGGGGGGCTGTGCTTGCTGCGGCTGCCAGGGCTTCCGCCAGCCCGCCCAGTTCCACGTGCACCACCGCCACCGGCTTCCCGGGGGCCGTCGTCGTGGCCTGGTGCAGGGCCGCGGCCAGGGCCTCGTCGGGGTAGCCGGGCTCGCCCACCCAGGGGATCGCCGTGACCACCACCGCGTCGCAGAACTCGTCCGCCAGGGCCCGGGCCAGGGCGTCGCGGAAGTCCTCGGGGGCGGCCGCCGTCGTCAGGTCGACCGGCGGGTGCGGGCGCAGGCCCTCCGTGAGACAGGCGTCGTACGTGAGCAGGCCGAGGGACTCCGAGTTGCCGAGGATGGCGACGCGCGGCCCGGCCGGGAGCGGCTGGCCCGCGAGCAGGACGCCCGCGTCGACCAGCTCGGTCACCGTGTCCACCCGGATCACGCCCGCCTGGCGCAGCAGCGCCGAGACCGCCGCGTCCGGGACCCGGGTCACCGGGACGGCGTGGCCCGGCGGGGTCGAGCCGCTGTGGCGGGCGCCCTTCACCGCGACCACCGGCTTCACCGCCGCCGTCCGCCGCGCGAGCCGGGTGAACTTCCGCGGGTTGCCGATGGACTCCAGGTACAGCAGGACCACGTCCGTGTCCGCGTCCTCGTACCAGTACTGGAGGATGTCGTTGCCCGAGACGTCCGCCCGGTTGCCCGACGAGATGAACGCCGACAGGCCCGCGCCCCGCCGGTGCAGTCCCGACAGGAGCGCGATGCCGATCGCGCCCGACTGGGTGAACAGGCCGATGCGGCCCCGCCGCGGCGGCTCGGGCGCGAGCGAGGCGTTCAGGCGCGTCCCGGGCGCGGTGTTGATGACGCCGAACGCGTTGGGCCCGATCAGCCGCATCCCGTACGACCGCACCTGCCGCAGCAGTTCGCGCTGGCGCTCGCGTCCGGCCGCGCCGCTCTCGGCGTACCCGGCGGACAGCACGACCAGCCCCTGCACCCCGTGCTCGCCGCACTCCGCGACCGCCTCCGGCACCCGTTCGGCCGGGACCGCGACGACCGCGAGGTCGACCGGCTCCCCGATCTCGCCGAGCGAGCGGACCGCCCGGACGCCCTCGATCTCGGAACCGCCTTCCGGCAGGGCCCGGTTGACCGCGTACACCCGTCCGGTGAAGCCCGCGCCCAGGAGGTTGCGCAGCACCGTGCGGCCCACGCCGCCCGGCGCGCGGCCGGCGCCGATCACGGCCACCGAGCCGGGGGCGAGCAGCCGCTGCACCGAGCGGGCCTCGGCGCGCTGCTCACGCGCGCGCTGCACGGCCAGCGACTCGGCGGTCGGCTCCAGATCCAGCGTGAGATGGACCGAGCCGTCCTCGAAGGAACGCTTCTGCTGGTAGCCGGCGTCCGTGAACACCTTGATCATCTTGTTGTTGGCGGGCAGCACCTCCGCCGCGAACCGCCTGATCCCCCGCTCGCGCGCGACCTCCGCGATGTGTTCGAGGAGCGCGGAGGCGACCCCGCGCCCCTGGTGGGCGTCCTGGACCAGGAACGCCACCTCGGCCTCGTCGGCGGGCGCCGAGGCGGGCCGGCCCTGGGCGTCGATCCGGTCGTAGCGGACGGTCGCGATGAACTCGCCGCCGACCGTCGCCGCGAGTCCCACCCGGTCCACGTAGTCGTGATGGGTGAAGCGGTGCACGTCCTTGGCGGAGAGCCGGGGGTAGGGCGCGAAGAAGCGGTAGTACTTGGACTCGTCCGAGACCTGCTCGTAGAACGAGACGAGCCGCTCCGCGTCCTCGGTGGTGATGGGCCTGATCCGGGCGGTCCCCCCGTCGCGCAGCACGACATCGGCCTCCCAGTGGGCCGGGTACGCGGGGTCCTGCGTCTTCTCCTGCGGAGCCTGCATACCGGCAGCCTACGGGTCGCGGGGCCGGTTGGGTCGGGTCAAGGTAGGGGGCAAGGTGGAGAGGGCACCCCGGGCCGAGGGGCCGCCGGATCCGGGACCGACGTCGGCACGAGCACCGCGCAGGACATGAGAGACTGGTCTAGACAACCGTGAGAGATCTCGAAGGGCATCACCATGGCTGAGCGCCGCGTCAATGTCGGCTGGGCCGAGGGCCTGCACGCCCGCCCCGCTTCCCTTTTCGTCCGCGCCGCCACGGCCTCCGGCGTCCCCGTGACGATCGCCAAGGCCGACGGCAACCCGGTCAACGCCGCCTCCATGCTCGCGGTGCTCGGCCTGGGCGCGCAGGGCGGCGAGGAGATCGTGCTGGCGTCCGAGGCGGAGGGCGCCGAGGCGGCCCTGGACCGTCTGGCGAAGCTGGTCGAGGAAGGTCTTGAGGAGCTCCCCGAGACCGTCTGACCCGCCCGACCTGTCCGCCCGGTCCGGCTGACCCGGCCCACCGCCGACCGACCCGGCTGACCCGGCCCGGCGGGCGCGACCTCGCCGACAGCGTCCGGTCGGCCGGGACCCGGCGCCGCGCCGCCGTCCCGGCGCGGCCGCGCGTCACCGCACTTCGCGATCGGAGCCGCGGACCCGAATTCCGGGTCCGCGGCTCCTTTCCATTTCCCCGTAGGTGCGCCTCCGGCTTATGCACCCGGTAACGCGGACCGGCCGGCCCCGCCCCCGCATTCCGTGCCGCTTTCGGGCAGCACGAATCCGCCCCGCCGAATCACCCCTTTGTATACGGCGACCCTGTTAAGCACGGACGCTCGCGGTGTTTACGGCATGTTGCGGGATCCTCACGTCCGCCGGGCGCCGCAGCCGATAGGCGGAAAACGCGCGTTCGGCGTGGCGGGCGGTCAGCGCCCGGGCCCGCTCGGCGTCCCCGCGGGCCAGCGCGTCCACGATCGCCCCGTGCTCCGCCCAGCACTCGGCGGGCAGCGCGGGCTGCCCCACCTCGTACATCCACGTGATCTTGTGCCGCAGCTGGGTGAGCAGCGCGATGAGGCCGGGGCTTCCCGAGGCCTGGGCGAGCGTCTCGTGGAACCAGACGCCCAGCGAGCGCAGATCCTCGCCCTGGCCCCGCCGGACGCGGTCCTGGCCGAGCCTGACCAGGCCGCGCAGCACCTTCAGATGGGCCTCGGTGCGCCGGGCGGCGGCGCGCGAGGCGGCCAGCGGCTCCAGCAGGGTGCGCAGTTCGAGCAGATCGGCCGCCTCCTGCTCGGTCGGCTCCGCGACACAGGCCCCGGCGTGCCGGCGCGTGGTGACGAACCCCTCGGACTCCAGCGTGCGCAGCGCCTCGCGGACCGGGACGCGGGAGACGCCGTACCGGCGTGCGAGCACTTCCTCGGTGAGCCGGCTGCCGCGTGCGAAGAGCCCCGCGACGATGTCGTCGCGGATTGCCGTGCATACCGATTGCGCGGGAATGCGCATGACCGAACCTCCGCCTTAATCCCCGCGAAACGCGGTCGATCGACGCCTGTTCGGCGACTCTATTCCAGCGTCTGTTAATTCCCGGTGACGTGCCGTGGGCCATGCATATCTTTTGGCCACGGGCGGGTGTGCGCGCCGGACGGCATGCCGAAGCCCCCGGCGCGATACGCCGGGGGCTTGCGGTTTCGGATGCGGGGGCGTCCGGGTCAGACTTTGACGCCGTGCGAGCGCAGATACGCGATCGGGTCGATGTCCGAGCCGTACGACTCGCCGGTGCGGGCCTCGAAGTGGAGGTGCGGGCCGGTGGTGTTGCCGGTGTTGCCGGAGAGGGCGATCTGCTGGCCCGGCTCGACGCGCTGGCCGACGTACACCCCGATGGACGAGAGGTGGCCGTACTGCGTGTACGTGCCGTCGTTCATCCGGATCACGATGTTGTTGCCGTAGGCGCCGCCCCAGCCCGCCTCGACGACGGTGCCCAGGCCGACCGCGTGCACCGGGGTGCCCTCGCCCGCGTGGAAGTCGATGCCGGTATGGCTGCCGGAGGACCAGATCGAACCGCCGGTCTTGTAGCCGGTGGAGACGTACCCGCCGTCGATCGGGGCGACGAAGGAGTTGAGGCGCTTGCGCTCGGCCTCGCGGGCGGCGCGCTCCCTGGCCTCGCGCTCCTCCTTGGCCTTCGCCTCGGCCTTGCGCTTCGCCTCGGCGGCGGCGCGGGCCTTGTCGGCGGCGTGCTGCTGGGCGGCGGCCTGGGCGTCGATCCGCTCGGCGAGGGAGTCACCGATCACGATGGCCTGGGTGATGCCGGTGTCCTCGACCGAGGCGGCGGCGGGCGCCGAGCTGTCGGCGGCCATGGCCGGGGAGGCGAGGGTGCCCACGACTCCGGCGGTGGCGAGGGTGGCGATGCCCGCTATGTTCGCGCTCTTGCGCGACACGGCGCTGGGCCGACGGTGCTTCCCGGTGGCACGGGTGAACGCCATGGAGAGGCGGGTTCCTTTCCTTCCATCTCGCCTACCGGGTTAGCTGACGGGTTCGGAGCTGGAAGGTCTCCTACGGGCCCCTCCGCGGGCGGAGGCGTCCGATTCACCCCAGGGACTGAGTGGGTCCCCGGCTCCCCTGGCTCGCACCAGTTGGGGACTCGGCGATGGCTGTCCGGTGCCGCGGCTGCGACGGGTGGTGACGGACAGCCGGACTGACGCTAGACGGCTGATCTTTCAATCACCAAACAGACGCGTCTTTTTGTAGCGCACGCCACATGACAGACAGGCAACCTCCCCAACAAAACGGACATACAGGGGGACCCCGGCGGCTCTCGGCCACCGGGGTCCTCACCCGTCCCGTCCGCCCGTCTTCGGCGGACGGCCCAATCAGCCCGCCACTACGGTGACTTCGCCGATTCCCAGGGCCTTGACGGGCTCCGCGATCTGTGCCGCGTCCCCGACGAGGACCGTCACCAGGCGGTCCACCGGGAAGGCGCTGACGACCGCCGCCGTGGCCTCCACGGTGCCGGTGTCGGCCAGGCGCGCGTACAACTGCGCCTGGTAGTCGTCCGGGAGGTGCTGCTCGACCTGGTCGGCCAGCGTCCCGGCGACGGCGGCGGCCGTCTCGTACTTCAGCGGGGCCACGCCCACCAGGTTCTGCACGGCCGTCTCGCGCTCGGCGTCGTTGAGCCCCTCGGCGGCCAGCTTGCGCAGCACCGTCCACAGGTCGTCCAGGGCCGGGCCGGTGTTGGGCGTGTCCACCGAGCCGCTGATGGCGAGCATGGCGGCGCCGGTGCCCTCCGGGCCCGAGCGCAGCACCTGGCCGTACGAGCGCACTCCGTAGGTGTAGCCCTTCTCCTCGCGCAGGACGCGGTCCAGGCGGGAGGTGAGCGTGCCGCCCAGGCAGTACGTCCCGAGGACCTGGGCGGGCCAGACGCGGTCGTGGCGGTCCGGGCCGATCCGGCCGATCAGGAGCTGCGTCTGGACGGCGCCGGGCCGGTCCACGATGACCACGCGGCCGGTGTCGTCGGCGGTGACCGGGGGCATCGGGCGCTCCTCGGCCGGATGGCCGGTCCAGGCGCCCAGGGTGTCCGCCAGGACCGCGTCCAGGTCGGTGGCGCCCAGGTCGCCCACGACCACGGCGGTGGCCGCGGCGGGCCGTACGTACGCCTCGTAGAAGGCCCGTACCGCCGCCGCGTCGATCCGCGCCACGGTCTCCTCGGTGCCCTGGCGCGGGCGCGACATGCGCGCACTGGCCGGGAAGAGCTCGCGGGAGAGCTGCTGGGCGGCGCGGCGCGCCGGGTTGGCCAGCTCGTGCGGGATCTCGTCGAGGCGGTTGCGCACCAGGCGGTCGACCTCGGCGTCGGCGAAGGCGGGGGCCCGCAGCGCCTCCGCGAGGAGCCCGAGCGCCTTGGGGAGCCGGGAGACCGGCACCTCCAGGGAGACCCGCACGCCCGGGTGGTCCGCGTGCGCGTCCAGGGTGGCGCCGCAGCGCTCCAGGTCGGCGGCGAACTCCTCGGCGGAGCGCTTGTCGGTGCCCTCGGAGAACGCGCGCGCCATGATCGTGGCGACGCCGTCCAGGCCCGCCGGCTCGGCGTCCAGCGGGGCGGCGAGGAAGATCTCGACAGCCACGACCTGCTGGCCGGGGCGGTCGCAGCGCAGCACGGTCAGCCCGTTGGGCAGGGTGGAGCGGCCGGGGGCGGGGAAGGCCCAGGGGCGCGCGGTGCCGGCGGCGGGCCGGGGGTGGAACTGCATGGTCACGCCGGTGTCGCTCACTGCTCTGCTCCCTCTGCGTCGGCGTCGGCCGCCGCGTCTGCCTCTGCGGTGGTCGGCTCGTAGACCAGCACCGCCCTGTTGTCCGGGCGCAGGGTGGCCCGCGCCACGTCCCGCACCTCCTCGGCCGTGATGTCGAGGACCCGGTCGACGGCGGTCAGCGCGAGCTGGGGGTCGCCGAACAGCACCGCGTACCGGCAGAGTTCGTCGGCGCGGCCCGCGACCGTGCCGAGCCGGTCCAGCCACTCGCGCTCCAGCTGGGCCTGGGCGCGCTCCATCTCCTCGGCCGTGGGGCCCTCTTCGGCGAACCGGGCGAGCTCCTCGTCCACGGCCGACTCGATGTCGGGGACGTCGACGCCGCCGGACGTCTTCACGTCCAGCCAGCCGAGCGAGGGGGCGCCGGCCAGGCGCAGCAGGCCGAATCCGGCCGCGACCGCGCTCTGGTCGCGGCGGACCAGGCGGTTGTGGAGGCGGGAGGACTCGCCGCCGCCGAGGACGGTGAGCGCCAGGTCCGCCGCGTCGCACTCGCGGGTGCCGTCGTGCGGCAGCCGGTAGGCGGCCATCAGGGCGCGCGCGGGCACGTCCTCGTGGACGACCTCGCGCAGCTGCTCGCCGATCACGCCGGGCAGCGTGCCGTCGCGCGGCGGCTGCTTGCCGTCGTGGGAGGGGATGGAGCCGAAGTACTTCTCGATCCAGGCGAGCGTCCGCTCGGGGTCGATGTCGCCGACGACGGAGAGGACCGCGTTGTTCGGCGCGTAGTACGTACGGAAGAAGGCGCGCGCGTCCTCCAGGGTCGCCGCGTCCAGGTCGGCCATGGAGCCGATCGGCGTGTGGTGGTAGGGGTGGCCCTCCGGGTAGGCCAGCGCGGTGAGCTTCTCGAACGCCGTGCCGTAGGGCACGTTGTCGTACCGCTGGCGGCGCTCGTTCTTGACGACGTCGCGCTGGTTCTCCATGGACTCCTCGTCCAGGGCGGAGAGCAGCGAGCCCATGCGGTCGGCCTCCAGCCAGAGCGCGAGCTCCAGCTGGTGGGTGGGCATGGTCTCGAAGTAGTTGGTGCGCTCGAAGCTGGTGGTGCCGTTGAGCGAGCCGCCGGCTCCCTGCACCAGTTCGAAGTGGCCGTTTCCGTGGACCTGGTGCGAGCCCTGGAACATCAGGTGCTCGAAGAGGTGAGCCAGGCCCGTGCGGCCCTTGACCTCGTGGCGTGAGCCCACGTCGTACCAGAGGCAGACCGCGGCGACCGGGGTCAGGTGGTCCTCGGAGAGCACCACGCGCAGGCCGTTGGCCAGCCGGTGCTCGGTCGCTGTCAGGCCGCCGGAGCCGGCCTGGGCGGTGGCCGTGTGACCCATGGGCATGTACGTCCCTTCGATCGCGGTGAAGAAGTCCTGCCACTGTATGCAAGCGCACCGACACCTGGCGAAGTTCCCGGGTCGCGGTCGGCGTTGTCAGTGGGACGGTCCACAATGGTCGGCGTCAGCAGCAGACCTTGTTGGTGGTCGCTAAGAAGAACACGTTGGTGAAGGAGCCGCAGCCGCGATGGCCCGCCGCAGCACGAAGACCCCGCCGCCGGACGATTTCGAGGAGAAGATCCTCGACATCGACGTCGTGGACGAAATGCAGGGCTCCTTTCTCGAGTACGCCTACTCGGTGATCTACTCGCGGGCCCTGCCGGACGCCCGCGACGGCATGAAGCCGGTCCACCGCCGCATCGTCTACCAGATGAACGAGATGGGGCTGCGCCCCGAGCGCGGCTATGTGAAGTGCGCGCGCGTGGTCGGCGAGGTCATGGGCAAGCTCCACCCGCACGGCGACGCGTCGATCTACGACGCGCTGGTGCGGATGGCGCAGCCGTTCTCCATGCGCCTGCCGCTCGTCGACGGCCACGGCAACTTCGGCTCGCTCGGCAACGACGACCCGCCGGCCGCGATGCGGTACACCGAGTGCAAGATGGCCGACGCCACCCAGCTGATGACCGAGTCGATCGACGAGGACACCGTCGACTTCTCGCCGAACTACGACGGCCAGGAGCAGGAGCCGGTCGCCCTGCCCGCCGCGTTCCCGAACCTGCTGGTCAACGGCGCGACCGGGATCGCGGTCGGCATGGCGACCAACATGCCGCCGCACAACCTGGGCGAGGTCATCGCGGCCGCCCGCCATCTGATCCGCCACCCCAACGCGGACCTGGAAGCGCTGATGCGCTTCGTCCCCGGTCCCGACCTGCCCACCGGCGGCCGGATCGTGGGCCTGTCCGGCATCAAGGACGCGTACGAGTCGGGCCGCGGCACCTTCAAGATCCGCGCCAAGGCGTCCGTGGAGAACGTGACCGCGCGCCGCAAGGGCCTGGTCGTCACGGAACTGCCGTTCACGGTCGGCCCGGAGAAGGTGATTGCCAAGATCAAGGACCTGGTCGGCTCCAAGAAGCTCCAGGGCATCGCCGACGTCAAGGACCTCACCGACCGCTCGCACGGGCTGCGCCTGGTCATCGAGATCAAGAACGGCTTCGTCCCCGAGGCCGTCCTGGAGCAGCTCTACAAGCTGACGCCGATGGAGGAGTCCTTCGGCATCAACAACGTGGCGCTGGTGGACGGCCAGCCGCTCACCATGGGCCTCAAGGAGCTGCTGGAGGTCTACCTCGACCACCGCTTCGAGGTCGTGCGCCGGCGCAGCGAGTTCCGCCGCACCAAGCGCCGCGACCGGCTGCACCTGGTGGAGGGCCTGCTCGTCGCGCTCCTCGACATCGACGAGGTCATCCGTCTCATCCGGTCGAGTGACAACTCGGCGCAGGCCAAGCAGCGCCTGATCGAGCACTTCTCGCTCAGCGAGATCCAGACGCAGTACATCCTGGACACCCCGCTGCGCCGCCTCACCAAGTTCGACCGCATCGAGCTGGAGAGCGAGCGCGACCGGCTCACCGGCGAGATCGACGAGCTGACCGGCATCCTGGAGTCCGACAGCGAGCTGCGCAAGCTGG
Source organism: Streptomyces sp. NPDC043908 (assembly GCF_056435525.1). NCBI lineage: Bacteria > Bacillati > Actinomycetota > Actinomycetes > Kitasatosporales > Streptomycetaceae > Streptomyces > Streptomyces sp. NPDC043908. Next base: position 168,294 of record NZ_JBWKEI010000012.1, on the reverse strand, counting down.
TCTCGTCCGAACTGGCCGCGGTGGCCAAGAAGTTCGGCACCGAGCGGCGTACGGTCCTCCTCGAGTCGGCGGGCGCGCCGGTCGCGGCCGTGCCGCTGGAGGTCGCGGACGACCCGTGCCGGGTGCTGCTCTCCTCCACGGGCCTGCTGGCACGCACCGCGAACGCGGAGCCGCTCGCGGAGGCCGAGCGCCGCACCAAGCACGACGTGATCGTCTCCGCTGTGCCGGCGACCCAGCGCGGCGACATCGGCGCCGTCACCTCGGCCGGGCGGCTGCTGCGGCTCGCCGTGATCGACCTGCCGCAGCTGCCGGACACGGCCGCGGCGCCCAACCTCTCGGGCGGCGCCCCGGTCTCGGAGTTCCTCTCGCTGGAGGCCGACGAGACGCTGGTGTGCCTGACGACGCTGGACGAGTCGTCGCCGGGGCTGGCGATCGGCACCGAGCAGGGCGTGGTCAAGCGCGTGGTGCCGGACTATCCGGCCAACAAGGACGAGCTGGAGGTCATCTCCCTCAAGGACGGCGACCGGATCGTCGGCGCGGTCGAGCTGCGCACCGGCGAGGAGGACCTGGTCTTCATCACGGACGACGCGCAGCTGCTGCGCTACCAGGCCTCGCAGGTGCGCCCGCAGGGCCGGCCGGCGGGCGGTATGGCGGGCATCAAGGTCGCCGACGGCGCCAAGGTGATCTCGTTCACCGCGGTCGACCCGGCACAGGACGCGGTGGTGTTCACGGTGGCGGGCTCGCGCGGCACGCTGCTCGGGGACTCGGCGGCGACGGTCAAGCTGACGCCGTTCGACCAGTATCCGCGCAAGGGCCGGGCCACCGGCGGCGTGCGCTGCCAGCGGTTCCTCAAGGGCGAGGACATGCTGGTCCTGGCCTGGGCGGGCGCGGCCCCGGCGAAGGCGGCGCAGGCCAACGGCACCCCGGTCGAGCTCCCGGAGCCCGACCCGCGCCGCGACGGCTCGGGCACACCGCTGGGCCACACGGTGACGGTGCTGGCGGGTCCCCCGCTGTAGCCGGCGCGGACCGGCGGAGCGCGGCGGGGCCGCGGGCGGGGGCTACTCCTCGCCCGGGGCCCCGCCGTCCTCTTCGGCGGTCTCCGCCGCGTAGACCTCCTCCGCCCCGGGCGCCGCGTCCGCCGGATCGGCTTCCTCCGCCTCGTCCCTGCGGACGTAGCGCAGGACGCCCCACATGGCGGCCTCGTCCGGGGTGTCCCGCGGCCGCTCCGCCACGGCCGCGTCCAGGGCCGTGCGCAGTCCTCCGGTGTCGATGCCTGAGCCGATGAGGACGAGCTGGGTCAGCCGCTCCTCGCCGGGCGGCCACGGCTCCGGGTAGAAGCGCAGGAACCGCCCGACGGCGTGGACGCCGTACCGGTTGAGCCGGTCGGCCGGGCCGAAGTCGACGAACCCCTTGATGCGGTAGAGGCCCTCGGGGCGGCTGTCGAGGAAGGCCATCAGCCGGCGCGGGTCCATGGGCACGGCCGAGGTGAAGCCGACGGACTCGTATCCGGTGTGCAGATGGGCGGTGTGGCCGCACCCGGGCCCGCAGGCCCGCCCGTGCTCCCCCTCGGGCGCCTCCTCCTCGTCCAGCAGGTCCTCGAAGGCGAGCTGGCCGACCCGCTCGGTGCTGGGCCTGCGGTCGAAGAACAGCTCGGGGTCGACCCGCCCGTACACGGACTCGACCACCGGCGCGCCCCCGTCCAGGGACGCCCGCAGCCGGTCGAGCTCCGCCCTCGCCACCCGGTCGGTCTTGTTGAGCACCACCAGGTCCGCGACCGCGAGATGACGGTCGATCTCGGGGTGGCGCGCGCGGGTCGCGTCGTACTCGGCCGCGTCGACGACCTCGACCAGGCCGCCGTAGACGACCCGGGGGTTCTCGCTGGCCAGCACCATCCGCACCAGCTCCTGCGGCTCCGCGAGCCCGCTCGCCTCGATGACGAGGACGTCGAGCCGGGCGGCGGGCCGGGTCAGCTTCTCCAGGTACACGTCGAGTTCGCTCGCGTCGACGGCGCAGCACAGACAGCCGTTGCCGAGCGAGAGCGTGGAGTCGCCGAGCTGTCCGGCCACGGTCATCGCGTCGATCTCGATGGATCCGAAGTCGTTGACGATGGCCCCGATCCGGGTGCCCCGGCCGGCCCGCAGCAGATGGTTGAGCAGGGTGGTCTTGCCCGAGCCGAGGAAGCCCGCGAGGACCACGACGGGGATCTGCTGGGTCGGACCGGTCGCACTCACGGGGAAGACCTTTCTGGGGCGGCGCGTACGGGTGGGGCGCGGGGCGTTCCCGGGGCGCGGGGCCCCCGGGGTGGGGGTCACCGGGATGGGGGTCCCCGAGGTGGGGGTCCCCGAGGTGGGGGAAGATCCCGCGGCGCGCTCCAGGATATGGGCGCCCCCGTTCCAGCCGTCCGGACGCCCCGCGCACCCCGGGGCGGCTCCCACGCCCGGCCGGAACGCGCGTGCCCTCCTTCCGGCCGCGCGTCGTCCGGGGAGGAGGCGGGCAGATTGAGTGCCGCCGCGACCTGCGGCGCGCCCACACCCGGGAGGTCCCGTGACAGCCACGACAGCCCCGCCCACCTGGCTCCGCCGCACCGCGAAGTTCGCCCTCTGGACGGCCGCCACCCTCGCCGGGACCGCACTGGTGAGCGCTGCCGCCGTCCTGGTGAGCGGCTGGCTCATCGACACCGTGCAGCGGCGCGAGGGCGGTCTGGACCGCGCCGGGGGCCGCAGCCAGATCGGCAACTATTTCAGCGCGGCGAGCGCGGTCTTCTCGGGCCTGGCTTTCCTCATACTGGTGGTGGCGCTGCTGTTCCAATACCAGGAACTGCGCATGCAGCGGCGCGAACTCGCGGACCAGCGCGAGGAACTGACCCAGTCCCGCCAGGAACTGCACCGCAGTGCCGAGGCGAATATGCGGTCGCTGCACGTGCAGCTGACCCGGATGGCCATGGAGGATCCGTCGCTCGCGGCAGTGTGGAACGGCTTTCCGGGTATCCCTCACGAGGAGGCACGACAGTATCTGTTCGCCAACCTGACGTTCGGGCACTTGTTGCTCGCCCGCCAGTGGGGCAGCTATTCGGACGAGGAACTGCGCGTACACGCGCGGTCATTACGGAGCAGCGAACCCTATCGGCGGTACTGGGCGCTCTCCAGGGACCTGAAATTCGCTCTCCCCAGGGACAGCCACGAAAGGAAATTGGCAGAGCTGATCGATGAGGAGATCGGCGCCACCCAGGGGCCGCCCACCGCCCCGCAGTAGTCACAGTCGTACGGGAGAAGAGACATGACCAGCCAGCACAGAAACGGACAGCACGGCGGCACGGCGACGACGGCGGCGCTCGCGGCGGGTGCCGTGGCGCTGGCCGCCGCCCTCAGCCTGGCGCTCGGCGCGGGGTTCCACGCGCTCGCCCCGGCGGCCGGCGCGGCCTCCGCGGGTGGCGTCTTCGCCGGGCTCGCGATCGCCGCGGGCGCCGCCGGGCTCGCCCTCCAGAACCGGCTGCTGGCCCGCCGGCTCACCCTCACCCACCAGCACCGGCTCCACTTCGACCTGCTCAGCAAGGCCATCGACGACCCCGAGCTGGCAGCCGTCCTGGACACGTTCGAGGAGGAGGTGCCCCCGGTGAAACAGCGGCAGTTCCTCTACGCGAACGCCCTCTACAGCAATGTGCTGCACGCCTACCGCACGGGTTCGACGAGCGAGAGCGAGATCGGCGGACATCTGCACGTCATCTGCCGCAGTCCTATTTTCCGCGAATACTGGGAGTTCACGCGCCGGCACCGGGCCGTACTCCAGGAAGGCTCGCAGGAGGCACGCCTGGGACGGCGTGTCGACGAGATCGTGCAAAACATCAGCCAGTTGAGGTAATCCTCACCAATTGCCAGGAGGCCTACCGCGACCTGCGCGAGTCTGGTTGTCTGTCCTACGTCCCAGACTCCTCCGAGCCATTGGAACGGTCCCTGGTGAATATCGTGCGCAGGGTCGGTGCCTCCCCACGAGAACGCGGCAGCCTGTCGGGGCAGACATGCCCCGACATCTTCGAACTCAGCGACGGCAGCTTCGCCATCATCGGCATCGACATGACCGAGATCCTGGACGGCAAGCTGCCCTATGACGCCGCCCGTGCCGATTACGAGCGGATCGTCGTCATCACCCGCGACACGCTGGTGCGTGCCAAGGCGGACATCCCCGAGGTGTGAGGAAGGGACGTAAGGAACGGATAAGGAATCAATAGCGGCGCAGAGGAAACACACCGGAAATTCATGCCCGCAGCCACACGGCCGTGTCGCGCGGCAGCCGTCCGTCGGCGTCAAGGTCACCGCTGGCGAGCAGCAGCGCGGTGTGCGGCGGCAGTACGGCCGGCGCCTCGGCCAGGTTGACCAGGCAGCGCAGACCGTGCGGACGGGCGAAGGCGAGGACCCCGGGCGGCGCGTCCAGCCAGGTCAGCGGACCGTCCCCGAAGCCGGGCACGGTCCGGCGCAGCCGCAGGGCCCGGCGGTGGAGGGTGAGCATGGAGTCCGGGTCCCGGGCCTGGCGGTCCGCCGCGTACGCCTCCCACCCGGGCGGCTGCGGCAGCCACGGCGTCGCCCAGGGCTCGGCGGTCCACGGCAGCGGCACCCGGCAGCCGTCGCGGCCCGGGTCGGTGCCGCCGGAGCGGAAGTGCATCGGGTCCTGGATGCGCTCGCGCGGGACGTCGGCCTCGGGCAGCCCGAGCTCCTCGCCCTGGTAGAGGTAGACCGAGCCGGGCAGGGCGAGCGAGAGCAGGGCGGCGGCCCGGGCCCGGCGGGTGCCGAGCGCCAGGTCGGCCGGGGTGCCGAAGCGCTTGGCGGCGAAGTCGAAGCCGGTGTCCGCGCGCCCGTACCGGGTCACCGTGCGCGTCACGTCGTGGTTGCACAGCACCCAGGTGGCGGGGGCGCCGACCGGGGCGTGTTCGGCGAGGGTGTCGTCCACGGCGCCGCGCAGCCGGTCCGCGTCCCAGGGGCAGGTGAGGAAGGCGAAGTTGAAGGCGGTGTGCAGCTCGTCGGGGCGCAGATAGCGGGCGAAGCGCTCGCTGTCGGGCAGCCACACCTCCCCGACGAAGATCCCCCCGTACGCGTCGGCCACCGCGCGCCACGAGCGGTAGACGTCGTGGATGCCGTCGACGTCGACGTACGGGTGCGGGTCGGCGCCCTCGGTGAAGTCGGGCAGCGCCGGGTCCTTGACGAGCAGGGCCGCGGAGTCGACGCGGACGCCCGCGACCCCGCGCTCGAACCAGAACCGCAGGACGTCCTCGTGCTCCCGGCGGACCGCCGGATGCGCCCAGTTGAGGTCGGGCTGCTGGGGGGTGAAGAGATGGAGGTACCACTCGCCGTCCGCGACCCGGGTCCACGGCGGCTCGCCCGCGAACTGCGAGGGCCAGTCGTTGGGCGGCAGCTCCCCGTGCTCCCCGCGCCCGGGGCGGAAGTGGAACAGCGCGCGCTCGGGGCTGCCGGGGCCGGCCGCGAGGGCGGCCCGGAACCAGGGGTGGCGGTCCGAGACGTGGTTGGGCACGATGTCGACGATCGTGCGCATGCCCAGCTCACGGGCCTCCGCGATCAGCTTCTCGGCCTCGGCCAGGGTGCCGAAGGCCGGGTCGATGGTGCGGTAGTCGGCCACGTCGTAGCCGCCGTCGGCGAGCGGCGAGAGGTACCAGGGGGTGAACCACAGGGCGTCGACGCCGAGCCCCGCGAGGTAGGGCAGCTTCGCCCGGACCCCCGCGAGGTCCCCGGTGCCGTCGCCGTCGCCGTCGGCGAAGCTGCGGACGTACACCTGGTAGATGACGGCCGAGCGCCACCAGTCTTGCCGATCGAGGACGGCCACGGAACGGTCCTTTCGGGCAGGGAGGATTCCGCCGCCGGCCCGGAGGACGGGGCCCGGAGGGCGGAGCCTGGACGGGAGGGCCGGCGGCGGAGCGGGAGGGCGGCGGCGCCGGTCAGCCCTTGAGGCCGCCCGCGGTCAGACCGCTCATGATGTTGCGCTGGAAGATCAGGAAGATGACGAGGGTCGGCAGGGAGGCCATCGCGAGCGCGGCCGTCAGCCAGTTCTCGGGGACACCCTGGGCGAGGGAGTAGATGCCGACGTTCAGGGTCTGCCTGGAGGGGTCGGGCAGGGTGAGCATCGGCCAGAGGAAGTCCTTCCAGACGCCGACCACCGCGAAGATGGAGACGACGCCGAGGATCGGCCGGGAGATCGGCAGCACCACCGACCGCAGGGTCCGCAGCGGCGACGCCCCGTCGACGGCGGCGGCGTCCAGCAGTTCGCGCGGGATGGAGTCGAAGAAGCGCTTCAGCAGGAAGATGTTGAAGGCGTTGGTGACCGACGGCAGCCAGATCACCCAGGGCGTGTTGAGGAGGTTGCGCCGGAAGACCGGCACGTCCAGGACGGTCAGATACTGCGGTACGACCAGGACGGCGGCCGGGATCATCAGCGTGGCCAGCATCATCCCCAGGATGGCCCTGCCGAACAGCGGGCGGAGGCGCGAGAGCGAGTAGGCGGCGGCGACGTCCAGGACCAGTTGGAGGACGAGCGCGCCGAACGCGTACCAGAGGGTGTTCCTCAGCAGCCGCGCCAGGTCCATCATCTGCCAGGCGTGGCGGTAGTTGTCGGTGTGCACGCCGTGCGGGACCAGGGTGGGCGGGATCCGGGTGAACTCGTCGGTGGACTTCAGCCCGTTGACGGCCATCCAGTAGAGCGGTCCGACGAAGACGAGGGTGAAGAGGGCCGTCACCAGGACGAAGGCGGTCCAGTAGAGGACCTTGCCCCGGGTCCGGCCGAGGGTGGCCGGTGAGATGAGGGTGCGTGTCGACACGGGTGTGCCACCGTCCGTCCTGGTCTCGGTGCTGGCGCTGGTGCTGGTGCCGGCTGGTCCTAGCCGTGGTCGTCGGCGGTGCGGCTCAGGCGTACGTACAGCGCCGAGAAGCCCGCCAGGAGCACGAGCAGGCACAGGCCGAGTGCGGCCGCGCCGCCGTAGTTGTTGAAGTTGAAGGCGTACTGGTAGATCAGATAGACCACGGTCGTGGTGGAGCCCTCCGGGCCCGCGCCGTTGGTCAGCAGGAAAGGTTCGGTGAACACCTGCGTCGTCGCGATGATCTGCATGAGGAACATCAGCGAGAGGATCAGCCGGGTCTGCGGGACGGTGACGTGCCAGATCTTGCGCAGCAGCCCGGCCCCGTCCAGCTCCGCCGCCTCGTACAGCTCCCCCGGTATCCCCTGGAGCGCCGCCAGGTAGATCAGCGTCGCGCCGCCCATGTTCATCCAGGTCGCGGCGATCACCACGGAGATCATCGCGGTGTCGGTGGACTGGAGCCACTGCTGCGCGGGCAGGTGCACCAGTTCGAGAATCCGGTTGAAGAGGCCGTAGCCCGGGTCGTAGAAGTACTTGAAGAGCAGCACCGAGGCGACCGGCGGCAGCATCACCGGCAGGTAGACCAGCAGCCGCAGATACCCCTGACCGTGCCGGAACTCGTTGAGCAGGACGGCGACCAGGAACGGGACGGCGAAGCCGAGCACCAGCGCGAGTCCGGTGAACAGCAGCGTGTTGCGCCAGGCCTGCCAGAACGCCGGGTCGTGGAAGACGTACGTGAGGTTGGACCAGCCGGCCCAGGTGGTCCGCCCGTCCTTCGTCTTCTGGAAGGCCAGGACGAACTCGCGGGCCATCGGGTACCAGGAGAAGAAGGCGAAGCAGAGGACGGCGCCGATCAGGAAGCCGTGTGCGGTCAGCTGGCGCCTGAGCAGCCCCGGCCCGGCCGTTCTCGTCATCGGTTCGCCAGGACCTGGTCGACCTGGGAGGCGGCGGTGGACAGCAGCTTGTCGGCGTCCGCGTCCTTGTTGGTGAGGACCCCGGACATCACGTTGTCGAGGACCTTGTAGATCTCCTGCGCCTTGGGGGGTTCGGCCTTTGCGGGGACCGGGTTGTCCGTGTAGGCCCTGAAGTTGGCGACCGGCATGGTGGCGTTGGCGGCGCGCGCCCTGTCGTCGGCGGTTTTGGCGGGGCCGAGGAAGAAGTTCGGCTGGGGGACGCCGACCGGCAGCCCGTCCGCCTTGGTGCGGGCCCAGTCGAACTGACCCCTGCCCGGGGAGAGCGTCTTGAGGTTGAGCCAGGCGACGGCCGCCTTGATCTTGTCGGGCGAGCTGCCCTTCTTGATCATGTAGCCGTTGCCGCCGCCGAGGGTGGCCCTGCCGCCGGGGATGGGGCCCATGCCGAAGTTCTCGTAGCGGGCGCCGAGTTGCTGGACCATGTACGCGATGTCGTCGGGCGCCGCGAGGAACATGCCGAGCTTGTCGGCGGTGATCTGCTTCTGGAGGTCGCCCCACTTGAGCAGTTGCGTCTTGCTCATGCTCGCGTCCGTCCAGCGCATCTCGTGCAGGTTGCGCACGACCTGGCGGCCGAGGTCGGTGTCGAAGGCGGCCTTGGTGCCGTCGGCGGAGACCACGTCGCCGCCGAGGCCGTAGAGCGCGGCGGTGAAGTGCCAGCCGCCGGTGTTCTCGGCGCTGTAGTCGCCGTAGCCGTGGACGCCGCCGCCCAGGGCGGCGATGGCCTTGGCGGCGGTGCGGACCTCGGCCCAGGTGGCGGGCGGCTTGTCGGGATCGAGCCCGGCGCGCCGGAAGAGCCCCCGGTTGATGAGCAGGCCCATACGGTAGTTGCTGGTCGGCAGGCCGTAGAGCTTGCCGTCCTTCTTCAGTACGCCGAGGACGCCCGGGTCGATGTCGGCGAGCGCGGGGACGGACTTCTGGGTGACGTACGCGGAGATGTCGGCGGCGCCGTCGTTGTCGAGGACCTGCTGGAGGTCGGTGAAGTACGTGTAGAACACGTCGGGCTGGGACTTGGCCTTGAGCATCGCGGTGAACCGGGCGGGTTCCTCGCACTGGCCGGGCGTCGACCTCCCGACGATCCTCACGTTCGGATACGTCTTGTTGAAGGTGGCGACGTCCTCCTTCCACTCCTTCAGCTCGGCCGCCTTGGCGGCGGGCGGCATGCAGTCGATGGTCAGCGTGACCCTGGTCCGCGGGTCGAGCGGGGCCGCCGGGTCGGACGCGCCCGCGTTGCCGGAGCCGTCAGGGGTGCCGCCCCCGCCGCTGCTGGTGCCGCAGGCGGCCAGGACGGTGAGGGCGGCCGTGCAGAGCAGGGCCGGGGCCGGGGTACGGCGCGGTATGCGGGCGGGGCGGAGCCGGGTGCGTCTCATCGGTGGTCCCCTTCGGGCTCAGCGTGGAGGGCCCCCGGCCGACGGGCTCCCGGGGCGCGGCACACTCAACCACCGACCCCACTCGGACGCAATATCCGGCGCAGAATTCGCAAATGATTGACAGCCGTGTGACGGCGTTCTGCACACACGAACGCGCCGGGCGAAGTCGCCCGGCGCGTCGAGGAGTTGGGGGGAGGCTACGGCCGGCGCGGCACCTGCGCCGTGGAGCCCCGCACCACCAGCTCGGGCTCGAAGAGCAGCTCGCCCGGCGGCACCACACCGCCGCCGATCTGCGCGGACAGCAGCTCCACCGCGGCCCGTCCCATCGCCTCGATGGGCTGGCGCACGGTGGTGAGCGGCGGCTCGGTGCAGTTCATGAAGGCGGAGTCGTCGTACCCCACCACCGAGACGTCGCGCGGCACGTCCAGGCCCCGGCGGCGGGCCGCCCGGACGGCGCCGAGCGCCAGCGGGTCGCTGGCGCAGACGATCCCGGTGACGCCCCGCTCCAGCAGGCGCGAGGCGGCGGCCTGGCCGCCCTCCAGGGAGAACATCGCCCGCTCCACGCACTCCTCGGGCAGCGCCTCGCCGGCCGCCTCGGCCAGCGCGCGGGCGGCGGCGAGCTTGCGCCGGGACGGCACGTGGTCGGGCGGTCCGAGCACCAGGCCGATGCGCCGGTGGCCGAGCGAGACCAGATGGCGCCAGGCCTGCTCCACCGCCACCGCGTCGTCACAGGCCACACAGGGGAAGTCGAGGTGCTCTATGGAGGCGTTGATCAGGACGACGGGCACCTTGCGGTCGGCGAGCTGCTGGTAGTGCCCGTGCGGGGCGTCCATCTGCGCGAAGAGGCCGCCCGCGAAGACCACACCGGAGACCTGCTGCTGGAGCAGCAGCTCCACGTAGTCGGCCTCGGAGACGCCGCCCTTGGTCTGGGTGCAGAGCACCGGGGTGAGCCCCTGCTGGGCGAGCGCGCCGCCGATGACCTCGGCGAACGCCGGGAAGATCGGGTTCTGGAGCTCCGGCAGGACCAGCCCGACGAGCCGGGCGCGCTCGCCGCGCAGCTGGGTGGGCCGCTCGTAGCCGAGGACGTCGAGGGCGGTGAGCACGGCCTGCCGGGTGGACTCGGAGACCCCCGGCTTGCCGTTGAGCACCCGGCTGACCGTGGCCTCGCTGACCCCGACCTTCTTGGCCACCTGAGCAAGTCGTCGCGTCATGCGCGCAAGACTAGCGCAAGCGGTGCAAGCCGCTTGCGTAGAGCGGGATGCCGCCCCGAAGGGAGCTCGGGGCGGCATCCGACGGCGTGACCCGGCCCCCCTACGGGTTGATGTTGATCTTGAAGGTGGACGTGGTGTTCCTGATGTCCTGCGCGTTGTCCGCGAACCTCAGCCCGTTGAACGTGACCTCGCCGACCGCCGGGCCCTGGCCCGCTTCCGGCATCTCGTTCGCCCACAGGCCGAACCCGGACTTGGCGTCGTAGACGTCACCGCTGCGGTGCGCCCCGGTGATGCTGATGTCGCTCAGGACGGTGTCCTTGATCGGGAACTGCGGCTGCCCTCCCACGTAGTTGGTCTGGAACATCACCCCGCTGTACGTCGGCGAGACGATGTCGACATGGTTGATCCGGATCCCCTGGAACACCTTGGAGGCGGAGAAGAGCCAGATCGCGGGGAACGTCTGCGCTCCCCAGAAGTGGCCCCCGGCCCGCTCGATCGTGACGCCGTCGACGGTCGTCGGCCCGGTCCCGAAGCCGTTCATCGGGTAGCCGAAGTCCAGTGAACTGACGGTGATCCCGGCGTAGACCAGCGTGTCCGCGATCCGGATGTTGCGGAAGGTGTTGTCGTACCCGCCGTAGACGGCCACTCCCGCGGCCCGCCAGGTCAGCAGCGAGGTCAGGTTCTCGTAGACGTTGTTCTTCTCGTCCGCGCCGCCCGCGTCGATCGCCGAGAACAGCGCGAAGCTGTCGTCGCCGGTGGCCCGGGCCTCGTTGTTGACCACGTGGTTGTCCGTGGACCCGTTGGTCATGTTGACGCCGTCGGCGAAGGTGTCGCGGATCCGGGTGTTCCTGATGGTGATCCGGTCGGTGTTGGCCCCCCAGTACAGGCACACCTGGTGCTCGGCCCAGATGTCGTCGATGGTCATGTCCGCGACGTTGGAGAAGTCGAAGACCTTCCCCGGCCCGTCGATGCGCGAGGTGTAGTTGCCGAAGTACGCGAAGCCGGTGAACACCGAGCCGTTGGCGGTGTTCTCGGCCCGGAAGCCGATGTCGGTGTTCTCCTGCCCCGCCGGCGCGTGGAACCGGGTGAACCAGGGTCCGGCCCCGACCACCTTCACCGCCTTGCCGTACACCTGGAACTTGCTCGACGTCTGGTAGTCGCCGGGCGGCAGATAGACGCCGACCAGCTTGCCGGTGGTGTCCATCCGCACCTTGTCCAGCGCGTTCTGCACGTCCTGGTGGCCGAACCCGGCGGGCACGGTGTACGTCGCCGGGTCCGGGTCGGCGACCGGGGACGCCTGCTCCAGGCTGATGAAGTCGATCGCGTACGAGGAGGTGTTCGCGGCGTCCTTCTGCAACCGGATGGTCGCGCCCTTGGGCACGGTGTCGCCCAGCAGCACGTTCGCCTCGTCGTAGACGTGGCGCGGCGCGCCCGAGCCCGGGGAGTTGCCGGGCCCCGCCTCGGCGCCGTACAGCCAGGCGTACCTGGACGTCAGGTCGACGGCCTTGCGGAAGGTGCCGTTCACATAGACGTCCAGCGTGGAGTCGATGCCCCCGCCGCCCGGCGCGTCCGGGATCGAGAACCGGGTGACCAGGGTGTTGGTGGGCGCCCTGGTCGTGAACTCCACATAGCTGCCCGTGCTGTCGAGGGTCACGGCCCTGCGGCCGGAGGCCTCGCCCGCGAGGTCGCCGACGGTCCGGTTGGGCCCGACGACCCTGGCCCCGCCGCCCGTCACCCCGTCCTCCGCCTCGTACGTGTCGTACGGCATGTTGGCGCCGCGTCCCACGAAGAGCGGCTGTGTGCTGGTGTTGTTGCCGCGCTTCACCGGTAGTTCGTTGCCGTCGTCCGCGATCACCACCTTCACCGTGTATCTGCCGTTGGCCGCCGTCCAGCCGCCGAGGTCCACCGCGGGGGAGCTCGCGCCCGCCGCGATTGTTCCGCTGTAGGCGCCGGTGAGGGTCTTCACCGGGGTGCCCGCCGCGTCCAGGAGGGTGAGCGTCACGGCGTGGGAGCCACCGGCGGACGCCACCGTGCCCTGGTTCTTCACGGTCACCGAGAAGGACACCGACTGGCCTGCCGAGGGGGCGCTCGGGGACCAGCCCACTGCGGAGGCGACCAGGTCGGAGGAGGCCACCGGTTTGATCACCAGGGGGGAGCCGGTGATGCTGTTGTTGGAGTCGTTCTGCTCGATGACGCTGTTGTCCGGATCAACGGACGCGCCCAGCGCATAAGTTCCCGCGTCCCGCGATCCGATGTTCGCCGTCACCGTCCGGGAGGCTCCGGCGGCCAGCGCGCCGACGCTCGCGGTGCCCGCCGTGGCCCCGCCGAGCCGGAAGGCCACCGTGGTGGCGGCCGAGGCCGAGCTCCCCCGGTTGTGCACGGTCGCGGAGAGCGCGACGGCGTCCGACTCCACCGGGGTGGCGGGCGCGGCGCTCAGGGCCGTGATCTCCAGGTCCGGGTTGGGCGCGGGCACTCCGATGACCTGGAACTCCGCGACCTGCCCGGCCGTGGCACCCGAGTTGGCGGTGAACCTCAGCTGCACGTCCGCGACCCGCGCGGCGACCGGGATCGTCACCGTGTTCCCGCTGGACGGGCTGAAGGTGTAGTCCTTGGCGGCGACCAGAGCGGTGTACCCGGTCGCGCTCTGCTCGCGGCCGAGGACCTGGATGTTCTGTGTCCGGGTGCCCCAGCTGCTGTCGGGGTTGAGCTTGAGCACCACCGAGCCGGTGTCGGCGTTGGCGCCCAGCTTCACGGTGAGCGTGTTCGGATAGCTGGCGGCGGCGCCCTCCCAGTACGTGGTCAGGCTGTTGTCGTCGGCGTTCTCCGCGACGAAGCTCTGGATCACCGAGGACGCCGTGATCGGCTTGCCCACCGCGAGGTTGGAGCCGTCGCCGCCGGAACTCCCGTTGCGGGTCACGGTGTTGCTGGCCCCGGACCGGTTCCCGGCCGCGTCCCTGGCCCGTACGTAGTACGAGACGGTCAGGCTCGCGGGCTGGGTGTCGGTGTAGGTGGTGACGTTCCCGGCCACGCTCGTGACCAGGGTCTGGTTGGCATAGACCTCATAGGCGGTGACGCCTACGTTGTCGGCCGAGGCCTGCCAGGTCAGGGCGATCCGGCCGCTCGACGGCTCGGTGAAGGCGAGGCCCGCGGGCGCGGTGGGTGCCTGGGTATCGCCGGTGTCGGCCTTGCGCGTGACGGTGTTGCTGTTGGCGGACTGGTTCCCCGCCGCGTCCCTCGCGCGTACGTAGTACGCGACGGTCACGCCGGTGGGCTGGGTGTCGGTGTACGCGGTGGTGTTCCCGGCCACGCTGGTGCGCAGCTCCCCGTTGGCGTACACGTCGTATCCGCTCACGGCCCTGTCGTCGGTCGAGGCGTCCCAGGTGAGGCGGATCTGGCCGGTGGCGGGCTCGGTGTACGCGAGGTTCCGCGGGGCCGTGGGCGGCTCGGTGTCGCCGGTGGCGGGGCCGTAGACCTCCAGCTCCGAGAGCTGGCCGGCCTGCTGCCCGGTGTTGGCGCTGACCAGGACCCGTACGTACCGGGTGGTGACCGCGTCGAGGGCAAGGGTGGCGGAGTGGCCGGTGGCCGCGCTGAACTCGTACCCCCGGGAGGCGGTCAGATCGGTGAAGTCGGTGCCGTTGGCCGAGCCCTGGATCTTCAGGGTCTGGGTGCGGGCGCCCCAGCCGTCCGGCAGCCGCAGCACCACCCGGTCGATCCGGACGGAGGCGCCGAGGTCCGCCTGGATCCACTGCGGCAGCGCGCCGTTGGCGCTCTCCCAGTAACTGGCCCGGTCGCCGTCGCCTGCGTTGCCCGGCACATACGTCTGCGTGTGACCGGAGGCGGTCAGCGTCCTGCCGAGTGCGAGGTTGCCGCTCGTGTCGCCCGCCGCGTGCACCTCCAGCTCGGCGAGCTGGGCCGCGGGCCAGCCGGTGTTCGCCCGGATGTCGATCCGGACGAACCGTGTGGATGCGGCGGGGAAACCTATCGTCACGGTGTTGCCCGACCCCGGGCTGAAGCTGTACGCGGCGGCGCCCACCAGGGTGGTGAAGCCGGTCCCGTCCGCGCTGCCCTGCACCGCGAGGGTCTGCTGCCGGGCCTCCCACCCGGCCGGGAGCCTGAGGACGACCTCGTCCACGCGCGCGGAGGCGCCGAGATCGGCCTGCACCCACTGCGGGAAGGCGCTGCCGGAGCTCTCCCAGTAGGTCGAGGCGTTGCCGTCGGTGATGGTGGCGGCGGTGTGGGGGGTGTTGGCGCTGGAGGCGGCGGCCGGCCGGCCCGCCGCGAGATCGGGGCCGCCGGCCGCCGAGGCGGAGAGCGACGGCCAACCGACCATCATCAGACTGGTGGCGATCACGGCGGCGAAGAGCGCCCGTATCCGTGCCCGCCCTCTCCAGTGGTGGATTCTCATGAGTCCCCGATCCGTACGGGTAGGGTTCCGCACCGAAGTTTCTGCACCGAAGTTTCTGCGCGATGAAAGAAGACTTTTGCGTTGATCGGTCAGAGAGTTGCAGAGATGTGCCACGTCGTCCATGGCTCTCACCACCTGAACCGGCCACTCCCCGCACCTCCCCCACCGACCGGAACGCTCGCTTTCGCACGCATCAGCGGCGGGCCCTGCGGGTTTCCAGGGCGACTGCCGGATGGCCGCAAGTTCACCGCAAACCATGCAAGTCACTTACGTAGCACGTGCGGCGAAACGACGACTGTCACCCACGGGTCCCACGGACCGAACAGATTTCGGAATGCGCCGATCCGCCGTCTACCGTGCATAGGCATGAGTGCCGTCCCCAGCACGCCCCCACCCGGACGGCGGCGGTTCGGCCGGCCCCGGCGCGTCTTCTCCCAGGTGCTGCTGATGCAGCTGGCCATCGCCGCCGGTGTCACCGTGCTCGCGACCGGCCTGTTCCTCGCCCCGCTCAGCCACCAGCTCGACGACCAGGCGATGCGCCGGGCGCTGGCCATCGCCCAGTCCACGGCCGCGCAGCCGCGGCTCGCGGCCGACCTCCTCGCGTCCCGGCCCGCCGCCGACGGCCCCGTGCAGCGCGAGGCCGAACGGATCCGCCGGGCCACCGGCGCCGAGTACGTGGTGGTCATGGACCGGCGCGGGGTGCGCTGGTCGCACCCGGACGGCCGGCAGCTCGGCAGGGTCGTCTCCACCGACCCCAGCGACGCGCTGGCGGGCGAGGACGTGATGGAGATCGACAGCGGCACGCTGGGCCGCTCCGCGCGCGGCAAGGTGCCGCTGCGGGACGCCGGCGGGGCCATCGTCGGGGCGGTGTCGGTCGGGATCGAGTACGACAGCGTGCGCGCCCGGCTCCTCGCCGCCATCCCCGGGCTGCTCGCCTACGCGGGCGGTGCCCTCGCGGCCGGTGCGCTCGCCGCCTACCTGATCTCCCGCCGGATCCAGAAGCAGACCCGTGACCTGGCCTTCTCGGACATCTCGGCGTTGCTGGCGGAGCGCGAGGCGATGCTGCACTCGATCCGCGAGGGTGTGGTGGCACTCGACCGCAGCGGCCGCGTCCGGCTGCTCAACGACGAGGCCCAGCGGCTGCTCGGCGTCGGCCCCGAGGCCGCCGGCCGCCCGCTGGACGAGGTGCTGGGCGCCGGGCGGACGACCGACGTCCTCACCGGGCGCGTCCGGGGCACCGACCTGCTGACCGTACGCGGCCACCGCGTCCTGGTCGCCAACCGAATGCCGACCGACGACGGCGGGGCCGTCGCGACCCTGCGCGACCGCACCGAGCTGGAACGCCTGGGGCGCGAGCTGGACTCCACCCACGGTCTCATCGACGCGCTGCGCGCCCAGGACCACGAGCACGCCAACCGTCTGCACACCCTGCTCGGTCTGCTGGAGCTGGAGATGCACCAGGAGGCGGTCGAGTACGTCACCGAGGTCGTCGGGGTGCACCGGACCACGGCCGAGCAGGTCACCGAGAAGGTCCACGACCCGCTGCTCGCGGCGATGCTGGTCGGCAAGGCCACCGTGGCGGCCGAGCGCGCGGTCGCCCTGCGCATCACTGCGGACACCCTGCTCCCGGACCGGCTGGTCGACCCGCGCGGCCTCGTCACCGTCGTCGGGAACCTCGTGGACAACGCCCTGGACGCGGCCGCCGGCACCGCGGACGCCTCGGTCGGGGTGACCCTGCGCGCCGAGGGACGTACGGCCGTGCTGCGGGTCGTCGACAGCGGCCCCGGCGTCCCCGAAGGCCACCGCGAACTGATCTTCACCGAGGGCTGGTCCACCAAGGAGCTGCCGTCCCACGGCAAGCGGGGCCTGGGGCTCGCCCTCGTCCGCCGGTTCGCCGAGCGGCAGGGCGGCCACGCGCGCGTGGCGACGGCGCCGGGCGGCGGGGCGGAGTTCACCGTCGTCCTGCCGGAGGCGCTCAGCGAGGCCCTGGGGTGTGAGGCGCTGGGTGAGTCGGTGAGCGAGGCGGTGGGGGGCGTCGTGGTGGACGATCCCGTACGGGGTCATGCCCCGGACAGGACCGCACCGGGCGACGGCCCGCACGGGACCTTCCCGCAGGAGGAGGCGCGATGATCGACGTTCTCGTCGTGGACGACGACCGGCGGGTCGCCGACATCAATGCCGCGTACACCGCGAAAGTTCCCGGTTTCCGGGTGGTGGGGACGGCGCATTCGGCCGCGGAGGCGCTCGCGCTCATCGCCGGGCGCCCGGTCGATCTGGTCCTGCTGGACCACTACCTGCCGGACGAGAACGGTCTCGCCGTCGTACGCGAGCTGCGCCGCCTCGGCCTGCACACCGACGTGATCATGGTGACGGCCGCCCGTGACGTGGCCACCGTCCAGGCCGCGATGCGTCAGGGCGCACTCCAGTACCTCGTCAAACCGTTCACCTTCGCGGGACTGCGCACCAAACTGGAGGCGTACGCCGCGCTGCGCCGCACCCTGGACGGTGGTGGCGAGGCCGAACAGGCCCAGGTGGACCGGATCTTCGGCGCCCTCTCGGTCCCCGCCGAGCCCGACCTGCCCAAGGGGCACTCCCCCACCACCGCCGAACTGCTGCGCCAGGTGCTGCTCGCGGCCGAGGGCCCGCTCTCGGCGCAGGAGATCGCCGAGCGGACGGGGGTGAGCCGGCAGACCGCCCAGCGCTATCTGAAGCTCCTGGAGCGGACCGGCCGGGTGCGGCTCGGTCTGCGCTACGGCGAGACCGGCCGCCCCGAGCACCGCTACACGTGGGCGACCGGCCGCTGACCCGCGTGGCCCGTGCCCTTCGCCGACCGGCTCACGAACACGGCCGTACCGGTACGCCCGTGCGACGCGCCCGGCGGGGACGGCCGGGCACCTGAGCACGGGCGGATCGATCCTGCCCCTGACCACGGGCGGATCGATCCTGCCCGGCCGCTACACCGCGCCCGCCCCGGTGAGCGACCGCACCTCCGTCTCGGCGTGGCGCGCCGCGTCCGGCGGTTCGGCCGAGGTGACCGTGCCCATCCAGCCGGCGAGGAAGCCCAGGGGGATGGAGACCAGGCCCGGGTTCTCCAGCGGGAAGAACTGGAAGTCCACCCCGGGGAACAGCGCGTTCGGGCCGCCCGAGACGACCGGCGAGAGCACCACCAGGACCAGCGCGGGGATCAGCCCTCCGTAGACCGACCAGACGGCGCCCCGGGTGGTGAAGTTCCGCCAGAACAGCGAGTAGAGCAGCACGGGCAGATTGGCCGAGGCGGCGACCGCGAAGGCCAGCCCGACCAGGAACGCCACGTTCAGGTCCCGGGCCAGCAGCCCCAGACCGATGGCGACCGCCCCGATCCCGGCGGCGGCGATCCGGGCCACCGTCACCTCGCTGTGCTGCCTGGCGTGGCGCCGCCGCAGCGAGGCGTACAGGTCGTGGGCGACGGAGGCGGAGGAGGCGAGCGTGATCCCGGCGACGACGGCCAGGATGGTGGCGAAGGCGACCGCGGCCACGACCGCGAAGAGAACCGTTCCGCCTGTGGAGCCCGCTCCACCGCCCAGATTGAGCGCCAGCAGCGGTACGGCCGTGTTCCCGGCGGCGTTCGCGGACTTGACCTCCGCGGAGCCGACCACGGCGGCCGCGCCGAAGCCCAGCACGATGGTCATCAGATAGAAGCCGCCGATGAGGCCGATCGCCCAGACGACCGAGCGGCGCGCGGCCCGCGCGGTCGGCACGGTGTAGAAGCGGGAGAGGATGTGCGGCAGCCCCGCCGTACCGAGCACCAGGGCCAGGCCCAGGCTGATGAAGTCGAGCCGCGCGGTCCAGCCGCCGCCGTATCGCAGCCCGGGGGCGAGGAACTCCTTTCCGTGCCCGCTCCGCTCGGCCGCCGTGTTGAGCAGCAGGTTGATGTTCCCGTGGAAGCGCATCAGCACCAGCACGGTGAGCGTGACCGCGCCCGCCATCAGCAGGACGGCCTTCACGATCTGGATCCAGGTGGTCGCCCGCATCCCGCCGAGCGACACGTAGATCACCATCAGCGCGCCCACGCCGATGACGGTCCACGCGCGGGCCGCGCCGCTGGAGCCGCCGAGCAGCAGCGCCACCAGGCTGCCCGCGCCGACCATCTGCGCCACCAGATAGAGAACGGACACGGTGACCGAGGACGTTCCCGCCGCGATCCGGACCGGGCGCTCGCTCATCCGGGCGGCGATCACATCGGCGAGGGTGAAGCGCCCGCAGTTGCGCACCAGCTCCGCCACCAGCAGCAGCACCACCAGCCAGGCCACCAGGAAGCCGACGGAGTAGAGCATCCCGTCGTACCCGAAGAGCGCGATCAGCCCGGAGATGCCCAGGAAGGAGGCGGCCGACATGTAGTCGCCCGCGATGGCGAAACCGTTCTCCATGGGGGAGAAGAGCCGTCCGCCCGCGTAGAACTCCTCCGCCGAGCCGTGCCGGTCGCGGCTCACCCAGGTGGTGATCGCCAGCGTGGCCGCCACGAAGGCGCTGAACAGCAGCAGCGCCAGCGCCTGATGATCCCTGCCGACGCTCACCTCGCCATCCCCCGTGTCATCTCCTGGGTGTCCCAGCGCAGTTCGAGCGCGGCCCGGTCCCGGCGCAGCCGCGCATGACGGGCGTACGCCCAGGTCAGCAGGAAGGTGGAGAGGAACTGGCCGAGTCCCGCGACCATGGCGACGTTGACCGCGCCCGCGACCTGACGGTCCATCAGGCCAGGTGCTGTGGTCGCGGCGACGACGTACGCGACGTACCAGGCGAGGAACGCCAGCGCGGCCGGGACCACGAACCGGCGGTAGCGGGCGCGCACCTCCTGGAAGGCGGCACTGCGCTGCACCTCCAGATAGATGTCCGCCGCGCTGCGCCCGGGCGCCGCCTCGGCCGCCCGCTGCCGCAGCGGGGCGAACGCGGGCACCGTGCCGTCCAGTTCGCCCCAGCCCGAGGCGAGCGCGTCGTACCAGGGGTCGTCGATCCGTGCCGTCGCCGGGTCGTGCCGTTCCCGTTTCTCCACCGAACAACACTCCTTAGTCCACGGCCTTGTTCGGCCGCGTGCCCAAGGATGGGCAGGAGGGGACGCCCCCGCACTCTTCAACGCCCCCTCTTCACCCCATTAGGTGATGGCCGGACCCGGTGGGCGCGTGAGGCCGTGCTGATAGGCATACCGCACGGCCTGGGCCCGGTCCCTGGCTCCCGTCTTGGCGAAGATGTTGTTGATGTGGGTCTTCACCGTCGCCGTGGAGATGTGCAGCGCGCGGGAGATCTCGGGGTTGGACAGGCCCTCCGCGACGAGGCCGAGCACCTCCCCCTCACGGCCGGTGAGCCCGTCGGGCAGCACCGCCGGACCGGCCGCCGGCACCGGCGCCGTCACCCGTTCGAGCAGCCTCCGCTGCACCGAGGGTGCCAGGCCCGCCTGTCCTGCCAGTACGTCCTGTATCGCCTTGACGATCTCGTCGCCGCCCGCGTCCTTGGTGAGGTACCCGCGCGCCCCGGCCCGCAGCGCCGGGAAGAGCGAGTCGTCGTCGGCGTATGTCGTCAGGATCACCACCTGGGTGCCCGGATACTCGGCGCGGATACGGCGGGTGGCCTCGGCCCCGTCGCAGCGCGGCATCCGCAGATCCATCAGGACCACGTCCGGCGCCACTTCGGCGACCAGCGCGACCGCCTCCTCGCCGTCCCTGGCCGCTCCCACGACCTCGACCCCGGGCAGCAGCCCGAGGAGCATCACGATCCCCTCGCGCACCACCGACTGGTCGTCCGCCACCACCACGCGGATCGCACGTCCCCCGGCTTTCGCACCGTCCCCGGCCCCCGCGCCTCCTGCCCTCACACCGCCCCCTTCACCGGTCATGCCGGCACCCGCAGCCGCACCACGAAGCCCTCCTCCTCCGGTCCCGCCTCCAGAGTCCCGCCGAGCAGTTCGGCGCGCTCCCTCATCCCCAGCAGACCGTATCCGGAACCGCTCGGTCCCCAATCATCGGCAACATCGCCGCCCCCCGAATCCCTTACCTCCAGGACCACTTCGTCCGGCAGATACTCCAGCCGGACGGCGACGGCCGCGCCCGGTGCGTGCTTGCGTACGTTCGTCAGGGCCTCCTGTGCCACGCGCCGCACCGCCTGTGACGCCTCGGCCGTCAACGGCCGCCGCTCCCCCGCCACTTCGACCCCCGCCGGGCCGCCGGGTCCACCGCCTTCGACCAGCGTGTGCAGGAAGTCCTCGACCGGTGTGATCTCCCCGCGCAGCGCGGAGAGCGCCTGCCGGGTCTCGGCCAGTCCCTCCCGGGCCATCGACCGGGCCGCGACCACCCGCTCCAGGATCCGGTCCCGGAAGTCCCCCACGGGCTCGCGCTCGATCATCAGCCGGGCCGCCTCCAGGTGCACCAGCTGTGCGGAGAGGCTGTGCGCCAGCACGTCGTGGATCTCGCGGGCGATCCTGGCCCGCTCGGCGAGCGCGGCCGACTCGGCCTCGGCGGCCCGGGCGGCCCGCTCCTGGGCAAGCAGCCGCTGGGCGCTGCCCCGCGCCTCCGCGTCCAGCCGCAGCACATACCCGGCAAGGCCCAGGCCCGCCGTGGTGAGAGCGGTGGTCGGCCAGTCGTCGGTGTTCAGCGCGGCATACGCCCCCAGGGCCACCAGGGTGGCGGGGACTGCGGCGCCCAGCGGGAGCCGCTCCAGGGCGGAGACCGCACAGCCGCACCACGCGATGGTCGCGAAGACGCGCCAGTCGGTCTGCTGCGCGCCCAGCGCCGTCGCCATCAGGAGCGCGAGCAGCCCCAGCGAGCGCCACAGCCGGTGGGCCAGGGTCTGCTGCCAGAACGCCCGGGCCAGCACGACCATCACCGCCACCATGGCGACGCCCACGGCCCAGGACCAGTTCCGCGGGCCCTTCTCGCTGATCGCGGTCCAGAGCATCCCACCGAGCAACAGCCCGCGCACGCTCCACATGATGGCGACCCGTGCGCGGCTGAGCCCCTCACGGGAGAGCGCCTCCCGCGTGGGCCAGGTCAACCAGACGTCGGCGGTCACACGCGGTCCTTCCACAGCGGCCGGACCCGGCCGTCGGCAGCGACACCGTACGACGCGGGCAGGGAGTGGGCGCGCCACGCGAGGACGCCGCCGCGGACCAGGAGCGAGGCGGCCAGGCCCAGCAGCAGGGTGCCCGTGCCCATCCGTACCCCGGCGAGGGCGCCGATGCCGGTGAGCCCGATCCGGACGGCGATGCCGAGGCCCCAGACGGCTGCCGTCGCCCTGGTGCCCCGGGTCCACACCGAGCCGTCCGGCTCGGACCACAGCCTGTTGGTCCAGCCCCAGGCCGCGCCCATGAGGAGCCCGGTCGCGATCTCGGTGCCGAGCAGCACGACCGAGGCCAGGTGGTGGTCCGGGTCGACCAGGCCCTTCTCCCGTATCCCCAGGTAGACCAGGACCGCCGGCACGACCCACCAGCGCTTGGCGTCGGCCAGCGGCTGGGGCCGCACCTGGCGCGAGACGATCAGCGCGACGACGGCCACCGCCGCGAGCACATTCACGAACGAGGACATCTGGGCCTCCGAACCTCGACGGCGGGATTTCCCTCTGCCCTCGACGTTACGGAAACGGCCTGGTCGGACACATCGGGTCAGGGGTGGATCGTGGGTGGATCCCTCGGCTCCACCCACGGGTGGAGACACCACCCGGACGGCCCACCGCGACGGCGGTCACGGCGATGGCCGGGCCCCGCGCCGCGGTCGCGACACGGAACCCGGCCGTTGGGCCGTGCGTGGCCCTAGGCGTCGATGCGCGACCGGTCCAGCGTCGCCGCCGAGCTGGTGATGAACTCCTTGCGGGGCGCCACCTCGTTGCCCATGAGCAGGTCGAAGACGTGCTCGGACGCCTCCAGGTCGCCGATGTTGATCCGGCGCAGGGTGCGGAAGCGCGGGTCCATCGTGGTCTCCGCCAGCTGGTCCGCGTCCATCTCTCCGAGGCCCTTGTAGCGCTGGATGGTGTCCTTGTACCGGACGCCCTTGCGCTGGAACTCCAGCAGGGTCTGGCGCAGCTCGTTGTCCGAGTACGTGTACACGTACTTGTCCTGGCCCTTCTTGGGCTGGACCAGCTCGATGCGGTGGAGCGGCGGGACGGCGGCGAAGACCCGGCCCGCCTCGACCATCGGGCGCATGTAGCGCTGGAAGAGGGTCAGCAGCAGGATGCGGATGTGGGCGCCGTCGACATCGGCGTCGACGAGCAGCACGATCTTGCCGTACCGCGCCGCGTCGATGTCGAAGGTGCGGCCCGAGCCCGCTCCTATGACCTGGATGATCGCGCCGCACTCGGCGTTCTTGAGCATGTCCGAGACGGACGCCTTCTGCACGTTGAGGATCTTGCCCCGGATCGGCAGCAGCGCCTGGAACTCCGAGTTCCGGGCGAGCTTGGCGGTGCCGAGCGCGGAGTCCCCCTCGACGATGAAGAGCTCGCTGCGCTCCACGTCGTCGCTGCGGCAGTCGGCCAGCTTGGCCGGCAGCGAGGAGGACTCCAGCGCCGTCTTCCGCCGCTGCGCCTCCTTGTGCTGACGGGCCGCGATCCTGGTCCGGGCCGCCGCGACGATCTTGTCCAGTACGGCACGGGCCTGCGCCTTGGCGTCCCGCTTGGTGGAGGTCAGGAACGCCTTCAGCTCCTTGGCGACCACATTGGCGACGATCCGGTTGGCGGCCGAGGTGCCGAGGACCTCCTTGGTCTGACCCTCGAACTGGGGTTCGGCGAGCCGGACGGTGACCACCGCCGTGAGGCCCTCCAGCGCGTCGTCCTTGACGACGTCGTCCTCGGCGACGCGCAGCAGCTTCGCCGAGCGCAGCACCTCGTTGACGGTCTTGGTGACCGACCGCTCGAAGCCGGCGACGTGGGTACCGCCCTTGGGGGTGGCGATGATGTTCACGAACGACTTCAGGTTCGTCTCGTATCCCGTGCCCCAGCGCAGCGCGATGTCCACGCCGAGCTCGCGGGTGACCTCGGTGGGGGTCATGTGGCCGCGCTCGTCCAGGACCGGGACGGTCTCCTTGAAGCTGCCCTGGCCGGTGAGCCGCAGCACGTCGCAGACGCCCTTGTCCTGGGCCAGGTACTCGCAGAACTCGCTGATCCCGCCGTCAAAGCGGAACGTCTCTTCCTTCTTGCCCTCGCCGTCGATGCCGCGCTCGTCGCGGACGACGATGGTCAGACCGGGGACCAGGAAGGCCGTCTGGCGCGCCCGCTGGTGGAGCGTCTCCAGGGAGAGCTTGGCGTCCTTGAGGAAGATCTGGCGGTCCGCCCAGTAGCGGATACGGGTGCCGGTGCGGGTCTTGGGCACGCGCTTGCCCTTGAGCAGCCCGCTGGAGGGGTCGAAGGGGGCGTCGGGACCCTGCTCGGTGAACATGCCGGGCGTGCCGCGCCGGAAGCTGATCGAGTGCGTCGCGCTGTTGCGGTCGACCTCGACGTCGAGGCGGGCCGAGAGCGCGTTCACCACGGACGCGCCCACGCCGTGCAGACCGCCGGAGGCGGCGTAGGAGCCGCCGCCGAACTTTCCGCCGGCGTGCAGCTTGGTCATGACGACCTCGACGCCCGACAGACCGGTCTTGGGCTCGATGTCGACCGGGATGCCCCGGCCGTTGTCCCGCACCTCGACGGAGCCGTCGTCGTGCAGGATCACCTCGATGAAGTCGCAGAACCCGCCCAGGGCCTCGTCGACGGAGTTGTCGATGATCTCCCAGAGGCAGTGCATCAGGCCGCGGCTGTCGGTCGAGCCGATGTACATGCCCGGGCGCTTGCGGACCGCTTCGAGGCCTTCAAGGACGAGCAGGTGCCGCGCGGTGTAGTTGGAGCCGTCCCGGTCGGCGCCGGAGAGCAGCGCAGTGGACGGAACGGACGTCTCGGCGGTCACGCAGTTCGCTCCTCGCTGAATTTCAATTCGCCCCCTGGTGGGTAGGGGGCCGGCGTCGGTCGCCGGTCAGAGGGTACCGAGGCCTGGTAGAGCCGTTGTCACGCCACCCTCGGCAGATACTCATGCTAGTCCAGCGTCGTATGCATGTTCGATCCCTCGTGGGGGTGATACGGATGTCACGTTCCCATCCAGGCATGAACCATTTAGGCTCCGGGCACGTCCTCATGAACAACCGGCAACCCCGCCGGGAGGACAACCGAGACAAGCAACGCGAAACCGTAGAGCACCGCAATACGGCTCATTCGCCGCCAACCGGCAGCAGACAGCCACCTCGACCAAGAAGTTTCGAGGAAAAGGCACGAGCGGGAACGTTTTCGGCCTGGTTGGATGTTGACCCTGGTACGACAGCTCGTCGAGCTAGAGAAGAGGCGACGTGACTACTGTTCTGACCCCCGCGAGCCCCCTGACGGCCGCTGACCGTTGCGACCGCTGCGGCGCACAGGCATACCTGCGTGTCCTTCTGACCAGCGGCGGCGAACTGCTCTTCTGTGCTCACCACGGACGCAAGTTCGAGCCGGAACTGAAGAAGATCGCCGCTGAGATACAGGACGAGACGGACCGCCTCACGGCGGTGCCCGAATCCGCAGGCGAAGAGGATCGCTGAACCTCGCACTGACGACGAGCCAGGGCCGGTCCAGGACCGGCGACGGGCGGCCGCCCCCGTGTGGGGCGGCCGCCCGTTCTCTTGCTCGCGCGCCGCTACAGGGGCGCCGCGTTCCGTGACGGGCCGACGAACGCGGAGATCCGGGTGTAGACCCCGGGGCTCTCCGCCTCCCCGCAGCCGCTCCCCCAGGACACCAGGCCCACCAGCCGCCCCATGGCCACCAGCGGCCCCCCGCTGTCGCCCTGACAGGCGTCGTGGCCGCCCTTGGGATCGCCCGCGCAGACCATGGTGGCCTTCAGGTACGCGTCCCCGGTGTTCCCCGGGTAGGCGTGCTCACAGGTCTGGTCCGACAGCACCCACACCCGGGTGGAGCGCAGCGACGCGGCGTAGGTGCCCCGCCCCGTCGTGTCGCCCCAGCCGTAGACCGCCGCCGGGGTGTCCGGGGCGTACGCCGGGTCGCCCGGTCCCGCGAGCCCGATGACGTACGACTCGGGCAGCGCGCTCGCCAGGGTGAGCATCGCGATGTCACCCGAGTTGCTGACCGGGTTGTAGTCCGGGTTGACCCAGGTGTCCCGTACGGCGACCTCCTGGCCGGTGGTGCCGCGCAGTTCGGAGCGGCCCGCGATCACCTTCAGGTCGCGCATTCCGTTGGCACCGAGCACCTCCTTGCTGAGGCAGTGCGCGGCGGTGATCACCTTGGTGGGCGCGACCACCGCTCCCCCGCAGAACTGACCCGCGCGCTTTGAGCCGAACCGGGCACGACTGGAGAGCGCGACGGCGTACGGGCTGTCCTTCACGGAGGCGGGCGTGCCTCCGATGACCACACTGTCGGCGGCGGCCGGCACGGGTGCGGCCAGCGGTACGGCGGTGGCGGCGGCCGTGAGGGCCAGCGCCCCGCGCAGCGCTCGGACGGTGGGGCGTCGCATACGGTCTCCTGACTCCGGGTGACACGGGCACACACCCAGAGTCAACGAGGCATTGACGCCTCGCACCCGCTCGGACACGCGCGAGGGCCCGGCTCCCTTGCGGAAACCGGGCCCTCGGTCACATCCGATCCGTACGACAGGCGTACGAACGCGACCTAGTCGAGGTAGTCGCGCAGCACCTGCGAACGCGACGGGTGGCGCAGCTTCGACATGGTCTTCGACTCGATCTGACGGATGCGCTCACGCGTCACTCCGTAGACCTTGCCGATCTCGTCCAGGGTCTTCGGCTGGCCGTCGGTGAGGCCGAAGCGCATGGAGACCACGCCCGCCTCGCGCTCCGACAGGGTGTCGAGGACCGAGTGCAGCTGCTCCTGCAGAAGCGTGAAGCTGACCGCGTCGGCCGGGACGACGGCCTCGGAGTCCTCGATGAGGTCACCGAACTCGCTGTCGCCGTCCTCACCCAGGGGGGTGTGCAGCGAGATCGGCTCACGGCCGTACTTCTGGACCTCGATGACCTTCTCCGGGGTCATGTCGAGCTCCTTGGCCAGCTCCTCCGGGGTGGGCTCGCGGCCCAGGTCCTGGAGCATCTGGCGCTGCACGCGCGCGAGCTTGTTGATGACCTCGACCATGTGCACCGGGATACGGATGGTGCGGGCCTGGTCGGCCATCGCGCGGGTGATCGCCTGACGGATCCACCAGGTGGCGTACGTGGAGAACTTGTAGCCCTTGGTGTAGTCGAACTTCTCGACCGCGCGGATCAGACCGAGGTTGCCCTCCTGGATGAGGTCCAGGAAGAGCATGCCGCGGCCCGTGTAGCGCTTGGCCAGCGAGACCACGAGGCGGAGGTTGGCCTCCAGCAGGTGGTTCTTGGCGCGGCGGCCGTCCTCGGCGATGATCTCCAGCTCGCGCTTGAGCTTGGGAGCGAGCTTGTCGGCGGCCGACAGCTTGTCCTCGGCGAACAGACCGGCCTCGATGCGCTTGGCGAGCTCGACCTCCTGCTCGGCGTTGAGCAGCGGGACCTTGCCGATCTGCTTCAGGTAGTCCTTGACCGGGTCGGCGGTGGCGCCGGCGACGGCGACCTGCTGGGCGGGAGCGTCGTCCTCGTCGTCGTCGGAGAGGACGAAGCCCTTGTTCTCGCCCTCGGCCTCCTCTTCGTC
This sequence comes from Streptomyces sp. NPDC043908, assembly GCF_056435525.1. Taxonomy (NCBI): domain Bacteria; kingdom Bacillati; phylum Actinomycetota; class Actinomycetes; order Kitasatosporales; family Streptomycetaceae; genus Streptomyces; species Streptomyces sp. NPDC043908. Next base: position 140,848 of record NZ_JBWKEI010000012.1, on the reverse strand, counting down.
ACCCTTGCCGGGCGCGACGTCCTCGAGCAGCTCCTCGCCCTCGACGACTTCCTCGTCGCCCTTCTTGCCGGCGGTCTTCTTCGCGGCCGTCTTCTTGGCCACGGCCTTCTTGGCGACGGTCTTCTTCGCGGCCGTCTTCTTGGCGGCGGCCTTCTTGGGCGCCTCGGCGTCGTCCGCCGACGCGTCCACGGTCTCGGCCGCCGGGGCCGCGGTGGCCGCGACGGTCTTGGTCACGGTCGTCTTCGCCGCGACGGTCTTGGTGGCGGTGCGCTTCGCCGGGCTCTTCGCTGCGACGCTCTTCCGGGTGCGCTTGGGAGATTCCGCGGCACTGACCATCAGCGTCACACCCTCTTCCTCGAGGATCTGGTTGAGGCTGCGCAGAACATTCTTCCACTGGGTTGGCGGAATCTGGTCGGCTTCGAAGGCCCGACGCACGTCATCGCCGGCGATCTGCCCATCAGCCTTTCCCCGCTCGATGAGCGCCATCACAGACTCTGACTCGGCGATCTCCGGCGGGAGCGTACGGGATGTGCTGGCCGACACGAACAACCTCTCGGAACGATGGAAAACGGCTTCCGGCCCCGCCCATGATCGGGCCGGAGCCGACGACCGTCGACTGGGGATTGTGCCGACGGCGCGGGCTGAACCTCGGAGCTGCACAGCGCCGCGTTCGGCTGCTGTATTCCTTCCTCGGCTGTTACCTCTTACGTCATCGCACGGTTCCGAGGAGTGTTACGCCCAATCTACGTGGCCCGAGTCACACCCCATACGTGACATAAACGGCCAACAGGGGCAAAGGGCCCATAATCGCGTCGCCGGACCCCCCGAGGTCCGGCGACGCGTGCTTCCTCCGGGCGGGGCGGCGGGGCCTCGCCCGGCCGCGCTCCGCCCTCAGTGCTCGCGCGGCGCGGGGACGACGCGCTCCACCTCGGGGTGGACGGTGAGCAGCTGCCGCATGGCGGCCTCGGCGGCCGTCCCGTCGGCGCCCGCCAGCGCGTCCACGATCCGGGCGTGGTGGGTGAGGGCCACCTCCGAGTGGCGGTCACAGCCGGTGACCGGTCCGCCGGAGACCTGGAGGGCGGCGCCGACGATCCCGGACAGGTGCTCCAGCATGCGGTTGCCCGCGGCCTGGATGAGCAGGGAGTGGAACTCCGCGTCGGCACGGGAGAAGGTGATCACGTCACCCTGGGTGAGGGAGTGGCCCATGATCTCGACCATGTCGCCGAGGCGCTGCTGGAGGTCCTCGCGGCCGTGCCCCGCGGCGAGGCGCGCGGCCAGCGGCTCGATCGTCCAGCGCAGCTCGCTGAGCTCGCGGCGCTGGTCGTCGCGCTGCGGCCCGAAGGCCCGCCACTCGATGATGTCGGGGTCCAGCAGGTTCCAGTCGCTGACCGGACGGACCCGGGTGCCGACGTTGGGGCGCGCGCTGACCAGGCCCTTGGCCTCCAGGACGCGCAGCGACTCGCGGACGACGGTCCGGGAGACCTCGAAGCGCTGGCCGATCTCCTCGGGCACCAGCGGACGGTCGGCGCCGAGATCGCCCGAGACGATCATCTGGCCGAGCTGCTGGACGAGTTGGCCGTGCAGTCCTCTCCCGCGGCTGCCCGCCGCGCGCCGGCTCACCCGGCCGAGGTCTGCCTCGGCTCCGTCCCAGGCGGGGAGGGAGACGCGGTCGGCGCCGCGCGCCTCCGCGTAGGGGTAGCGGTCGAGTTCGCCCGGTCCTGCGAGGCCGGAGTCGGCGGCGCGGGCGGTGGTCATCATGGTGTGCGCAAGGGTACTCACGCATCCTTTGTCGGCCGGTCTTCGACGGCCCTTGAGGTCTTTGGTGAAAAGCACACGAAAGGGTGATCTCCGCACCCCTCGCAATTGACGCTTTATCGGAAAGAAGCGGTCATTCTCTGGGGAGTTGTGACCCTCCGCACACGCCGGGGCGCAAGCGGGGTCACCAACGGGCCCTCCCGCGAAGGCCGGTGACCACGTAGGCGCAGAGCAGCACGGTGAGCGACAGCGCGAGGGCCGCGCCCTGCGGACGGGCGAGCAGGTGCAGCGCGGCTGCCAGTCCGTCGTCCAGCAGACGCGGCCAGCGCAGCCAGGCCACCTCCCGCAGCCGGGCCGGGAGTCCGGCGACCGAACGCGCCTGCGGCGCCGCCAGCGCCTTCTGTACGAGGGGGACGACGGCGACCGGCACCGCCAGCACGGCGGCGAGCCCGGCCGCGGTGGCGCGGAAGATGCCGGCCGCGAGCAGCCCGGCCCAGGCGCAGCCGACGGTCAGCCCCGCCCAACTCGCCGCCAGCGAGGGCCAGTCCGGCGGAATCCGCACCACGTCGCGGCCGTAGACCAGCCGCAGGGCCTGGGCGTCCAGGGCGACGGTGAGCACGGCCAGCAGGAGGGCGGCCCCGGCCGAGACCGCGAGTTTGGCGAGGAGCAGCCCGAGTCTGCGCGGGACGGTGCCGCGGTCGGCGGCGAGCGCGGGGTAGCGGTACTCCTCGCCGAAGGCGAGCGCCCCGAGGATCCCGGCGGCGAGGGCCGCGGGCGGCAGCGGCAGCAGCCTTGGCCAGGCGGCCACCAGGTGCGGCAGCGGGGTGTGCCCGGTGCGCCCCAGGACGGCGGCGAGCGCGACGGAGCCGAGGAGCGCGGCGCCGAGGAGCACGTACGTGGTGCGGACCCCCAGGAGGCGCCTCAGTTCGTAGCGCAGGGGGCGGAGGGGGGTGCGGGGCAGGGCGGGGGTGATCGGGGGGCGCGGGGGCGGGACGGAGGCGCCGGCCGGGGCGGGCGGGAGTTCACCCGGGGCGGTGGCGGCGGGATCCGGGCGGGGTGCGGGGGCCGCCGGGCCGGTGTCGGCGACCTCGTCCGTGAGGCGGTGGACGAGGACGCCGTGGCGGAACGCCGTTTCGCCGACCTCGGCGCAGCTCGCGCCGTAGACGGAGAGGTGGCTGCCGTCCTCCGTGACCACCTCGACCGACCGGCGTGCGGCCCGGGCCTCGCGGCTGACCAGGGCGCTCAGGCGGGCGGCGTGCGGGGTGGCGACGGCCACGCGGGGGCGCAGCCGGGTGCGCGAGAACTCCGCCACGTCCTGGTCCGCGACGAGGCGGCCCCCGTCGATCGTGACCACCCGGTCGGCCACCCGGGCCGCCTCCTTGGGGTCGGCGAAGGTGCACAGCACGGTGCCGCCCTGCTGGGCGTGGCCGCGCAGCAGCCCGTACAGCCAGCTGTTCTCGCGGGGCGAGAGGCCCTCGGCGGGCTCGTCGAGGAGCAGGGTGTGCGGGTCGCCGAGGAGGGCGGCGGCCAGACCGAGCCTGCGGTCCATGCCGAGGGAGAGGGTCGCGAGCCGCTGGTCCCCCAGGCCGTCGAGGCCGACGACGTGCAGCATCTCCTCGGCGCGGTCGGCCGGGACCCCGGCGACGGCGCACATGAGGCGGAGCTGCCCCCGGACGGTACGGGCCGGATGGCCCGGCACGTCGCCGAGCAGCGTGCCCACCTCCCGGGCGGGGTGGGCCACCTTGTGGAGCGGGCGGCCCCGGAAGTAGGTGACGCCCCGGCCCGGTTCGAGCTCCAGCATCAGGCGCAGGGCCATGGTCTTGCCGGAGCCCGGGGCACCGAGCAGGGCGGTGATCAGGCCCGGCCGGGCCTCGAAGGTCAGGTCGTCCACCTCGGGCGGACGGTCGCGACGGGGGGTGCTGGTGAGTCCGATGGCCTGGAGCATCGCTTCTCTCCCGGGGGTGAGACCGCTCGACGGCACGGCGGGAGGGACGGGTACCGGAGTAACATAACGCGACATTTCGGACTTTTTATGCAAGCGGGGGTCTGCGCGCGCCTGTGCCTTGCTTGTGCGCCTGCGCTGTGTGCGCCAGCACCTTGCATGCGGGGCGGGGACCGGTACCGCCCCACGCCCCGGCGGGGGTGGGGGGCGAGCCCGGGCGAGGTCTGGCGGCCTCCGCCGGGCAGGCCCCCTGTCAGGCCCTCTGCCAGATCCCGCCGTCAGACCTCCGGGCGGAGCATCGGGGGGTTCAGTAGGGTCGCGCCGCCCGCGCGGAAGAGCTGGGCGGGACGGCCGCCCTGGCGGGTCGTGGTGCCGCCGGACGGGACCAGGAAGCCCGGGGTGCCGGTCACCTTGCGGTGGAAGTTGCGGGGGTCGAGCGCGACCCCCCACACCGCCTCGTACACCCGCCGCAGCTCCCCCACCGTGAACTCGGCCGGGCAGAACGCCGTGGCCAGCGACGAGTACTCGATCTTGGAACGGGCCCGCTCCACGCCGTCCGCGAGGATCTGGGCGTGGTCGAACGCGAGCGGGGCGGGCTGCTCGTCCTCGCGGCCGAAGCCGCCGTCCTGGCTCAGCAAATCCTCCACGGGCGCCCAGCGCGCACTGTGCGCGTCGCCGCCCGCACGGGGGGCCGGCAGGTCGGGAGCGAGCGCGAGGTGCGCCACGCTGACGACCCGCATCCGGGGGTCGCGCCGGGGGTCGCCGTACGTGGCGAGCTGCTCCAGATGAGCACCGTTGCCCGGGGCCGGGGCGGTGGCCGCCGGGTCCTGGGCGCAGAGTCCGGTCTCCTCGGTCAGCTCGCGGGCCGCCGCCGCCGACAGGTCCTCGTCGCCCCGGACGAAGCCGCCGGGCAGCGCCCACCGCCCCTGGAACGGCGGTTCCCCGCGACGGACGACCAGCGCGCACAGGGCGTGGCGGCGCACGGTGAGCACGACCAGATCGACGGTCACGGCGAAGGGCGGGTAGGCCGACGGGTCGTAGGGAGACATGGAGCGATCATAGTCGTCTCCCTGACGATAAACACGCCCTCGGGCACGGCCGGTCGTACCTTCTTCCCCGGCCGCCCCACGCGCTCCCGCCGGGTCGGCCCCGCCACGGTTCCTCACCGCGTCGGGCCCCGCTCCCCCGACGCCCTCCGCCCGCGTCTCGACGGCCGGCGCGGCCTCCCGCCCGGTCCCGGATTCACCCAGCACTCCGTTCAGCCTCCCAACTGGAGCCGGTCGGCGGCCTGCTCGACCATGCCGACGCCGAGCCTGCTGATACGTACGGCGAAGGGCTCCCCCGCCACGCTCAGCCCCGACAACCGCACCGCGCCGAGCGGCGCCGACCGGACGGGGCAGAGGGCGACCGTGCCCGCCGGTGTGTCCGGGCGGATGCCCGCGAGCGTGGTGAGCAGCTGGACCGCCGAGGCGGCGGCGACGGCCGCCGGGCGGCACGCCGCCGGGTGCGGCAGCGGAGCGCTGTTCGCGGTGCGGTGCTCCCCCGCGAACATCTCGGGCAGCCGGTAGCCGAACGCCGCGGCCGCGTCCAGGAGTCCGCGCAGCAGGCCGCTCGCCTCCTTCTCGTACCCGGCGGCCGCGAGGCCCGCCACGGCGACGACCGTGTCGTACACCCGCACCGCGCCCGCGCGGTGGCCGAACGGGTTGTAGCCCGGCTCCTTGGCTCCCAGGCCGCGCAGCCCCCAGCCGGAGTCCATGGCCGGGCCGCCCAGGAGCCGGGCGAGCTGTTCCGTCTGCACCTTGTCGAGCAGCCCCGGGGCGAGCCGTCCCGCGCCGAGCAGGCCGGTGTCCAGGAGGTGGGCGGCGCCCGCGCCGAGCGGGGGCAGCCGACGGCCGTCGGCGGTGCGGGCGGCGGCGGGGCGCCCGCCCGCCAGGTCCTCGATCCAGAACTCCTCCCGGAACCGCTCCCGCAGCGCCGCCGCCCAGGCGGCGCACTCCTCGGCCCCCGGTCTGCCGCACTCGCGCAGCAGCTCGGCGCCCAGGACGGCGGCGCGGTGGGCGTGGGCCTGGGTCTCGGCCCGCGCGAGCCCCACCGCCGGGCCGGGCTCGCCCAGATACCCGCCGTCACCGGTGCACGCCCGCAGCCAGCGCAGACACCGCTCGGCCGCCGGCAGCAGCTCGGCCACCTCGGCCTCGGCCAGCCCCCAGCGCCGGGCCTCGGCGAGCACCACCGGGAACGCGAGGGTGGCCTCCACTCCGGTGCAGCTGGGCGGCAGATGCGGCCCCGCGTCCCGCAACGGGCCCGGGATACGACCGAACTCTCCTGCCGCACCCTCCAGTTGGGTCCGGGCGACGGCCCGCAGGGTCGCCGCCGCCAGCCGGGTGGAGAGCGGCAGGGCCATCCGGGCGGCCCAGAGCGCCTCGGCCGGGGCCGGGCCGGTGCGCCAGGGGACGCCCGCCGCCACGTGTACGTCCAGCGGGTGCGCCGGGTCCCGTACGAGCAGGGCACGCAGGTCGTCCAGGCCACTCTGGAGCAGCGGCCCGACCCGGGGGTCGTCGCCCTCCGCCTCGGCCTGCGGCAGCGAGTGGGGCGCGGCCTGGCCGGGCGGCCGGGCGGGGCGGTCGGTGCGGATGTGCAGCTCGATCGTGTACGAACCGCCCGGGGGCAGCTCCACGTCCCAGCGCAGGACGCCCGCCGAGGCGAGCGCGTCGGCCGGGGAGGGGTGGGCGCTCACCACGGCGTGCGCGTCCGCCGTCGTCCAGCGCATGCCCGAGTCGTGGACGCTGCCCGGCAGTTCGGGTCCGCCCCGGCCCGCCGCGACCGCGCCCAGTTCGGCCAGGTCGGTGCCGAGCGCGATCTCCACGGGGAGCCGCAGGGGGCGGGGCGAGGAGCTGCGCAGGGTGATCCGCTCGCTGCCCTCGGCCTGGCGCAGCCGCTCGACGGTGATCTCGGGGTCGGGACCGCTGTCGGCCGGGGTGCGCACCACCGCGAAGAAGCGGGCGCGGTCGGCCGATATGGGTCTGCCCTGGAGGGCGATCGGCTCCCGCCCGGCCACCTTCAGCTGACAGCGCGCGAGCAGCCGGCGCCCGTGCCGGTAGAACCCCTCAAGTCCGTGCCCGGTGAGCTGGCCGTGCTCGGCCGAGACGACGAGACCGGGGAGGGCGACGGAGATCAGGGCGGCGTGGAGGGGCGGGAGCCCGGCGAACCCGGGGCCGGGGGGTGGCCCGGGGGGCCGGGGGGCGGGTGTGGGGGCCGATGCCGCTGCCGGGCGCCGCCTCGGACCGGGGGCGGGCACGGGCCCGGCCCGGCGCCGTGTTTCGGGCGGGCCGCCTGGGGCGGGGGTGCGAGGGGGGACGGTGCCGGGGGCAGGGGCGGTGGCTCGGGGAGGCGTGACTGCCCCGGGGGCGCTGGCGCTCCCGGGAAAGGCATGGGCGCGAGCAGGGTGATCGGGCCGGCCATCACTCCGGGGAGGAGTGCCCGTTGGACCATCGGTGCGGGCAGGGGGTCCAGACCGGCCATTACTCCGGGGAGCGGCGCCCGTCGGAGCGGCGGCGCGGCCAGGGCGTTCGGACCGGGGTGAGCCCTCGCTTTGGTATCCGGCACCCATTGAAGCGTTGGCGCGCGCAGGCCCGTCGGTCCCGGGCGGGCCGTCCCCCTGGGAGGAGGTGCCTCTCGGCACATCAGCGCAGGCTGACGCATCAGCGCGGGAAGACCCATCGGTGTCGGGAAGCGCGTCGGCCCAGGGAAGGGACTCGTCCCCCGGCGGCTCGTCAGCCCGGGAGAGGGGGTTCGCCCGGGACGGGGGATTGGCCCGGGGAGGGACATTGAACGCCATACCTTGCCTTCCGAGCGCTCCGGCCGCATGCGTGGATCGGGCGGACCGCCCTCGCGCGGCGCCCTCCCCGTGAACGCGGCGGGCCGTGCACGGGTCACGGAGCGACACGGCGTGGCGTCGGCCCGGCCTCATTGGTCCGTTCCGTCCCGCCGCCCCGTCCGGCTGATCCGCCTGCCCCCGCGCCGGGCAGCCCCGGCCGTCGTGGCCCCGTTGCCATCGGGAAGGGTGGAGGCGGGCATCCCGTCCTTCCGGTTGACCGGAGATTTCCCCGGAGCCTTGCGGCGCGGCCTGAACCGGCGCGGGGTCACGGCGGCGTCCGGATCGAGCGAGGAGACCGGTACCGGGGCGCCCGACTCGCGGGCCGGTACAGCCTCAACCCCCGCCCCCAGCTCGGGAATCCGCCCCGAAGCACCCACCCCGAACGCCCGAGCCATTCCCTCGTCGGCTCCCGGCCCCGGTTCCGGGATGCCCGGCCCCCAGACCGCGCCGTCCTCCATCAGGGGCGCCCCCTCCCGCTCCCGCCTCTCCTCGCGCAGGCACCTGCGCAGCGCCTCCGGGTCCAGGCCCTGGTTGCAGGCCTGGTGGAGGAGTTGGGCGAACTGGTAGTCCGGGTCCGCGCGCAGGGCCAGGCCGAGGGCGACCCGGGCGGCGGGCTCGTCGCCCGTCGACCAGGCCACCCAGCCCGCCAGCGTGAGCGGGGCCGCCGCGTGCTCCCCGTAGCGGCCGACGCAGCGGCGGGCCAGGGCGCGCCACAGGCGCAGGGCCGGGGCCGCGTCCGGGCCCTCCATCCACTCGGCCGCGCGGTCCCGGGTGGTGCGGTCCTGGAGGCCGAGAAGCAGGGCCGCCGCCTCCTCGTGGGTGATCAGGGCGTCGTCCAGCGCGTCCGCGTCCGTGCGGCCCGTGGCCGGGGGCGCGCCGGAGAGGCGGCGCATCACGCGGCCCGCGAGGTCGAGGGTGTCCCGGCCCACCCGCAGCCGTTCCTCCTCGTCCAGAACGCGGGGCACCAGTGCCGCCTCCCCGGCCGCGAGCGCCCGCTCCTGGTCGGCCGCCGCCGGGCGCCGCCACGGGGCGAGGCGTGCCTCCATCTCCCGCAGCGAGCCCCGGACCTGGAGGCCCGCGAAGGTCGCGGCCGCCGCCAGCACAGACGTACCGGGCAGTGCCAGTACGTTCCCCTCCGGCGGGCAGCAGCGCGCGTCCGGGCAGCAGTACGACCAGTACCTCCCGTCCGAGATGCACAGCGCCTCCAGGACCGGGACGTCCAGGGCGCCGCACGCCGTCCGCAGCAGCTGCGCCAGCGGGCGGAGCCTCTCCATGACGTGACCGGCGGTCGTGTCCCCGAGCGGGTCCGGGTCCTGGCAGAGGAACACGATGATCCCGTCCGGGCGCGGCCCCCGCCGCTCGCTCCCCGCCACCAGGCACTCGGCCAACTGCTCCGCGACATGCGGCCATTCGCCCGGAGCACGGGGGATGCCGAGCCGGAGCCGCCCGCCGAAGCGGCCCCGGCGACCGTGGAGGGCGACCATCACGATGGAGTCGGTCGGATGGAAGCCCATCAAATACGGGAGGGCGTCGGCCAGATCGGCCGGGTTGCGCAAGGTGAGCTGCGGGTCGTCTTCGGGCAGGCCGTGGGAGCCGTGCGGTTCGCGGTGCTTGTTCATGCCCCGACGGTCCCGCGCCGGGCCACCCCTCACCAGCCCTGTGGATAACCTTGTCCACAGGCGAGAACAAGCCACCGGGAAACCCTTCACACTGAGGGGCGGTGGGGTTGTCGCGTCTCGTCGCGCGACGGCCGCACCGCCCCCTCGGTCCAGCTCCGCAGCCGAAGCCGCGGCCGCGGCTGCCCGGTCCTGCGGGGCCGTGCCGCACACCCCGCTAGACCGCGCCTACCACTTCTGGCCGGCCTGCTGCTTCGTCGTGGCGTTGAGCCGGTTGAACAGGTTGCTGACGGCGATGTGCAGCACGAGCGACGCCAGCTCCTGCTCGTTGAAGTGCTTGGCCGCCTCGTTCCACACCGCGTCCGGGACCGGGTCCTCGCGGTCGTTCAGGCGCGTGACGTGCTCGGTGAGCGCCAGCGCGGCACGCTCGGAGTCGGTGTAGAACGGGGTCTCGCGCCAGGCGCCGACGGAGAAGATCTTCTCGTCGCTCTCGCCCGCCTTGCGCGCCTGGCCGGACGCGGACTCCACACAGGGGCTGCAGCCGTTGATCTGGCTCGCGCGCAGGTGGCTGAGCGCCAGCAGACCCGCCGGGACACCGCCCGCGTACGTGGCCTTGTACAGGCTCTGGATGGCCTGCATCGCGTCCGGGAGGACCATCGCCGGGTTCTGCATGCGTGCTTCCATGACTGCTCTCCTTCAGAGATCTCCAGCGATCGTTCTGCGGCGATCGCTCAGCGGTGACACCGGCTCGATCCCGTCGGTCGGAATCCCGTGTCACAGAACTGACGGGTCCCGCCTCAGGAGTGTGACCGCGGAACGGGAAGAATTTTTCCCGCGGCCTTCTCCCCATCCCTCCCGCGGCCCCGCCCCGCCCCTCCCGCCGCCTCTCCGCGCGGACGACGAAGCGGCCCCGCAAGGCGTCAGGTGCCTTGCGGGGCCGCACGTCGCACACCGGCCGGAACCGACCGGCCGGAACCGCTCCCGGCATCAGGACCGGGACCGGAGTAGGACCACTACGGGGTGACCTTGATCAGCTGGCCCTCGGTGCCGACCGAGTTGTTGGTCACGTAGATCTCGTTGTTCGGACCCACGGCCAGACCGGTGGACATCGCCAGCTTGCCGTCGGTCGGGATCTCGGTGACGGCCTTGGTCTTGAGGTCGATCCGGTTCAGCTTGCCCGGCAGCGGCGGGCCCTGCTGCTGGAAGCCGCCGGTCAGCGTCAGCGCGATCAGGTTGCCGTTCTTGTCCGCCGCCAGGTCGGTGACCGCGGTCAGACCGCTGGCGAAGACCTCGGCGCGGTGACCCGGCACCAGCCGCCAGATGCGCGAACCGCCGGGGCGCAGACCGCCCATGTCGGCGATGTAGAACGCGCCGTCCGCACCCTTGACGATGCCGCTGGGCACCGCCTGGACCTTGACCGTGCCGTCGGCGGCGACCGTCTTGATCTGCGGGGCGAGCGACTCCAGGACCTTCTTCTCCTTGGCCGACGGGGCCGCGCCGGCGCCCGGGGCGGGGAGCTCGTTGTCCGGGAAGATCGCCTCGGTGGTGGTGCGGCCGCCGAAGCCGACGCCGACCAGGTCGTTGGCACCGGCGTCCGTGACCAGGAAACCGCGGCCGTTGCGGGCGAAGCGCCAGGCGTTGCTGTGGACCGACGCCTCCTCCGGGTTGGCCGGGTGGCCGAGCACCCAGTCGGGGTCGAGCAGCGTCTCGTGCTTGACCGGGTCGCCGACGACCCAGCCGCTGCCCGTCTGCAACGTGCCGAGCTTGGCCGCGTCCGCGCCCAGCTTGGCACGGTCGTCGGTGCTGCCGCCGAAGCCGCTGAGGACGAGGTAACCCGACCCGTTGGCCTCCACGTCGTTGGGGCCGGCGGCCGAGATCGGCTCGTACGGGTTGGTCGGGGCCACCGCGGCGGAGGCCAGGCCGGTGACGACGCGGCCCTGCTGGGTGCCCTTGACACGGTAGACGGAACCGGTCAGTCCGACGCACTTGGTGCCCGGCGCGCAGCCCGGCTTGCCCACGCCCGACTCGGCGATCAGGATCGTCCCGTCCGCCTGGACGGAGAGGCCGCGGGGGTTGTTGAGCTTGCTCGCGATGACCTCAATGGACGCGGCAGCGGCCTTGGCCTCCTTCGGCGAGGACGGCGAGGCCTGTGCCGGGCCGGGGATCAGCGTGACGGCCAGGGTGCCCACGGCCGCCGCCGCCACGAAGGCCCCACTCCAAGACCTGCGTATTCTCGACATGTCTCTCCCTCATCATGGCGTGCCCCCGTCATTGGGAGCCGTCTCAACGGGCGCCACGATAGACGCTTCTACCTCAACCGTCCTGTATTCGCAGGTAAGTTGTAAGCCTGTCCGACTGCGATCCATCCGCAGTTGCACACTTGATTCGCACTCGGAATTCACTGGCGTCGAACTCGTGCGGACAATTTCGGCCAACCGACCCCCGGTTTTCGCGCGTTGAGTGGTTGTTCGGCGCGGTGCGCGGCTCTAGAGTCTGCCGGGCGACGCCCATAGTCGGCGACATAGTCGACGCCGTAGTTTCCGGTATCCCGGTAATTGAGACTCTTGATACCGCTGCGCAACCGCCCACGGAGGATACGCATGCCCCCAATTCCGCCCGCCCGAGTCGTCCGCATCGTCGAAGGGGTGCGCGCGCGGGTGCAGCGCCTCGCCCAGCTGATGGTGCCCGCGCCGATCGCCGTCCTCGAACTGGCCCAGGGCGCCTGGGTGTCCCAGGCGATCTACGTGGCGGCCGAGCTCAGGATCGCCGACCAGCTCGCCGACGGCCCACTGTCCTCGGAGGAGATCGCCCGGCGGATCGAGGCCGACCCGGACGCGGTCCACCGCCTGCTGCGCGCCCTCGCCAGTTACCGCATATTCAGCGAGCAGAGCGACGGCCGGTTCAAGCTGACGCCGATGGCCGACGCGCTGCGCACCGGTACGCCGATGTCGATGCGCGACATGGCCCTGTTGACAGGCCACCCCGCGAGCTGGGAGGACTGGGGTGCGCTCATCCACACGGTGCGCACGGGCCAGCCGAGCCTGGAGAAGAACCGCGGGATGCACGCGTACGAGTACCTGGGCCAGAACCCGGAATTCGCGGAGATCTTCCTCAACGGCATGGGCACGCTCTCGAATATGGAGACCGAGCCCATTCTCGCCGCGTACGACTTCTCCAAGTACAAGACCCTCGTGGACGTCTTCGGCGGCCGAGGCGGTCTGCTCTCGGCGATCCTGAAGAAGACGCCCCAGTCGAAGGGCATCCTCTTCGATTCCCGGGCGGACGAGCTGGGCGCCCACGCGTTTCTCTCGGACGAGGGCGTCGTCGACCGGGTCGAGATCGACAAGGGTGATCTCTTCGGTCCGCTGCCCGCCGGTGCGGACGCCTATCTGCTGAAGCACATTCTGCATGAATGGCCGGAGCCGAAGGCGCTGGAGATCCTCAAGAACACACGTGAGGCAATCAGCCCCGACGGCCGGCTGCTCGTCATGGAATTCGTTCCTCCGGAGGGCAACGCGGCGCACCCCGCCAAGCTCGTCGACCTGTGGCTGATGATCCTGGTCGGCGGCAAGGAGCGCACCGCCCGCCAGTACGCGGAGATCCTGCGGGCCACCGGCTTCCAGCTCGACCGGGTGGTGCAGACCGCCGCGGGCGTCTCGATTGTCGAGGCGCGCCCGGTCTGACCGGCCCCGGGCTCTCGCCGCCCGTACGAAGAGGCTCCTGGCGGATCGTTTCCGCCGGGAGCCTCTTCCGTCTTCCCTCTCCCGTGACGGAAGAAGCTTCCGTCACGGGCGCACGCGTTACCCCAGCCCCGCCAGCCTCAGCAGCAGCCCCTTCACCTCGGTGGCCGCCACCTCCCCGCCCACCGCGTCCGGAGCCGAGCACAGCAGCAGCGGCCCGTCCTGCGGGTCGTCGGGCAGCCGCCCGTGGCTGCCGCGCACCGGTGAGGGGTCCAGCGGGACGACCGCCATCCGGTAGCGCATCCCGAGCTTCTTGCGGGCCAGCGCCTTCGCGGCCTTGACCTTCACATACGGGTCGAGGGGGTCCATGAACAGCTCGACCGGGTCGTATCCGGGCTTGCGGTGGATCTCGACGAGCTGGGCGAAGTCCGGGGCCCGGTCGTCGTCGAGCCAGTAGTAGTACGTGAACCAGGCGTCCGGCTCGGCGACCGCGACCAGTTCGCCCGAGCGCGGGTGGTCGAGGCCGGAGCTCTTCTTGCCCTCGTCGTCGAGGAGCCGCTCGATCCCTGGGACGTCCGCGAGGGCCTCGCGTACGGCGTCGAGGTCCTCGGGCCTGCGGACGTAGACGTGCGCGAGCTGGTGGTCGGCCACCGCGAAGGCGCGGGAGGCCATCGGGTCCAGGTACTCCATGCCGTCCTGGGTGTGCACCTCCAGCAGACCGGCGCGGCGCAGGACGCGGTTGATGTCGACGGGCCGGCTGACCCGGGTGATGCCGTACTCCGACAGCGCCACCACCGTGCGCCCGGCCGCCTCGGCGTCGTCGAGCAGCGGTGCCATGGCCGCGTCGAGGTCGGCGGCGGCGCGGTAGGAGCGCGGGTCGTCGGGACCGTACCGCTGGAGGTCGTAGTCCAGGTGCGGCAGGTAGCACAGCGCGAGGTCGGGGGCGCGGGTCGCCAGGATGTGGCGGGTGGCGTCGATGATCCACTGGGAGGAGACGAGGTCGGCGCCGGGGCCCCAGAAGTGGAAGAGGGGGAACGTGCCGAACTTGTCGTGGAGTTCGTCGTGCAGGCCCGGCGGCCGGGTGTAGCAGTCGGGCTCCTTGCGGCCGTCGGCGTAGTAGACCGGGCGGGGGGTGACCGTGATGTCGGTGTCCGCGCCCATCGCGTACCACCAGCAGATGTTGGCGACCGTGTAGCCGGGGTGGGCGCGCCGCGCCGCGTCCCACAGCTTGTCGCCCTGGACCAGGCCGTTGTGCTGGCGCCAGAGCAGGACCTCCCCGAGGTCACGGAAGTACCAGCCGTTGCCGACCACGCCGTGCTCGGCGGGGAGCGTGCCGGTGAGGAAGGTCGACTGGGCCGCGCAGGTCACGGCGGGCAGTACCGTGCCGAGCCGGGCCAGGGAGCCCGAGCGGCCGAGCGCCCTGAGCCGGGGCATGTGCTCCAGCAGCTTGGGGGTGAGGCCCACGACGTCCAGGACGAGGAGCGGGGTGGGCGCGGGGGCGTCGGTCATGGCAGTTCCTTGAGGCCGAGGTCGGTCAACAGGTCCCGGGCGAGGCCGATTTCGGCGGCGATGCCGTCGGCGAGCTGGTCCCGGTCGCGCGGGCGCAGCTCGGCGGGCAGGGCCTGCCAGGTGTACGTCTCGACCTCCAGGTGCCGGGTGCGCGCGACCGGGCCGCCGACCAGGACGGCGAGGGCCTCGCGCAGGACGGGCAGCGTGGAGGTCAGCGGCGCCGCGGGCCGCGCGTGCAGCGGTACGTGGAAGTGGGAGCGCCAGGGGGCGGTGTCGGGCAGGGCCCGGCCGGTGAGCGCCTCGTCGAGGTCGTCGGTGCCCAGGAGCGCGGCGCCGCCGCGGGTGCGGGTCTGGTGCAGGAAGCGCGGTTCGGCGAACTGGGCCAGCGCGGCGCGCACGTCGGGCCTGCCGGGCTCCTGCGCGTGCAGCGCGGCCGACAGCTGGGCCTTGGGGACGGTGATCCCGGCGGCGTGCAGCGCGTCCAGCGCCGGGCCCGGGTCCTCGAAGGAGGTCGCCAGATGGCAGGTGTCGACGCAGACGCCGATCCTGGGCGAGCCGATCGCGGTGAGCGGGGCGATGGCGTCGGCGGTGGTCTCGACCGTGCAGCCTGGCTCCGGCTCCAGGCCGATCCGGACGGACTTCCCGGTCTCCTCCTCCAGCGCGTCGAGGCGCCCGGCCAGCGTGCGCAGCGCGGTGTGCGCCGTCTCGGCCGCGGCGCCGTCGAAGCCGGTGCGCCAGGCGAGCGGGAGGGTGGAGATGGTGCCCTCGGTGACGTCCTCGGGGAGCAGTGCGGCGAGCAGCCGGGCCAGGTCGGTCGTGTACGCGAGCCGTTCGGGGTCGGTCCAGTCCGGCTTGTAGACCCGGTACTTGACCTCCTCGGCGCCGAACCCCTCGTACGGGAAGCCGTTGAGGGTGACGACCTCCAGGCCGCGGGTGTCGAGGGCGCGGCGCAGGCCGCGCAGCGCCGCCGGGTCGGCGCTCAGCTCGCGGGCGGCGTCCCGGGCCAGCCAGAGTCCGATGCCGAGCCGGTCGGTGCCCAGCCGTCGGCGGACCGGCTCGCAGTGGTCGCGCAGTTGGGCGAGGATCCCGTCGAGGGACTCGGCGGGGTGGACGTTGGTGCAGTACGCAAGGTGGACCGTGGAGCCGTCGGGGTGGCGCAGTCGCATGGGCTACTCGCCGCCGCGCAGAATGGAGTTGCCCTCGTGCAGGGCCTCCGGCGCCGCCACCGACAGGTCGAGGCGGCCGCTCAGCCCGTAGAAGGCGACCGGGTTGCGCCACAGCACCAGGTCCACCGCGTCCTCGTCGAACCCGGCCTTCAGCATGGCGTCCGCGACCTTGCGGGTCTTCAGCGGATCGCTCCTGCCCCAGTCTGCGGCCGAGTTGACCAGCACCTTCTCCGGGCCGTACTCGTCGAGGATCGCGACCATCCGGTCCTCGTCCATCTTGGTGTCCGGGTAGACGGAGAAGCCGAGCCAGGCGCCGCTGTCCTTGGCCTCGCGCACGGTCGTCTCGTTGAGGTGGTCCAGCAGCACCCGGTCGGGGGCGAGCGCCGACTCGCGGACGACGGCGACGGTGCGGCGCAGACCGGTGAGCTTGTCGCGGTGCGGGGTGTGCACCATCGCGGGCAGGCCGTGCTCGGCGGCGAGCTGGAGCTGTACGGCCAGGGCGTGGTCCTCGGCGGGCGTCATCGAGTCGTAGCCGATCTCGCCGACGGCGACCACGCCGTCCTTGACCAGATAGCGGGGCAGCTCGTCGAGGACGGGTGTGCAGCGCGGGTCGTTCGCCTCCTTGGGGTTGAGGGCGATCGTGCAGTGGTGGGCGATGCCGTACTGCGCGGCCCGGAACGGCTCCCAGCCGAGCAGCGCGTCGAAGTAGTCGAAGAAGCTCGCGGGTGAGGTACGGGGCTGGCCCAGCCAGAAGGCGGGCTCGACGACCGCGCGCACGCCCGCCGCGTACATCGCCTCGTAGTCGTCGGTGGTGCGGGACGTCATGTGGATGTGCGGGTCGAAGATACGCATGGTCAGGACTCCTCGGCCCCGGTGAGGGCCAGTACGCGGTGCAGGTCGTCGGGGACGGGGCGGCCGGCGGCGGCGCGCTCCTCGGCGTAGTCGCGGAGCATCCGGGCGAGCTCCGTGTCGCCGTGGGCGCGCTCGCGCAGGGAGGCGACGGCGGCCACGGGCACGGCGGTGAACAGGCACTTCAGTACGGCGTGCCGCCAGGCGTGCGGGTCCAGGTGGGCCGCCGCGTAGGGGCCGACGGCCGCCGCCACCAGCCGGGTGTCGTTGGCCCGCAGCGCGTCCTCGACGAGCGGCACCCCGGCCGCCGGATCGATGCCGAGGCCGTGCAGGGCCAGCAGCACCGCGCGGCGCTCGGCGGCGCTGCCCTGCTGGTAGATCCGGGTCGCGGTGGCCGCGTCCACCCGGGCGGTGCGCAGCAGCAGGACGCGGGCCTCGTCGACGGCGTCGGCGCCGAGGTGGCGTCCGGCCGAGGCGAACCGCAGCTCCCAGGGGGCGGTGCCGTATCCGGCGGAGGGGCGCTCGGCGGTGTGGGCCGCCTCGGCGAGCGCCTCGTCGAGCCAGGCGCGGGCGGCGCCGCCCAAGCGCGCGTCGAGTTCCGCACGAGACATCACGGCTAGGCTCCCTTCAGGGCCGAGGCGGCACCGGCGGTCAGCGGGCGCAGGAACTCCATCGAGCGGCGGGCCTGTTCGGGGCCCGCGTGGGAGTGGCGGGGCAGCTCGACGACGGTCAGACCGTCGTATCCGGTGGCGGCCAGCGCTTCCAGGACGGGCGGGAAGTCGATCTCGCCGTCCCCGAACGGCAGGTGTTCGTGGACCCCGCGCCGCATGTCCTCGATCTGGACGTGCCGCAGCCAGGGCGCGGCGGCACGCACGCACTCCGCGGGCGACTGCGGCTCCAAGCACTGGCAGTGGCCGATGTCGAGGGTCAGCCCCAGCGGTTCCGGGTCGCCCGACTGCTCGCGCAGCCGGTGGAAGTCGGCCAGGGTGGCCAGGAGATGTCCGGGCTCGGGTTCGATCGCCAGCGCAACGCCCGCCTCCGAGGCGGCGTCGACGACCGGGCCGAGCGCCTCTCCCAGGAGCTTCCAGGCGGTGTCGTCGTCGGTGCCCTCGGGCGTGATGCCGCTGAAGCAGTGCACGGCGTGCGCGCCGAGGTCGGCGGCGACGCGGACGGCCGTCACCAGCAGTCCGGTGCGGCGGGCCCGGGCGTCCGGGTCGGGGTCGAGCAGGGACGGCCCGTGCTTGCGCCGGGGGTCCAGGACGTACCGGGCGCCCGTCTCCACGGTCACGCCGAGGCCGAGCTCGTCGAGGCGGCGGGCCACCGCCCGGGTGCGCGCGGCCAGTCCGGGCGCGAGCGGGTCGAGGTGCATGTGGTCGAGGGTGAGCCCCACGCCCTCGTACCCGAGGTCCGCGAGGAGGCCGAGGGCGTCGTCGAGGCGCAGGTCGGTGAGGCCGTTGGTGCCGTAGCCGAGGCGGAGGCTCATGTGGGGCTGACCTTTCGTGCGAGCGTGCGGGCCACGGGGATGAGCCCGGCCAGGGCGGCGGCGGTACGCACCGAGCCCGCCCGCGCCGCGAGGGCCGCCTGGAGCGGGATCATCGCCTTGATCCCGCCGCCGACCGCCCGCTGGGTGAGCGGGGGCGAGGGGTTGAGGACGGCGTGGAAGGAGGGCTTGGCCGCGGTGGCCACGTAGGCGGCGGCGAGCGCGACCCGGACCGCGTCCCGGCGGGACGTCACCGGGACTCCGCCCCACGACAGGCCGCGGCCGCGGACGGCGGCCCCGTCGTCCGTATCCGTTCCGCCGTGCGGAGCGCCCGGCCTCGACCGGTGGCGGCCATCACCGAGGGCGCCGGGCCACGGTGTGCGGCGGGCCGTCAGGGCGCCCAGGGCCACCGCTCCGGCCAGGGCCGCCAGCGGCGGGGCCACCGCGCCCCCTCGCGTCTCGTGCCGGGAGACGGAGGTGACCGCGTAGGTGTGCGCGCCCAGCGCCGCGGCCGGGAGCAGGGACGGCTTCGCCACCGTGCCGCCGGTGGCCGTCGCGCCCAGGAGGAGGTCGAGGGAGCGGGCCGCGGCCATCGCCGCCGGGCCCGCCGCGGTGTGCTTCAGACGCAGGTCGTACGCCCACACCGTGCCCGCGAGCGCGGTGGCCACCAGACCGGCGGGGCGTCCCGCGCGGTGGGCGAGCGCCAGGCCGGCGGCGGTGAGGCCGGCCGCCGCCGCCAGGGCCGCGGCGGGCTTCACGCGGCCGGAGGGGATGGGCCGGTGGGGGCGGTCGACGGCGTCCTCGGCGCGGTCCGCCCAGTCGTTCAGGGCCATGCCCGCCTCGTACAGGCACAGCGAGGAGCCCACGGCGAGCGCGGTGCGGCGGTTGGGGCGCAGCGCGGCGGACGCCGCCCCCGCGAGGGCGTCTCCGGGAACGGTGAACAGGGCCGAGATGCGCAGCAGTTCGGCCCAGTCGCGCAAGCCCTGCCTCACCGGGCCTCCCGCAGCCGCTCGGCGAACGCCAGCAGGGCGCCGTACTGCTCGGCGAGGGCCGAGGAGCCGCCGTCCGGGTCCTTGAAGTAGAAGCCCAGCTCGGGGCGGGGGCCGGTGAGGCCGGCCTCGTGGGCGCGGGCGGTGAGGCGGGCCAGGTCCAGGACGAGCGGCGCGGCGAGCGCCGAGTCGCAGCCCTGCCAGATCGTCTGGAGGACCATCCGCGAGCCGAGGAAGCCCTCGAAGACGATGTGGTCCCAGGCGGTCTTCCAGTCCCCGAGCGCGGGCACGTCGTCGATGTGCACCTCGCCCTCGGGCAGCGTGCCGAGGTTGTCCTCCAGGACGCGGTTCTTGCCCGCGTTCTTGGCGGCGGCCGCCGCCGGGTCGGCGAGCGAGGCCCCGTCTCCGCCGCCGAGCAGATTGCTGCCGGACCAGGCCCGCACGGCCAGGGCGCGCTGGCGGAACATCGGCGCGAGCACCGCGCGGAGCAGGGTCTGGCCGGTCTTGCCGTCGCGGCCCGCGTACGGGACGCCGGCCGCCTCGGCGGCGCTCTCCAGGGCCGGGTGGCGCAGTCCGGTCGACGGGGTGAAGTTGACGTACGCGCATCCGGCGCGCAGGGCCGCCGCCGCGTACAGCGAGGAGGCGGGCAGCCGGGTGTCGCCCTCGGCGGGCGCGGGCTCGGTGGAGGAGACGTTGACGACCACGGTGCGGGCCACGCCCGTACGGCGGTCGAAGTCCGTGAGGTCGGCCGCGAACGCGGCGATGAGCTCCTCGTCGTCGCGGGTGTCGCCGGGCAGCGGGCCGCCCATGCGTATCTCCTCGTCCGCGGCGGCGAGTTCGGCGCGCACGGCGGCGGGCAGGGTGTGCGGGAGGACTCCCCCCGCGGCGAGTTCCTCGGCGCGCTTGGGCAGCGGGCTGCTGGCCACGTCGTGGCCGCCGAAGACGAAGGACGACAGCTCGGGAAGGCCGGCGCCGGCGAAGTCGGGGCTCTCGGTGACCAGGCCGGTGGCGGGCTGGAGTCCGGCGGCGACGGCGGCGCAGCCGGCGACCGCCGTGGTGGCGACGGAGCCGCGGGCTCCGATGAACCAGACCCCCGTCCTGGGGCCGTTGTCGCGGGTATCTGCGTAAGGGGACACGGACAGCCTCCTGGTTACGTCAGCGCGTTGAAGCCTTTCCAACCTGACGGTGGTGGCGGCTGGTTGGGCAGCTGTTCGAACGTATCGATGATCCGCCCGCCGGCGGACGGATGCGGGTGTGCCGCAGTTGCACGGACCAACGCGAGGAGTGCCGGTGCGGGCGTTCCTCCCGCGACCAGCACTCCTCCTCGTCGTTCCGCACGTCTACGCGGTGTTCAGCGCGTGGCGGCGCTGCCACGGCCGGTGCCCGGCCGGTTCACTCGGCCCGCTGCTGGAGCTGCTCGGCAAGGGTCTGCCAGGCGGCGGCGCAGCTGCGTGCGAGGTCGGCGACCTCGGGTGCCCAGTGGCCGGGCAGACCGCGGCCGAGGGTCTCCATGCCCTCGCCGTCCACCGTGTAGTGGTGGAGCCAGCGCAGGGTGCGCCGGCCGGCCTCGTTGAGCCGCAGCGAGGGGTCCTCGCTCAGCTTGGCGAGCAGTTTCTGCCGGTCGACGGTGATCTCCCGCCGCTCGCTGCGGGCGCTCACCGCCCGCTGTGTCTGCCGGGGCACCACGGGCGTGCCCGGCGCCGGGCTCTGGCCCGCGGCCGTGCGGTAGCGGCCCGGTACGGGGTCCTCGCCCCGGTCGATGCGCTGGCGCACGTCCCGCACGGTGGCCGGGGAGAGGCCGGTCGCCCGGGCCACCTCGCGCAGCCCCGCGTCGGGCCGCTCGTGGATCATCGCGGCGGCCTGCTGGCGGCGGTATCCGCTGTCCAGCGGGCGCAGCCGGCCGTCGCGGCCCAGGCGCGCGTTCGACTGCGGAGCGTCCGCCGAGGAGCGGGACCGGATCCGGGAGATCGTCTTGTCGGAGAGGCCCACGGCGGCGGCGACGGCCCGGTCGGACCACTGCGGGTGGGTCATGATGATGCGCGCGGCGGCGACCGAGCGGTCGGAGCGCGACAGCGGCAGACCGTGGGTGACGTTGGCCTTGACCGCCAGGACGTAGGCGGCGCCCTCGTCGCAGTCGACCATCCGGGCCTGGATGGTGGTCCGGCCGTTGAGGAGCGCGGCGCGCACCCGGTGGGTGCCGTCGATGACGCGCATCGACGAGCGGTGGACGGTGATCGGCGGCAGCGAGTCGCCGGCTTCGGCGAGCACGCGCACGTGGTCCTCGTCCGCACCGCCGAGACGGGGCGAGTCCTCGAAGACCAGGGAGTCGATGCGTACTTCACCGGCGGGATGCGACTCGATCCAGACCATGGAGGTCACGACCTCGTCGAGGTCCGCCGCGTGGATCTTCAGTAACTGATCGTCAATTGATTGCTCGGCCAGACTCACTTTGCGCCCCCTCGCAATGAATCGGAACCGGAATCCACTTCCGGTGTGCGAAATGAAAGGCGACGGGAGAAGCCTTGTCAACCACCCCGGAGCCGGTTCGCCGGGCGCCCGATTCCCTTGCGGGACAAGGCTGTTCACGCGCGTGCGAGGCGTGGACCGGGCAGCCCGAAGGGCCCTCGGAGGAGTGCGGAGGGCCTCGCTGTACGGGGGCAAACGGCGGACGAACAGAGCGGAAGTTCAGGTTCCGTCAAGCGCGGACAACCTTCTGTACCGTCGGAGGTGAACAGTCGGGGGAATCGGTCCACCGAGGAGGACCGGACGTCAGGGAGCGTCAGAAGCCGGGCCGGAATCGCACATTCCGGGGTGGTGATCCGCTTCGCACTCGTGATGCGGCCGGGCCGCTTCCCCGCCGCCGGTGTCGTCGCCGCTCGCGTTCCCGTCCCGCGGCGACGACCCGGCTGACGTCAAGTGGCGTGAACTTGGCCGGTTTTATGGCCGAGAACAGACCCGGAACCCGTCACATCGGCGTGACGGGCTCCGGGCCCGCGTGGCGTCAGTCGCCGCAGATGCCCTCGACCGCGACCTTCTCGTACAGATGGGGCGAGACCGTGCAGCCCTCCGGGTACCCCGAACCGCCGGGACGGGCCTGGAGGTTGCCGTGCGCCGCCGCCAGATGGGCGGCGGACCGCCAGACCGCGATGTTCACCAGGATGCGGCTGCCGGCGATGCCCCGGTGCATCTGCGTGGAGACGAAGCCGGGCTGCCGCGTGAAGTATGCGGCGTCCTCGCGCCAGAGCGCCAGGAACTCCTCGGTCCTGCCCCGCGGAACGGTGAACGTGTTGACCAGCACCACCTGGCCGGTCCGTTCCCGGAGTTGCTCCGTATAAGGAGTGGTCTCGTCTGCCTCCACGAATTCGATCACAAGGCCTCCTGCGGGTGGGCGGGTCGAGCCGGAGCGCCGCCTCAGCGCGGCGAGCCGAACCAGCGCGCGAGCGCGTCGAGCAGCTCACCGCCGTCCGGGGCGACCCAGGCTACGTGCCCGTCGGGACGCAGGAGGACGGCGTCCGGCGTCGTCCCCTCGGCCGTGTCCGCCGGGACCCAGCCGTCCGGGACGATGTCCACCCGGTCCGACCAGCTCGCCCCGGTGACGATGTCGATCCGGTCGGACCAGCCCTCGGCGAGCCGGGCCGGCTCCGTGCCGCCGTCCGCGACGACCAGCACACCACGTGCCCGGTGCAGCAGCTCCGAGACCCGGGTGGTGGAGCCGTCCCCGAGCTTGACCTCGCGGTCGGGCATGCGCAGCCCGAGCAGCGGATGCCCCGCGGCCCCGCCCATGTCGTACCGGATGCCGAGGCCGCTGACGTGCCCGGCCAGGCGCCGCGCGGCGTCCGGCGACTGCACCAGCTCGCGCATCACCTCGCGCATCGGCTCCATCTCGTCGCCGGTGAGATAGAGGGAGGCCTGGGCGAGGGTGTTGCGCAGCAGCTTCTCGCCCACCGGGTGCCGTTCGGCGTGGTAGGTGTCGAGCAGTCCCTCCGGCGCCCAGCCGTTGACGGTGGCGGCCAGCTTCCAGCCGAGGTTCACCGCGTCCTGGACGCCGACGCTCAGCCCCTGGGCGCCGGCCGGGATGTGGATGTGGGTGGAGTCGCCGGAGAGCAGCACCCGGCCGCGCCGGTACTCGGCGGCCTGGCGCGTGGCGTTGGTGAACGCGCTGACCCACTTCGTCTCGGCCCCGTGCAGCGACTGCCCGGTGAGCTCCTGCCAGGAGTCCGCGATCTCGGTGAACGTCACCTTGCTGCTGTCGCGGGGAGTGAGCTTCGCCGGGTGGATGATGATCCGGGTCACCCCCTCCTCCAGGCGGATCGCCATCACCATGCCGCCGTCGACCCGTTCGCCGATCACCCGCGGCTTGATGTCGGGGCGGTCCACGACGTCCGCCACGTACATCCCGCGGGTGGCCTCGCGTCCGGGGAAGTCGATGCCGGCCAGTTTGCGGATCCGGGAGCGCCCGCCGTCGCAGCCCACCAGGTACCGCGCGGTGTGCTCGGCGCGGCCGTCCGGCCCGTCCACCACCACGGTGATGTCGTCCGGCCCTTCCCGGTAGTCGACCACCTCGTATCCGCGGCGCACGTCCACGCCCAGGTCGGTGGCCCACGCCTCCAGGATCTCCTCGATGCGGTACTGGGGCACTCCGCGGATGCCGAAGTGGTTGTCCTCCAGGGCGGTGAAGTCGATGCGCACACCGCCGAAATGGCCCTCGTTGCCGATCTCGATGTTCCCGAAGCGGGCCAGCAGTCCGCGCTGGTGGAAGACCTCCGCGGCCCGCCGGGTGAACCCGACTCCGCGCGACTCCCCGCTCGGGGTGCCTCTCTGCTCGTAGACGACGACGTCGACGCCGTTCAGCCGCAGTTCGCCGGCCAGCATCAGCCCGACGGGTCCGGCACCGGCAATGATCACGCCAGTTCCCATGGTTCGTCCTCCTGGATGAGATATGCGAGATCGAATTCAGCGGTTCGGGAATCCACTCGCAACGCCCCGCGACGCCGCTCAATCGGCCTGTCGAGATCGAAAACGGAGCGTTGAATGTGATCATGCTCAGCGGCTCCCGCCAAAGACCTTTCGGGCCGCCGAAGAAGTCTGCAACTCGTCGATCAGGGGCGTCAAGGGGAATGGGTCCTGCTGTTTTCCATGGCCTCCGTGAACGCCTCTCCGGCCACTTTCGTCAACCTTCTTGAAATACGTCCCGGGACTCCCGGTGATCCTTTTCCGCCCTTCGGAAGGGAAGTGATAAACGGAATAGGAATGACGTATTCAACAGACCGAAGTGCCTTGTTCCGGATACGCGCCCCGAGATCAAGATCCAATGGGCCGCTCGACCTCGACTTTCCGCGGTTGCCCTCTTGACTCGGAGAAATGGATGTTGGAATGGTGATCCACGCAGAACACCAGACTTAATAAGGAGAGCGATGTCCTCCGCAGTCACGCAGAAGCTCACGGTTTTTCTGGCGTTCCCGCAGGATGCCGAGGAGGCGGTGACCTTCTACACGTCCCTCTTCGACGGCTCAGAGGTGATCAACACCATTCGCGCCCGGGCCGGTGAGCCGGGCTGGGTGGAGGGAACCCTGCAACACGCGGTCTTCACCCTGGCCGGCCAGCAGTTCATGTGCATCAACATTCCGCCGGAGGGCGCCCGGGGCTCCGACCACGCCCCGTGGGACACGTACGCGTTCTCCCCCGCGATGGCGGTGTACGTGCAGTGCGACTCGGACGAGGAGTTCGACCGGGTCTTCGAGGGCCTCTCCGAGAAGGGTGAGGTGATCATGCCGGTCGGCACCTACGGGTTCAGCGCCAAGTTCGCCTGGGTCAACGACCGCTTCGGCGTTTCCTGGCGGATCAACCTCTCCGAGAGCAAGACCGCGTAACCGCACGTCCCCGCTCCACCGTCGGCCATGAGGCACTACCGCCTCATGGCCGACGCTTCCCTGCGGAAACGTTTTTTCAAGGGCCGCCTACTTACCGGTCGGTCACTTGTTCACGGAACTCTCCGCACGGCGATCCGCAGCGCCGCCCTCCACCGCTCACCCGCCCCACACGGCTCTTCGCCGCCCTTTTCACCCTCCACGCGCTTTTCCCTGCCCGGATTACGCGCGTGGCCGGATCACCCGGGGCCGGAATACCCGTGCCCGTATGCGTTGCCTTCGCGAGATGCACGACATCCCTCGGACGTCCCCCTTGACCACGGGAGAAGACATGATCTTGGTAACCGGCGCGACCGGGAACGTCGGCAGAAACATCGTCGACGAGCTGCTGAAAGCGGGAGAGCGGGTACGGGCCATCGCCCGCGACCCCGCCAAGTGCACCCTGCCGGGCGACGTGGAGGTACTGGCCGCCGACCTGAGCCGGCCCGAGACCCTGGGCCGGGCGCTGCGGGGAGTTGAACGGCTCTATCTGTGGCCGGTGTTCGGCGAGCTCCGGGGAGCGGTCGACGCCATCGCCCGGGCCGGGGTGCAACATGTGGTCATGCTGTCTTCCGAGGCGGTCACCTATGCTGCCGAAGAGCCGCACATCGCGTGCGAGAAGGCCGTCGTCGAGTCGGGAATGTCATGGACGTTCCTGCGGCCGAGCGCGTTCATGTCCAACGATCTCCTCTGGATACCCCAGATCGCCAAAGACGGAGTGGTGCACGGTGTGTACGGAAGTTCCGCGATGGCGCCGATCCATGAGCGCGACATCGCGGCGGTCGCGGTGAAGTCCCTGCTCGCGGCGGAATCCGGCACGATCCACGCGATCACCGGACCCCAGTCGCTCAGCCAGGAGGAACGGGTGCGCATGCTCGGCGCCGCGCTCGGCATCCCCACCCGCTTCCAGGAGGTGCCGCGCGAACGCGTCCGCGCGGCGATGGTCAACTACCTCTCCGGGTACGTCGCCGACCAACTCCTTGACCGCCGCGAGAAGTTGCAGGGCGGGGAGGCGGAGGTCCTGCCCACCGTCGGCCTCGTCACCGGCCGTCCCGCCTACACGTACGCCGAGTGGATCACCCACCACGAGGCGGAGTTCCGCCCCGTACTCAAGATCTGACCCTTTGTGAGGTGCACTGTGCATTCCGCCGTCAACGAGACCCTGAACTCGCTGGACCGCACCCGCCGGCCCGTCATCGGCATCACGGCCGTCGTGACCCAGATCAAGTTCGCGATCTTCGAGATGGACGCGACGTTCGTTCCGCAGACGTTCGTCCAGAAGGTCGCCGACGCCGGCTGCATACCGGTCCTGCTGGCTCCGCAGCCCGGTGTCGAGCAGACCATCGGCGGGCTCGACGGTCTGCTGCTGCTCGCGGGTCCCGACGCGGACCCGGCGCTGTACGGGCAGGAGAAGCACGAGAAGACCGGCTGGAACGACACCACCCGCGACCGTGCCGAACTCGCCCTGATCGAAGCCGCGTTGGCGGACGACCTGCCCACGCTCGGCATCTGCCGCGGTGAGCAGCTCATCAACATCCTGCGCGGCGGCACCCTCCAGCAGCACCTGCCGGACATCGTCGGCCACGACAACCACTCCCCCGGCGGCAAGGAGTACGGACAGCAGAAGGTGCGGCTCGAACCGGGCAGCCTCATCGCCGACTTCCTCAAGAAGGACGTCGTGCCCTGCCACCACCACCAGGTCATCGACCAGGTCGGCGAGGGTCTGACGGTGACCGCCTGGTCCGAGGACGGGACGGTGGAGGCGATCGAGGTCGACGGCCACCCGTTCGCGGTCGGTGTGCAGTGGCACGCCGAGGAGTCCGACGACGACAGCCCGTTCACGGCGCTCGCCGAGGCGGCGCGGCAGCGGATGGCGGTCCGGCGCGGCTGATCCGCGCCGGCTCGGAGTCCGCTCAAGGAACGACAGAGGCGCAGCACGGCCGGATGGCCGGGCTGCGCCTCTTGGTGTTGCATGGAGCGTGCCGGGTGGAGCGGGGCTTCGGGGGGGTCTTCGCCGTGAGAACCAGGGATTTTTCGAGGGGAAACAGGGAGCCTTCCCGGTTTCCCGGTCCCTTCCGTACCCGCCCCGGAGCGGACCCCGGCTACGCCGCCAGGATCTTCACGTCCATTTCGTCCAGGTGCCCGGGGTCCGCGAGCATGTCGATCGCGGCGATCCGGCCGTCCACGACGATGAAGTCGAACACCACCTTCACGCTGCCGTTCGGCGCCCAGACCATGCCCGGGGCCCCGTCCACCAGCGCGAGCTGGGCGACCTGGGCCCGGCCGGAGAACGTCTTGGCGACCGCCTGGGCACCGAGGGCGCCGCTCGCGCCCATCGCCAGGGCGGCGCCGTCGACCCGGACGACGACCTCGGGGTCGAGCAGGGCGAGCAGTTCGTCGAACCGGCCGCCGCGCGAGGCGGCGAGGAAGGCGTCGACGATCTGCCGCTGACGGCCCCGGTCGGCGGTGGGCGCGGCCTCGGCGTTCTGCACCCGGCGGCGCGCCCGGCTGGCGAGCTGCCGGGTGGCGATGGTGGAGCGCCCCACCACCGGGGCGATGTCGTCGAAGGGGACGGCGAACATGTCGTGCAGGACGAACGCGAGCCGCTCGGCCGGGGAGAGCGTGTCGAGCACCACGAGCAGCGCCGGGCCGACCGAGTCGACCAGGACCGCCTCCTGTTCGGGGTCCGCGCTCTCGTGCGCGCCGTGGTGGACGGGCGGTGGCCGCTCGCCCAGCAGGTCCTCGCGCCGCGACTCGCGCGAGCGCAGCATGTCCAGGCAGACGCGGGCGACGACCGTGGTCAGCCAGCCGCCCAGGTTCTCCACCGCGCTCACGTCCGCGCGGCTGAGCCGGAACCAGGACTCCTGCACGGCGTCCTCGGCCTCGCTCAGCGAGCCCAGCATCCGGTAGGCGACCGCCCGCAGATGGGGGCGGTACGCCTCGAAGCGCTCCGCCAGCAGTTCGGTCTCGTCCATGGTCAACATTCCTCCACCGGGCCCGTCGTCACGCACTGCGAAACCCAGCCTATGGGACAAGTCACATCACGTTCATAATCCGGATGTTCGGTATCCAGTTCGGTCATTGCCTATGAAATGGGGCTTCGGGGAGAGAGGCCGTCCGCCCGCCGCCCCCGCCCGGGCCCGGTCAGCCGAGCCGGGAGGCCAGGAACTCCTCCCAGGTCACCCGGGCCGTGTCGTAACCCTCGCGCGGGCCCTTGGGCAGCAGGCCGCCGGCCCGGATCCTCCCCAGGCCCGGCATCCACACCGGGACCACCGG
Source organism: Streptomyces sp. NPDC043908 (assembly GCF_056435525.1). Taxonomy (NCBI): domain Bacteria; kingdom Bacillati; phylum Actinomycetota; class Actinomycetes; order Kitasatosporales; family Streptomycetaceae; genus Streptomyces; species Streptomyces sp. NPDC043908. The sequence goes on along the minus strand of NZ_JBWKEI010000012.1, from coordinate 112,806 downwards.
AGAGCCGCGGTGGACCGCCTTGAGGTAGGCGCGGATCATCGCGACCGCGTCGGTGGCCTGCGGCCCCACGAGGTCGGGCACCCGCCCGGCCGGCTTGTCCAGGGCCAGCTCGGCGAGCCGGGACGCCACCTCCTCCGGGTCGATCGGCTGCACCTTGAAGCCGGCGGGCACCGGGACCAGCGGCAGCTTCTTCGCCTTCCGGGCCCCGTTGAGGATGAAGTCGTAGAACTGGGTGACGCGCAGCAGCGTCCACGGCACCTCGGACCCGGTGACCACCCGCTCCGACTCCAGCTTCGCCTTGAAGTAGCCGAACGAGACGTCCTCGACGCCGACGATGGAGATGTAGACGAGGTGGGCGACGCCCGCCGCCCCGGCCGCGCGGACCAGGTTGCGGGTGGCGTCGGCGTCGCCCTTCTTGTCACTGGCGCAGTGCACGAGCGTGCCCACGCCTTCGACGGCGGGGCCGATGCCCTGGTCCTTGGCGAGGTCGCCGGTCACATAGGTGACACCGTTCTGCGCCGGGCGGCTCTTCCTGCTGAGCACCCGGACGTCGGCGCCGGCGTCCCGCAGCCGCGAGACGACCAGTCGTCCCAGCGTGCCGGTGCCGCCGGTCACCAGGATGGGCGACGTCATGGCTCCTCCTTCGTTGAAGTGTCGCCACACTGACGAGGCGGCCCGCGAAAGTGTGACGTCCGGGTTCCGGACCGGCCCCGGACGCACGACGGGCGCACCGCTTCCCGGAGGAAACGGTGCGCCCGCGATCGAGGCCGGGGACGAGCCGGTGCGCTCTCGTCCGTACGGGATCAGCCCAGCCGCGCCGACTCGGCGCGCGGCCCGACCGGGAGGTCCGCCTCGTCGCGCTCGGGGTGGCCCGGGCGCCAGAACCTCGGCCCGAGCTCCAGCGCGAGCGCCGGGATCAGCAGGCTGCGGACGATGAACGTGTCCAGCAGGATGCCGACGGCCACCAGCAGGCCCTGCTGGAGCGAGGCCACCGTCGGGATGGCCGCGAGGACGCTGAAGGTGGCGGCGAGGACCAGGCCCGCCGAGGTGATCACACCACCGGTGACGGTGAGGCTGGTGAGGACGCCGTCGCGGTGGCCGCGCTTGCCGACCTCCTCCCGGGCCCGGGTCATCAGGAAGATGGTGTAGTCGACGCCGAGGGCGACCAGGAACAGGAAGCCGAACAGCAGCAGCCCCCGGTCGATCCGCGGATACCCCACGGCGTGGAAGAGCAGCGCCGCCGCGCCCACGGCCGCGGTGTACGAGAGCACCACCGACAGCAGCAGCATCAGCGGTGCCACCAGCGCCCGCAGCAGGATGATCAGCATGATCAGGACCACCGCGAGGATGAGCGGGATCAGTACCTTCTCCTCCTTGCCCTGGGCGTCGGAGGTGTCGAGCGCGATCGCCGTCTGCCCGCCGACCACCGCGTCCTGGGCCTCGCCGGAGGCCCGGTCGAGCGCGGTGCGCATCCGGTCGACGGTCGCGCGGGCGGCCTCGGTGTCCGGCGCGTTCTTCAGGACGGACTCGATGTGCGTCCAGCCGTTCCTGGACGCCACGGTGGTCGCCTTGGTGACGCCGGGCACGCCCTGGACCGTGGAGAGCGCGGCGGCCGCGCCCGCGTCCTTGACGTACACGTCGGCGGGGGCCGAGGAGCCGGCCGGGAAGTGCTCGGACAGCAGCTCCTGGCCCGCCACCGAGTCGACCTTCTTGGTGAACTGCTCGGCCTGGGTCTGGCCGGTGGACAGCGACATCGCGCCGAACGCCAGCGCGCCGAGCACCAGGACCGTGCCGATCCAGATCGGGCGCGGCCTGCGGCCCACGAAGCCGGAGATCCGTCCCCAGAAGCCGTGCTCCTTCTCGACGCTCGCGTCCACGTACTGCGCCGAGTAGCGCGGGGTGAACGGCCAGAACACCCAGCGGCCCAGGATCACCAGGAACGCGGGCAGCAGCGTGGTCATCGCGAAGTAGACGATGACGACGCCGAGGGCGACGACCGGGCCGAGGCCCCGGGTGGAGTTCATGGAGCCGAACACCAGGCAGAGCGTGGCGATGCCGACGGTCGCCGCGGAGGCGGTGATCGCGGGCAGGCAGCGGCGCAGCGCGTACACCATCGCCTCGTGGCGGTCCTCGTGGCGGTGCAGCTCCTCGCGATAGCGCGCGATCAGCAGCAGGGCGTAGTCGGTGCCGACGCCCAGGACCAGGACGATCAGCACATAGGCGCTCTGGCCGTTGACCGTCAGCCCCGCGTGTTTGGCGAGGAGGTAGACGACGGCGCTGGCGACCTGGCTGGCCAGGCCCACCGAGAGCAGCGGGATCAGCCACAGGATGGGGCTGCGGTAGGTGAACAGCAGGAAGATCGCGACGAGTCCGAGCGTGGCACCCATCAGGGCGCCGTCCATACCGGAGTAGACATCGATGAAGTCGGCGATGCTGCCGGCCGGGCCCGTGATCCTGACGTCGAGGCCGTCCGGCGCGTCCTTCTCCGCCGCCTTGCGCAGGTCCTTCACGCCGTCGCCCAGGACGCTGTTGTCACTCTTGTCCGACTTGATGGGAACGCTGAGGAAGGCGGCCTTGTTGTCGGAGGCGACCGTGACCGGCGGGATCTCCGCCGCGGCGATCCGGTCCGTGACGAACCGGGCCCGGTCGGCGTTGACCTTGGCCAAGTCGGCGCCGCTCAGGCCGTCTTCGCGCGCGTAGACGACGACCGCGCCGAGGCGGCCCTTGTCCTGGAAGTAGTCCTCGGCGATCTTCACCGCCTTCGTCGCCTGCGCGTTCTTCGGCAACCAGGTCTGGGCCTCGTTGTTCTGTACGTCACCGAGCTTGGCCGCGAGGGACCCGCCCACGACGATGAGCAGCACCCACAGCACGAGGACGGCCCACTTGGAGCGGCGGCCGGCGACGGCCCTCGCGTACGTGTGGGCGAACGAAGACGTGGCTGGGGGCGGCGGCTCCTCGATGGACTGCCTCGGTGATGGAGGATGCGTCGTCATGACTGCTCGCTAAGGGTCGGGAGCCCGCGCGGCCGTGCGGCGCTCAGGGCTCGGTCGAACTCGGTCTGTTCGAGGGGCCTCCCCTGTACGACCCGATCGCCTCGACCCGATCGGGGTACCTCTTCCTGTCACATGAGCTGGGTTTTGTTCGTCACTGCTATGACGGAACGTGGCCAGAGGGTGTGACCGTGACGCGTTCGTCACTCACTGACGGAGCGCGACGAAGGAATGTGACCGATGGACGACGGCGAATGGCTGGCGCGGCGTTTCGAGGAGAGCCGACCGCATCTGCGGGCCGTGGCATACCGGATGCTGGGCTCGCTGAACGAGGCCGACGAAGCCGTCGAGGAAGCGTGGTTACAGATCATCGACAGCGGCGACGACGCCACGGACGAGGGGGTCCGGGGCCTGCCCGCGTGGTTGATGACGGTGGTCGCCAACGTCTCCCTCGACCGGCTGCGCTCGCGCAGGGCGGTGCTGCCCGACGCACTGCTGCCGCGGGTACCCGCCGCGCGCCGGGCGCCGGACGATCTGGCGGCCCCGGTGCCGGCCGCGCTGGCGGCGGACCTGGCCCGGATGGGCCCGGCCCACCAGGAGTTGCTCGCGGACTCGGTGGGCCTGGCGCTGCTGGTGGTCCTGGAGACGCTGGACCCGGCCGAGCGGATGGCGTTCGTCCTGCACGACCTGTTCGGTCTGCCCTACGAGGAGATCGCGCCCATCGTCGGCGCCGCCGGGGCCGACGCCGCCCGCGAACTGGCGGGCCGGGCGCGGGTGCGGGTGCGGAGCGTGGACCCGCTGCCCGAGGCGGGCCCGGACCGGATGCGGCGGATCGTGGACTCCTTCCTCGCCGCCTCGCGCGGCGGTGACTTCGACACGCTGGTGGCGATGCTCGACCCCGAGGTGGTGCTGCACGCCGACCCGGAGGCGGTGGCGGCGGGCGCGCCGGGCGCGGAGGTGCGGGGGGCCGCCTCGGTGGCCAGGACCTTCTCGGGCCGGGCGCGTTACGCCCGACTGGCGCTGGTGGACGGGGCGGTGGGCGCGGTGTGGGCGCCGCGCGGACGGCCCCGGGTGGTCTTCGGGTTCACGATCGTGGACGAGCGGATCACCGGGATCGACATGCGGGCCGCCCCCGACCGGCTCAGCCGGACGGATCTGACGATCCTGGGCGAGTGAGGGGACGCCGCCAGGCGTACTCCAGCGGCCGTCCAGCCGGCGTCCGGACCAACAGCGGCGCGTCACCGGGAGGAAGACCCGGTGGCGCGCCGCCCGCGTGCGGCCCCGGGCGCCATCCGTCTCCGCCGCCGTCCGCGCGGCTGCCTCGTTGAACAATTGACGTCCCGGAGAAATCCGCCCCCGTTTTCCGGCCGCATACGCGAGCGCCTCTTACCGGCCCGCTTACCTGCCCCTCTTACCGGGTGGCGTCGATCACTTTATGCGCCGCACCGATCAAGGGATTCCCTTTTCCTCGCCCCCGTTCCGGCGAGACGGAAATGCGCACGTGAATGGATAACGGACACCGCGCCCGTAAACCCGTGCGGTGACACCCGCGACCGGGGGCGCGCGCAGGTGCCGAGCGGGGGTGTGCGCGCAAGGTGTTCGACTGCGAAAGTTCCGCGGTTGCACGGGCGCGCTTCGCGTATACCTTCGTACGGAGCATCCGCCGCGGCCCCCGCCCGCGGATCGCGGGTCCGGCCCCGATCCCCCCGGTTCCCGCAGGTCAGAGACGTTCCTCGGCGGTGCCCCGGCCGCCCCCGCCACGTCCGCGCGGTGCTGACTTGAGCATATTGCATCCCCTTGCCCCACCGGGGATTATCAGGAGTCCGCGCGATTCAAGATTCCCTCCAGCAGGAATCCACCGCACGTTTTGATCCGCGCCTGCACACCGCTCGCCCGCCGTTCCCATGAAGCGGGCCTCCGTGTAATTCTGGCCGACGTCGCCACGGTGCGGCGCGCTATTGATGCTCTCTTACGTGGTCACGAGCGAAACAGGACAAGAGGGGGGCCACATGCCCACGAATACTTCGGACGACTCACTCGACGAGGTGGAAGGCTCGGTATCCGGGCGCAACAAGGTGATCGCCGAGCGCAAGCGCAGCGAGACCTGGAAGAAGCCCCCGCGCCGCATCGAGCGGGCCGAGTGCATCACCTGCGACACCTGCCTGCGTGCCTGCCCGCCCGAGTTCAACGCCATCTTCGACAACGGGCTCGACGTCGTCATCATCCCCGAGCTCTGCTCGGGCTGCCCCAAGTGCGTCCTGGAGTGCCCCGTCGACTGCATCTACGTGGACGAGGACTGGACCCCGACGTCCGACGCGATGTGGAACCACATCGGGCTTACCGCTGAGGGTGTGTCATGACCAGTTTCGCTGAGCGCAACGGCACGTCGCGCCGCGCCATCAACGCCAAGAAGCGGCAGAGCCGCCGGCCCAGCCGCCTGGGCGCGGTGGCCGGGGCCACGCCGAAGCCGGACCGCGTCAAGGACGAGGAGGCGGGCTTTCCCACCCTCCTGAAGAACGCCTGGGAGAAGGCGGTCGAGGCCCGTGACCTGCGGACCGCGGTGAACACCCTGCTCACCCTGGACGGCCATGTCCCCGCCGACGTCCAGCTGCGCGCGCTGCGCACCGCGGACGAGGCGGCGCTCAAGGTGCTCTGCGGCATCTCCTGGCGCGAGGAGGACCTGCCCGCCCCGGTGCGCGACTCCCAGGAGCGCCCCGCGTTCCTGGGCGAGCTGGGCCTGACCACCACCGGCCGCATCGTCGTCCGCGTCCCCTCCCAGGGCTCGCTCGCCGACGAGGAGAACCTGGTCGACGGTGTGATGAGCGTGCCGTGGTCGGCGCAGGACCTGCTCGACTACGAGAGCGAGGTCAACCGCGCCGCCGCCCGCTACGCCGACCAGGTCGTCGACTGCCGCCAGTGGCTGGCCGCGCTCGGCACCCCGGCCCGCGACGAACTCCTGGAGACCGTACGGGAGTCGGCGCTGCGCACCGCCCCCTTCGTCCTCCACCAGGAGGGGAAGCTCTACACCAACTTCCGCGAGGGCAACAACCTCATCGGCAAGACCCTGTGGGCGGGCCACCCCAGCGAGACGTTCAGCAGTCTGCTGGGCGTCGAGATGGAGCGCTGGTCCGACCACGACGCGATGCTGGTCGTCTGCCTCACCCTGCTCGTACGGTCGGCGGGCGCCGGCCGCATCGAGGAGGCCAACGGCACCCAGCTCAGCCTGGACCACCTCGCGTATCTGCTGGAGCGCACCCGGCGCAACTACAACGCGGTGCCCGGCGGCGAGCCGGTCCCGGCCGCGCCCACCCACCGGGTCGAGGCGCTCAACACCCTGGCGAAGGCGCTGCGCGAGCGGCGCGTCGGGCACGTCCTGCCCAACGCCCAGCTCTACCGCGAGATCCACGGCGCGCTGATGCACAAGATCGAGCGCCTGGCCGGGCCGTACGGCGAGGAGTCGATGCGGCGCGAGGCGGAGCTCGTGGAGCGGCTGCGCGAGCGGCTCCCGGTCGCCGGGACCACCTTCGAGGAGCTGAGCGCGAGCCTGACCGCCTCCCCGGACTGGCTGGCCCGCCCGTACGGCGACTTCGGCACCGGCCTCGAAGCCCTGGTGTACGAGACGGTGGCCGGGGCGACCGACGTCTTCGAGGCCGACTTCGCGATGAGCCGCGGCATGCGCTCCCTGCCGGAGCTGATGCGCGCCCTGCGGGAGCAGAGCTACGCCGAGATCACCAAGTGGGACATCACCGACTTCTTCTGCTGTGTGGTGCCGGCCCCCGCGGCCAAGCGCTACTTCGAGGACTCGGTGCCCCAACTCGCCGACACCGCCTGGGCGATGTCGTCGCGGATGCAGTACAACTCCTGGCACTTCATCGCCGGCAACCTGCCCAAGGTGCCCGCCGTGGTGGAGCGCGACCACTTCATCCCGCCGACCATCCCGGACGTCGCCTTCTACTCCGACCAGCACCACCACGGCCATGTCGCGGCCAAGGTGCGCTTCAGCATCCGCAGCCCGCAGGCGGTCGAGGTGCTGGGCCGGACGTTCAACGGGTTCATGGACCTGCGTCTGCTGCGCTGCGAGGGCCGGCCGTTCGACGAGAGCGACCTGCTCGCCGCCCACCGGACCTCCGCCTTCATCGCCAGCGCCATGAGCGCCGCCGCCGCGCTGGTGGCCGCGGGCGAGGACATCGAGGTCACCGCCTTCGACTCCGCATGGCACCTCACGTCGGTCCAGGCCGCGGCGGCGAAAGCCAGGCAGCCGCACCCGGTGTCGTGACCGGCGCCCCACCTGTCCTTGCAAGGAGATCCGTTGACCTCCATCGGTGACATACGCGAGCTCCTCGCCCGGGGCGAGCTCACCGCGGCCGAGCACGTCCAGTCGGTCCTCACCGCCATCCAGAAGACCGACATCGAGCTCGGGGCGTTCGTCTCCGTCGCGGGCGACGAGGCCGTACGGGAGGCCGAGCTGGCCGACGCCCGGATCCGGGAGCTCGGCCGGGCGGCGTTCGAGCGGCAGCCGCTGCTCGGCATCACCGTCTCGGTGAAGGACCTGATCCAGACCGGGGACCTGCCCACCGCCCGGGGATCCCTCCTGGAGAACCGGCGGCCCCGCGCCGACGCGCCCTCGGTGGCGCGGCTGCGGGCCGCCGGGGCGATCGTCGTGGGCAAGACCACGACGTCGGAGTACGGCTGGAGCGCCTCCACGGTGAGCCGGGTGGCTCCGCCCACCCGCAACCCGTGGGACCCCGAGCTCACCGCCGGCGGCTCCAGCGGCGGCGCCGCGGCCGCGGTCGCGGCGGGCCTGGGCTCGGGGGCGCTGGGCACCGACGGCGCGGGCTCCATCCGCATCCCCGCCGCGTTCTGCGGGGTCGTCGGCTACAAGCCGTCGTTCGCCAAGGTGCCCTATGTGCCCGCCTGCGCCGACCGGCTCTCCCACCAGGGGCCGATCGCGCGGACCGTGCCGGACGTCGTCGAGCTCGCCTCGGTGATCACCGGCGGCCATCCGGGCGACCCGGACTCGCTGATCGGCACCGTCGACCTGCCGGGCCAGCGCCGCTCGCTGCGGATCGGCTGGATCGAGTTCCCGGGCACCTCCGCGGAGGTCCGCCGGGTCAGCGAGCAGGCGCTGCCCGCGCTGCACGCCCAGGGCCACCGCGTCGAGCGGATCGAGGTGCCCTTCCGCGACCCGTATCCGGCGCTCGTCGACATCCTCGCCGCCAGCGACGCGGCCTCCACCTCGCCCGCCGACGAGGAGTGGTGCGACCCGGGCCGTCTGGCGATCGTCCGGCACGGGCGCACGCTCAGCGGCGCGACCGTGATGCGGGCCGAGGAGGTGCGCCTCGCGCTGCGCACCACCCTGCACGAGATCTTCGACCGGTACGACCTGCTCGCCATGGCCACCGTGCCCATCGAGCCGTTCGACCCGTACGCGATCGGCCCCCAGTGGGCGAGCCGTCCACAGGACCTGCTCTGGCTGGCGTGGACACCCGCCACATATCCCTTCAATATGACTGGCCAGCCGGCCGTTTCCCTCCCGGCCGGGCTCACCCGCGCCGGACTCCCGGTGGGGCTCCAACTCGTGGGCCCGTTCGGGGCGGACGATCTGGTCCTGTCAGCGGCACGCCGTCTCGAGGCGGACCTCGGTCCCCTGCCGGCCGCACCGGACCGAGTAACCGAAAGGATCCTGTAACCCATGTTCTCCCGGTCGTGGTCCCGCCCCTTCTCCGAGTCGGGCGGCGTCGGACGCCCCGCGTTCGTCACCGAGTTCGGCCTGTGGACCGATGAACAGGCCGCCGCCGCCGAGCAGATCGAGGCATCGCTCGACGAGGTCGACCTCGTCCGCCTGGCCTTCGGTGACCCGCACGGTCTGGCCCGCTCCAAGACGCTGACCGTCGACGCGTTCCGCTCGGTCCTGCGCAACGGCATGGACTTCAGCTCCGGGCCCTTCATCTTCGACACCGGTCACGCGGCGGCGCTCGACTACCTCGCCGACCCCGGTGTGGGCGTCGACGAGATCGCCGGCGCGGGCAGCTTCGTGCTGGTGCCGGACCCGCTGACCTTCCAGATCCTGCCGCACGAGGGGCCGCGCACCGCCTGGGTGCTCGGCGACGAGTACCTGCGCGACGGCTCCCCGCACCCGCTCTCCGCGCGCAACGTGCTGCGCCAGGTCGTCGCCCGCTACGCGGCCCGCGACCTCACCCCGGTGCTGGGCCTGGAGGTCGAGTGGTACCTCACCAAGCGGCTGCCCGGCCCGCCCGGGAACGCGGGCAACGGCTTCGGCCTCCAGGGCGCGGCCCCCCAGGTCGAGGCGGTGAACTCGGGCTACCAGTTCAACCTGGACTCCCACTACGACTCGGTCGCCCACTTCACCAGCCCGCTCGCCCTCAAGCTCCTCGGACTCGGCCTGCCGCTGCGGTCGATCGAGCACGAGTCGGGTCCGGGCCAGATCGAGACGACCTTCAACCCGATGCACGCGATGGACACCGCCGACGCGATGCTGCTGTTCCGCACCGTGGTCAAGCAGACCGCGGCGCGCCAGGGCTACCACGCCACCTTCATGTCGCTGCCGCGCGTCGACAGCTTCGACCCGAGCGGCTGGCACCTGCACCAGTCGGTGATGGACGCGACCGGCCGCAACGTCTTCGCGGCCGAGGGCGGCGGCATCTCGGACCGGGGCCGGGCGTACATCGACGGTCTGCTGGCCCGCGCCCGCGACCTGTGTCTGCTCTCGGTGCCCACGGTCAACGGCTACCGCCGCCTCAGCTCGGAGTTCTCGCTCTCGCCGACCCGGATCGGCTGGAGCTACGAGGACCGCAGCGTGATGCTCCGCGTCGTCGGCGGCGGCTCCGCCACCCACGTCGAGAACCGGACCGGCGAGCCCACCGCCAACCCCTACCTCGCCATCGCGGCCCAGCTCTCCGCGGGCTTCGACGGGCTCACCGCCACCCCCGGCACGGCCCCGCGCCCGGCCGGCGCCGAGGGCGCGACCGAGACGCTGCCGCAGTCCCTCGACGAGGCTCTGGAGGCCTTCCGGGCCGGTCAGGGCGCCGAACTGCTCGGCAAGCCGCTCGCCGCCACGCTGGCCAAGCTCAAGGAGAGCGAGGTCTCCCGCTTCGAGGCCTGGCGCGCCCAGGAGCGGCCCGCCGAGGGCCAGGTCACCGAGTGGGAACAGCGCGAATACTTCGAGGCCTACTGATGGCCCCTGCGAACCACCTGTCGACAAGCTCACCCTGGGGGTGCTGGCCCATATGATTCCCCGCTATACCCTGCCCGCGATGGCGGACATCTTCTCGGACCAGGCGCGGTACGCGACCTGGGTCCGGGTGGAGATCCTCGCCTCCGAGGCCCAGGTGCGCCTGGGCCGGGTGCCCGAGGACGCCGTCGAGGACATGCGGCGGGCCCCGGTCCCGACGCCCGAGCGGGTGCAGGAGATCGAGCGGGAGCGGGACCACGAAGTGCTCTCGTTCCTCGCCGCCTACTGCGAGGGCATCCCCGACGAGTCGGCCCGCTGGGTCCACCTCGGCATGACGAGCTACGACCTCGTCGACACCTCCCTCGGGTACAACCTGGCCCGCGCCACCGACCTGGTCCTCGCGGCCGGGGTGGAGCTGCGCAAGGTCCTGGTCGAGCGGGCCCTGGAGCACTGGGAGACGGTCATCGTCGGCCGCACCCACGGGGTGCACGCCGAGCCGACCTCCTTCGGCCACAAGCTGGCGCAGTTCGCGTTCTCCGTGGACCGCTCGCTCACCCGCCTCAAGGCGGCCCGCAAGGCCGTGGCGGTGGGCACCATCTCCGGTTCGGTCGGCACGTACGCGCTGATCGACCCCTCGGTGGAGGCGTACGTCTGCGAGGAGCTCGGGCTGGGAGTGGAGCCGGCGCCGAGCCAGGTCGTCGCCCGCGACCGGCACGCCCAGCTGCTCCAGGCCGTCGCCCTGCTGGGCGCGGGCATCGAGCAGATCGCCCTGGAGCTGCGGCTGCTCCAGCGCACCGAGGTCCGCGAGGTGGAGGAGCAGCGCACCTCCGCGTACCAGGGCTCCAGCGCCATGCCGCACAAGCGGAACCCGACCACCAGCGAGCGGCTGAACGGTCTGGCGCGGCTGCTGCGCGGGTACGCGGCGACCGCCCTGGAGAACGTGGCGCTGTGGCACGAGCGCGATCTGGCGCACCAGTCGGTGGAGCGGGTGATCCTGCCCGACGCGCTGGCGGTCGGCCACTTCCAGGCCACCATGGCGACCCGGCTCGTGCGCGACCTCAAGGTCTTCCCAGACCGGATGCGGGCGGGCATCGACCGCACCGACGGGCTGGTGTACAGCTCCGCCGTCCTCGCCGACCTGCTGGCCGACGGGGTGGAGCGGGAGAAGGCCTACCGCGCCGTCCAGGCCGCCGCGAACCGTACGATCGCCACCGGCGAGCACTTCGGGGACACGCTGCGCCAGGAGGGCATGGACATCGGCCAGCTGCGCCCTGAGCGTTTCCTCGTCAACCACGGCGTGATTCTCGATCGATTGGAGCAACTTCGTGACCTGGAAGATTGAGCGTGTGGACGGTGCGGACCTGGACCTTGAGGAGGTCCTGGAGGTCTACCGCTCCTCCGGGCTCGGGGAGCGCCGTCCGATCGAGGACGTGGAGCGGTTCGCCGCCATGGTGCGAGGCGCCAATCTCGTGGTCGTGGCGCGCGCGGAGGGCAGACTGATCGGCATCGCGCGCAGCATCTCCGACTTCAGCTACGCCACCTACCTCTCGGACATCGCGGTCAGCGGCGACCACCAGCGCTCGGGCATCGGCCGGGCGCTGATCGAGGCCACCCGGCAGGAGGCCCCGCGGGCGAAGGTGATCCTGCTGTCGGCGCCCGCGGCGGTGGACTACTACCCGCACATCGGCTTCACGCAGCACAACTCCGCCTGGGTCCTCAACCCGTAGGGAACGGGCGGCAGTTCACGAAGGAGGCCCCCGCGCCGGCCGAGCCGGTCCGCGGGGGCCTTTCTTCGTGTGGTCGAGGTGTGCGAGGCCGATGTTGCACGCCATGGATATTCCGGCGGATTCCTGGTAAAGAAACGGGGCCCCCGGGGTATTCACCTCACCCCGGGGGCCCCGCCGTAAACCCGTCTCACCGCGGGCGGCCATTCACGGCCGCCGTCCGAAAGAATTCCTCGGACTTATGACGGTTGTTCAACTTGTTTTACTTTTGCTGCGGTCGGGGCGAAAGGCGGAAATTACCCGTTGCCCAGCTTGAAACCGACCCCGCGCACGGTAATGATCCAACCGCTGTCGCCGAGCTTCCCGCGTAGACTGCTGACATGAGTGTCGACAGTGCGACGCGACCATGAGTCACCCCATACCTGCTGAAGCAGGCGTTTGCGCGGAATGACCGTGTCCGGATGCGAGGCGAGCAAGCAGAGCAGATCGAATTCCTTGCGGGTCAGCCCCACCTCGCGGCCGTCCAGGCTCACCTCGCGGGAGCTCACGTCAATGCGCAACCGCCCGTGCAAGATCTCTCTGGCAACGGGCGGCTGGAACCTCGCTCGGCGCATGACGGCTTCGATCCGTGCCATTAATTCGCGGAAGCCGTAGGGCTTGACCACATAGTCGTCCGCGCCGGCCTGGAGGCCGAGGACGCAGTCGAGCTCGGAGCCGCGGGCCGTCACGATGATGACCGGGATGCCGCTGACCGAGCGGATGGCCCGGCAGACCTCCAGGCCGTCGAGGTCCGGCAGCTCCAGGTCCAGCAGGACGAGGTCGACGTCCTCGTACGCCTGAAGGGCGGTGCTGCCGCTCTTCACGCCGATGGCCTCGTGGCCGTGCCTGCGCAGTCGGCACACCAGGGACTCCGCGCCGTCGACGTCGCTGTCGACCACGAGGATCCGCCGGCCCCGGGAGAGGCCGGCCACCCTGCGCACCGCTTCCGACACGCCCTCTTCGATCAGGTGTGGTCCTCCTGGACCACGCTGGACAGGTATATGAGGCTCCAGCACTGCCTCTGACGAACTCTGAGTCATGCCTCCCCCGCGAGTCATGTCCCTCCCCCATCTGAGTGAGTCCACTGTGAGATCCGATCCGGATGTCACCGACGAACAACGACGAACCTACAGACCGCTGCTACGGAATTCAAAGAGGTTCGAGCAAATAACAAATAAACTGTGTCGGTTATTGAGCGAGATCGGACAGGGCGCCCTCTTCGTTTCCCTACGTGATCACGACGGGGAGCCCTCGTCAACCAGTCCTCGCCATGCGGAAGCGGAACACTGGCAGGTCCGTTGATTCAACCAAGGGTAACGCGCCGCGACTCGCATAATCCGGCCATCTTGGCGCACCTCTGACGTTGACGTAGCCATGACATGATGTTGGCCACGGCGGCCTGGAGGTTTACGGAATGGGGACGGGTCCGCTGACAACAAGTTAAATAACAGGTGTCCAAGTGGCGTCTCGCTGGCCGGTGGCTTGAAGAGACCGGTACTGCGCCTCAGTCGGGCGCGTCCCGCGCCTCCCAGCGCTCCCTGTGATCGGGCTGTAGCTTGCAGTACGCCAACACCTGCATGACGAAGACCCCCATTCACCGCACAGAATGGTCGTCGGGGAGAGTGTGTGTCAAGTAAAGTCCGGCGGCCTGAACAGCGCTGAGCCCCGGGTGGGGCCGCCCCGGTCCGGACGGCCCCACCCGGGGCGGCGCGCACCACTCGGTGCGCGGAATGCACTTCTCCGGACCGCAATTGACGGTCCGTCAGTATTAGGTCAGGCCAGCACCGGGCCGCCGGCGCGCCAGGTGCGCGGGCCGTCGAAGCCCGTCGCCCGGTCGGTGCGGCGCCAGCTCGCCGAGCGCCGCTGCCGGGGGATCATCACCCGGGCCGCCTCCGCCCGCGCCTCCATGGCGGAGAAGTGCGCGAAGAACAGCGCGGCGAGCGCCGCCAGTTCCTCCGGATCCGGATTGCCGCGCTCCACTCTCAGCAGCTCACGGCAGTGCTCCAGGGTCATCGCGCCGGACTCGGCGGCGCTCTGGGCGGTCTCGGCGGTCTCGGTGATCCGGGTCATCTCGCTCATGTCGGTCCCCTCATCTCGGAAGTCGGGCCTACTGGGGCGGGTTGCCGTGCTTGCGGCGCGGCAGTTCGGCGTCCTTGGCGATGAGCATCGCCACCGAACGGCACAGCACCGACCGGGTCTCGCGCGGGTCGATCACGTCGTCGACCAGACCGCGCTCCGCCGCGAAGTAGGGGTGCACCAGCTCGTTCTTGTACTCCTCGATCTTCTGCGCGCGCATCGCGTCGGGGTCGTCGGCCGCGGCGATCTCGCGGCGGAAGACCACGTTCGCCGCGCCCTCGGCGCCCATCACCGCGATCTCGTTGGTCGGCCAGGCGAACGCGAGGTCCGCGCCGATCGAGCGCGAGTCCATCACGATGTAGGCACCGCCGTACGCCTTGCGCAGCACCACCGAGATACGCGGCACGGTCGCGTTGCAGTAGGCGTAGAGCAGCTTCGCGCCGCGCCGGATGATGCCGTCGTGCTCCTGGTCCACGCCGGGCAGGAAGCCGGGGACGTCGACCAGGGTGATCAGCGGGATGCTGAAGGAGTCGCAGAACTGGACGAACCGCGCTCCCTTCTCGCTCGCCTTGATGTCCAGGACGCCCGCCATCGCGGAGGGCTGGTTGGCGACGATGCCGACGACGTGGCCGTCGAGCCGGGCCAGCGCGACGACCAGGTTCGGCGCCCAGTTGGCGTGGATCTCCATGTACTCGCCCTCGTCGACGAGCTCCTCGATCACCGAGCGCACGTCGTAGGAGCGGTTGCCGTCGGCCGGCACCAGGTCGAGCAGGGCCGTGCCCTCGCGGTCCACCGGGTCCGAGGTCTGGGCCAGCGGCGGCATCTCCCGGTTGTTGGACGGCAGCAGCGACAGCAGATAGCGGACCTCGGCGAGGCAGGTCTCCTCGTCGTCGTACGCGAAGTGCGCCACGCCCGAGACCCCGGCGTGCACGTCCGCGCCGCCGAGCCCGTTCTGCGTGATCTCCTCGCCGGTCACCGCCTGCACCACGTCCGGGCCGGTGATGAACATCTGCGAGGTCTCGCGGACCATGAAGACGAAGTCGGTCAGGGCGGGCGAGTAGGCGGCGCCGCCCGCGCACGGCCCCAGCATCACCGAGATCTGCGGGATCACCCCACTGGCCTTGGTGTTGCGCTGGAAGATGCCGCCGTACCCGGCGAGGGCGCTGACGCCCTCCTGGATCCGGGCGCCGGCGCCGTCGTTCAGGGACACCAGCGGCGCACCGGCCGCGATCGCCATGTCCATCAGCTTGTGGATCTTGGAAGCGTGGGCCTCGCCGAGGGCGCCGCCGAAGATCCGGAAGTCGTGCGCGTAGACGAAGACCGTACGGCCCTCGACCGTGCCCCAGCCGGTGATGACACCGTCCGTGTACGGCTTCTTCGCCTCCAGGCCGAAGCCGGTCGCCCGGTGCCGGCGCAGCTGCTCGACCTCGGTGAAGCTGCCCTTGTCCAGGAGGAGTTCGATGCGCTCGCGCGCGGTCAGCTTGCCCTTGGCGTGCTGCGCCTCGGTCGCGCGCTCGCTGGGGCCGCGGACGGCCTGCTCCTTGCGCTCGCTCAGCTCGTCCAGCCGGTCGGTGACCTCGCCAGAGGACGGTGTGGTCGGCGTGGTCGGCGTCATGTGGTGTTCCCCCTGTAGGTTGCGGATCCTTGGTGCGGAATCGACTGCCTTCACGGTCACGTCGGGTGGTGGCGCAGGGCCGCCGCAGCGGCGTAACCCGGCTGGACGGGCACGTTGCGCACCGTCCAGCCGTGCGGGCGGTCCGGGGCGTCGCGGTCGCCCAGGTAGTCCGCCGCGGGTGAGCGGGTGAGGCCGGTGCCCAGCCCCTTGAGATAGGCCTCCTTGCGGGTCCACAGCCGGGCGAACGCCACCGTCCGCTCGGCCGCGGGCAGCGCGCGCAGCTCCTCGCGCTCCTGCGGGTGCAGTCGGGGCAGCACCATCTCGACGGCCTCGGGCGACGGGACGCGCTGGACGTCCACGCCCACCGGGGCCGCCGCGACCCCGATGGCGATCAGGCCGTGGCTGTGCGAGAGGTTGAAGTGGAGCGGCAGCGGCGGATCGATCAGCCGCGGCTTGCCGTACGGGTCCTCGCCGCGGCCCAGCACGAGCCGGCCGGGCTCCAGACCGGTGTACGCGGCGAGCAGGGCGCGCAGGGTGGCGTGCGCGGTCACGTACTGGATCCGGTCGCGGGCGGACACGTAGGACGCGGCCCGCGCCTCCTCCATCGCGTCCAGCGCCCGCATCAGCGGGCACACCGGCGCCACCTCCTCGGCGGGCGGCCGGAAGACCAGCAGGTGCAGCCGTCCCGCCGCGGGGGCCGCCCGCAGCGGCGTACGGGTCGCGTTCACCGGCCCACCGCCTCGTGGACGGGGCCGCCCTTTCCGTCGCCCCCGGGCGTCTGGAGGGCCTTGGCGGCCCCGGCGGGGGCGGGGCGGCGGTCGTACGCCAGCGCGGTGAGCGCGGCCGCCAGCGAGACCAGGCCGCCCACGTAGAAGCCCGAGCGGGCGCCCAGGTGCTCGGCGAGCCAGCCGATGAGCAGCGAGCCGAGCGGGGTCGAGCCCTGGAGGATCAGGGTGTACAGCGCCATCACCCGGCCCCGGTACCGCGGGTCGCTGCCGAGCTGGACGCGGTGGTTGACGGCCTGGACGAAGAAGATGGTGGCGCCGCCGGTGAGCGAGAGCAGCACGATCGCGGTGGCGAAGTTCGGCGCCCAGCCCGCCACCGTCTCCAGGGCCGCGAAGACCAGGGCCGCGCCCACCACCAGGCGGCTGGAGGGGCGGGTGCGCCGGGCGGTGGTGGCGAACGCGGCGATCAGCGAGCCCGCCGCGAAGCCGGTGGTGAGCAGCCCGAAGGAGGCCGCGTCGGCGTGGAAGACGGTCTTGGCGTACAGCGGCAGGGTGAGCTGGAAGTTGAGCCCGAAGAGGGAGATCACCCCGACGAGCAGGAGCGGCAGCTTCAGGTCCGGGCGCCCGGCGACGTACCGGAGCCCGTCGACCACCCGGGGCCGGGTGTCCTGCCGGGCGCCGAGCAGGAGCTCGCCGGGCCGCATCATCCGCAGCCCGATCACGGTCGCCAGATAGCTGACGGAGTTGAACAGCATCACCCAGCCCGTGCCGAACCCGGTGATGAGCAGCCCCGCCAGGGCCGGTCCGACCACCCGGGCGGTGTTGAAGTACGCGGCGCTCAACGCCGAGGCGTTGGGCAGCAGTTCGGGCCCGACCAGTTCGCTCACGAACGACATCCGGGTCGGCACCTCGACGGCGTTGACCACCCCGAGGCCGAGCGCGCACAGCCAGATGTGCCACAACTGGACGGCGTCCGCGAACGCCAGCACCGCCAGGACCAGCGCGAGCACACCGGACGCCAGGTTGGCGCAGGTCAGCAGCAGCCGCTTGTCGTAGCGGTCGGCGAGGCGCCCGCCGTAGAGCGTGAGCAGCAGCAGCGGCGTGAACTGGAGCGCGGTGACGACGCCGAGGGCGGTGCCGGAGTTGTCGGCCAGGCCCAGGACGATCCAGTCCTGGGCCACGACCATCATCCAGGTGCCCGCGACGGAGACGACCTGCCCGGCCGCGAAGAGCCGGAAGTTCCGTACGGCCAGGGAGCGGAAAGGATGGGCGAAGGTGCTGGTCATAGGCTCGGATGCTCAGGCATCGCGTCCCGCCCTGGTGATGCAGTCCTCCAGGAACGCGAGCGTGCGCAGGTGGTAGGAGCGGGCCGCCCAGCCGAGGCTGATGTTGTGGCCGGCGTCCGGCTGGCGGTCGACGACGATGCGGGGTGCGGAGGTGAGCTGGGCGGCGAGGTCGGCGAGGTCCTGCTCGCCGTGGAGCCACCAGCCCTCGTGCTCGGCGAAGGTGAGCCGGACGGGGATGCGCACGCGCGGTGCCAGCGCCGCGAACAGCTCGGGCCAGCGCGGCAGTTCGTCCGCCTCGCGCTCCGGCATCGGCGCCACCAGGGTGCCGCTGCTGCGGAAGGTGTTCGGCGGGTAGAGCCGCAGCGGCCCCCAGTGGCGGGCGATGTGCTTGAGGCCCTTGCGGATCACGCCCGGGGTGACGGCGTAGCGGTGGCCGCAGCCGGAGATGTCGAGGCCGAGGAGGCCGTCCCCGGTGCAGTGGGCGGCGGCGGAGAGCGCCAGCTTGCCGCCGAAGGAGTGGGCGACGAGCAGGATGCCCGCGCCGGTGGGGTGCTTGGCGGTGAAGTCGTCGATTCCGGCGCGCAGCACGTCGGTCTGGTCGGCGACGGTGAGGCCTTCGGGGAGCTGGGCGGCGGAGTGCCCGTACCCGGGCCGGTCGACGGCCAGGACCGTGTAGCCGAGCCGGGCGCCCAGGGTGAGCAGCGACAGCTCGGGGTGGGCCTGGCCGTCGAAGTACCCGGCGTTCATGCCGCCGCCGTGGACGGCGACGACGGTGGCGCGGGGTGTGCCTTCCGGCTCGCACAGCAACGCGGACAGGGTGACACCGCCCGCGTCCAGGGTGATCCTGCGGACGCCCTGGGAGACGGCGCCCGGTGCGAGCGTGCTTTCCATCAATGCCCCCGTTTGCGTTGAGGTTCGTTTCGCCGCGGCCCCGCGCCCCCGAAGGGGCGCGGGGAACCGCGCGACCAGCCGCCGACGGCCCGCGGACGCGGGACCGCCCTCAGAACCGAGCTCTCCGGCGTCACGAACCCGCCGGGCCGAACCACCGCCCGAGGGCGGCCTCCAGGGCCGGGACGTCGTCCCCGGCCCAGGCGACATATCCATCGGGCCGTACGAGCACGGCACCCGCGCCCGCGAGCGGGTCGGTACCGCCGTCCACCGGCTTGGCCGAGGCCGTGACGACATCGACCCGTCCCTGCCACGCGGCGGCGGCGCCCCGTACGGCCGAGGAGTCGCCCAGGTCGAGCAGCACCCCACGAGCCGGGTGCAGCAGCGCCGTGGTGCTGGTCTCGCCGTCCGCCAGGACCAGCGTGCGCGGCGGGATCCGCCGCCCCACCAGCGGGTGGCTGCCGCCCAGCTCGTACCGGATGTCCAGACCGCTGACGATGCCCGCCAGATGCCGCTTGACGTCGTCGTACTGGATGAGCTCGCCGAAGAGCTGGCGCAGCGGGTCCGCCTCGGGGCCGCCGAGGAAGACCATCCCCTGCGCGCGGGTGTTCATCAGCAGCCGCGCCCCCACGGGGTGGCGCTCGCCGTGGTACGTGTCGAGCAGCCCCTCCGGCGCCGTCCCGGCGACCTCCGCGGCCAGCTTCCAGCCGAGGTTGGCCGCGTCCTGGACGCCGGTGCTCAGGCCCTGGCCGCCGGCCGGGAGGTGGATGTGGGCGGCGTCGCCGACCAGCAGGACCCGGCCGCGCCGGTATTCCGAGGCCTGCCGGGTGGCGTCGCTGAAGAAGCTGACCCATTCGGCGCCGCCGTGCGAGATGTCCTCGCCGGTGATCGACTGCCAGGCCGCGGCAACCTCCTCGAAGGAGACCGACTCGCCGCTGTCGCGCGCGGGCGCGTTGTCGGGGCAGACGATGATCCGGTCCACGCCCGGGGCGAGCGGGGCCGCCATCACCATGCCGTTGTTCAGCCGCTCGCCCAGGAAGCGCGGGCGCAGCTCGCAGCCGGTGACGTCGGCGAGGAACATCGCCCGGGTCGCGGAGGTGCCGGGGAAGTCGAATCCGGCGGCCTCGCGCACCACGCTCCGCCCGCCGTCGGCGCCCACCAGGTAGGAGGCGCGCAGCTTGCGTACGGCGTTGGGCGTCTGGACGGTGATCTCGACGTCGTCGCCGTCCAGGAAGCCGTCGGTCAGCTCCAGGAACTCCCAGCCGCGCCGGATGTCGACGCCCAGCTCCCGCGCCCACTCCTCCAGGACCGCCTCCGTCTTGTACTGCGGGATGCCGCGCGCCCCGAAGTGCCCGTCCTCCAGGACGGTGTAGTCGAACTGCACACCGCCGAAGTGGCCCATGGGGCTGATCTCCAGCGTCTCGCCCTGGCCGAACCGGGGCAGCAGCCCGCGCTGGTCGAAGATCTCCATGGCGCGGGCGGTGAAGCCCAGGCCCCGGGACTGCCCGGTGGGCTTCGCCAGCCGTTCGACGACGACGACCCGTGCCCCGCCCAGGCGCAGCTCGCCGGCGAGCATCAGACCGGTCGGACCCGCGCCGACGATGATGACATCGGTGTCCACGGCTGTCCCCTCCATAGTGTTCCCTTTCCTGGACGTGCCCGGTGGTTCCCTGTCCTGCTGGGAGTCGTACGGTCGTGCGCGGGGGTGGGGTGGTGCGTGAGTCAGCGCGCGGGGCCGAACCAGCGCTCCAGGGCCTCGCTCAGCCCGGCGCCGTCGGTGTCCGGCGCGCCCGCCCAGGCCACGTGGCCGTCGGGGCGGACCAGGACGGCGCCCACGCCCTGGAGGGCGCCGTCCTTCTCCGGCGCGGCGGGCAGCACGGTGACCCGGCCGGCCCAGCCGGAGGTGTCCGGCAGCGCCGCACCGCCGCCGGACAGATCGAGGAGCACACCGCGTGCGGTGCGCAGCAACTGGGCCGTGTGCACCGGGCCTTCGCCGGTGGTCAGGCCCGTGTCCGGCAGCCGGGCGCCGAGCAGCGGGTGCCCGGGGCCGCCGACGTCGTAGCGGATGTCGAGACCGCTGATCATCCCGGCGAGGTGCGCCCGGACGTCGTCGTGGGTGAGGAGTTCGGTGAGGACCGAGCGCAGCGGCTCGACCTCGGGGCCGCCGAGCAGCAGCATGGCCTGCGCCCTGATGTTGGACAGGACGCGCCGGCCGACCTCGTGGCGCTCGCTGTGGTACGTGTCGAGCAGGGCCTCGGGGGCCGCGCCGCCCAGGTGCAGGGCGAGCTTCCAGCCGAGGTTGAAGGCGTCCTGGAGGCCCAGGTTGAGGGCCTGGCCGCCGATGGGCATCTGGCGGTGGGCCGCGTCCCCGGCGAAGAGGATCCTGCCGTGGCGGTAGCGGGTGAGCTGGCGGTTGGCGTCGCCGAACGCGTTCGCCCACAGCGGGGTCCCGCCGCTGATGTCCTCGCCCGTGACGCGCTTCCAGACCGCCGCGATCTCCCCGAACTCGGGGTCGGTGGTGCGCGGTTCGGCGTGGGAGCCGAACTCGTGCACCATCACCCGGGTCACCCCGTCCCGGGTCGCCGCGATGGCGAGCCCGGCCGGGAGCCGCTCGAAGCGGCGGTTGGGGATGGTGACCCCGGCCACGTCCGCCCGCAGCAGCTCGCGGCCGGCGTCGTTGCCGGGGAACTCGGCCCCGATGAGGCGGCGCACGGTGGAGTCCTCGCCGTCGCACCCGACGAGGAAGCCGCCGCGCACCACGACCGTGCCGTCGGGCCCGGCCGCCGTCGCCTCGACGAAGTCGCCCCGGTCGACGACCTCGCGCAGCTCGTGGCCGCGCCGCAGGTCCACGCCGAGCGAGAGCGCCCACTCCTGGAGCAGGGCCTCGGACCGGGTCTGGGGCATCTTCCACTGCCCGGGGAAGGGGCTGGGCAGGGTGAGGTCCATGGGGATGCCGCCGAAGTGGCCGCGCGGCTCGTTCGGCGGCGTCCCGAAGACACCGAGCAGGCCGCGGCTGTCGAGGAGCTCCATGGTGCGGGCGTGCAGCGTGGAGGCCCTCGACTCCGTGGTGGGAGCGGCCCGCTGTTCCAGGACGACCACCTCGGCGCCGCCGAGGCGCAGCTCACCGGCGAGCAGCAGCCCGACGGGGCCGGCGCCGACGACGACGACCTGGGTGTCGAGGCGGTCCGTGGTGGTCATCTCCGGTTCAGCCCTTCGACTCGGCGTACGTCTTGGCGTGGTTGAGCGTGGCCGTGCTGTTGGTCGACAGCGCGGTGTGCACGTACTCACGGGCGTCCGCGACGGTGGCCTCGGGGCCGAGGATCTTCGCGATGTTGTCCGTGTTGAGGGTGACGGTGTGCTGCGAGGAGGCGGCCGTGCCCTCGGGCGTCTCCTCGAACGTCCAGATCCCGGTGTGCAGGGTCATCAGCGCGGGCAGCGTGACCTGCTTGTACGCGATCTTGTAGTTCGGGAAGGTCACCCGGTACGACTTGGTGGTGTGGACCGAGCCGTCCTTGGCGCGGGTGTCCATCTCCAGGGTCTGGAGCCCGGGGGTGTCCTCGGTCAGCCGGACCACGGCCACGTGCGGCAGCCGCTCGGACCACCGGTCCGCCTCGTTGATGAAGTCGAACAGGTCCTTGGGCGAGCCCTGGACGATGACGGTGTCGGTGAACGAGAACGTCACCTCCTCGGTCGCGTGGGCCAGTTCGACGTTCTGCTTGAGCGCGGCCAGCTCCGAGCGGCTGTTCTTGTCGACGGCCTCGTCGATCCAGGCCAGGCCCTCGGGGTCGTCGTCGATGGCCCGGTAGTCGTGGAGCAGCCGGACCCGCGAGGAGTTCTCCCCCAGGGTCTCGATGATCCAGGTGCCGCCCATCGCCGCGACCGGAGGCGTGGTGACCTCCTGGCGGAAGGTGATCCGCAGGGCCTCGGGGTCCAGCTCGCGGTGCGAGGTCCAGTTCTTGGCCTCGCCGTTGGCGGTGGCCCAGATCCGGATGCGCTCGTGGTTGCCGTTCTCCCCGACCTGGTCCACGTAGATGGTGGGCGGGAAGATCCGCGGCCAGTTGGTCACCTCCGCCAGCAGCCGGTACACCGCTGCGGCGGGGGCGTCGATGGTGATCTCGTGCTCGACCTCACGGGTCGTCATATCCGCTGCTCCTTCGGGTACGTGGCGGATCAGAAGTTGCCGAGTCCGCCGCAGACGTTGAGCGCCTGCGCGGTGATGGAGGCGGCGGTGTCGGAGGCGAGGTAGCCGACCAGACCGGCGACCTCGTCCGGGGTGGAGTAGCGGCCGAGCGGGATCTTGGCCTGGAACTTCTCCAGGATCGCGTCCTCGGAGGTGGAGTAGGCGGCCGCGTAGCCCTGGCGCACGCGCTGGGCCATCGGCGTCTCGACGTAGCCCGGGCAGACGGCGTTGACCGTGATGCCGGTGGGCGCGAGCTCGTTGCCGAGCGCCTTGGTGAAGCCGACCACGCCGTGC
The DNA here is from genome assembly GCF_056435525.1 of Streptomyces sp. NPDC043908. NCBI lineage: Bacteria > Bacillati > Actinomycetota > Actinomycetes > Kitasatosporales > Streptomycetaceae > Streptomyces > Streptomyces sp. NPDC043908. The sequence goes on along the minus strand of NZ_JBWKEI010000012.1, from coordinate 89,797 downwards.
TTGGAGGCCGAGTACGGGGCGCCGAGCACGACGCCCTGCTTGCCCGCGGTGGAGGCGATGTTGATGATCCGGCCGCGGTCCTTGTGGCGCATGCCGCCGGTGTTCAGGACCTCGCGGGTCACCCGGAAGACGCTGTTCAGGTTGGTGTCGATGACGGCGTCCCACAGCTCGTCCTCGATGTCGGCGGTCACCCCGCCGCCCGACCGGCCGGCGTTGTTGACCAGCACGTCGACCGTGCCGAAGCGGTCGACGGCCGACTGCACGAAGGCCTTGACGCTGGCGGCGTCGGTGACGTCCAGCGCCGAGCCGTCGGCCTCGAAGCCCTCGCCCTGGAGCTGCTTGACGGTCTCGGCGACGTTGTCGGCGTTGCGCGCGCCGATGAAGACGCGGTGCCCCTGGGAGGCGAGCAGCCGGGCCACGGAGAGCCCGATGCCGCTCGTGGCACCCGTCACCAGTGCGACCCGTGCGGTGTTCTCGGTCATGTCGTTCTTCCTTGTCGAAAGGCTCAGGCGGCGGACGCGGAGGAGAGCTGGGCGTTGACGACCTCGATGAGGGCGCGCGGGGTGGTGGCGTCGGTCAGCGCGTCGTCGTCCAGCGAGATGCCGTACTCACGCTCGATCCGGCCGCCCGTCTCCAGCAGGGCGAGCGACTCGTAACCCAGGACCTCGAACTCGGTGTCCAGGATGTCGCCGTCCAGGTCGACGCCCTCGTCGGCGCCCGCTGCCTCAAGGAGGATGCGCTTGAGGTCGTCGAGGGTGAACGTGGTGGCCATGGGGTTTCCCTTTCTTAGGTGTACGGCGTTGCCGGATGTCTGGGGCGGTACCGCGGAGCGCTAGGCGCGGACGACCACGGCCGAGTTGAAGCCCCCGTAACCGCGGGCCAGGACCAGGGCGGTGCGCAACTCGGCGGTGCGCGGCTCCCCAAGGACCAGGTCCAGGTCGTACTCGGCGGCGGGGTCGATGTGGACGGTCGGCGGGATCAGGCCGTCCTTGATGGCGAGGAACGCGGCGGCCAGGTCCAGCGGCGCCGCGCCCGAGTAGAGCCGTCCGGTCATCGTCTTGGGCGCGGTGACCGCGACCCCCCGGGTGCCGAAGACCGCGTTGATCGCCTCGGCCTCCTGCCGGTCGAGCTCCGGGTCGGCGGCCGCGTCGGCGAAGACCACGTCCACGTCGCCCGGGGCGACCCCCGCGTCGGCCAGGGCGAGTTCGATGGCCTTGCGCAGGCCCGGCGGACGGCCGGAGCCGGCCCTGGGGTCGATGGTCGAGCCGTAGCCGGCGACCTCGCCGTAGATCCGGGCGCCGCGGGCGCGGGCCGACTCGGCGTCCTCCATGATCAGGATCGCGCCGCCCTCGCCGGGCACGTACCCCGCGGCCTCGCGGTCGAAGGGCAGGTAGGCGCGGTTCGGCTCCTCGCTGGTGGAGAGCCGGTCGCTGGACAGCTGCGCCACCCAGCCCCACGGGCAGACCGAGGCGTCGATGGCGCCCGAGACGATCAGCGCGGTGCCCTTGCGGATCTGGCGGCGGGCCTGCGCCACGGCGTCGAGGCCGCCGGCCTGGTCGCTGACGACCACGCCGCTGGGGCCCTTCATCCCGTTGCGGATGGAGATCTGGCCGCTGTTGACCGCGTAGAACCAGGCGAAGGACTGGTACGCCGAGACGTACTGGCTGCCCTTGGACCACAGGGCCTGGAGCTCGCCCTGGCCGAACTCGAAGCCGCCGGCCGCGCTCGCGGTCACCACGCCCATGTCGAACTCGGGCAGTTCGGAGGGGGTGATGCCCGCGTCGGCGAGCGCCCAGTCGGTCGCGACCAGCGCGAGGCGGGTCACCCGGTCGGTCTGCGGCAGCAGCCGGCTCGGCAGCAGGTCCTCGGCGACGAAGCCGGGGACCTCGCCGGCCAGCTTGGCCGGGTAGGACGACGGGTCGAAGCGGGTGATGCGGCCGATGCCGCTCTTGCCACCGACGGTCGCCGCCCAGTAATCCTGGATGCCGAGCCCGTTGGGGGACGCCACCCCCAGGCCGGTGACCACCACGGACGACGTCATGCGAGGTTCCTCTCGGGACGGGCGAGCACCACGGCGCTCTGGAATCCACCGAAGCCGCTGCCGACCGAGAGCACCGCGTCGGTCCGCTGGTCGCGGGCCGTGAGCGGGACGTAGTCCAGGTCGCACTCCGGGTCGGGCGTGTGCAGGTTCGCCGTGGGGGGTACGACGTTGTACTCCATGGCGAGCGCCGAGGCGGCGATCTCGATCGAGCCGATCGCGCCCAGCGAGTGGCCCACCATCGACTTGATGGAGCTCATCGGGATCCGGTACGCGTGGTCCCGGAGGCTGCGCTTGACGGCTGCCGTCTCGTGGCGGTCGTTCTGCTTGGTGCCGGAGCCGTGGGCGTTGACGTAGTCGATCTGGTCGCCGTTCATCCGCGCCTCGTCGAGCGCCACGCGGATCGCCTCGGCCATCTCCGCGCCGTCGGGGCGCAGTCCGGTCATGTGGTACGCGTTGGAGCGCGTGGCGTAGCCGGCGATCTCCGCGTAGATGTGGGCGCCGCGCCGCCGGGCGCTCTCCAGCTCCTCCAGGACGAAGAAGGCGGTGCCCTCGCCGAGGACGAAGCCGTTGCGCGAGTTGTCGAAGGGGCGCGAGGCCGTCTCCGGCTCGTCGTGGCGGTTGGTCGTCGCCTTGATCGCGTCGAAGCACGCCATGGTGATCGGCGAGATCGGCGCGTCCGAGGAACCGGCGATCATGACGTCGGCGGAGCCCTCGCGGATCAGCTCGACGGCGTAGCCGACGGAGTCGATGCCGGAGGTGCAGCCGGTGGAGACCACGGTGCTGGGGCCCTCGGCGCCGACCGCCCAGGCGACCTCGGCCGCGAAGGAGCTCGGCACCAGGTGGTTGTAGAGGTGCGGGACGGCGTACTCGTGGTCGACCAGGTCGAGCCGGCCGCCGTCGCTGACGACCCGGTACTCCTCGTCGAGGCCCATGGTCGCGCCGACCGCGCTGCCGACGGTGACACCGATCCGGTACGGGTCGAGGGCGCCCAGCTCCAGGCCGCTGTCGGCGACCGCGCCGCGCGAGGCGACAACGGCGAACTGCCCGGCGCGGTCCATGCGCCGGACCTCCTGCGGGCTCAGACCGTGCTCGTACGGATCGAAGTCGATCTCGGCCGCCACCCGGGAGCGGAACGGCGTGGGGTCGAAGAAGGTGATCCCACGCGTCGCCGTGCGGCCCTCGCTGAGGAGGCTCCAGAAGTTCTTGGTGCCGATTCCACCCGGGGCGAGCACCTCCATCCCCGTGATGACGACCCTGCGAGGCGTTGTCACGCGCCCGCCTCCCAGTTGTAGAAGCGCGCGGCCATGGCGTCGGCGGGCGAGCGCCAGGTGGCCGGGTCGTACGCCTGGATGAACGGCTTGAGGTCCTCGCTGATCCCGACGAACCGCGGGTCGTTCTTCGCGGCCTCGATCAGCTGACCGCCGTTGTCCACGTCGAAGTCCTGGAGGTGGAAGTAGAGGCCCCGGTAGGAGAACAGCTGGCGGCGCCGCGTCCCCATCCGGTGCGGCATGTCCGTCGCGTCGAACTCGGCGAACAGCTTGGCGACGTCGGTGCTCGAACCGGGTTCCATGCGGGCGACGATCAGCGTGCTGTGCATACGTTTTCGCTCCTCAGCGGTTGCGGTTGATCCGGCACTGGCCCGGCTCCCGGCGCGTACGACGTCGGACGCGCCCGGACAGGAGGGCCATGAACGGGAGTTGAGCGAGGAGATCAGCGGTGGCGAACCACGCCCCGGATCATGTATTCAAGGGTCTTCTGATCCCGCTCGCCGTTCAAGGCGCCCCGGTTCAGGTCTACGTCCGGTTCGGTCAGGTTCCGCAAATACACCGCAGCCATGTCAGAGAACACGCAACGAAGAGCAGCGGGGCGGTGCGCAATTGTCACGTCGGCGTCAGGTGCCGTCAGGTGGCGGACCGGAGCGTCTTGTGGGCGCGACCGGCCCGGAAATGCCGGAACGCCCGGCTCCATAAACGGAGCCGGGCGTTTCGTGAGGTGCGGTGGTGCGTTTTCGCGCCGGGTGTTACTGGCCGGCGGCGCGGGTGTGGACGACCCGGTAGGTGTTGGAGTCCACCGACGTCAGGAGCGAGCCGGTGCGCTTCTCCGCGTCCAGCCGGGCGGCGGGCTTGTCGTCCTGCGCGACGGCCTGGTAGGCGTCGAACGCCTCCTTGCTCTCCCACTGCGAGTAGGAGACCACGAAGGAGCCCTCCAGGCCGCGGGCGGCGACACCCTTGAGGACCGTGTGGGAGACGTAGCCGGGAACGTCGCTGAGGAACTTCATCGACGGGCCGAGCGCGTCCACCAGGGCGTCCTGGTTCTTCTCCTCGACACCGAAGACCGCGATCACGGTGTAGTCGGAGCGCTCCGGGGAGATCTCGACGTCCCCGCCCGACTTGGTCTGGGAGTACGCGATCTCGTTCTGGAGCAGCCGGATGGAGGTGGTCAGCTCGCCGAAGAGCGGGAGCGTGCGGTGCTTGAACTCCTCGCCGTCGTAGCGGTCCTCCAGGTCGGCGCGGCTGCGCCACTGGATGAAGTTGGCCGTGCCCGGCTTGTCCACACCGGCGTGCACGGTGGAGGACATCCAGCCCGGGTAGGCCGCCGCGTCGACGATCTCGCGCATCGCGCCGAGCAGACCCTCCTGCTTCTCCGGGGCGTCCGTGGAGAAGAGGTTGAGGACGGTGAGGTGCTTGTCATCGCTGGAGATCTTGGGCATGTTCTTCGCTTCCTTCGGGGTACGGGTATGAGAGAACCGGGCGTCGGGCCCTGCTCAGTTGGGCCGGCCGAACCATCGGTTGAGGGCGTCGACGAGCCCCTCCGTGCGCGAAGCGGAGGGGGAGACCCAGGCGACGTAGCCGTCGGGGCGCACCAGGAAGGCGTCCAGACCGGCGTCGCAGTCGTGCTGCTCGGCGGTGACCGTGGTGACACGGTCGGCCCAGCCCGCGGCGAGCGACCGCAGGTGGGAGTCGTCGGTGAGGTCGAACAGGACGGCCTTGCCGGCCGCCAGCAGCTCGAAGTTGGTGGTCTTCTCGCCGTCGACCACCAGTTCCTCGTCCTTGAGACGGCGGCCGAGGAGCGGATGGTCGCCCTCGCCCACGTCGTGGCGGATGTCGAGTCCGGTGACCATCCCGATCAGCTTCTTCTGGACGTCCTCGAACTCGGTGAGCTCGGTGAAGACGTCGAGCAGCGGGGTGATCTCGTCGCCGCCCAGGTAGAGGATCCGCTGGGCGAGGGTGTTGGTGAGCACCCGGGCGCCGACCGGGTGGCGCTCGGAGTGGTACGTGTCGAGCAGGCCCTCGGGAGCCTGTCCCTTGATCTCCAGGGCGAGCTTCCAGCCGAGGTTCACCGCGTCCTGCACGCCGGCGCTCATTCCCTGCGCGCCGATGGGCAGGTGGATGTGCGCGGCGTCGCCGGCCAGGAAGACCCGGCCCTTGCGGTACTCGGCGGCCTGGCGGCTCACATCGGTGGTGGTGGAGACCCAGTGCACCGTGGCGCCGCTGATGTCCTCGCCGGACAGGCGCTTGAACGCCTCGGCCACCTCGTCGAAGGTGATCGGGTCCGGGCTCTTGCGGAGCGGCTCGCTCCGGTCGAAGTAGACGATCCGGCAGCGCTCCGGGCCGAGCGGCAGCACCATGACCATGCCGCCGGGCACCCGCTCACCGCTGAAGCGCGGGCGCAGCGGCACCCCGCTGATGTCGGCGAACCGCAGCTCGATGGCCGGGTCGGTGCCGGGGAAGTCGATGCCCGCGAGCTTGCGCACCGCGCTGCGGGCGCCGTCCGCGCCCACCAGGTAGCGGCCGCGCAGGGTGGCCTGCCCCTCGGGCGTGGTCACCTCCACGGTGACCCCGTCGGCGCCGTCCTCCAGACCGGTGACCTCGACCCCGCGGCGGACCTCGGCGCCCAGCTGCCCGGCCCAGCCGGCCAGCACGCCCTCGGTGCGCGACTGGGGGATGCCCCGGGCGCCGTAGGAGCCGCCCTCGACCAACCGGTAATCGATGGACACTCCGCCGAAATGGCCGACCGGAATGACGTCCACGCCACCGAATCGCTCCAGCAGCCCGCGCTGGCCGAATTCCTCGATGGTCCGCGCGGAGAATCCCAGCGCACGCGACTGCTGTATCGGCTCGGCAAGGCGGTCGACGACAATCACGGACACGCCGTTCAGGCGCAGTTCGCCTGCGAGCATGAGTCCTGTGGGGCCGGCTCCCGCGATAATTACGTCCGCGTCAAAGTTATCCATCTACCCTCTTCCGACTGGCGTTTCTCCAGTATCCCGAGGGCCCCGGTGAGCGTAAATAGCTGCTAGTACAGGCCTTTGACAAGTACGTCAACTCTGCTACAAGGAGTCTTGGTCAGAGGCCTGTTCCGGCGTCATCCTCAACCATGACCTCAAGCCAATCCACCGCCGATGTCGCGGGACTGCTCGACCGCTACCTGATCAATCTGGACGACGACAAGCTCGACGACGCCTGGGCCCGGGGGCTGTTCACCGAGGACGCCGTCGTGGAGTTCCCGATGAGCCGGCACGAGGGGATCGCGGGCCTCGCCGAGTACCACAGCACCGCCCTCGCGGCCTTCGCGCGCACCCAGCACATCAACTCGCCCGCCGTGGTCGAGATCGACGGAGACCGGGCGACGCTGCGCGCCAACATCGTCTCCACCCATGTGCACCACCCCTCCGACCATCCGGAGGACGCCGAGCGCGACCCGATATTCGCCAACGGGAGCCTGGTGAGCGCCGAGGCCCGGCACACCCCGGACGGCTGGCGCCTGAGCCTGCTGTCGCTGCGCATGATCTGGGTGACCGGCACCCCGCCCCGCAAGGGCTGAGACCCGCGACACGGGACGAGCGCGGGGGGGGGGGGGAGGGGGGTTTCTTTCCGGCGCGCTCGTCTTTGTCCCGTGCGCCCTCTCTCGCGTTTTTTTCCTCCCATTTGTTGGCATCACACTCTCTCCCCCTATC
>NZ_JBWKEI010000012.1:0-82789 GCF_056435525.1 Streptomyces sp. NPDC043908 | reverse complement strand
CCCACCAGAAAGGGCGAAGCCGAGAGAAGAGGAAAGAGAGGGGGGGGGGGGGAGGGGGGTCCCCCCCCCCCCCGCGCTCGTCGTCGTCCCGCGCGCCCTCGCGCGCGTCGTTCCCTATACGTTGAGGCTCATCACCCGGTCGACCCGGATCTCGACCACCACGCGGCCGGGCGGGTTGGGCGGGCCCGAGCGGTAGCGCCGGGTGTAGCGGCGCGCGCCCTCGGTGACCCGCGCGGGCGCGTCCTGGACCGTGGCCGTGCCCTCCAGGGTGACCCAACTGAACCCCGCCACCTGGCAGATGGCGACCCGGGAACCCGGCGCCGCGACCAGGTTGCGGGCCTTGCGGGAGGTGGACACCGTCATCACCCGGGCGAGACCCGCCTCCGCGTCCCAGGTGAACCGCACCGGTGCCACGTGCGGGGACCCGTCGGGCCGGATCGTGGTCAGTACGCCGATGTGCGGCTCCGTCAGGAATGCCTCCACCGACGCCGACACCTCCGGCGCACTCGTACGCCCCAGGGGCAACGACATCGTGTTCGTCCTTCCGTCTCACGGCAGCTACCAGGCCATTGTCAACACCCAGGGTCCACCTGGGGAACCGACTGGGCAACTGCGAACCGCATACCCCAACTGGCGTGAAGTCGGGGCTGGTTCAGTGTGGGAAGGCAGGGCATAGTAGAGTCAAACGGAGGGAGGTTCCGTATGCCAACGTCAACGCCGGTCAGTGAGAGCGGTGGCCGCCGGCTCCGGGCTGACGCGGAGCGCAACCGGGCCCGGGTCCTGAACGCGGCGCGCGAGCTCTTCGCGGAACGCGGCGCCAACGTGTCCATGGACGAGGTGGCCCGGCACGCCGAGGTCGGCGTGGGCACGCTCTACCGTCACTTCCCCACCAAGGAAGCGATGGTCGTGGCGGCCTCCCAGCAGCGCTTCGGCGAGATCCTCACGTATTACCGCACGGTGTGCCGCGAGTCGGCCGAGCCCCTTGAGGCGCTCCAGATGCTGCTCACCCGGGTCGGCGAGGTGGAGGCGCGCGACCGGGGCTTCGCCAGCGTCATCGGCGGCACGCTCGGCTCCGAGGGGCCGCCCAGCACCATGCGCGCCGACCTGGAGGCCGAGCTGGTGGACCTGGTCGGCAAGGGCCAGGCGGCCGGCTCCATCCGCACCGACATCGCCGGCGCCGACATCCTCGCCCTGACCTGCGGCCTCACCTCGATCGTGCACCGCCGCAGCGGGGACTGGCGGCGCTACATCGACATCGTGCTCGACGGTCTGCGCTCGAAGCACACGCCGTAGCGGCCCGCTCCCGGGGGCGCCGCGCGCCCGGCGGGCGCCCTCGGGCGGGCCGGATGTCAGAGGTGTCCTGTTGTATGGGGGCATGAACGACACGAGCACCACGGATCTGCGCACCCGGGCCGACGCCGTCCTGGCCCGCCTCGTCGGCGACCCCACGGGGGCGGCCCGGCTGCGCGAGGACCAGTGGCGCGCCATCGAGGCGCTCGTCGCCGAGGGGCGCCGGGCGCTGGTCGTCCAGCGCACCGGCTGGGGCAAGTCCGCGGTGTACTTCGTGGCGACCTCGCTGCTGCGCGAGCGCGGCAGCGGCCCCACCGTGATCGTCTCCCCGCTGCTCGCCCTGATGCGCAACCAGGTGGAGGCCGCCGCCCGCGCGGGCATCCGCGCCCGCACGATCAACTCCTCGAACACCGAGGAGTGGGAGACCGTCCAGGCCGAGGTGGCCGCCGGCGAGGTCGACGTCCTGCTGGTGAGCCCCGAGCGCCTCAACAACCCGGACTTCCGCGACGAGGTGCTGCCCAAGCTGTCGGCGGCCACCGGTCTGCTCGTGGTCGACGAGGCGCACTGCATCTCGGACTGGGGCCACGACTTCCGCCCGGACTACCGCAGGCTGCGCACCATGCTCGCCGAGCTCCCCCCGGGCGTCCCGGTCCTGGCGACGACGGCGACGGCCAACGCGCGCGTGACGGCCGACGTGGCGGAGCAGCTGGGGACGGGCGCGGACACCGACGCGCTGGTGCTGCGCGGCCCCCTGGACCGCGAGAGCCTGAGTCTGAACGTGCTGTCGCTGCCGGACGCGGCGCACCGGCTGGCCTGGCTCGCCGACCACCTGGACGAGCTGCCGGGCTCCGGGATCATCTACACGCTGACGGTCGCCGCCGCCGAGGAGGTCACCGCGTATCTGCGCCAGTGCGGCCACACGGTCGCCTCCTACACGGGCCGCACGGAGAACGCGGACCGCCAGCAGGCCGAGGACGACCTGCTGGCCAACCGGGTCAAGGCGCTGGTCGCCACCTCCGCGCTCGGCATGGGCTTCGACAAGCCGGACCTCGGCTTCGTGGTCCACCTCGGTTCGCCCTCCTCCCCGATCGCCTACTACCAGCAGGTGGGCCGCGCGGGCCGCGGGGTGGAGCACGCGGAGGTGCTGCTGCTGCCGGGCAAGGAGGACGAGGCGATCTGGAAGTACTTCGCCTCGGTGGCCTTCCCGCCCGAGGAGCAGGTCCGCCGCACCCTGGACGTGCTGGCGCGGGCGGAGCGCCCGCTGTCGCTGCCCGCCCTGGAGCCGCTGGTCGAGCTGCGGCGCACCCGTCTGGAGACCATGCTCAAGGTCCTCGACGTGGACGGCGCGGTCCACCGCGTCAAGGGCGGCTGGACGTCCACCGGCGAGCCGTGGGTGTACGACGCGGAGAGGTACGCGTGGGTGGCCCGCCAGCGGGAGGCCGAACAGCAGGCGATGCGGGACTACGCCTCGGCGACGGGCTGCCGGATGGAGTTCCTGCGCCGTCAGCTCGACGACGAGGAGGCGGCCCCCTGCGGGCGCTGCGACAACTGCGCGGGCGCCCGCTTCACGGCCGGTGTCTCGGGGACGGCGCTGGAGGCGGCCAGGGGCGAGCTCACCCGGCCGGGGGTCGAGATCGAGCCCCGCAAGATGTGGCCGACCGGCCTCGCGGCGGTCGGCGTGGACCTCAAGGGCCGTATCCCCGCGGGCGAACAGGCCTTCGCGGGCCGGGCCCTCGGCCGTCTCTCGGACATCGGCTGGGGCAACCGGCTGCGGCCCATGCTCGCCCCCCAGAGCCCCGACGGACCGGTTCCGGACGATGTGGTCGACGCCGTGGTGACGGTCCTTGCGGACTGGGCCAAGGGCCCCGGCGGCTGGGCCTCCGGCTCCCCCGACGCCCCGCCCCGGCCGGCCGGGGTGGTCACGGTCGCCTCGCTCACCCGCCCCCGGCTCGTGGAGTCGCTGGGCGCCCGGATCGCGGAGATCGGCCGCATGCCGCTGCTCGGCCGCGTCGAGTACGGGGAGGAGGCCGCCGGGTCCCGGGTTCCGGCGTCCAACAGCGCCCAGCGGGTGCGCGCCCTGCACCACGCCTTCACGGTGCCGGACGAGGTGGCCCGTGCGGTGCGGGAGGCGGGCGGCCCGGTGCTGCTGGTGGACGACCGGGCGGACACCGGCTGGACGCTGGCGGTGGCGGCCCGGCTGCTGCGCCGGGCGGGTGCGCAGGGGGTGTTTCCGCTGGTCCTCGCCGTCCAGGGATGACCGGCTTGGGCCGGGGCGTGAGCGGGGGTGCGGCTGGGCAGGGATATGAGCGTCATACCCTCCGATTCCAGTCAGCTGGTCCATTTGCTCGTTGCCGCGTGCCCGTGAGCCAGCGAGAATTGGAGCCGCGCCTCAACGGCGGACCCGACGGCTCGGGCCGTGCCGTGCTGCGCCCTCACCCGACCCTGCCCGCACTGTGGGCGCGTATCCGGAAGGGAGGACCGTGACCTTCGGATTCGCTCCGTCCACAGCCTCGGCGGGCGCGTCGTCCCTCACGTCGGCGGCGCCCGGGAACCGCCTCGCCAGGATGCTGGAGCCCGCCGAGTGGGCCGCGGCGGGGATCCCGCTGCTGCGCAACCCCCGCGAGGTGGTCGTCGGGCTGCACACCCGGCACCACCCGGGCCCGTCGACGGCCGTGATCGCGGTCCTGGACCACGAGGAACGGCTGGCGGCGAGCGCCTCGTTCGTCCGGCGCCCCGGCCCCGCGGACGGCTGGGAGTTCCGCAACGCGCTCCTCGCGCAACTGCGCCGGGTGATCCCGCACGACCTGCGCCGCCGGACCCCGGTGCGCACGGCGGTGCTGCTCTACTGCCGTGACGGCGACGAGCGTTGGACGGAGGAGGACGGCGCCTGGATGTGGGGTCTGCGGGACGCCTGCACCCTGCACGGGCTGCGCTGCGGCGCGTACGTCACGCTGACGCGCGGCGGCTGGCAGGTCCTGGGCGAGGGCCGCGGCGGCCGCCACCCCAACTCCACGACCCGCCCCGGCACCCTGGCGGACACGGACCCCGCACCCCCACCGCTCCGCAGCGGCCCGGCGGAAACCCTCCGCAGAGTGGCGGCGCGCTAGCACCCCACCCCACAGGGCCACGGAGAACGACGCGACCGGCCCCCCACAACCCGCACCCGACAACAACGGGCACCACCAAGGGCCGCGGGGAACGGCGCGACCAGCCCACCACAACCCGCACCCGACAACGACGGGCACCACCAAGGGGCGCGGGGAACGGCGCGACCAGCCCACCACGACCCGCACACGAACAACGGCAGGCAACCCCCGAAGGGGCGCGGGGAACTGCGCGAGCAACCCCCCACAGCCCGCACCCGACAACAACGGGCCACCGCCCAAGGGGCGCGGGGAACGGCGCGAGCAACCCACCACGACCCGCACGCAGAGAAGAGCAGCCCCCCGGAGGGTCCCCCCTCAGACCCCCGCGCCCAGCACCGAGTTGACCCGCTGCGGATCCCCGCAGACGATCAGCAGCGCCCCGGCCCGCTGACGCGCGACCGACAGCGCGGCCACAGCCGCGTCGTCCCCGCCGTTGACGGCGACGATCACGACGGGACGGCCGGCCGCACGCTCGACGGACGCGGCCGACGCGTAGAACACGTCGTCGCGGGCGTCGTGCTGCGCCCAGTACGACTCCTCGCCGAAGGACAGCTCGTGCGCCGCCCACGGGTGCGGGTCACCGGTGGTGAGGACCAGGATGTCGCCCGGCGCGCGGCCGGTGTCGAGCAGCAGGTCCACCGCCTCGCCCGCCGCGTCGAGCGCGCCGTCGGCCGGGGCGGGGATGAGCTGGATCTGCGGCCCGTCGGCGGCCCCGCCGAGGGGCACCTGGGGCTGGGCGGCAGCGGCAGCCGGAGCGGGAGCGGCGGCCGGAGCGGCCGCGGCCGCGCCGGAGTGCGTGCGCTGCGCGGGGGGCGTGGGCCGGGCGGAGCCGGGCCCCGGACGACCGGGACGCGGTGCGGCCGCGGTACGCGGACCAGGAACGGGACGGGGGGTCGGCGCGGTGCGGCCGGCGGCCGGAGTGACGCGGGGACCCTGGGCGCTCTCGTGAATCTGAGGCTCCTCGGGGATGAGAGGCATGGGTAAAGGTCTATCAAACGCCGGTGAATGGGGCACCACCGGGTGGGCACAAAAGTGCGATCGGGGCGGAGTCTCCCCGTAAAGGGCGGGGAAAGTCCAGGGATTTCAGAAGTCGAAGCCGAGCTGGCCCCCGCTTTCCAGGGCGGCGGCCGCCGCCGGGATCCTGACCTTCTTCAGGTGCCGCCAGCGCGGCAGGGCGTCGAGGTACGCCCAGGACATCCGGTGGTGCGGGGTCGGCCCCCGCTCCTCCAGCGCCGTCTTGTGCGTGGGCGAGGGGTAGCCGGCGTTGTCGGCGAAGCCGAACACCTCGTACTCCCCCGCCGCTCCCCCGAGTTCGGCCATCATCGCGTCCCGGCGCACCTTGGCGATCACCGAGGCCGCCGCGACCGCGACGCAGGACTGGTCCCCCTTGATGACGGTACGGACCTGCCACGGCGCGCCGAGGTAGTCGTGCTTGCCGTCGAGGATCACCGCCTCCGGGCGTACCGGAAGCGCGTCCAGCGCGCGGACCGCGGCGAGACGGAGCGCGGCGGTCATCCCGAGCTCGTCGATCTCCTGCGGCGAGGAGTGCCCCAGCGCGTACGAGGTCACCCAGGTCTCCAGCTCCCCCGCCAGTTCGCGCCGGCGCTTGGGGCTGATGAGCTTGGAGTCGGTCAGACCCGCGGGCGGTCGGCGCAGCCCCGTGATCGCGGCGCACACCGTGACGGGCCCGGCCCACGCCCCGCGGCCGACCTCGTCGACACCGGCGATGATCTTGCATCCGGTGGTGGCGCGAAGCGAGCGCTCGACGGTGTGGGTGGGTGGTTCGTACGGCATGGCGCCAGCAAGGTTACGCCGCCCGGGCCGCCGAGGACACCCCGGCCTCCCAGCACCCCGCGATCCGCGCCCCGGGCCCGCACAGCCGACACCCCCGGACCCGCGAGCCCGATGCCCCGGACCCGCACGTTCCGCACCCCGGGTCCGCGCAGCCGGCAACCCCGGACCCGCACGTTCCGCACCCCGGGTCCGCGCAGCCGGCAACCCCGGACCCGTAAGCCCGACGCCCCCGTCAGGCCCTCCGCACCCGCAGCAGCGGCACCAGCACGTGATCGATCATCTCCGCGACCGCCTCGTCGGGCCATTCGCTTCCGCGTACCTTCGCGCGGAACATCATCAGCCCGGGGATGATGTCGAAGATCACGTCGGGGCGGGCGTCCGGCCGGACGTCGCCCCGCTCGATCCCCCGCTGGACGGCCTCCCGGAAGAGCCGCTGGGCGGGCTCCACCAGGCGCCGCAGGACCAGCCCGTGGAACCGGTCGGCGCTGGCGGCGTCGCATTCGTAAAGCACCGAGCGCAGCGCGAAACCGGACCGCGAGTACATCGCCTCCCGCAGCCGGAGGCAGAGCTGGTAGAGGTCCTCGCGCACCGAGCCGTGGTCGTCGGCGCGGTCCAGATCGGGGAGCCCGGACCGCAGCGCGTCGGCCACCAGCTCCTCCTTGGAGGACCAGCGCCGGTACACCGCGGCCTTCCCGGTCTGCGCCCCGGCGGCCACCCCCTCCATGGTCAGGGCGTTCCAGCCGACCGTGCTCAGCTGCTCCAGGGCCGCGTCGAGGATCGCCCGCTCCAGCACGGGACCCCGGCGGCGCGGGGAGACCCGCGGCCGTGGCGGGGCCTCGTCGGCGGTGGCCGGGCGCGAAGTAGCCATCGTCTTCTCTCCGTTGGGGACGGGGTCCGCCTCCCTATGGTGGTCGCCCGTCGGCGGTTTGACCAGGAGCGGCCTTGGCCAGGACCCCCCGTACGAGGGCTCCCGGCCGACCCGGCCGCCAGCGCCAACTCCCTTAGAGAACGCTTGTGTTCACTCTTCGGCGCTCGCTACGCTCTCCCTAGTGAACGGTGGCGTTTCCTAGTACGTCTTGAGGGGACCCTTTATGACGTCAGATCAGATAGAAGCGAAGCCCGGCACCGACGCCCACGCCCAGCCCCCGCGCCCCGACCGCCGCGGCGTCGCCCTCGCGGTCATCGCGATGTGCCAGCTGATGGTCGTCCTGGACGCGACGATCGTGAACATCGCCCTCCCCCACATCCAGACCTCCCTCGGCTTCTCCACCAGCGACCTGACCTGGGTCATCAACGCCTACGCGCTGACCTTCGGCGGACTGCTGCTGCTCGGGGGCCGGGCCGGCGACCTGCTCGGGCGGCGCCGGATGTTCATCACCGGCATCCTCGTCTTCACCCTCGCCTCGCTGCTCGGCGGCTTCGCCCAGGAACCGTGGCAGCTGCTCGCCGCCCGCGCCCTCCAGGGCGTCGGCGGCGCGATCGCCTCCCCCACCTCGCTCGCCCTGATCGCGACGACGTTCCCCGAAGGCCCCGAGCGCAACCGCGCGTTCGGCGTCTTCTCGGCCGTCTCGGCGGGCGGCGGCGCCATCGGCCTGATCGCGGGCGGCATGCTCACGGACTGGCTCAACTGGCGCTGGGTGCTCTTCGTCAACGTCCCCATCGGCCTGGTCATCGCCGCGCTGGCCCCCCGCTGCATCCGGGAGTCCGAGCGCCACCCCGGCACCTTCGACCTGGCCGGCGCGTTCACCTCGACCGGTGGCATGGCCGCGCTGGTCTACGGGTTCATCCGCGCCGCGGGCGAAGGCTGGCGCGACGGCCTCACCCTGGCGTCCTTCGGCGCCGCCGTCGTCCTGCTGCTGGCCTTCGTCGCGGTGGAGCGGCGCTCCCCGCAGCCGATCACCCCGCTGCGGATGTTCGCCGACCGCAACCGCTCCGGTACGTACGTGATCATGCTGAGCCTCGCCGCGGCCATGTTCGGGATGTTCTTCTTCATCGTGCTCTTCGTGCAGAACGTGCTGCACTACAGCCCGGTCAAGGCCGGTGTCGCCTTCTTCCCCTCGACCCTGGCCATCGTGCTCGCGGCCGGGCTCGCCACGAATCTGCTGCCGCGCGTCGGCCCCAAGCCGATCGTGGTCACCGGTTCACTGATCACCGCGGGCGCCATGGCCTGGCTGACCCTCATCGACCCGGACAGCACCTACACGGGCGGCATCATCGGCCCGCTGCTGCTCTTCGGCTTCGGCATGGGCCTCAACTTCGTCACCCTCACCCTCACCGCGGTCTCCGGCATCGCCGACAGCGAGTCGGGAGCCGCGTCCGGCCTGCTCAACACGACCCAGCAGGTCGGCGGCGCGCTGGGCCTGTCCATCCTGACCACGGTCTTCGGCACCGCCAGCCGGAACGAGGGCAAAACCCAGCTCAAGGACTTCCTCGCGCACGGCTCACCGGAGCAGAAGGCGGCCTTCGCCAGGACCCACCAGCTGCCCGCGCCCTGGAGCGACGAGGTCCTCGCCCACGGCATCGGCACGGCCTTCATCGCCGCCGTGGCGCTGGTGGCGCTCGCCGCGCTGGTCGCCCTCTTCGTCATCCAGGTCCGCAGGAGCGATCTGGAGGCGCTGAGCGGCAAGGCGGGCGTGCCGGCGGGCTGACGGAGCCGGCCGTTCCCGGCGCTGTCCCCCGGCGACGGCCCGGCTCAGGCCGAGGCGGTCGCCGGAACCCACTCCGGCAGCTCCTCGGTCCGCGCCAGCCACTCGGCCGGGGGAGCCCCGCCCGCGGCCCCCGCGATCACTCCGCCGACGATCGCGCAGGTGGTGTCGACGTCTCCGCCCACCTGCGCGGTCGTCCAGAACGCCGTCTCGTAGTCGCCGAGCCCCCGCGCCGCCGACCAAAGCGCGAACGGCACCGTGTCGTGCGCGCTGGTCCGCCGTCCGCACCCGAGCACCGCGGCGACCGTGGCCGGGTCCCCGTAGTCCAGCATGTCCCGCGCCCGCCGCAGCCCCGCGCCGACCGCGCTGCGCGGCACCAGCGCGACGACCCCGTCCAGCAGCGCCGCCGGGGTCGGCGGGCCCGCCGGATCGGCGGCCAGCGCGGCGGCGGCCGCGACCGCCATCGAGCCCACCACGGCCTCGCGGTGCTGGTGGGTGGTGTACGAGGAGATCTCGGCCTGGTGGGTCGCCTGCTCGGGATCGTCCGCGTACCAGGCGCCCAGCGGGGCGATCCGCATCGCGGAGCCGTTGCCCCACGAGCCCTGCCCGTTGAAGAGCGCGGCGGCCAGCTCCCGCCAGTCCCCGCCCTCCCGGATCAGCCGCAGCATCCGGTTGACGGCCGGGCCGTACCCCCGGTCGAAGTCGTGGTGCTCGGCGAAGGAGCGGGCGAGGCGGTCCTGGTCGATACGGCCGTGGACGGCCAGGACGGCCAGGACCGAGCAGGCCATCTCGGTGTCGTCGGTCCACTGCCAGGGACCTGCGGGCAGCTCGCGCCGTTTGAGCAGCGGGTAGTGCGCGGGGACGAAGAACTGGGAACCCAGGGCGTCTCCCACCGCCAGCCCGCGCAGGCTGGCCAGCGCGCGTTCGAAGCGTGAGTCGAGTGTGGAGTCAGCGGTCATCGCACACCCACTCTATCCGGTGATGCCGTACGGCTCGGGGACGCGCCACCGCTCGAACTGCCGGTCCAGCGTGTACCGCCCGTCCGGGCCCAGGAGCAGCGTCCTGGTCTCCGCGTTGCCGGGGTTGGACAGCGACTCGAAGTCCGCGACCGTCCAGTGGAACCAGCGCATGCAGAACAGCCGCATGGTCAGGCCGTGGGTGACGAGCAGGACGTTCGGCGGATGGTCCGGCGCCTCGAAGCTGCGGTGCAGGCTCTCCAGGAACGACCCCACCCGGTCGTACACGTCCGCCCCCGACTCGCCCTGCGCGAAGCGGTAGAAGAAGTGGCCGTAGGCGTCCCGGTAGGCCTTCTGCAGGCGTACGTCGTCGCGGTCCTGCCAGTTCCCCCAGTCCTGCTCGCGCAGCCTCGGCTCCTCCCTGATCCGCACGAGCTCCGGGTCGAGGCCGAACTCCCGGAACGTCTCGTGGGTGCGCCGGTAGGGCGAGACGTAGACGCTGACGCGCTCGCGCCCGAACGTCTCCCGCAGCCGCTCCCCGGTCGCGCGGGCCTGGCGCCGCCCGGCCTCGGTGAGCCGCAGCGCGTGGTCGGGCTCGCGTTCGTACACGGTGTCATCGGCGTTCCCCTCCGACTCGCCGTGCCGGACGAGGACGATGCGACGCGGTCTTGCCATGCGTCAACCCTAGATCGCCGGTCCGGCGTCCGAGCATCCGTCCGGCCGCCATCCGGCGTATCGCTCACACCGTCCAGCTGGGGTTCAGGTCGACGACGGCCCCCGACAGGCCCGACACGTCGGCCGCCGTGCCCGCCCGCAGCGTGAGCCGCTCCACCCGGTCGGCCCGGTACTTGCCGTGCTCGGCCGCCGACCGCCACATGGACAGAACGAGGAACTCGTGCCCCGGGGCCTCGCCGAACACCCCGCGCAGCATCCCCGGCGACCCGGCCATCGCCGGGTTCCAGATCCGCTCCTGGGCCGAGGCGAAGTGCTCCACGCGGTCGGCGTGCACCCGGCAGTGCGCCACCCGCACCACGTCGGCGTCGGTGAAGCGCGGCTCGAAGCCGGTCTTCACGTCGAAGCGGTGGTCGAACAGCTTGGCGCGCGGGTTCCTGTACGTGCCGGACTGCGCGGCCGCGAGCCGGTCGTGGGCGCGCGCCATGAAGGAGTCGTAGAAGGCGCGGCTCTCCCAGAACGTGAAGACGTGCGCCACATCGGGCCGCCCTCTGCTCCACCCGCCGCCCTGGCCCCTGAATCCCGGCTCCCCCAGCAGTCCCGCCCACTTCCGCTGCCCCCGGTCGAAGCCGGGACGGTCGACCACCGTGCAGCGAATCCACTTGACCAGCACGGCGCCATCGTACGGCCGACGCACCCGCCCTCGGTCCCACTCCGGCGGACCGGTGGGCGGCGCGCGCGTGGCAGCATGGTCACAGAGCGGTCGCCAACGGGCCGCCATGGGGAGGGGTTTGGGGATGAGCGGATTCAGCAAGGGACTCGGCAAGGTCGAGGTGGCACTGCGGTGGGACCCGAGCCCGGCCGGCGCCCCGGCCCACGACCTCGATCTGATCGCCGCGGTCTACCTCGCGTCCGATCCCTACGGCAGCCCCGCCTATCTGGTGCACTTCGACAGCCGCTCGCCCGACGGCACGGTCTACATGAGCCGCGACAGCACCACCGGAAAGGGCTTCGGGGACGACGAGGCGGTGACGGTGGAGTTCGCCCGCCAGCCGGAGGCGCACGGCCGGATCGTGGTCGGCGTGGTCATCCAGCAGCGCCCGGACCGGCTGGTCTTCGGTGACGTGGCCAACCCCGAGGTGCACATCCGCGAGGGCTACACCCAGCTGGCGCGGGACGACTTCTCCACCGTGGCGCACTGCACGGCCGCGACGGTCGCGGAGTTCGTCCGGACCCCGGGCGGCGCCTGGCGGCTGAACCCGGGGGTGCGCGGCTTCGACCTGGAGCCGGACGAGTTCACCGCCGCGATGGGCGCGCGGGCCGTCTGACTCCCCCGTACCCGGCCGGGCCCTCGGGGGCTGTTCCACCCCCGGACACCCCTGTGGGGACCGGCGGTTCGCCGGTCCCCACGGGGCAGGGCCTACTCGGCCCCGGGAGCGCTCACACCAGGAGCGCCCGCGGTCAGCTGCAACCGCTGGTCGAGCCGCAGCCCTCGCAGATGTAGCAGGAGCCGGCCCGCTGCATCTTGGTGCCGCAGGAGAAGCAGAGCGGCGCGTCGGCGCTGACGCCGAGCTGCATCTCGACGAGCTCCGCCGAGTTGTGCACGGCCTTCGCGGGCTCGACGACGGCCGGCTTCGGCGCGGCGACGGCCTTCAGCGTCTCCGTCTGACGGGGGGCGGACTGGGCCAGCCCCTCGACGTCCACGTCCTCGTCCTCCAGGGTCGGCTCGTACGAACCGGTCTCCAGGTGGCGCTGACGCTCCTCGGCGGAGTGGATGCCGAGGGCCGAGCGGGTCTCGAAGGGCAGGAAGTCCAGCGCCAGGCGGCGGAAGATGTAGTCGACGATCGACTGCGCCATCCGCACGTCCGGGTCGTCGGTCATACCCGCCGGCTCGAACCGCATGTTGGTGAACTTCGAGACGTAGGTCTCCAGCGGAACGCCGTACTGCAGGCCCACCGAGACGGCGATCGAGAAGGCGTCCATCATGCCCGCGAGGGTCGAGCCCTGCTTGGACATCTTCAGGAAGACCTCGCCCAGACCGTCGTCGGGGTAGGAGTTCGCCGTCATGTAGCCCTCGGCGCCACCGACCGTGAAGGAGGTGGTGATGCCCGGACGGCCCTTCGGGAGGCGCTTGCGGACCGGGCGGTACTCGACGACCTTCTCGACCGCCGCGCGGATGGTCTCCTCGGTCTTCGCGGTGACCTCGGCCTTCTCCGTCTCCTTCTTCTTGGCGGAGAGGGGCTGGCCGACCTTGCAGTTGTCGCGGTAGATCGCGAGCGCCTTGACGCCCATCTTCCACGCCTCGAAGTAGACCTCCTCGACGTCCTCGACGGTCGCCGTCTCCGGCAGGTTGACCGTCTTGGAGAGCGCGCCCGAGATCCACGGCTGGATGGCCGCCATCATGCGGACGTGGCCCATCGCGGAGATGGAACGCTCACCCATGGCGCAGTCGAAGACCTCGTAGTGCTCGGTCTTCAGGCCCGGGGCGTCGATCACGTTGCCGTGCTCGGCGATGTGGGCGACGATCGCCTCGATCTGCTCCGGCTGGTAGCCGAGGCGGCGCAGCGCCTGCGGCACCGTGCCGTTGACGATCTGCATCGAGCCGCCGCCGACCAGCTTCTTGAACTTGACCAGCGCGAGGTCGGGCTCCAGGCCGGTGGTGTCGCAGGACATCGCGAGACCGATGGTGCCGGTCGGGGCGATGACCGACGCCTGGGCGTTGCGGAAGCCGTTCTTCTCGCCGAGGCGGACCACGTCCTGCCAGGCCTCCGTGGCGGCGGCCCAGATCGGGGAGTCCAGGTCGTCCACGCGGACGGCCTTGGTGTTGGCGTCGGCGTGCTGCTTCATGACGCGCTGGTGCGGCTCGGCGTTGCGGGCGTAGCCGTCGTAGGCGCCGACGACGGCGGCGAGCTCCGCGGAGCGCTTGTACGAGGTGCCGGTCATCAGCGAGGTGATCGCGCCGGCGAGGGCGCGGCCGCCGTCGGAGTCGTACGCGTGGCCGGTGGCCATCAGCAGGGCGCCGAGGTTGGCGTAGCCGATGCCCAGCTGGCGGAAGGCGCGGGTGTTCTCGCCGATCTTCTGGGTGGGGAAGTCGGCGAAGCAGATCGAGATGTCCATCGCGGTGATGACCAGCTCGACGACCTTCGCGAACCGCTCGACCTCGAAGGACTGGTGGCCCTGGCCGTCGTCCTTGAGGAACTTCATGAGGTTCAGCGAGGCGAGGTTGCAGGACGTGTTGTCCAGGTGCATGTACTCGCTGCACGGGTTCGAGCCGTTGATGCGGCCGGACTCCGGGCAGGTGTGCCAGTGGTTGATGGTGTCGTCGTACTGGATGCCCGGGTCGGCGCAGGCCCAGGCGGCCTCGGCCATCTTGCGGAAGAGCGACTTGGCGTCGACCTCCTCGATGACGTCACCGGTCATCCGGGCGCGCAGCCCGAACTTGCCGCCGGTCTCGACCGCCTTCATGAACTCGTCGTTCACGCGGACGGAGTTGTTGGCGTTCTGGTACTGGACGGACGTGATGTCGTCGCCGCCCAGGTCCATGTCGAAGCCCGCGTCGCGCAGCGCGCGGATCTTCTCCTCCTCCTTCACCTTGGTCTCGATGAAGTTCTCGATGTCGGGGTGGTCGACGTCGAGGATGACCATCTTGGCCGCGCGGCGGGTGGCGCCGCCCGACTTGATGGTGCCGGCGGAGGCGTCGGCACCGCGCATGAAGGAGACCGGGCCCGAGGCGTTGCCGCCGGAGGAGAGCAGTTCCTTGGAGGAGCGGATACGGGAGAGGTTCAGGCCGGCGCCGGAGCCGCCCTTGAAGATCATGCCCTCTTCCTTGTACCAGTCGAGGATCGACTCCATGGAGTCGTCGACGGACAGGATGAAGCAGGCGGAGACCTGCTGGGGCTGCGGGGTGCCCACGTTGAACCAGACGGGGCTGTTGAAGCTGAAGATCTGGTGCAGGAGGGCGTACGCCAGCTCGTGCTCGAAGATCTCGGCGTCCGCGGGCGAGGTGAAGTAGCCGTAGTCCTCGCCGGCCTTGCGGTACGTCTTCACGATCCGGTCGATGAGCTGCTTGAGACCGGTCTCGCGCTGCGGGGTGCCGACGGCCCCGCGGAAGTACTTGCTGGTGACGATGTTGACCGCGTTCACCGACCAGAAGTCGGGGAACTCGACGCCACGCTGCTCGAAGTTGATCGAGCCGTCGCGCCAGTTGGTCATGACGACGTCACGACGCTCCCAGGTCACCTCGTCGTACGGGTGCACGCCGGGGGTGGTGTGGATGCGCTCGATACGCAGACCCTTGGCCGTCTTGGAACCCTTGGTGCGGGATCCTCGTGCCGGGCCGCTCGCCGTCTCTGTCATGCCGCCTCCCATACGCGGGCGAAAACGCCCAGAAGTGCCCGAATGTTCCCGTGGCACGGTGTGTGTCTTGTGTCCCGGACGCCGCGCAGAGCGCCCGTGACAGGTCCTGGATTGCCGCCGTCCGGCGACCGGGGTGCGCCGGTCAGTCGGCGGCGGTGGCGGGCACGGGGACCGCGGGGGCCGCTCCTGCCACGCGCGCGTCCGCGTCGTCCGCGGGAGGCCGTTGTTCGCGGAGTTCCGCGATGGCGGCCTCGAAGTCCTCAAGGGTGTCGAACGCCCGGTACACGGACGCGAAGCGCAGGTACGCGACGAGGTCGAGCTCCTGCAAGGGGCCGAGTATGGCCAGACCCACGTCGTGGGTGGTCAGCTCGGCGCTACCGGTGGCGCGCACCGCCTCCTCGACCCGCTGGCCGAGCTTGGCGAGGGCGTCCTCGGTGACCGGCCGCCCCTGGCACGCCTTGCGGACGCCAGAGATGACCTTGGTGCGCGAGAAGGGTTCGGTGACGCCCGACCGCTTGACGACCATCAGCGAGGCCGTCTCCACCGTCGTGAAGCGACGGGAGCAGTCGGGGCACTGGCGGCGCCTGCGGATCGACGTGCCGTCGTCGGTCGTCCGACTGTCGACGACACGGCTGTCGGGGTGCCTGCAGAAGGGGCAGTGCATTGGATTCCAACCCTCCTTCGCAGCACGACTGAATAGCCTCGTCAGGCCTGATCAGGCCCCGGCGAAGCAGCCACCAGCATAGGCGATGGGCGCGGACCGGAGGACCAGCGACCACAACTTCTGGGCGGCGGGGGCAATCCAACCACTAGATCTGGGGTTTTGCCGACAAGCGTCCACTACCGCGTGTCGCGGATCGGTCGCGCAGGGAACAACGCCCGGGAGGCCGGTTCCGGCCCGTGTCCGCGCGGGCCCGGAGGGCGACGGACGACCTGGCGGCGAGCACCCGGGACGGACCGGCCGCGCACCCGGCGGAACGTCCTCGCCGGGCGCGCCCGACGGCTTTTCCGGGCGACCGGATGGCAGACTGGGTGCCCGGCACCGGCCGTCGCGGCGCGGTCGTACGTACGCACGGTCCGGCGGTGTCCGGTGGACTGCGGGCGGTGGAGTGCGGCGCGCCCCCGGGGGTGCGGCCCCGGCGGTGAAGGTTACCGTAATCGCCCGAAATGCCGGTGCCCCGGGCAGGGATCGGGCCCCGGCCGCAGCGCCCGCATACACCCGGCCTTATTGTCGCGTCACGCTTTCTGCGATTTTTCACTCGAACGTGTGTTTGGCGCAACCTTTCGAAAGCTACTACCGTTGTCCAGCTAGGGAGACCATTTCGAGAGGGGCCGACGTGACCACCACCGCAGACAGTGCCACCATCACTGCCCAGGACCGCTCCCAGACCCGACTTGAGCCGGTGCATGCCATGAATGACGCAGTCACGAACCAGGAGGGCGGCGATCCCGCGCGGTCCACGCGCTCGCTGCCCGGGCGGCCTCCGGGCATCAGGGCGGACAGCTCCGGTCTCACCGACCGGCAGCGGCGGGTCATCGAGGTCATCCGCGACTCCGTCCAGCGCCGGGGATACCCGCCGTCGATGCGGGAGATCGGTCAGGCGGTGGGTCTCTCCAGCACGTCGTCGGTCGCCCACCAGCTCATGGCCCTGGAGCGCAAGGGCTTCCTCCGCCGCGACCCCCACCGCCCCCGGGCGTACGAGGTGCGCGGCTCGGACCAGCCCAGCAGCCAGCAGACCGACACCACCGGCAAGCCCGCGGCCTCCTATGTGCCGCTCGTCGGCCGGATCGCCGCCGGTGGCCCCATCCTCGCCGAGGAGTCGGTGGAGGACGTCTTCCCCCTCCCCCGCCAGCTGGTCGGCGACGGCGAGCTCTTCGTCCTCAAGGTCGTCGGTGACTCGATGATCGAGGCCGCGATCTGCGACGGCGACTGGGTCACCGTCCGCCGCCAGCCCGTCGCGGAGAACGGCGACATCGTCGCCGCGATGCTGGACGGCGAGGCCACGGTGAAGCGGTTCAAGCGCGAGGACAACCACATCTGGCTCCTCCCGCACAACTCCGCGTACCAGCCCATCCCCGGCGACGAGGCGACCATCCTCGGCAAGGTGGTGGCGGTGCTGCGGCGGGTCTGACCACCCCGCCGGCAAGGACCGGCCCCGGGACCCACTGCGCCGGTCCCGGGGCCCTGCTCTGCCCGGCCGAGCCCCGGGATGCCCGGCTGAGCCCCGGCTTCCCAGCCCCGGCTTCCCAGGGGCGCGGGGAACCGCGCGCCCAGCCGCAGCCGACCCGCGGCCGCAGAACTACTTCCCCTCCCCCTTCGCCACCGCGTCGATCGCGGCCAGCGAGCGCCGCACCTGGTTGCGGTCCGTGGTGTACCAGAAGTCGGGCAGCGAGGCCCGCAGATAGCTGCCGTACCGCGCGTTGGCCAGCCTCGGGTCCAGTACGGCGACGACGCCCCGGTCCCCCATCGCCCGGACCAGCCGGCCCGCGCCCTGGGCCATCAGCAGCGCCGCATGGGTCGCGGCGACCGCCATGAAGCCATTGCCGCCGTTCTCCTCCACCGCCTTCTGGCGGGCGCTCATCAGCGGATCGTCGGGCCGGGGGAACGGGATCCGGTCCATGACCACCAGCTGGCAGCTCGCCCCCGGCACGTCCACGCCCTGCCACAGCGAGAGCGTCCCGAACAGACACGTCTCCGGGTCGCCCGCGAACGTCTTGATCAGCTCGCCCAGGGTGTCCTCGCCCTGGAGCAGGATCGGCTTGTCCAGCCGGCCGCGCAGCTCCTCGGCGGCGGCCTGGGCGGCCCGCATCGACGAGAAGAGGCCCAGGGTGCGGCCCCCCGCCGCCTCCACCAGCTCCGCGAGCTCGTCCATCATGTCGCCGCGCGAGCCCTCCCGGCCCGGCGTCGCCAGATGGCGGGCGACATAGAGGATGCCCTGCTTGGGGTAGTCGAAGGGCGAGCCGACGTCGATGCCCTTCCACTGCGGCACGTCCTCGCCCTCGGTGCCCTCCGGCGCCAGGCCCAGCGAGGCGCCCACCCCGTTGAAGTCGCCGCCGAGCTTGAGCGTCGCCGAGGTGAGCACCACCGAGCGGTCCGCGAAGAGCTTCTCCCGCAGCAGCCCCGAGACGGAGAGCGGGGCGACCCGCAGGGAGGCGCCACTGTGCCGGTAGGCGGCTCCGCCGCGGGGCTCGTGCCGCTCGTACCAGACGACGTCGTACTCGGAGCCGTTGGCGATCCGCTCCGCCACCGCGTGGACGCTCTCGACCGCCGCGAGGGCCTGCTTGCGGACCGCGTCCTCGTCCTGGACGGACTTGTCGCGGGTGGAGCCGAGCGCCGAGATCACCGTACGAGCGGCGTCGCGCAGCGCCATCAGCGCGTACCCCAGGTCCTCCGGGATCTCCTCCAGGCGGCCCGGCAGCGCGAGCTCCATCAGCCGCTCGAAGCCCTCGGCGGCGCTCTGGAGCTGGTCGGCGGCCTTCTCGTTGACGAGCTTGGCGGCCCGCCGGACCGCCCGGTTGACCTGCCCCGGGGTGAGCTCCCCGGTGGCGACGCCGGTGACGCGGGAGACCAGCTCGTGCGCCTCGTCGACGATCAGCACCTCGTGCTGCGGGAGCACCGGGGCGCCCTCGATCGCGTCGATCGCGAGCAGGGCGTGGTTGGTGACCACCACGTCCGACAGCTTGGCGCGCTCGCGGGCCAGCTCCGCGAAGCACTCCGCCCCGTAAGCGCACTTCGAGGCGCCCAGGCACTCCCGGGAGGAGACGGACACCTGGCCCCAGGCGCGGTCCGAGACGCCCGGCGTCAGGTCGTCGCGGTCGCCGGTCTCCGTCTCGTCCGCCCAGTCCCGCATCCGCAGCAGGTCCTGGCCGAGCTTGCTGGTGGGCGCCGCCGCCTCGAACTGGTCGAAGAGCCCGTCCTCCTCCTCCTGCGGCACGCCCTCGTGGAGGCGGTGGAGGCAGAGGTAGTTCGAGCGGCCCTTGAGCATGGCGAACTCCGGGCGGCGGCGCAGCTGCGGATGCAGCGCCTCGACCGTACGCGGAAGGTCGCGCTCCACGAGCTGCCGCTGGAGCGCCAGGGTCGCCGTGGCCACCACGACGCGCTCGCCGTGCGCCAGCGCCGGCACCAGATAGCCCAGGGACTTTCCGGTGCCGGTGCCCGCCTGGACGAGCAGGTGGGAGCCGTTGTCGATGGCGTCGGCGACGGCCGTGGCCATGGTGACCTGGCCGGGGCGCTCCAGGCCGCCGACGGCGGCGACGGCGGCGTGCAGGAGCTCGGGGAGAGATGGCTTCGTCATAGCCCGACCACCCTACGGGGCACCACTGACAATCCGATCACGTCGGAGGTGCGAGCGGGTTCGGGACGGTGCCCGCGACCGCCGCGTGCGGGCGCTCGGGGCGGTCCCGGTAGCCGTCCAGATGCAGCCGGTTGCGGTTGAGGCAGAGCCGCTCGATCCGGGGCGTGAGCAGGTCGAACATCTCGTACCGCTCCTTGAGGTCGGGGAACCGGGCCTGGTGGCGCAGGATCTCCTCCCGCACCAGCGCCCAGAAGTCGTCCTGCGTGACGCCCAGTTGCTCCTCGCACAGCGGCGCGAGATAGCGGAATACCCCGACGAAGAGGCCGGAGTGGATGAACTGGGTGAGGAAGGACGGCGGCTCGGTCAGCAGGACGGCGCGTACGTCCTCGGGCATGGAGTCGTGCTCGGGCAGCGGCTCCGCGCTGACGTTCACGTCGTCCACGAAGTCCTTGATCGCCAGACGTACGGGCACGTCGTGCTGGTCGAAGACGACGATCGCGTTCTCGCCGTGGGGGGAGAAGACCGTCCCGTAGCGGTAGAGGAACCGCAGCAGCGGCGGCAGCAGCGCGCCGAAGAGCCGGCGCAGCCAGATCTGGGGGGCGAGGCCGGAGCGGGCGACGAGCTCGGCGGTGAAGGCGCGCCCGCGCGGGTCGGTGTGGAGCAGCGAGGCGAGCGTACGCGCGCGTTCGCCCCCCGCCAGCCGGCTCTGCAACGGCTCGCGCCAGATCGCCCCGAGCAGCTCCTTGTACTGGTACGGGACCTCGGCGAGGTGGTCGTACAGCGGGTGCTCGACCGCCACGGAGGCCACCTCTCCGAGCAGGATCACCCCGCACTCGTCGCGCAGGAACGGATCGGCGTCGCACAGGGCCTGCATCCAGGCCGTGACGGCGGGGGCGGCGAGCGTGCGCTCGGTCGGCAGGCCCCGCCACACGAGCGTGTTCAGGATGGACAGCGGCAGCTTCACGGTGTGCCGCTCGGGGCGCGAGGTGTTGAGGAAGGTGCGGATGGACTGCTGCGGGAGCCGCAGGTCGGCGTCGCCCGGCAGCGGGACGATCGCGCCGTCGGCGACGGCCGGCGCGAACAGCGGCAGGACCACCTCGTCCCACTGCCAGGGGTGGACGGGCAGGTACAGATACTTCTCGGGGGCGAGTCCCCGCGCGCGCAGCGCGGCGGTGAAGGCCTCGCGGACCTCGGGGTCGAGCTCCCGGGCGTAGAGCCGGTCGGGGGTGGCGAGGGCGGTGACGCCGCGGTAGCGGGCGAGGTCGGTGCGGACCGCGATCCAGGGCAGCGGCGCGGCCTGGCGTGCCTCGGGGGCCCAGCGGGCGGCGTCGGCCGCCGAGAACCCGACCCGGCCCTTGTTCAGGACGAGCCAGGGGTGCCCGGTCTGGTGGCCCTCCAGCTCCGCGTACCCGAGCTCCGCGAGGCGGGCGGCGGACAGGGCGGTGTGGTCGAGGCGGGTGTCGGCGGCGAGGGTGGCCGTCAGCTCGCCGACGAGGTGGCCGAAGGTGGCGCCGTCGAGTCCGAGGGTGCGGCGGGCCCGCGTGAGGAAGGCGAGCGGGTCGGTGAAGGGCCGTCCGTCGTGGTGGACGGAGTCGGCGTCGACGAGCCAGTCGTCGTACGCGCCGCGCCGGGCGCGGAAGGAGAGGGCGGTGCCGTCGTCCAGGGGCTGGGTGTAGCTGCCGGGTTCCCGCCGGGGGCCGTCCGCCCCCCGGGGTCCGTCCGGTCCGGGGCCCTCCCCGCCGTCCCGGCGCGCGACCGGCTCGATGATCCCTTCGTACGCGAAGGACCCGAGCATCTTGGCGAGCAGGCGGCGGGCCGCGCGGTCCCAGGTGTCGCGGTTCAGCTCGGGCGGGACGAGCAGGTCCTCCCGTTCGTCGGAATCATCGGGGACAAGCGGGTTCGGCAAGGCGACTCCTCGGGGTGGAACCGGTGCGGTTCGAACGGTATGGAGGACAGCGGGTGGTGCCCGCCGGCTCGCGGCGGGTTCACAGCAGGTTCCTGAGCACGCGGTCGCGGACCATGAGGGCGGCCCGCTTGTCCGGCAGGTCGACTTCCGCGGAGAACCGGAACCCGGCGCTCAGGAACGCCGAGACGGACGGGGTGTTGCGCAGGTCGGGCTCGGCGACCACACGGGGGCAGAGCGGCCGGTTGTCGAGGACGAGATCGGCGACGGCCCGCAGCAGGGCGGTCCCGACGCCCCGTCCGCGATCGGCGACACCACCGACGAGGAGGTGGATGCCGGTGTCGTGCGGACGCGCCGGGTAGTGCCGGGCGAGCGGGTCGAGATCGGCGCGGTAGATCTCCCAGTAGCTCATCGGGACGCCGTCGAGCAGACCGAGGCACGGCACGCTCCGCCCGTCGCCGTCGAGTTGGGACCGCAGATGGGCCGCCGTGACGGAGTCGGGCCCCGCCAGCTCCCAGAAGGCGGCCACGGCCGGGTCGTTCATCCAGGCGCTCAGGAGGGGGAGGTCCCGCTCGACGCGGACGGGAACGAGGTGGAAGACGCCGACGGGGGTGGTGACCGGTCCCCACTCCTCCGGGCGGTCGAGCAGGCCGTCCCCGCGCGGGCGGGAGGCGAAGGGCGAGACGAGGGGTGACGTGAAGGGATGCGGGGAGGCGGGGACGGGGATGGCCGGGTTCGCGATGGCGGGAGACGCGACGAGGGGTTCCACGGCCTCGCCCTCGCCCACCCCGCCCTCGGCCGCCCATCCCCCGTCGTCCAGGAGGTCACCGTCCAGCGCTTCGGCGGTCACGGCCTCGGCGGCCTCGGTGGCCTCCGTGGCCTCGGCCCGAACGTCCCACCCCTCGGGGGCGCCGCCCTTACCCCCGCCACCGCCCTCACCGCCGCTCTCCGCCTCCACCGCGCCGCTCACGTCCGCCCGCGACTCCCCGAACAGCGCGACGAGTTCATACGGCAGTCGCATGTCCAGCGTGTCCTCGCCGTCGCCGGGCTGGGGGGTGGGACCGGCTCCGGCGTCGGTGCTCGCATCGGTGGGAGGCACGGCGACGCTCCTCTCTCGTCAGTCGGCGGTGTGGGGGGATGAGGTTCCGGTGGAGTGGAGGGGGTTGGCGATGGTGACGTACACGGACTGGGTGTCGACGGGGCCGACGAGTTCGTCGAGGCCGTGCAGCCGGGTCATGAGGTTGGCCTTGCAGCGCAGGGTCGGGCTGTCCAGCAACTGCGCGGGGAGCGGCGAGCCGAGCGCGGTGGCCCGGGTCAGGAACTGCCGCAGGGCGGCGAGGAGCACCCGCTCGTCGGCGAGGCGCTGGGCGCCGAAGGCGCCGACGAGCCCGAGGACGTTGTTGATGCCGAGGTAGTACGCGAAGCGCTCGTCGGTGACGGCGTCGGAGACGAAGGTGTCGCTGGTGGCGCCGACCCCGGGCAGCCGGTGTTCCAGGGCGTCCCGGAAGGACTCGCGGAAGTAGTAGCCCTGGTTGTCGCGGTAGCGTCCGCCGACGGGCCAGCCGTCGGGGTCGAGCAGGACGAGGGTGTTCTGCTGGTGGGCCTCCAGCGCGATCCCGGCCGTGGCGTCCAGCCAGAGCACGGGGCGGACGACCTGGTCGAGGTAGCGCAGGAACCACTCGGCGGCCACGGCCGGGGCCGGCCGGCCGGTGCGGGCGGCGAGCCCGGCGACGAGGTCCGCGAGCCGTGAGCGCATCGCGGTCCCGGGGCGGCCGGGCAACGGACGCGGCGAGGTCAGGGCCGCGATGCAGACGGCGTCGTCGCTGGGGCCGAAGGGGTTGTGCCGGATCACCACGTCGAGGCCGGGCACCGGCCGGCCGTCCGGGGTGTCGACGGCGAGCCAGGCCGGGTCGCGGACGATGTCGAACCCGGGGTGGACGGCCTGCCACTGCTCGGCGAGGCCGGAGCGCAGCAGCCGGTGGACCTCCACGCCCCGGTGGAGCTCCTTGCGGAGGTTCTCCCGGCGGGAGTTGGTGATGCGCAGCCCGAGGGAGAGCTTGAGCATGGCGTCGGCGCCGGGGCGGTGCACCGTCCGTACGGAGGAGGTGGGGTGCCAGGGTTCGCCGTACGGGCCGAGGTCGCGCAGGAGCCCGGCGTCGAGCAGTTCGGCTACGGCCGGCCGGTGGGTGACCTCGCGGGCCTGCCAGGGGTGCAGGGGCAGCGCCACGGCGTTCGCCGGGACGGCGAGCCCGGCGGCGAAGCGGGCGGTGAGCTCCTCGGCGGTGGCGGGCCTGCCGCCGTCGGTCCACGCGGAGTCGGCGGCGAGGACAGTACGGTCGACGGCCATCCAGTGGAGCGGGAAGGAGCCGTACAAC
Organism: Streptomyces sp. NPDC043908; assembly: GCF_056435525.1. NCBI lineage: Bacteria > Bacillati > Actinomycetota > Actinomycetes > Kitasatosporales > Streptomycetaceae > Streptomyces > Streptomyces sp. NPDC043908. The sequence goes on along the minus strand of NZ_JBWKEI010000012.1, from coordinate 59,357 downwards.
TCCGGCGAGTAGCAGCGCAGTTCCGCGTCGGAGAGGCCTTCGCGGCTCTTCGGGGTGGGGTGGAGGGGGTGGCCGAGGAGGAGGGACTGCTCGGCGGAGAGGAAGAGGTCGGCCTCGTCGGCGGGGCCCGGGTCGCCGCGCCGTTCGGCGATGAACTCCGCGGTGCGCCGCACCGAGTCGGCGACGCGGCCCACCAGGTCGGCGCCCTCGCCACGGCCCGACTCGCGGTTGATCAGGGCGGCGACGGTGACGGCGTCGACGGCCGGGGCCCCGTGCGGCGCGCCCTCCAGCTGCGGCGCGCCGAAGCGGTGCCAGCCGGTGGCGGACCAGTACCGGACGGGGACCAGCAGGGCGGTGCCGCTGGCGCGCAGCGGGATGCGCAGCAGGGGTCCTCCGGGCGCGCCGAGGTCGTTCTCCCGTACCCAGCAGCGGAGCAGGTTCTCGACGGCCGCGGCCTCGGCGGCGGCTCCGGGGTCCGGGTGGTCCAGCGGCTCCCCCTCCGGGTGCTCGTGCCCCCGGGCCCCGTGGAGGTCCGGCCGGGCCGGGTCGTCGGCCGTCAGCCGCTCGCCGTGGATCCCCGCCTTCTGGCGCGGCACCGTCTCTGCCACGAGGGGGCCGCAGGGGGCGGTGGGACGGCCGGGGCCGTCGGGCGCGTCGGGCGCGGGGGTGCGGTTCACGGTGGGCTTCCTTGGGTGGGGGGCCGGGTCAGCGGGAGGGCCCGGTGTCGGGGCGGTGGCGGGGGGCGCGCTCGGCGGCGGCGAGGGCGTCGGCCAGCCGGTCGAGGACGGCGACCGCCTGTTCGTCGGTGAGGGTGAGGGGAGGCAGCAGCCGGACGACGCTGGAGTGGCGGCCGCCGAGCTCGACGATGAGGCCGCGGCGCAGGCACTCCCGCCGGACGGCGGTGGCCAGTTCGGGCGCGGGGACCGCAGTGCCGGTGCGGGGGTCCTCCTGCTCGGGGTCGACGAGCTCGACGCCGATCATCAGGCCCCGGCCGCGGACGTCCCCGATGCCGCGGTGGTCCGCGGCCAGGCCCTGGAGCCGGGCGAGCATCCGGGCGCCGAGCAGGGCGGCGCGTTCGGCGAGCCGGTTCTCGCGGACGAAGGCGAGGGTCGCGGTGCCCGCGGCCATGGCGAGCTGGTTGCCCCGGAAGGTGCCCGCGTGCGCGCCCGGCTCCCAGAGGTCGAGGTCGTCGCGGTAGACGATCACGGCGAGCGGCAGGGAGCCGCCGATGGCCTTGGACAGGACCATCACGTCGGGCACGATCCCGCTGTGCTCGACGGCCCAGAAGGCGCCGGTGCGCCCGACGCCGGTCTGCACCTCGTCGGCGATGAGGGGGATGGAGCGGGCGGCGGTGATCTCCCGCATCCGGCGCATCCAGGAGTCGGGCGCCGGGTTCACCCCGCCCTCCCCCTGCACCGGTTCGACGATCATCGCGGCCGGGGCGGGCACCCCGCCCTTGGGGTCGTCGAGCAGGCTCTCGGTCCAGCGGGCGGCGAGCTCGGCGCCGCGCTCGCCGCCCACGCCGTACGGACAGCGGTAGTCGAGCGGGTAGGGCAGCCGGGTGACCCGGGCGGTGGAGGCGCCGCCGGAGGCGTCGAGGGCGCCGGCCGTCATGCCGTGGTACGCCCCGGTGAAGGCGAGCAGCCCGCCGCGGCCGGTGGCGGTGCGGACCAGTTTCAGCGCGGCCTCGACCGCGTCGGTGCCGGCGGGGCTGCAGAACTGGATCCGCGCGCGGTCGGCCAGCGCGCGCGGCAGGGTGGTGAACAGCTCGGTGGTGAAGGCGTCCTTGACCGGGGTGGCCAGGTCGAGCGCGTGCAGCGGGGCGCCGGAGTCGAGGACCTTGCGGATGGCTTCGAGCACGACCGGGTGGTTGTGGCCGAGGGCCAGGGTGCCCGCGCCCGCGAGGCAGTCGAGGTAGCGCCGCCCGTCGGCTCCCTCGATGGTCAGTCCGCGGGCGCGCACCGGCACGATCGGCAGCGAGCGGGCGTACGTCCGGGCGGCCGACTCGCGCAGGGACTGCCGCCGCAGGATCCCCTCGTGGGCGGGCGGGGTCCGCGGCGATGTGGTCGGAAGCTCGGCCGACGGTGGCACCGGCGCGGATTCGGTCACGGCCACGAGTTCTGGTCCTCCCACGGTGGGCGCTGCGCTGTGCGTGCCAGCTCCGTGCCGGGAGCCTGTGACGGTTCCGTGGCACGTCCGTTGCCCGGTGCGAACGGCGGGGCTGAAGGCTGGCGCGTTGTCCCCCGTACGTACCAACGACGGCGGGGCCGGAGGAGCACGGGTGACCGTGAAGATCCTTGCGGAGCGGAACCACGGCCCTGCCGCACACCGTCCCCACCGGCACCGGCATAGTGGGGGCCGCGCTTCGGCCGGTGGTTTCCGGCCGGGGCGGGTGGGCCGACGGCTCCGAGAGGGCCGGCGGTTCGCTTCAGTAACGGCAGGCGGTGGAGCAACGGTGGCTGCACCGCGCATCAGCACTTTCAGTACCGAAGTCCCAGGGGGATCACGAACATGCGACCGACACGTCCGAATTCCGCGGCACGTGGGGGGAAGGGCGCGCGTCGGCGCACCTCCCCGGTGCTGGCCGCGCTCGGCCTCACGGCCGCCCTGGCCCTGACCGCCACCGCGTGCGGTCCGGGCGACGACAAGGCCGACGCCAAGCCGACCGCCTCGGCGACGAGCGGCGACGACGGCCTCCAGATCCCGGACGACATCAAGGACCGGCTCAAGAAGCACGGCATCGACCCGGACAAGTGGAAGAACGGCGAGTGGAAGAACTGGGAGAAGTCCAAGTGGCTGCGTGAGGCCAGGGACTTCGTCAACCCGATCATCCAGGACCTGTGGGACCCGGACCGGATGCGCAAGGCCGAGAAGCCCCCGCAGAAGCCCGTCCCCAACGACATCTCGGGCGACAAGGGCGTGACGGACCCGACCCCGAAGCCCGTCAGGGCGCGGGCCCAGAAGGCTCCGTACCACGAGAGCCTGCCGGAGCTCGGCAAGCTCTTCTTCGACGGCCCCCAGGGCTCGATGGTCTGCTCCGCGACCGTCGTGAAGGACCCGGCGCACCCGGGCAAATCCAACATGGTGTGGACGGCGGGCCACTGCGTCCACGCGGGCGCGAAGGGCGGCTGGTACCGCAACATCGCGTTCGTCCCCTCGTACAACAACGCCGACATGTCGCTCGCGCAGCTGCGCAAGGCGACCCGTCAGCAGATAGCGCCGTACGGCGTGTTCTGGGCGGACTGGGCGCAGACCTCGCAGCAGTGGATCCAGGGCGGCGGCCCGACCGGCGGCCAGGGCGCGCCGTACGACTTCGCGGTGCTCCACGTCACCCCCGAGAAGAACAAGGGCGGCAAGTCCCTGGAGGAGACCGTGGGCGCGGCCCTGCCGGTGGACTTCAACGCCCCGGCCGTGCCGAAGATCGCGAGCATGACGGCGAACGGCTACCCGGCCGCGCCGCCGTACGACGGCCAGAAGCTGTACCAGTGCAAGGACAAGCCGGGCCGGCTCTCGCTCGACGCCGGTGCCCCGACGATGTACCGCCTGGGCTGCACCATGACCGGCGGCTCCTCCGGGGGCGGCTGGATCGCGGCGGGCGCCGACGGCAAGCCCGCGCTGGTCTCCAACACCTCCATCGGCCCGGTGACGGCCGGCTGGCTGGCGGGTCCGCGCCTGGGCCCGGAGGCCAAGGGCGTGTACGACTCGGTCAGCGCCAAGTACGCGGGCCGCTAGGCTCGCGGGGTCCGGGAGCTCTCCACGAGAGCTCCCGGACCTGCGTACGAGTCCCCCACGTGCCGACGGCATAGTGGGGGGTCGCGCGACGGCGGTCCCGGAAGACCCCGTCGCCCTTATGACATGCCCATGGCGGCACGCTCTCCCGGCGTGCCGCCCGGCATGAGCGGCAGAACACGGTACGAGCAATCTCAGGGGGAATCGTTTCCATGCGATCCATACGTCCGCTGCTGGCCTCCACCGGCCTCGCGGCGGCACTCGCGCTGACGGCCACCGCCTGCGGCCCCGGCGACGACGGCGCGGACGGCAAGCCGTCCGCGTCCAGCACCGCCCCGGGCAAGGACGGCCGGGGCCTTCCCGACGACGTCGCCGGCGCCCTCAAGAAGCACGGCGTCGACCTCGACAAGTGGAAGAACGGCGAGTGGAAGAACTGGGACAGGTCCACCTGGCTGCGCGAGGCCAAGGACTTCGCCAACCCGGTCATCGCCGGACTGTGGAAGCCCGAGCGGATGAAGTCCGCCAAGGACCCGCAGAAGACCATGGCCACCGGTGACGTCAACGGCGACCCCGGCATCAGCGACCCGGAGCCCCGGCCGGTCAGGGCCAAGGCCGAGAGCCTGCCCTACCACGACTACGCCGCCCCGGTCGGCAAGGTCTTCTTCGACTCCCCCAAGGGCTCCATGGTGTGCTCGGGCACGGTCGTGAAGGACCCCGCCCACCCGGGCAGGTCGAACCTCGTGTGGACCGCCGGCCACTGCGTCCACGCGGGCGCCCAGGGCGGCTGGTACCGCAACATCGCCTTCGTCCCGGCCTACAACGACCAGGGCAGGTCGGCCGCGCAGCTGCGCACCGCCCAGTCGCAGGAGATCGCCCCCTACGGCGCGTACTGGGCCGACTGGGCCTCCACCTCCGGCGAGTGGATCAACGGCGGCGGTCCCACCGGCGGCAGCGGCGCCCCGTACGACTACGCCGTGCTGCACGTGAAGCCCGAGCGCGGCACCAAGTCGCTGGAGGAGACCGTCGGCAACGCGCTGACCGTCAACTTCTCCACGCCCGCCGCGCACTCCGTCTCCGCGATGGGCGCCTGGGGCTACCCGGCGGCGCCGCCGTACGACGGCCTCAAGATGTTCAAGTGCGTCGACCGCCCCGGCCGGCTCTCGATCGCGCCCGCGACGCCCGCGATGTACCGCATCGGCTGCACCATGACCGGCGGTTCCTCGGGCGGCGGCTGGTTCGTCAAGGGGAGCGGCGGCAAGGCGGAGCTGGTCTCCAACACCTCGATCGGCCCGGTCACCTCGGGCTGGCTGGCCGGACCGCAGCTGGGCGACGGCGCCCGGCAGATCTTCACGCAGATGAGCCGGAAGTACGGCGGCAGGTAGCACCCTGACGCCCGACGGCTGACGACGCCGAGGCCCGCCCCCTCGTACGGAGGGGACGGGCCTCGGTCCGTCGGTGCGCGGGGCCGGGACGGCGCCCGGCCCGCGCGCGGTCAGTGCTTGGCCGGGACGTACGGAGCGAGCTCCGCCGCCAGCACCTCGTGCACCCGCGCCTTGAGCAGCGTGCCCTCCGGGGTGTGCTCCTCGGAGATCACCTCGCCCTCGGCGTGTGCCCGCGAGACGAGCTGTCCCTGCGTGTACGGCACGAGGGCCTCGATCTCGACCTCGGGGCGCGGCAGTTCGGCGTCGATGATGCCGAGGAGCTGCTCGATGCCCATGCCCGTACGGGCGGAGACCGCGATGGAGTGCTTCTCGATCCGCAGCAGGCGCTGGAGGACCAGCGGGTCGGCCGCGTCCGCCTTGTTGATCACCACGATCTCGGGCACGTCGAGCGCGCCCACGTCGCGGATCACCTCGCGCACGGCGGCCAGCTGCTCCTCCGGGGCCGGGTGCGAGCCGTCCACCACGTGCAGGATCAGGTCGGAGTCGCCGACCTCCTCCATGGTGGACCGGAACGCCTCGACCAAGTGGTGCGGCAGGTGCCGGACGAACCCGACGGTGTCGGCCAGGGTGTAGAGCCGCCCGCTGGGGGTCTCGGCCCGGCGCACGGTCGGGTCGAGGGTGGCGAACAGCGCGTTCTCCACCAGCACGCCCGCGCCCGTGAGGCGGTTGAGCAGCGAGGACTTGCCGGCGTTGGTGTACCCCGCGATGGCGACCGAGGGGACCTTGTTGCGACGGCGCTCCTGGCGCTTGATCTCGCGGCCGGTCTTCATCTCCGCGATCTCACGGCGCATCTTCGCCATCTTCTCGCGGATACGGCGCCGGTCCGTCTCGATCTTGGTCTCACCGGGACCACGGGTGGCCATGCCGCCGCCGGACGAACCGGAGCCGCCACCACCCATCTGCCGGGACAGCGACTGGCCCCAGCCGCGCAGCCTGGGCAGCATGTACTGCATCTGGGCCAGCGAGACCTGTGCCTTGCCCTCACGGGACTTGGCGTGCTGGGCGAAGATGTCGAGGATCAGGGCGGTCCGGTCGACCACCTTGACCTTGACGACGTCTTCCAGATGGATCAGCTGGCCGGGGCTGAGCTCACCGTCGCAGACGACGGTGTCGGCGCCGGTCTCCAGGACGATGTCCCGCAGCTCCTGCGCCTTGCCGGAGCCGATGTACGTGGCCGGATCGGGCTTGTCACGGCGCTGGTAGACGCCGTCGAGCACCATGGCGCCCGCCGTCTCGGCGAGGGCCGCGAGCTCGGCCAGCGAGTTCTCCGCGTCCTTGAGTGTCCCCGTGGTCCAGACGCCGACCAGCACGACGCGCTCCAGGCGCAGCTGGCGGTACTCGACCTCGGTGACGTCTTCCAGCTCGGTGGAGAGGCCCGCCACGCGCCGCAGGGCGGCGCGCTCGGAGCGGTCGAACTGCTCGCCGTCCCGCTCACCGTCGATCTCGTGGCTCCAGGCGACGTCCTCTTCCATCAGGGCATCGGCCCGAAGGCTCTCGGTGCGGTTCTTCTCCGCGAAGCTCTGCTCGTCCTGGGAAGGGGATGAAGAGGAGGTCATTGGATCCTTACGTCGTTGGAATTGCGGTTATGCCGGTCACAACGCGTAGTGGACCCGAAAGATTCCCGGACGGAATCCGATCCCGGCGGCGCCGCCGACCCGACGATGGTCGCACGGTGCCGCCCGGGCCGTCATCCCGGTTTTCCGGGGCCCTAGGGCCTGGGCGCGGGCACGCGTTCCGCGACCGGCGCGGCGGCGTGCCAGTCCGGGTGCCCGGGCATCGGCGGCGTCTTCGTCCCGTACAGCCACTCCTTCAGGAACGGCCCCAGATCGCGTCCGGTGACCTCGGACGCCAGGCTGACGAAGTCGGCGGTCGTCGCCGTGCCGTCCCGGTGCTCGCCCACCCAGCGCCGCTCCACCTCGCCGAAGCTCCGCACCCCGATCTCCTGCCGCAGCGCGTACAGCACCAGCGCGCTCCCGTCGTAGACGACCGGCCGGAAGATGCTGATCTTCTGTCCGGCGGCCGGCGGCTTGGGGGCGGCGGGCGGCCCCCCGGCGGCGCGCCAGCCGTCGGACTGGCGGTAGGCCTCGCGCATCCGCGTCTCCATCGACCGGTTGCCGTGCTCCTGCGCGTACAGCGCCTCGTACCAGGTGGCGTGCCCCTCGTTGAGCCAGAGGTCGGACCACGCGCGCGGGGAGACGCTGTCGCCGAACCAGTGGTGTGCCAGCTCGTGGACCATCACCGAGTCCACGTACCACTCGGGGAAGCCGGGGCGGACGAACAGCGAGCGTTCGAAGAGCGACAGCGTCTGGGTCTCCAGCTCGAACCCGGTGTCGGCGCCGGCGATGAGGACGCCGTACGTCTCGAAGGGGTACGGCCCGACCTGCTTCTCCATCCAGCTGATCTCGGCGGGCGTCCTGCGCAGCCAGCGCGCCAGGCGCTCGCGGTCGGCGGCCGGGACGACGTCGCGCAGGGGCAGCCCGTGCGGCCCCTCGTGGCGCACCACCGCCGAGCGGCCGATGGAGACCTGGGCGAGCTCGGTCGCCATGGGGTGTTCGGTGCGGTACGTCGAGACGGCGCGGGCGCCCGTCCGCGTCCGGCCGGCCTCCAGGCCGTTGGCGACGACCGTGTACTCCTGGGGCGCGTCCACCCGGATGGTGAACATCGCCTTGTCGGAGGGGTGGTCGTTGCAGGGGAACACGCGGTGCGCGGCGTCGGCCTGGTTGGCCATGACGAGGCCGTCGGTGGTGCGCACCCAGCCGCCGTCGTCGCCCGCGCGCGGGTCGCTGGTGTGCCGGACGGTGATCCGCAGCTCCTCTCCCGGGTACACCGGGCGGGGCGGGGTGATCACCAGGTCCTCGTCGGCACTGGCGAACTCGGCCTGCTGCCCGTTGACGTCGACACCGCGGACGGTGCCGCGCGCGAAGTCCAGGTTGATGTGCTCCAGCCAGCCGGTGACGCGCGCGTCGATGGTGGTCACGGCCTCCAGCGGCTTGCTGTTGTCGCCCTGATAGGTGAATCCGATGTCGTACGCGAGGACGTCGTACCCCGGATTGCCCAGATGCGGGAAGAGCCGGTCGCCGATCCCGGCCGGGGCGGGCGGGGGCGGGGCGGCGGCCAGGACACAGGCCGCCGCGGCGGCCAGCACAGCGGCACGCACACGGCGTGAGGAGAGCAGCATGCCCTACCGCTACCAGTCCGCCGCGCGAGGTCGGGGCCGACGCGCACCACCTCCACCCGAACGAGCGTCGGCCCGTCGCCTCAGCCCGCCGCGGCCGGGTGCTGCGCCCGGCTCACGTCGTAGACGCCGGGCACGTCGCGCATCACGCGCATGAGACCGGGCAGTTCGGCGGCGTCGGCCAGCTGGAGGGTGTAGGTGTGCCGCACCCGCTGCTCGCTGGGCGGCTCGACGGTCGCGGAGACGATCGCGGCGCCCGCGGTGGCGATCGCCTCGGTGAGGTCGGCGAGCAGCCGCGGCCGGCCGAACGCCTCGGCGACCAGGGTGACCCGGCAGGCGGCGGTGTCGCCCCAGCGCACCCCGACCCTGGCCCGGCCCAGCGTCGTCATCCGGGCCACCGCCGGGCACTCCTCGCGGTGGACGGTCACGGCGCCGCCGCGCACCGCGAAGCCGGTGACCGCGTCCGGCGGCACCGGCGTACAGCACCCCGCGAGCCGTACCGTCGCGCCCGGCAGGTCGGTGACGGCGTTGGCGGCGCTGCGCCGGTCGGTGGTGACGGACATCTGCGGGCGGGGCGCCGCGGCCGGGATCTTGACCCCTTCGGGGTGGGCGGCGAGCCAGCCGGTGATGGCGATCCGCGCGGCCGGGGTCCTGGCGTGGTCGAGCCAGTCCGGGGAGGGCCCGGAGGCGGCGTCCTGGGCGAGGAGCAGCTGCACGGTGTCGCCGTCGCTCAGGACGGTGCTCAGCGTCGCCAGACGGCCGTTGACGCGCGCGCCGATGCAGCCGTGGGCGTCCTCGCCGTACTGCGCGTAGGCGGCGTCCACACAGCTCGCCCCGGCCGGCAGGGGGAGGGTGCGGCCGTCGGAGCCGAAGACGGTGATCTCGCGGTCCTGTGCGAGCTCCTCGCGCAGGGAGGACCAGAAGGTGTCGGGGTCCGGCGCGTTCTGCTGCCAGTCCAGGAGGCGGGAGAGCCAGCCGGGGCGGGTGGGGTCCTCGCGCTCGTCGGCCGCCGGGTCGGCGCCGTCGCCGGGCCCGCCCCCCGCATACGGGTTGCCCAGCGCGATGACACCGGCCTCGGCCACCTTGTGCATCTGGTGGGTGCGGATGAGGACCTCGGCGACCGCGCCGCCGGTGCTCGCGACCGCCGTGTGCAGCGACTGGTAGAGGTTGAACTTGGGGGCGGCGATGAAGTCCTTGAACTCCGAGATCACCGGGGTGAAGCAGGTGTGCAGCTCGCCGAGGACCGCGTAGCAGTCGGCGTCCTCGGCGACCAGGACGAGCAGTCGGCCCAGGTCGGTGCCGCGCAGCTCCCCGCGTTTGAGGTGGACGCGGTGGACGGAGACGAAGTGCCGTGGCCTGATCATGACTTCGGCGCTGATGCCCGCCTCGCGCAGGACGGCCCGGACGCCGTCCGCGATGGTGGTCAGCGGGTCCTCGGTGCCCGAGTTGGCCGCGATGAGCGCGCGGGTGTGCTCGTACTCCTCGGGGTGGAGGATGGCGAAAACCAGATCCTCCAGTTCGGTCTTGAGGGCCTGCACCCCGAGCCGTTCGGCCAGCGGGATCAGCACGTCGCGGGTGACCTTCGCGATCCTCGCCTGCTTCTCCGGGCGCATCACGCCCAGGGTGCGCATGTTGTGCAGCCGGTCCGCGAGTTTGATCGACATCACACGGACGTCGTTGCCGGTGGCGACGAGCATCTTGCGGAACGTCTCGGGCTCGGCCGCGGCTCCGTAGTCGACCTTCTCCAGCTTGGTGACGCCGTCGACCAGATAGGTGACCTCCTCGCCGAACTCCGCCCGCACCTGATCGAGGGTCACCTCGGTGTCCTCGACGGTGTCGTGGAGCAGGGACGCGGTCAACGTGGTGGTCTCGGCGCCGAGTTCGGCGAGGATCAGGGTGACGGCCAGCGGATGCGTGATGTACGGCTCGCCGCTCTTGCGGAACTGGCCGCGGTGGGACGTTTCCGCCAGGACGTACGCGCGGCGCAGCACCGCGAGGTCGGCGTCGGGGTGGTGGGCCCGGTGCGCCTCGGCGACGTGCCCGATGGCGTCGGGCAGCCGGTCGCGGGAGGCGGGGCCCAGCAGGGCGGCCCGGCCCAGCCTGCGGAGGTCGATCCTGGGGAGGCCGCGTCGGCGACTCTGCGCGTCAGGATTCGTGGCCTCTGCACTCATGGGGGCACCTCCGGCAGCATCGACCGGCGGTGGAAAGGCAGGCGTGCCCTCCGGGCCGGTGCTTGATGCTACCGACCCCACCACGTGGCGCAGTCCGGCTCTCGCTCAGCGTGAACCGGATCACCCATTCGAGCGAAGGTTCAGGCCACAGCCGTTTCAACCGTCGCCAGGAGCGCCGGGTCGATCACACCTTCCGCGACGATCACGGCCGGCCCGGTCATCTCGACCTCGCCGTCGGGCAGCTCCGTGATGATCAAGGTCCCGCCGGGCAGGTCCACCCGGTACGTCACGGGGGCGCCGGTGACGGCGGGGTCGGCGCCGTCCCTGCGCGCCGCCGCCACGGCCACCGCGCACGCGCCCGTGCCGCACGAGCGGGTCTCGCCGGAGCCACGCTCGTACACCCGCATCGCCACGTGGCCGGGGCCCCGGTCGACGACGAACTCGATGTTCACGCCCTCGGGGTAGACGGCGGCCGGGCTGTACGCCGGCACCGAGCGCAGCTCGCCCGCGTGGGAGAGGTCCTCGACGAAGGCGACCGCGTGCGGGTTGCCCATGTTCACGTTGCGGGCGGGCCAGCTGCGGCCGTCCACCTCCACGGTGACGCCCTCCTCAAACAGCCGTGCGCGGCCCATGGAGACCGTGATGTCGCCGCCCTTGGCGAGGTGGACCTTCTTGACTCCGCCCCGGGTGGCGACCGCGAGGTCGCCCTCCTCGACGAGCCCGGCACGCCGGAGGTACCCGGCGAAGACCCGCACGCCGTTGCCGCACATCTCCGCGATCGAGCCGTCCGCGTTGCGGTAGTCCATGAACCACTCGGCCTCGTCCGCCATGGCCCTCGCCTCGGGGTGGGCGGCGCTGCGCACGACGTGGAGCAGCCCGTCGCCGCCGATGCCGGCCCGGCGGTCGCACAGGCGCGCGACGGTGGCGGCGGGCAGCTCGACCGCGTTGTCCGGGTCCGGGAGGATCACGAAGTCGTTCTCGGTCCCGTGGCCCTTGAGGAAGGTGAGAGGCGAGGTGGTGTTCACGCCGCCCATCGTACGGGGGCCCTCGGACAACGGGCCGGGCGCCGGGGAGACGGGACCGGGCCCGGGCGGGGGGCGCGGCGGCAGGGCTCGGGGGCAGTGAGGCCCGTCCGGCGGGTTGGGGGCGGCGGCTTCCGGAAGGGCAGACCCTGGGAGCGGCAGCCCCGGAACGGCAGACCCTGGGAGCGGCAGACCGGAGCGGCGGACCCCAGAAGCGGTGGGGCTTCAGCGCAGCCGGGCGACGCGCCAGACGGCCAGGGCCACCACCACGGCCAGGCCCGCCACGTACAGCCCGATGACGCGCCAGTCGGGGCGCCCGCCTGAGCCGCGCGCGGGCAGTCCCGGCCAGGTGTAGCCGACCCGGCGGGCGGCCATCAGGCCCCAGCCGGCGGCGCAGCAGCTGATCAGGAGGCCGAGCATGGCCACGACCGGGCCGCCGTCGCCGAACTCGAAGGCGAGCGGGAAGGCGAACATCAGCGAGCCCATGGCGGCGAGCGTCACGATCGGGGCGAGCTGCCAGATCCGCAGCCTGCGCTGCGGACGGATCTCGACCTCGACCTCGCCGCCCTCGGCGAGCACGCCCTCGTCCTGCGGCCCGTCGGGGGTGAGCCCGACGGCTCCCGGGACGGTCGGGCCCAGGGCGCCGACGCTCAGCTCCGCGGGGCTCGGCTCCGGGGCGTCGCCGTGGGCGGGCTCCCGTCCGGCGTCGCTCACGTCCGGCCCTTCCGACACTGCCGTCACTTCCGAAGGACCCGGTCGCGCGGACTCGTCCCGCGTTCCGTGCTCTCTGTCGCGAGGGCCGGCCTCCATCGCCACGCGCCCTCCCCACTCGGACTCCACTGGTCGATCGAGGTCGATGATGGCACGCGCGCGGGTGCCTCAATGACCGGCGGTGCGTCCCGATGCCATCACGTGATCAGGCTGTGACCGCTCGTTCGACCAACGTCAGCGCCTGCCCCGGGAGTTCCCGGCGATGCTCGGCGGCGCCGCTGAGCCAGTGCACGCGCGGGTCCCTGCGGAACCAGGAGTCCTGGCGGCGCGCGAAGCGCTTGGTGGCGCGGACCGTCTCGGCGCGCGCCTCCTCCTCGGTGCACTCCCCCGCGAGCGCCGTGAGCACCTGCTGGTAGCCCAGCGCGCGCGAGGCGGTGCGTCCCTCCCGCAGCCCCTGGGCCTCCAGCGCGCGCACCTCGTCCACCAGGCCCGCCTCCCACATCCGGTCGACCCGGAGGGTGATCCGCTCGTCGAGCTCGGGGCGGCCCACGTCGACCCCGATCTGCACGGTGTCGTACACGGAGTCGTGGCCCGGCAGGTTGGCCGTGAACGGCTTGCCGGTGATCTCGATGACCTCCAGGGCCCGCACGATCCTGCGGCCGTTGCTGGGCAGGATCGCGCGCGCCGCCTCGGGGTCGGCCTCGGCCAGGAGCCGGTGCAGCGCGCCCGGCCCGTCCTGCTCCAGCTCCCGCTCCAGCCGCGCCCGCACCTCGGGGTCGGTGCCGGGGAAGTCGAGCACGTCGATCGCGCCGCGCACATAGAGGCCGGAGCCGCCCACGAGGACGGGGGTGCGGCCCTCGGCGAGCAGCCGGTCGATCTCGGCGCGGGCGAGCCGCTGGTACTCGGCGACGCTGGCGGGCTCGGTCACGTCCCAGATGTCCAGGAGGTGGTGGGGCACGCCGCCGCGCTCCCGCGGCGTCAGCTTGGCGGTGCCGATGTCCATCCCCCGGTAGAGCTGCATCGAGTCGGCGTTGACGACCTCGCCGCCGAGCTGCTGGGCCAGGAAGACACCCAGATCGGACTTTCCGGCCGCGGTCGGACCGACGACGGCGATGACCCGCGGTGCGGGAGCTGCAGTTCTCACGGTCACAGTCTCGCAAACCTCGGCGGCCGTCCCCGAACGAGCTACGTGACGGGGCGCATCCGGGTTCGTTGCCTGTTGCGAGGTTCCGACCGCCGGTCTGCCGAACCGGTGCCCCCGGCCGCCGCAATGAGGCGCTCCGGATGGGGTGGGATTTCGCCCACACGAGTACGCTATGGAGTTGATATGGGCGTTTTTTCGAGGTTTCGCCGTAAGGCGGTAGAGGCGTCGACCGAGGAGGCCCCGTCCGCCACCGCGACGGCCGAGGCCGAGGAGGCCGTCGAGGCCGGGCCGGAGGCCGCCGCTTCCACGGAGGAGCCCGAGCCCGCCGCGGAGGCCGCGCCGACGGAGGCCGCCGAACCGGCCGCCGCCGAGGGCATGGAGATCCCCAAGCAGCAGTCGGCGGAGGAGGCGGCGGACAACGAGGCGGGCGAGAGCGCCCGGAAGTAGCGCGGCGTACGAGGACGGCGGCGGCACCCCGCCCCCGTCGGCCTGATCACCTCGGAGACGGCCGTGGAGCACTCGCGCTCCGCGGCCGTCCCCGTGTGCGCCGACGGGGTCGCGCCCTCGCCGGGCCCCGCGTCGTGCCGCTCGCCGCTCTGGTCACGGCCGTCCCCGTGTGGCCCGCCCCTGCGCAAGGCCGCGCGCCGCCCTGACGCGGGCGCCCGCCTCGGGCCGGCGCCGGCCCGGTACCCCCGACGCGCCCTCAGGACCAGACGGCCACGAAGTACCCCACCCCGTACGGCGCGTCCTCGTACAGCAGCCGGCCCTCCAGGCCCGCGCCCTCGGCGGCGCCCGCGAGCACCTGCCAGGGCGCCCGGCCCGCCGCCTTCAGTTCGTACGCCAGCTCCGCGTCCAGCTCCAGCAGCGCGCGTGTGTCGGCGGCGCCCAGCGCGTTCGCCACCCCCTCGTCGAAGGCCGCGGCACGCTCGTCGAGGTAGCCGGGGGCCTTCAGGGTGCGGCAGGCACTGCCGTCGCCCATCACCAGCAGGGCGACGCGGTCCGCCCGGGCGGGCAGGCCCCGGCCCACGTCGGCGCAGCGCGCGGCCTCCAGCGGCTCACCGACCCCGAGGCCCTCGACCGGGGCGTCCGACCAGCCGGCACGTTCCAGCAGCCACGCGCCGACGGCGAGGGAGGGCGGCAGCTCGCGGGCGGTGCCGTCCGGCTCGCCCGGCGCCGGGCCGAGGGTCACGCGCAGGTCCACGCCGAAGGGCGCGAAGGACCCGGGCGCGCCCTGGGGGTGCGGGCCGCGGGCCGCCTGCTCGGCGGGGCCGACCACGACGAGCAGGTCGGGCCGGGAGGCGGCCAGCAGGCCCACGGCGTCCGCGCAGGCGTCCCGCGCGGCGTCGAGTTCGGGCGCGGCGCCGGAGGCGACCGCGGGCACCAGCAGCGGCGGACAGGGGCAGACGGCGGCGGCTACGAGCATGATCCGCAGCGTAGTGGGTGCGTCCCCCCGCGGCCCGGCACGGGCGGCGCGAACCGGCCACGCGCGCGGGGACGGGCCGAGGATGGCCCGCCGGAGCGACTGGGCGACGATGAACCGGCCCCGCGCACGGACGGACCGCCCGTCCCCGAAAGCCCTTCCGTGCGCGCGTGGGCGGACCTCCCGCGTGCCTGGAAGGACCGCCCGCCTCCGGCCCTGGCCGGAGACGAACGCCGCCCCACGCGCGCGTGGAGACGCGTCAGACGACGCTGCACCCGCCCGTCGCGGCCGGCAGCGGCTCGGGGACGCCGATCTTCGGCAGGCCGAGCAGCACTCCGGCGGGCTGGGCCGGGGCCGCGTTGCGCTTCTCCCAGGCGTCGCCCGCGCGGGTGCGGCGCACCGCGGTGGTGGGGCCCTCCGCCAGCAGGTGGTGCGGGGCCGCGTAAGTGATCTCCACGGTCACCACGTCGCCGGGCCGCACGTCCTGCTCCGGCTTGGTGAAGTGCACCAGGCGGTTGTCGGGGGCGCGGCCGGACAGGCGGTGGGTGCTGCCGTCCTTGCGGCCCTCGCCCTCGGCGACCATGACCTCCAGGGTCCGGCCGACCTGCTTCTTGTTCTCCTCCCAGGAGATCTCCTCCTGGAGCGCGACCAGGCGCTCGTAGCGCGCCTGCACGACCTCCTTGGGGATCTGCCCCTCCATGGTCGCCGCGGGGGTGCCGGGGCGCTTGGAGTACTGGAAGGTGAAGGCGTTCGCGAAGCGGGCCTCGCGGACCGCGTGCATGGTCTGCTCGAAGTCCTCCTCGGTCTCGCCGGGGAAGCCCACGATGATGTCGGTGGAGATGGCCGCGTGCGGGATGGCGGCGCGGACCTTCTCGATGATCCCGAGGAAGCGCTCCTGGCGGTACGAGCGGCGCATCGCCTTCAGGATGGTGTCCGAGCCGGACTGGAGCGGCATGTGCAGCTGCGGCATCACGTTCGGCGTCTCGGCCATCGCGGCGATGACGTCGTCGGTGAAGTCGCGCGGGTGGGGCGAGGTGAAGCGGACCCGCTCCAGGCCCTCGATCTTCCCGCAGGCGCGCAGCAGCTTGGAGAAGGCCTCGCGGTCGCCGATGTCCGAGCCGTACGCGTTGACGTTCTGGCCGAGCAGCGTGATCTCGGAGACGCCCTCGGCGACCAGCGCCTCGACCTCGGCGAGGATGTCACCGGGCCGGCGGTCCTTTTCCTTGCCGCGCAGCGCGGGGACGATGCAGAAGGTGCAGGTGTTGTTGCAGCCCACGGAGATGGAGACCCACGCCGCGTAGGCGGACTCGCGCCGGGTGGGCAGCGTCGAGGGGAACGCCTCCAGCGACTCGGCGATCTCGACCTGCGCCTCTTCCTGGACGCGGGCGCGCTCGAGCAGCACCGGCAGCTTGCCGATGTTGTGCGTGCCGAACACGACGTCCACCCAGGGGGCCCGCGCGACGATGGTGTCGCGGTCCTTCTGGGCCAGACAGCCGCCGACGGCGATCTGCATCCCGGGCCGCTTCGTCTTCATCGGGGCGAGGCGGCCGAGATTGCCGTACAGCTTGTTGTCGGCGTTCTCGCGCACCGCGCAGGTGTTGAAGACGACGACGTCCGCGTCCCCGTCGCTGCCCTCGGGCGCGCGTACGTACCCCGCGCCCTCCAGGAGGCCGGACAGCCGCTCGGAGTCGTGCACGTTCATCTGGCACCCGTAGGTGCGCACCTCGTACGTTTTCAAACCCTCTACCTCGCTCATCTCGTACACCAGGGTACGAGGTCGCACCGACAGGCCGTCCCGCCTTCCCCGACCCCGGGCCTGGCCATCACGGGGAGTGAGCTGGCAGGATCGCGCCATGCTCCAGGCCCTCCCCCGTGTCAGCCGCCGCCGTGCCCTCCAGGGGGCGGTCGCGGCCCTGGTCGCGTTCGGGCTGCTGCTGTGGTGGCTGCTCTCGGTGGGGGGCTCGCCGCCCTCGGGGACGATCACGTTCAGTACCGGTGTGCGGACCGGGGTCTACCAGCGGTACGGCGAGCTGCTGGAGCGGGCCCTCGCCGACGACCTGCCCGAGGTGGACGTCCGGCTCCAGACCAGCGAGGGCTCGCAGCAGAACCTCAAGCGGGTGGCCACCGGCCAGGCGGACTTCACCATCGCGACCGCCGACGCGGTGGCCAAGTACCTCCGCGACGGCTCCACGGGCGCCGGCCGGCTGCGCGGCTGCGCCCGGCTCTACGACGACTACGTCCAGCTCGTGGTGGACCGCGATTCCCCGGTGCGCACCACGGCCGACCTGCGCTCCAAGCGCGTCGGCATAGGGCAGCCCGGGTCGGGGGTGCGGCTGCTCGCGGAGCGGCTGATGACCGCCGCCAAGCTGGATCCGGCGCATGACATCACGCCGGTGTCGGCGGGCATCGACACCATGCCGGAGCTGCTGCGGGCCGGGAAGATCGACGCGTTCTTCTGGTCGGGCGGCCTGCCCACCACCGCGGTGCTGCGGCTGTCCCAGCAGGACCAGATCCGTCTCGTCCCGCTGGGCGACCTGGTCACCGCGCTGCACGCCGCGGACGGCCTCACCGGCTTCTACCGGGCCGCGACCATGCCCGCCGACGCCTATCCGCAGGCGCAGCGGGGCGCCGCCGTGCCGACGATCGCCGTGGCGAACCTGCTGGTCACCACGGACCGTACGGACCCGGGCCTGACCGAGGAGTTCACCCACACGGTGATCCGCAGCCGGGACGCCATCGGACGCGAGGTGCACGCCGCGCAGCTGGTGGACCTGCGCACCGCGATCTACACGGAACCGCTGCCGCTGCACGACGGCGCCCGGCGCTACTACCTGTCGACCAAGCCCTGAACCGGGGCGCGGGCCCGGACCGCGCTCCCCAGGCTCTCAGCCCGTCGGTGAGGTGCGCGGCACCCTGAGCGTCACCCGCAGGCCGTGCGGGGTGTGATGGGCGTACGTGATGGTGCCGCCGCCCGCCGCCAGCAGGGTCCGCGAGATGGACAGGCCCAGGCCCGAGCCCTTGACGTTCTGGTGCCGGCCCGCGCGCCAGAAACGGTCACCGACCCGGCTCAGTTCGTCGTCGGTCAGACCGGGTCCGCGGTCGGTCACGGTGATCATCGAGTGGTCCCCGTCGGCGGCGACGGAGACCGTGACCTCCTCACCCGCGGGGGTGAACTTCAGTGCGTTGTCGATGACGGCGTCCAGGGCGCTGGAGAGCGCCACCGGGTCCGCCCAGGCGGTGACGGCGGCCCGCCGCTCGGTGAGCCGCACGCCCTTGTCCTCGGCGAGCGGACGCCAGGCCGCCACCCGCTCGCCGGCCAGCGCGCCGATGTCGGTGAGCCGCAGGTCCGCCTCGGCGTGCTCGGCCAGGGCCAGGCCCAGCAGGTCGTCGAGGACCTGGGCCAGGCGCTTGCCCTCGGCGCGCACCGAGGCGATCTCCTCGTTCCCCTCGGGCAGTTCGAGGGCGAGCAACTCGATGCGCAGCAGCAGCGCGGAGAGCGGGTTGCGCAACTGGTGGGAGGCGTCGGCGACGAAGGCGCGCTGCTGGTCCAGCACGTCCTCGACGTTGTCGGCCATCTCGTTGAACGAACGGGCCAGCCTCCGCAGTTCCGGGGGACCGCCGGCGACCGCGACCCGTGACTTCATGCGCCCGGTCGCGATGTCGTGGGTGGCCGCGTCCAGGACGCGTACGGGCCGCAGCACCCAGCTGGTGAGCCGGAAGGCCGCGCCGACCGCGAGCAGCATCGCCGCCACCTCGCCGGCCGCGATCAGCAGCCAGCCGCGCAGCACCGCCGAACGCATGTGTCCCGTGGGCGAGTCGGTGACCACCACGGCGATCACGTCGCCCTCGCGCACCACCGGGGAGGCCACCACGAGCCGTCCGAGCTGCCACGGCCACACCTGGGGCGGATCGTGGCTCCTGCGGCCCGCCAGCGCCTCCTGGAAGGCGTCTTGGCCCTTGCCCTCGTCCGGCACGCCCCAGCCCTCGGGGGCGCTCGCCATGGCGGCGCCGTTGCGGAAGAAGACGCCCGCGCGGATCCCGTACAGCTCGTGGTAGCGGGCCAGTTCCTTCTCCAGGGTGGCCAGGCGCTCCCTGCTGCTGGTGTCCTTGTCGTCGACGGCGGTGACGAACTGGGCGAGCGCGGCGAAGCGCGCGGTGTCGTCGATCCGGTCGACGACGACCTTCTGCTGCTGGGCGGAGGCCACGCTGATCGCGAGCGGGAAGCCCAGCGCCACCAGGACGAGGGCGAGCAGGAAGATCAGCAGCGGCAGGAGTCGCGTACGCACCTGGGGTGTCGGGCCTTACAGCGCGGCCGGGGCGACGAGCCGGTATCCGACGCCGCGCACGGTCTCGATCAGGGCGGGCATCCGCAGTTTGGAGCGGAGCGAGGCGACGTGCACTTCCAGGGTGCGCCCGGTGCCCTCCCAACTGGTCCGCCACACCTCGCTGATGATCTGCTCGCGCCGGAAGACCACTCCGGGCCGCTGGGCGAGCAGGGCGAGGAGGTCGAACTCCTTGCGGGTGAGCTGGACGCTCTCGCCGTCGACGCTGACGCGCCGGGTGGGCAGTTCGATCTCCACGGGCCCCAGCCGCAGGGCGACCGCCGGGACGGCCCCGCTGTCCTCGCCCGCGGTGGTGCGGCGGCTGACGGCGTGGATGCGCGCCAGCAGCTCGCCGGTGTCGTAGGGCTTGACCACGTAGTCGTCGGCGCCGAGGTTGAGGCCGTGGATGCGCGAGCGCACGTCCGCGCGCGCGGTGACCATGATCACCGGCGTGGCGGTGCGCTTGCGGATCTTCCCGCAGACCTCGTAGCCGTCCTGGTCGGGCAGCCCGAGGTCGAGCAGCACGACGGCGAAGGGCTCCTTGGGGGCGCGGTCGTCGGGCAGCAGCGCCCGCAGCGCCTCCTCGCCGTTGCGCGCGTGCACGACGGCGAAGCCGTGCCTGGCGAGCACGGCGGACAGGGCCGCGGCGACATGGTCGTCGTCCTCGACGAGCAGCAGTCTCATCGTCCCCCTTCCGTAGTCGTCGCCAGGCATGTACTCCCGCATCCACGCCCATGCCGCGGGTGTGCGTCAAGGGGGCACCCACCGGAGCGCGGTATCCGTTACGGAGCCGGTATTGCGCGGCGCGCCCCCTTCACGGAGAGTGCCACCCCGCTACCGGATCGTGATGCTCAATTCTCGCTCAGATGTAATGACGCTGGTCGCAGCGGCGCACTACGTTCCTCCCCAACCGAGGAAGAGCGGAGCTGGAAGCCGATGAGCGGAGTATCAGTGACCAAGGACGTCCAGGACGCGGCACCCGCGTCGGGCGACCTGGTCGTGCTGAGCGGCGTCAACAAGCACTTCGGCGCGCTGCACGTGCTCCAGGACATCGACCTGACGATCGCGCGCGGCGAGGTCGTGGTCGTGATCGGACCGTCGGGGTCCGGGAAGTCCACGCTGTGCCGCACGATCAACCGCCTGGAGACCATCGACTCCGGGTCGATCACCATCGACGGGAAGCCGCTGCCCCAGGAGGGCCGCGAACTGGCCCGGCTCCGCGCCGACGTCGGCATGGTCTTCCAGTCGTTCAACCTCTTCGCGCACAAGACCGTGCTGGAGAACGTCATGCTGGGCCAGACCAAGGTCCGCGGCACGGACAAGAAGCAGGCCGAGGAGAAGGGCCGTGCCCTGCTCGACCGGGTCGGCGTGGGCACCCAGGCCGACAAGTACCCGGCGCAGCTGTCCGGCGGACAGCAGCAACGTGTCGCCATCGCGCGCGCGTTGGCGATGGACCCGAAGGTCATGCTCTTCGACGAGCCCACCTCCGCGCTCGACCCGGAGATGATCAACGAGGTCCTGGAGGTCATGCAGCAGCTGGCGCGCGACGGCATGACGATGGTCGTCGTCACCCACGAGATGGGCTTCGCCCGCTCCGCCGCCAACCGCGTCGTCTTCATGGCCGACGGCCGGATCGTCGAAGAGGCCGTGCCCGAGCAGTTCTTCAGCAACCCGCGCAGCGACCGGGCCAAGGACTTCCTGTCGAAGATCCTTCACCACTGAGGCTGCCGAGGACCCGGAGCGGCCGCACGCGCCGCTCCTCCCCGACGGGCCGACGGCCCCCCATCTGAGCGATTCAAGCGATACGAGGGATGTTCACATGAAGCTCCGCCAGTCCGCCGCCTTCGCGGCGATCGCTGTGCTCGCGCTGACCGCGACCGCCTGTGGCGGCAAGTCGGGTTCCGCGGGCGACAAGCAGGCCGCCAAGCCCGGCCAGTCGGGCGCCCCGCAGCTGCCCACGTACACCGTCGCCAAGGACGTCGCCCTCGACTCCCCGACGTTCAAGTCCGCCAAGGCCCGCGGCAAGCTGATCATCGGCGCCAAGGCCGACCAGCCCTACCTGGGCTTCCAGGACCAGGCGACCAACGAGCGCTCCGGCTTCGACATCGAGCTCGCCAAGATGATCGCCGCCGACCTGGGCTTCGGCAAGGACCAGATCGAGTGGAAGACCGTCGACTCCGGCGTCCGTGAGACGGCCATCTCCAAGGGCCAGGTCGACTACTACGTGGGCACCTACACGATCAACGACAAGCGCAAGAAGCTCGTCGGCTTCGCGGGCCCGTACTACAAGGCCGGCGCCGACCTGCTGGTCCGCAAGGACGAGACGGCGATCACCGACAAGAGCACGGTCAAGGGCAAGAAGGTCTGCTCGATCGTCGGCTCCACCCCGCTCCAGGAGATCAAGAAGCCCGAGTACGGCGCCAAGGTCGTCGAGCTCGCCAAGTACTCGGACTGCGTCCAGCAGCTGCTGACCAAGCAGGTCGACGCGGTGACCACCGACGACTCGATCCTCAAGGGCTACGCGGCCGCCAACTCCGGCAAGCTCAAGGTCACCGGCCACCCCTTCACGCAGGAGCCGTACGGCGTCGGCATGAACAAGGACGACAAGGCGCTGCGCGACTTCGTCAACGACGCGATCGAGAAGCACGTCAAGGACGGCACCTACAAGAAGATCTACGAGGCGACGCTGGGTCTGTCCGGCGCCGGCTACGTCGAGCCGCCGGCCGTCCAGCGCTACTGATCCGGTGCCACCCGTCCGGGTGGCACCGAGTCGGCGCGGTTGACCGCGCCGCCGCCGACCCCGCCGGCCGAGCCGCCCTCCACGCGCGCGTGGAGGGCGCTCCCGGCCCTGCCCGCCAGCCGCCCGCCGACGCGGAGACCTCATGAACGTACTGCTCGACAACTTCTCGGAATTCCGTGACGGCTTCATAGGAACCGTGGAGATCACCGCCGTCAGTTCGGTCATCGCCCTGGTCCTCGGGCTGCTGCTGGCCGGATTCCGGGTCTCGCCGGTGCCGCCGCTGCGCTTCTTCGGCACCGCCTGGGTGACGCTGCTGCGCAACACCCCGCTGACCCTGCTCTTCCTCGTCTTCTTCTTCGTCGTCCCGGAGATCTTCTTCCCCGGGATGAGCCCCTTCCTGCTGGGCTCGCTCGCCCTCGGCTTCTACACCGCCTCCTTCGTCTGCGAGACGGTCAGGTCCGGCATCAACACCGTCCCGCTGGGCCAGGCCGAGGCCGCCCGCTCGATCGGGATGTCGTTCACGCAGACCCTCCGCCTGATCGTGCTGCCGCAGGCCACCCGGACCGTGATCCCGCCGCTGAGCTCGATCTTCATCGCGCTCACCAAGAACTCGGCGATCGCCGGCGCCTTCAGCGTCACCGAACTCTTCGGCTGGCAGAAGCTGATGAGCGACCAGGGCTACGACATCGTCCCCGTCTTCGTCTGGGTCGCCCTGGGCTACCTGGTCGTCACCTTCTTCATCAGCGGCCTCTTCCGCCTGCTGGAGAGCCGTATGGAGGTCGCCCGATGAGCGCCAGCGTTCTCTACGACGCCCCGGGCCCCAAGGCCGTCGTACGCAACCGGATCTACGCCGTCCTCGGCTCGCTCGCCATCCTCGCGCTGCTCGCCCTGAGCATCGTGCGACTGTCGGACAAGGGCCATCTCGCCCCCGAGATGTGGGACATCTTCAACTACTCGGGCATCCGGCAGAACATCGCCGACGGCGTCGTCGCCACCCTGAAGGCCTTCGGCCTCGCGGCGGTCGGCTCGCTGGTCCTCGGCGTACTGCTCGCGGTCGCGCGCCTCTCCGACCACAAGCCGGTCCGCTGGGCCGCGACCGGCTTCGTCGAGCTGTTCCGTTCGATCCCGCTGCTGATCACCATCTACGCCGTCTGGGTCGGTTTCCTGACCGACTACTCGATGTGGGCGCTGGCGCTCGGCCTGTCGATCTACAACGGCTGCGTCCAGGCCGAGGTGCTGCGCGCGGGCGTCAACTCCGTGCCCCGGGGCCAGCGCGAGGCGGCGTACGCGCTCGGCATGAGCAAGACCCAGGTCATGACCAGCGTGCTCATGCCACAGGCGGTCCGGGCGATGCTGCCGACGATCATCAGCCAGCTGGTGGTCACCCTGAAGGACACCTCGCTCGGCTTCATCATCCTGTACCCCGAGCTGCTCCAGACCGCCCGTCTGATCGCGAGCAACACGCAGGTCAACGGCCAGTACCCGTACGTGTCGACGATCGTCGTCATCGGCGTCATCTACGTGGCGATGTGCCTGGCCCTCTCCGGGCTCGCCACCTGGATCGAGCGGCGCGGCCGGCGTGCCAGGACCGGCATCCCGGTGGCCGGGGCGGCCGCGCCGCTGGCCGCCGCCGATCCGGTCGGCGCGGTCGCGGGAACCGGCGGCGAAGCGCCCGACCGGCGTGACGATACGACAATCTGACGATGTATGAGGCAGTGGCGCTCGCGTCACTGCCTCCGTCACTTGACGCAAGCACCCGCAGTGGGTTGCATACGTTCTGTGATCGTGCACCGGGTCCTCAGCGCCACCTGCCAGTCGTCCCGCCGGGCCCAGGGAGCCACGCCGTGGACCCGGTGATCGTCGTCGGCGCCGGTCCGGTCGGACTCGCGCTCGCCCTCTCCCTCGCCGCCCAGAAGGTCCCCTCCGTCGTCCTGGACGAGCAGCCGGGCGGTGAGGAGCCCCGCCCGGTCCGTACGGCCGTCCTGCGGCCCGACACGGCCGCCTTCGTGGAACGGCTGGGCTGCGCCGCGGTACGCGACGAGGGGGCCCGCTGGACGGGCTGGCGGGGCATGCGGCGCGCCACCCTGCAACGCCAGGTCTCCTTCGGCGACGACCCCGAGGGCCCCGACGGCCCCGGCAACCTCGACGGCCCCGGCAACCTCGACGGCGGCCCCTCCCCGGTCCATCTGCCCCAGCACGCCCTCACCCGCGCCCTGCGGGACGCGGCGGCCGTCTCCCGGCTCGTCCGGCTGGCGCCCGCGGGCCGTCTGGACGCCTTGGAGCAGGACGACGACGGCGTCGCCGCCCACACCACGGGCCCGGACGCCACCTGGTGGCGCGGCAGCTACCTGGTGGGCTGCGACGGCGCGCGCTCCACCGTGCGCAAGCTCCTCGACGTCCGCTTCGCCGGGCGTACGGCGGTGGAGCGCCTGGCCGTCGTGGCCCTGCGCACCGAACTCCCCTGGCCCGGTGAGGCGGTGCTGCACCGGCTGCCCCCGTGGCGCTCCGCGGGCGAGGAGATCACCGCCCGACCGCTGCCGGAGGGGGCCTGGCGCGTCGACTGGCTGCTGCCCGACCGCTCCGAACTGGTCACCCCGGACGCGCTGATGGGCCGGCTGCGCGACACCCTGGCCGGCTGGTGCGGCACGACTCCCCCGTACGAGCTGCTGGACACCGGTGTGTACACGCTGCACCACCGCCTCGCCCGGCGCTGGCGGGTGCGGCGCGCCTTCCTCGCCGGGGACGCCGCCCATCTGCTGGGCGCCGTGGGCATCCAGGGCCTCGACGAGGGGCTGCGGGACGTCTCCAATCTGGCCTGGAAGCTGGCACAGGCCTGGCACCACGGTGCCTCCGAAGTACTGCTCGACAGCTACCAGACGGAGCGCCGCGCGAGTGTCGCCGCCCGGCTGCGCGCCGCCGACCAGGCGATGCAGGTGCTGCGCGGCGGCGGAGGGTTGCGCGCGTACCTTCCGGGCGCCGCGCGCGGCCACGACACGCTCCTCGCCGACGGCCACTTGGGGCGCGGCCCGCTCGGCGCGCCCCCCTCCTACCCGCACTCCCCCCTCGCACCCCCACCCGCCGAGGCGCACACACCGGTCGGCACGGAAGTGGGCGCGCCGGTCGACGACGTCCCGGTCACGGCGCCGGACGGGTCGGTGGTGGCCCTGCGGGACCGGCTCGGCCGGGGCCGGCTCCTGGTGGTCCTGGTGGCGCCCGGTACCGGTGTCTGGGACCGGCGGCACTGGCTGACCGCCGGGGTCATGCCGCGTCTGACGGCCGCGGTCAACACCCTGCCCGCCGAGGCCGAGTTGCTGGTGGCCGAGGCCTACCCGGGAGCGGCGGCCCACACGGTGCTGCTCGTACGCCCCGACGGGCATCTGGTCGCGGCGTTCGGCGGGGTGTGGCCGGGCGAGCTGTACACGGCCGCCGACGCGGTGCGCGGCGGGGCCGTCGTCCACGCGCGCGCGGAGGACCGCACCGCGGACATCAATTGACCCGTCCAGGCGCACATGGTGTACTCCGGAACGTGACCGACACCGATGTGCGCCTGTGGCGGAGGGTCCATATGGACCTCGTCCGCTACGCGGGCTGCGTGTGTCGTCCGTCCCGCTGATTCGCTCCCCGCACCTCGCGCCGCCGGGCCGCTGTCCGGCGTACGCGCGCACCCGCGAACTCCCCCAGGACGGCACCCCATGTCACCTTCCGCGCACCCCTCCACGCCCGGCCCCCATGTCTTCGCCCCCGGTACCACCGCCGCCGCGTCCGCCGCGCCGAACGAGGCGGACCTGCTCGACTTCGTCCGCCGCACCGCCGCCGACGCCTCGCTCGTCTCCTCCCTGCCGCTCGACCCGCAGGGCAGGACGTGGATCCGGCTGGAGGGGCCCGGCGGCAGCGAGGCCTGGCTGATCGGCTGGCCGCCCGGCACCGGCACCGGCTGGCACGACCACGGCGGCTCCCACGGCGCGTTCGCCACGGCCGCCGGAACGCTCAGGGAGGACTCCCTGGCGGCCAGGCTGCCGGCGGAGGGGTGGAAGACGCTGGAACTCGCCGCGGACCTCGACCGTTCACGCAGCGTGGAGGCCGGGGAGGGGCGGGCTTTCGGCCCCCACCATGTGCACGAGGTCAGGAACGAGTCGACGACCCGGCACACGATCTCGGTCCACGCCTACTATCCGCCGCTGCCCCTGATCCGGCGCTTCAGCCGTACGGGCGCGGTGCTGCGGCTGGAGCACGTCGAGCGTCCGGAGGACTGGCAGTGAGCGAACACCCGGTGGGGATCGACGCGTTGCTGGAGCGCGTCCGCGAGGGCCTGGACCGGGTGGGGCCGCGGGAGGCGCACGACGCCGCGCTCGCGGGCGAGGCGCTCCTGGTCGACATCCGGTACGCGGCGCTGAGGGAGCGCGACGGTCTGATCCCGGGGGCGCTGGTCGTCGAGCGCAACGAGCTGGAGTGGCGGCTGGACCCGCGGGGCAGCCACCGCGCCCCGGAGGCCACGAGCCATGACCTGCGGATCGTGGTGATCTGCAACGAGGGCTACGCCTCGTCCCTCGCGGCCGCCTCCCTGCACGGGCTGGGGCTGCACCGGGCGACGGACCTGGCGGGCGGATTCCAGGCATGGCGCGCGGAGGGGCTGCCGGTGACGGCACCCGCGTGAGGGCCGCTGCCGGTCGGCGGGTGAACGCCTGAGACCGGCAGCCCGGCACCCGCCACCCGGGGCGGTACGCCCCGCAGGCGCGACCGTCCGGAACGTCCGCTCCGCAAGCCCTGTCCGTACGCCCCGGCTACACGGAAGCCGTCACCATCGGGATCGGCGCCGTCCCGAGACCGACGTGCAATCCCTGCGCCGCTGGACGACCGCCGGAACATCTGGTCCGCACGCCGCATGCGTACGCCCCGCCCGCTCCGGCCTGTCCGTTCGCCCTGTCAGAACGTCTCGTACAGGTCGTCCGCCGTTTCGCCCTCGGCCTCCAGGGCCTGGCGGACGACCCGCAGGGCCATGCCCTCGGGGTAGCCCTTGCGGGCCAGCATCCCGGCGAGGCGGCGGATGCGGCGGTCGCGGTCCAGGCCGCGGGTGGAGCGGAGCCTGCGGGCCACCAGCTCCCGCGCGGTCTCCTCCTCCTGGTCGGAGTCGAGCTGTCCGACGGCCTCGTCGACGACCGCCGAGTCCACGCCCTTGGTGCGCAGCTCCCGGGCGAGCGCCCGGCGGGCCAGGCCGCGCCCGTGGTGGCGGGACTCGACCCAGGCGTCCGCGAACGCCGCGTCGTTGATCAGCCCCACCTCCTCGAAGCGGGAGAGGACCTCCTCGGCGACCTCATCGGGGATCTCGCGCTTCTTGAGGGCGTCGGCCAGTTGCTTACGGGTCCGGGGGGTCCCGGTGAGCAGGCGCAGGCAGATCGTCCGCGCCCGCTCGGCCGGGTCCTGCGGCGCCGGGTCCCTCTCGGCCCCCGACGAACCGGCGCCTTCGCCGTCGCCGAATCCTTCCGGGCCGGCCCGTCGGGAACCGGCCCGCTGCGCGCCCGGCCGCGCGGACCGGGCCCTTTCGGGGCCCGGTCCGTCCGGCTCGGCCCATTCGGTCCTGCGTGTCATGGTCTAGCTCTTGGCAGCGGCGGCCTTGGCCGTCTTGGCCTTGGTGGCCGGGGCGGGCACGGATGCCGCCTCCGCCTCCGGGGCCGCACCGGCCGCGTCCGCGCCGGACTCGGCCTTCGGCTCCTCCGGCCGGACGCCGACGCCCAGCTTCTCCTTGATCTTCTTCTCGATCTCGTTGGCGAGGTCGGGGTTGTCCTTCAGGAAGTTGCGGGCGTTCTCCTTGCCCTGGCCGAGCTGGTCGCCCTCGTACGTGTACCAGGCGCCGGCCTTGCGGACGAAGCCGTGCTCGACGCCCATGTCGATCAGGCCGCCCTCACGGCTGATGCCCTGGCCGTAGAGGATGTCGAACTCGGCCTGCTTGAAGGGAGGCGCGACCTTGTTCTTGACGACCTTGACCCGGGTGCGGTTGCCGACCGCGTCGGTGCCGTCCTTCAGGGTCTCGATACGGCGGATGTCGAGGCGCACCGAGGCGTAGAACTTCAGGGCGCGGCCACCGGTGGTGGTCTCCGGCGAGCCGAACATCACACCGATCTTCTCGCGGAGCTGGTTGATGAAGATCGCGGTGGTCTTGGACTGGTTCAGCGCGCTGGTGATCTTCCGGAGCGCCTGGCTCATCAGCCGGGCCTGGAGACCCACGTGGGAGTCGCCCATCTCGCCCTCGATCTCCGCGCGCGGCACCAGGGCCGCGACGGAGTCGATGACGATCAGGTCGAGCGCGCCCGAGCGCACCAGCATGTCGACGATCTCCAGAGCCTGCTCGCCGTTGTCCGGCTGGGACAGGATCAGGTTGTCGATGTCGACGCCGAGCTTCTTCGCGTACTCGGGGTCCAGGGCGTGCTCGGCGTCCACGAAGGCCACCTGGCCGCCGGCCTTCTGCGCGTTGGCCACCGCGTGCAGGGTCAGGGTCGTCTTGCCGGAGGACTCCGGGCCGTAGACCTCCACCACGCGGCCGCGCGGGAGGCCGCCCACGCCGAGCGCCACGTCGAGCGCGGTCGACCCGGTGGGGATGACCTCGATGGGCTCATTCGGCCGCTCGCCCAGGCGCATCACCGCGCCCTTGCCGAATTGCCGTTCAATCTGTGCGAGCGCGGCGTCGAGCGCCTTCTCGCGGTCGGTTCCTGCCATGGGTTCCACCCGGTTTGCTTGAGTCGATCGCTTCACGTCAAAGACGCTAACCCCTGCCACTGACAATGGGCCCCGGAGTCCCTCCCGCCTGTGGATAACCCCCACCGGAAACCCGGCGGAACCCAAGTGAACCCAGGGCCGCGCTTCCATATGAATGGATGTTCGATTTTGGTGTCAAGCGCACCACGCGGGCCCCGCCGGGCGTCGCGGTGACGCCCCGGCGGGGGCGGGCGGCTACTCCGCCCGGTCCCGGCGCAGCGCCCGCCGGACGCGCACCAGGGCGGAGTCCCCGACCCGCTCGCGCCGGCCGTGGACGCGCGGGTCGTCCATCACGTCGTACCGCTTCACATAGGCGCCCAGGAACGCCTGGAGCGTCGCCACCGCGGGGATCGCGATCAGCGCGCCGACCGCCCCCATCAGGGCGGTGCCCGCGATGACCGAGCCGAAGGCGACCGCCGGGTGGATGTCGACCGTCTTGGCGGTGAGCTTGGGCTGGAGCATGTAGTTCTCGAACTGCTGGTAGATCACCACGAAGCCGAGCACCCACACCGCGTACCAGGGGTCGACGGTGAAGGCGATCAGCATGGGCAGCGCGCCCGCCAGGTAGGTGCCGATGGTGGGGATGAACTGGGAGACCAGACCCACCCAGACCGCGAGCACCGGGGCGTACGGCACGCCCAGGATCTGCAGCAGGACGTAGTGCGCGACTCCGGAGATGAGCGCCATCAGACCGCGCGAGTAGAGGTAGCCGCCGGTCTTGTCGACCGCGAGCTCCCAGGCGCGCAGCACCTCGGCCTGGCGGGAGGGCGGCAGCATGGAGCAGACCGTGCGCCGCAGCCGGGGCCCGTCGGCCGCGAAGTAGAACGAGAAGAGGAAGATCGTCAGCAGCCGGAAGAGGCCGCCCAGCACGGTGGTCGAGACGTCGAGCACACCGCTGGCGCTGTTCTGCACGTACTTCTGGAGCCAGTCCGAGTGCAGCAGGCTGTCCTGGACCTCGACCCGGGAGAGGTCGGTGTGGAAGTTCTGGTTGACCCAGCTGATCACGGAGTCAAGGTACTTGGGGAAGTGCTCGACCATGTCGACGATCTGGCCCGCCAGCATCGAGCCGAGCAGCACGATGAACCCGGCCGTCACGAGGAAGACCGCGAAGAAGACGATGAAGGTGGCGAGGCCGCGGCGCATCCCGCGCGCCGACATCCGCCCCACGGCCGGTTCCACCGCGAGGGCGAGGAAGAACGAGATCAGCACGTTGATGAGCAGCCCGATGAGCTGGTGGAACGCCCAGTTGCCGAGCTGGAAGCAGGCGTAGAGGGCGAGCGCGAGCACCATGGCGCGCGGCAGCCACCGGGGCATGCGCACGGCGCCGCCGGTCCCGGGCACGGGCGGCGGCGGCCCGGCGGTCCCGCCCCCCGGGGCCGCGCCGGGGGCGGCCGGGACGTCGCCCGCGCCCCCGGCCTCGGGCGGGCGCCCCTCGCCCGCGGAACGCGGCTCGGACGCGGAACGGGCTTCTGCTTCCCCGGCTCCGCGGTCGTTCCCGGCCGGGCGGTCGGCCCGGTGGTCTGTCTGGGTGTCGCTCTCGTCAGTGGGTGCCACACGGCCAGTCTCGCCCATGGCCCGGACAGCGCGGGCCGTCAGCCCCGGATCGTCACCGCCTGTGTGCGGGCACGTCCATGGCGGCGCACACGGCCCGCCAGACGTCCCTGGTCTCCCAGCCCGCGTCGAGCGCCTCGTGCACGGTGCGATGGCCGAGCTCGGCGATCACGTGGTCGCGCGCGAAGGAGTCGGCGTAGGCGGCGCCGAAGTGCTCGGCCATCCGCTCCCAGAAAATCGTCAACCGCATGCCACCAGTATCCCGCCCTGAGAGTGCAGCCGAGGCCGTCCGGCTCGACCGCGGCGCCGGGCGCCCTACGGTCGGACCATGGCCGGATCCGGAACATCACCCGCGACTGTCCGCACGTCCCGCGCGCCCCGCACACCGCTCGCCCGAGCCGAGCACTTCGTGTGGCTGACGGCCCGCGTGCTGGAGCAGCGGCGGTTCGCGCACCACTTCCTCGGCAGCGGCGCCGACCCCGTGGAGACCGCACTCGCCGCCTACCAGAACGACGACGGGGGCTACGGGCACGCGCTGGAGCCCGATCTGCGCGGCCCCGTCAGCCAGCCGCTGCACACCGCGCACGCGCTGCGCGTCCTGGACTCCGTCGCCCGTGTGAGCGGCCGGGGGACGGAACGGGTCTGCGGCTATCTGACGGCGGTCTCCACGCGGGACGGCGCCCTGCCCGCGCTGCACCCGTCGGCGCGCGGCTACCCCGTCGCGCCGTTCGTGCGGATCGTCGACGACCCGCCCAGCGAGCTGCTGGCCACCGGCCCGGTGGTCGGGCTGCTCCACCGCAACCAGGTGTGGCACGCCTGGCTCTTCCGGGCCACGGACTACTGCTGGGCGGCCGTCGACGCCCTGGAGAAGTCGCACCCGTACGAGATCGAGGCGGCGGTCGCCTTCCTGGACGGGGTGCCGGACCGCGCGCGGGCCGAGGCGGCGGCCGACCGGCTCGGGCGTCTGGTGCGCGAGCAGCGGCTCGCGGTGCTCGATCCGGACCGGCTCGGGGACTTCCCGGTCGCCCCCGGATACGCCCCGTCCGAGCACCACTTCCCGCACGACTACGCGCGCGTACCGGAATCCCTGGCCCGGCGCTGGTTCACGGACGAGGAGATGGCGCGCTCGCTCGACCACCTCGCGGCCGAGCAGCGGGAGGACGGCGGCTGGCCCATCCACTGGCGCGAATGGGCGCCGGGCACCGCTCTGGAGTGGCGGCCGATCGTGACGATCGAGGCGCTGCGGACCCTGCGCGCGCACGGCCGCGCGATCGACTGAGGCAGGGCGTCCGGACATCCGCCCGCGCCCGGTACGGGACGGGCGGATGTCCGGCGTGCGGACCGCGGGGCGCCCTCAGCCGCCCAGGGCCCGCACCGCGGCCGTCACCAGGACGGCGGCGGCGACGATCACCAGGAACGGCGCGCGCAGCATCAGGGCCACGGCTGCCGCCGCGAGACCCGCGCCCCTGGCGTCGAGGACCAGGGCGTGGCCGCTGCTGAAGGTCTGCTGGGCGGTGAGGGCGGCCAGCAGGGCGACCGGGAGCAGCGCGGCGAGCCGTCGCACCAGGGGCCGCTCCAGCGCCCCGGCGGGGACCAGGAGGCCGAGGAGCTTGACCAGGTAGCAGCTGACGGCGGTGGCGGCGATGGCGAGCCAGATGGTCAACGCCCCGCTCCCTTCGTGGAGTTCCCGTCGGCCGAGGCGGAGTCCGGGGTGGTCCCGCGGCTCCTAGAGGCGCCCGCGCGCCCCTTCAGGAAGAGGACGACGGGTGCGGCGAGCGCGGCCACCAGGACCGGTGCCCCGGCGGGCAGCACCGGCAGGAAGCCGAGGGCCAGCAGGACCGCGAGCCCGGCGGTGACGCGTTCCGTGGCGGTGGTGAGCA
Organism: Streptomyces sp. NPDC043908; assembly: GCF_056435525.1. Classification (NCBI taxonomy): domain Bacteria; kingdom Bacillati; phylum Actinomycetota; class Actinomycetes; order Kitasatosporales; family Streptomycetaceae; genus Streptomyces; species Streptomyces sp. NPDC043908. The sequence goes on along the minus strand of NZ_JBWKEI010000012.1, from coordinate 27,300 downwards.
TCGGCGCGAGCAGCGCGAGGAAGACGGCGGGGCTCGCCGCGTCCAGCCCCCACGCGTCCGTGTCGCCGATCGCCTCCGCGCCCATCGCCCCGGCCAGGGTCGTCAGGTTCCACAGGACGTAGAGCGTGAGGCCGGTGACGGTGAAGCCGATCCGCGCGGCCCGCCGGGTGGGCTGGGCGAGGGTGACGGCGGTCGTCTCGTCGATGACCCATTGGGCGGCGAAGGGCCGCACCGCGCGCGGGAGTGCCAGTAGCTGCGAAAGCCGCAGCCCGTAGAAAGCGTTGCGTACGCCCAGGAAGAAGGCGCCGGCCGCCGCCGTGAAGGGGTTGCCGCCCGCCGCGAGCGCCCCCACCAGGGCGAACTGCGAGGCGCCGGTGAAGACGAGCAGGCTGAGCGCGCACGTCTGTAGGAGGGTGAGCCCCGAGCCCGCCGAGGTCACGCCGAAGGCGAAGCCGGAGAGCCCGACCGCGATGCCGACGCCGAGGGCGTCCCTGACCACGGCGGAGTCGGGCTTGTGCTCGCCCGCGACGGCGGGGTCCGGCCGTGCGCCCCTGCCGGGGGAGCTCGGGGGACCCGCGTCCTCGGGGCGTATGTCCGGGAGTGCTGACTGTTCTGCTGCCACGCCCCGGACGTTACGTGGGCGGGGCTCCCGCGTTCTTGTACGTTCTTGCGCGCTCCCTGCGGTACGCGCCCGGCGTCACGCCCACGATGCGGGTGAAGTGGCGGTTGAGGTGCGGCTGGTCGGTGAAGCCCACGGCCACGGCGGCCTCCGCGGGCGCGGTCCCGGCCTCCAGGAGCAGCCTGGCGCGCCGCACGCGCTCACCGGTGAGCCAGGTGTGCGGGGGCAGCCCGTACGTGGCCTTGAAGGCCCGCAGCAGGGCGAACGGGCTGGTCCCGAGGTCGTGGGCGAGCCGCTCCAGGGACGGCGGGTCGGCGAGGCGCTCCTCCAGGAGGGCGCGGGCGGCCGCGGCCGTACGGGTGCCCGCCGATCCGGTGGTGCGCGCGGGCAGGGAGCGTCCGTGCCGGCGCAGCAGCCGGGCGACGGCGATGCGGAACACCGTGTCGGCGGCGAGCGCGTTGCCCTGCTCGGCCGCCCGGTGCACCTCGTGGATGAGCAGCGAGGTGTCCGGGTCCTCGACGATGGTCTCGGCGAAGCCCACGCTCCCGCGCAGGGTGGTGACCTCGGCCGCGAGGTCGGCGATGAGCTGCGAGGACGGATAGAGCGTGGCGTACGTCCAGCCCTCGGGGACGCCGGCGCGGGCCGAGTGCGGCACCTCGGGGTTGATCATGACGACGGTGCCGGGGCGCGCCCGTACGGTCTCCCCGGGCAGCACGACGTCCTCGATCCCGCCGCGCACCGCGCCGAAGACGAAGCCCTCGTGGCTGTGGCGGGAGAAGGAGTGGCTGACGTAGCGGGCGTGCAGCAGTTCGAGGCCCGGCAGCCCCGGGTACCGCCAGTGCCGTGCCCACTCCTCGGCCGCGTTCATATCCGTATTCTCGCAGCTCCGGGCCATTGTCAGTGGGTGGGTGCACGATGGGGACCATGGCAAGGACAGCGCTGGACTCCTTCTCTCCCGCGACCAGGAGCTGGTTCACGGGGGCCTTCACCGCGCCCACCGCCGCTCAGGAAGGCGCCTGGCGGGCGATCTCCGAGGGGTCGGACGTGCTGGTGGTCGCGCCGACGGGTTCGGGCAAGACCCTCGCCGCGTTCCTTGCCGCGCTGGACGGGCTGGCCGCCGCCCCGCCGCCCGCCGAGCCGAAGAAGCGCTGCCGGGTGCTGTACGTGTCGCCGCTGAAGGCGCTGGCGGTCGACGTCGAGCGCAATCTGCGCTCCCCGCTCACCGGTATCCGCCAGGAGTCGGTGCGCCTGGGGCTGCCGGAGCCGGAGGTGCGGGTGGGGATCCGGTCCGGCGACACCCCGCCCGCCGAGCGCCGCGCCATGTCGACCCGGCCGCCCGACATTCTGATCACCACCCCCGAATCGCTGTTCCTGATGCTCACCTCCTCCGCGCGCGAGGCGCTCGCGGGCGTGGAGACGGTGATCCTGGACGAGGTGCACGCGGTGGCGGGCACCAAGCGCGGAGCCCATCTGGCCCTGTCCCTGGAGCGGCTGGACGAGCTGCTGGCCAGGCCGGCCCGCCGGATCGGCCTTTCGGCGACGGTCCGCCCGGTGGACGAGGTGGCGCGCTTCCTGTCGCCGCAGCGCAAGGTGGAGATCGTCCAGCCGCGCTCCACCAAGGAGTTCGACCTGTCGGTGGTCGTGCCGGTGGAGGACCTGGGAGAGCTGGGCGGCGCGCCGGCGGCCGACGCCGCCGAGGGCGCGGAGAAGCCGTCGATCTGGCCGCATGTGGAGGAGCGCATCGTCGACCTGGTGCAGGCGCACCGCTCGACGATCGTCTTCGCCAACTCCCGGCGCCTGGCCGAGCGGCTGTGCAACCGGCTCAACGAGATCGCTCACGAACGGGCCACGGCGGCCGCGCTGGAGGCGGGCGAGTCCGCCGTGCCGCTCGACGAGGCCCATGCCCCCGCCGAGGTCATGGCGCAGTCGGGGGCGGCCAAGGGCGCGCCGCCCGTCCTCGCGCGCGCCCATCACGGCTCGGTCTCCAAGGAACAGCGCTCCCTCGTCGAGGAGGACCTCAAAGCGGGCCGGCTGCCCGCCGTGGTCGCCACCTCCAGCCTGGAACTGGGCATCGACATGGGCGCGGTGGACCTGGTCGTCCAGGTCGAGTCGCCGCCCTCGGTCGCCTCCGGCCTCCAGCGGGTGGGCCGCGCGGGCCACCAGGTGGGCGCGGTCTCCACGGGAGTGGTCTTCCCGAAGTATCGGGGCGATCTGGTCCAGTCGGCGGTGGTGACCGAGCGGATGCGTTCGGGAGCCATCGAGTCCCTGCGGATCCCGTCCAACCCGCTGGACGTGCTGGCGCAGCAACTGGTCGCCATGACGGCGCTGGACAGCTGGCAGGCGGACGACCTGCTGGCCCTGGTCCGCCGGGCGGCGCCCTTCGCGGCCCTGCCGAAGTCGGCGTTCACGGCCGTCCTGGACATGCTGGCGGGCCGCTATCCCTCGGACGCCTTCGCCGAGCTGCGCCCGCGCGTGGTCTGGGACCGCGTGGCGGGGACGGTCACGGGCCGCCCCGGCGCGCAGCGCCTCGCGGTGACGTCCGGCGGCACCATCCCGGACCGCGGCCTCTTCGGCGTCTTCCTCGCGGGCTCCGACCCCAAGAAGGGCGGCGGCCGGGTCGGAGAGCTCGACGAGGAGATGGTCTACGAGTCACGCGTCGGCGATGTGTTCACGCTGGGCACCACGTCCTGGCGGATCGAGGACATCACCCGCGACCGGGTACTGGTCTCCCCCGCCCCCGGCGTGCCGGGCAGGCTGCCCTTCTGGAAGGGCGACCAGCTGGGCCGCCCGCTCGAACTGGGGCGCGCGCTGGGCGCGTTCCTGCGCGAGGTCGGCTCCCTCAGCGCCGAGGACGCGCGGCTGCGGCTGCTGAGCGCGGGCCTGGACGCCTGGGCGGCGGACAACGTGATCGCCTACCTCGACGAGCAGCGCCGCGCCTGCGGCCATGTGCCCGACGACCGCACGATCCTCGTGGAGCGGTTCCGCGACGAGCTGGGCGACTGGCGGGTCGTCATCCACTCCCCCTTCGGCGCCCAGGTGCACGCCCCCTGGGCGCTGGCCCTCGGCGCCCGCCTGGCCGAGCGGTACGGGATGGACGCCCAGGTGATGCACGCCGACGACGGCATCGTGCTGCGGCTGCCCGACGCCGATCTGATGGGCCTGGACCTGCTCGACCAGGACCCGGGCCACCTGGACTCGACGTTCGACAGCGAGCAGGCGCCGGTCGGCGCCGCGGACGCCGTCTTCGACAAGAGCGAGATCGAGCAGATCGTCACCGAACAGGTCGGCGGCTCCGCGCTGTTCGCCGCCCGCTTCCGCGAGTGCGCCGCGCGCGCGTTGCTGCTCCCGCGCCGCAACCCGGGCAAGCGCACCCCGCTGTGGCAGCAGCGCCAGCGCGCGGCCCAACTGCTCCAGGTGGCGAGCGAGTTCGGCTCGTTCCCGATCGTCCTGGAGGCCGTCCGCGAGTGCCTCCAGGACGTCTTCGACGTACCGGGTCTGACCGAGCTGATGGGCGACCTGGAGGCGCGCCGGGTCCGGCTGGTCGAGGTGACCACGCCCGAGCCGTCCCCCTTCGCGCGGTCGCTGCTCTTCGGCTATGTCGCCCAGTTCCTGTACGAGGGCGACTCGCCGCTGGCCGAGCGGCGGGCCGCCGCCCTCTCGCTCGACTCCCATCTGCTGGCCGAGCTGCTGGGCCAGGCGGAGCTGCGCGAGCTGCTGGACGCGGAGGTCCTCACCGAGCTGGAGCAGGAGCTCCAGTGGCTCACCGAGGACCGCCGGATCAAGGACGTGGAGGGCGTCGCCGACCTGCTGCGGGTCCTGGGCCCGCTGACCGACGAGGAGCTGGTCGCGCGCGGCGCCGAGGCGCCGTGGCCGCAGGAGCTCGCGTCCGCCCGCCGCGCCATCCGGGTCCGGCTCGGCGGCACCGAGCACTGGGCGGCGATCGAGGACGCCGGGCGGCTGCGCGACGCGCTGGGCACGGCGCTGCCGGTGGGCGTGCCGGAGGCGTTCATGGAGCCGGTCAAGGACCCCCTCGGCGACCTCCTCTCGCGGTACGCGCGCACGCACGGCCCGTTCACCTCGGCCACGGCCGCAGCCAGGTTCGGCCTCGGTACGGCCGTCACCGAGGGCGCGCTGCAACGGCTGGCGGCGAGCGGGCGGGTGGTGCAGGGCGAGTTCCACCCGGCGGGGCTCGGCCAGGAGTGGTGCGACGCGACGGTGCTGCGCAGGCTGCGGCGCCGCTCCCTGGCGGCGCTGCGCCACGAGCTCGAACCGGTGCCGCCCGCGGCGCTGGCCACCTTCCTGCCCCAGTGGCAGCACCTGGGGAGCAACAGCCTGCGCGGGATCGACGGGCTGGCCCGGGCCGTCGAGCAGGTGCAGGGCGCCGCCGTACCCGCGTCCGCGCTGGAGAAGCTGGTGCTGCCGTCCCGGGTCTCCGACTACGGACCGGGGATGCTGGACGAACTCACCACCACCGGCGAGGTCCTGTGGGCGGGGGCGGGTGCCCTGCCGGGCAAGGACGGCTGGGTCTCGCTGTATCTCGCGGACGCGGCGCCCCTGCTGCTGCCAGCGCCGCACCCCTTGGAGCTGACCGCGCTGCACGAGTCGGTGCTGACGGCGCTCGCTCCCGGGTACGGGCTGTTCTTCCGCCAGATCGCCGACCAGGTCCGCGCCACCACGCACCCGGAGGCGACCGATCCCCAGCTGGCCGACGCCGTATGGGACCTGGCGTGGTCGGGGCGGCTCACCAACGACACCCTGGCGCCGCTGCGGGCGTTGCTGGGGTCGGGCCGCACCGCCGGGTCCACCGCGCACCGGGCCAAGCGGGCGGTGCCGCGCGGGCGGTACGGGTCGCTGACGGCGGCCGCGCGCTCCGCCTCGCGCACCGGTCCGCCGACGGTGTCGGGGCGCTGGTCCCTGCTGCCCGCCCGTGAGCCGGACCCCACGCACCGGGCGCACGCCCTGGCCCGCACGCTCCTCGACCGCCACGGCGTGGTGACGCGGGGCGCGGTCGCGGCCGAGGGGGTCGAGGGCGGCTTCTCGGCCACGTACCGGATCCTGGCGGCGTTCGAGGACAGCGGGCAGGCGCGGCGCGGCTATGTGGTCGAGGGGCTGGGCGCGGCCCAGTTCGCGATGGACGGGGCGGTGGACCGGCTGCGGGCGGCGGCCACCGCGCGCGACCGCGCGGAGGCGCGGCCGACGCCCCGGGGGGTGGTGCTGGCGGCGGCGGACCCGGCCAACGCGTACGGGGCGGCGCTTCCCTGGCCCGAGCCGCCGTCGGGGGCCGGGCACAAGCCGGGCCGCAAGGCGGGGTCGATGGTGGTCCTGGTCGACGGCGAGCTCACGCTCTACATGGAGCGTGGCGGCAAGTCCCTGCTCGTCTGGCCGTCCGAGCCCGACGATCCGGCGCTGCTGGCGGCGGTGGAGTCGCTGGCGGGGGCGGCTCGGGCGGGGCGGCTGGGGACGGTGATGGTGGAGCGGGTCAACGCCGAGGCCGCGCTCACGTCGCCGCTGGCGCGGGCGCTGGAGTCCGCGGGGTTCGTTCCTACGCCGAGGGGGTTGCGGCTGCGGCCTTGAATCCCCCACCCCGCCCCTTCCCTGAACCCTCCGGGGGTGGGGGCGGGCTGAGGCGTGAGCTTCTCCCCGGGGCGGCGCCCCGACCCCCCTCAAGGCGGGCCGCGCGAGCCCCGCACCCCACTTACCGGGCTGCGCCCAAGCCCCCTCAAAGCGGACTACGCAAGCCCCTCACTCACTCACCGGACTGCGCCCCGGCCCCCCAACCCACCGGGCTGCGCCCCGACCCCCTCAGAGCGGGCCGCGCGAGCCCCGCACCCACCCATCGGGCTGCGACCCCGGCCCCACCGCCACCACGAGCCATGCGGCCCTTCTTGCCGGGCTGCGCCCGGGCAGCCCCCTCTTTCATCTGCGGAGCGTGCTGGGTTGCTCGCGCAGTTCCCCGCGCCCCTGAGGGGGTCCCCCGCACCCGGACCACTTGCCTCAGCCACAACCCCCAGGGGCGCGGGGAACTGCGCGACCAGCCCCCACCGACCCGCAGACGCATCACCTCCCCAGACACCCCACCCCCACTCCCGCCCCCACCCTCACCCCCACCCTCACCCCCACCCTGCACAATGGCTTCATGCCCGAAGGAGACACCGTCTGGCAGGCCGCCCGTCGGCTCGACGCCGCGCTGGGCGGATGTGAGCTGATCCGGTCCGATCTGCGGGTGCCCCGGCTCGCGACCGTGGACCTGACGGGGCGGACCGTCCTGGACGTCACCCCGCGCGGCAAGCACCTCCTCACCCGTATCGAGGGCGGCCTCACCCTCCACTCGCATCTGCGCATGGAGGGCACCTGGCGGATCTTCGCGCCCGGGGAACGCTGGCGGGGCGGCCGGAGCGACCAGATCCGGGCGATCCTGGGCACCGAGGAGCGTACGGCGGTCGGCTACCGCCTGGCCGTCCTCCAACTCCTCCGCACCCGCGACGAGCACCGCGTCGTCGGCCACCTCGGCCCCGATCTGCTCGGCCCGGACTGGGACCCCGAAATCGCCCTGCGCAACCTGCTCCGGGACCCCGCCAGGCCCCTCGGCGAGGCCCTGCTCGACCAGCGCAACCTCGCGGGCGTCGGCAACATCTACAAGTCCGAGATCTGCTTCGCCGTCCGGGCGGTGCCCTGGCTGCCGGTGGGCGACCTCACCGACCCCGTCCGGGTCGTCGTCGCCGCCAAGAAGATCATGGAGGCGAACCGGGAGCGCACGTCCCGGCAGGTGTACGTGTACGGGCGCGGCGGGCGCCCCTGCCCCCGCTGCGGTACCGCCCTGCGCGTCACCACCCTCCGCGACCCCTCCGGAAGCGAGCGCCCCACGTACTGGTGCCCCCGGTGCCAGCCCAGCCCGCCGGTGTCCGCCCAGGCCGGACGGAACAGCGACTGACCCGGAAGCCCGGCACGGCGGGTAGGGGCCACGAAGGGCCGCAAGGGCACCGCGACCCCCCAGTTGACGCCCCGTCAGCTCCCCCCGTACCGTCCCCGCATGCCCCTCTCGGCGTACGACCTCACCGATCGGACCGCCTTCGTGACCGGCGCCGCCGGCGGTATCGGGCGGGCCAGTGCCGTCCTGCTGGCGCAGGCGGGCGCGGTCGTGCACTGCGCCGACCTCGACGAGCAGGGCCTCCGTCGCACCCGCGAGCTGATCGCCAAGGCGGGCGGCACCGCGTACACCCACGCGCTCGATGTGACCGATCACACCCGGCTGCGCGCGGCCGTCCGGGACGCGGGCCGGATCGACGTCCTGGCCGCCGTCGCCGGGATCATGCACTCCAGCACGGTCCTCGACACCGACGACGCCGACCTCGACCGTGTGCTCGCGGTCAACTTCAAGGGCGTGCTGCACTCCTGCCAGGAGGCGGCCCGCGTGATGATCGAGAACGGCACGCCCGGCAGCATCGTCACCATGGCGTCCGGAGCCGTCGACTCCGCCGGGGCCGGGCTGTTCTGCTACAGCGCATCGAAGGCGGCCGTCATCCAGCTGACCAAGACCCTCGCCACCGAGCTCGGCCCGCACTCCATACGCGTCAACGCCATAGCCCCGGGCTGGGTCCGTACGCCGATGACCGAGCGGCACTCGGCCGAGCACCAGCGGCAGATCGAGTCGACGATGGTCCGGCTCTCCCCGCTCGGACGGCTGGGCGAGCCCGAGGACATCGCGCACACCGTGCTCTACCTCGCCTCGGACGCGTCCTCGTTCATGACGGGTCAGATCCTCCGTCCGAACGGCGGCGTCGCGATGCCCTGGTGACCGCGGGGCCCGTGACGTGGACGGGCAGGAGGCTCAGGCCCCAGCCGCCCGCCGCCACCGTGCCTTCGAGCACGCCGGCGTCCTCGGGCGCCGCCAGCAGGCGCACCACCGCCCACCACCACAGCGCCCCCACCACGAGCGCCGGCACCCATCGCACCGCCACTGCCATGGCCGCCTCCTCGGGCCGACGCTAGACCGCTCCCCCCGTCCATCGGGAGGGCGCACCGGGTACCACCCCGGCGCGCATGCCGCCCCGTACGCCCCGCGAGCCGGTCCGGGCTCCCGGGCCCGTCAGCCGCTCTCCGCCTGGAACATCCAGGCGTGCTTCTCCAGGTCCGCCGTCAGCCCGATGAGCACGTCCTGGCTGACCGGGTCCGGGTCGCCGGTGGCGTCGATCCGTTCGCGCATCCTCGTCACGACCGCGCCCAGCGCGTCGACCAGGATCCGTACCGCGTCCCCGTCCTTGATCCAGCCGGTGGGCGTCTTGCCGATCGCGCTCGTCGAGGACACGGTCGCCGCCCTGCCGTCCGGGGTGACCCCGAGCGCGGCGGCCCGCTCGGCGACCGTGTCGGAGTGGAGCCGGGCGGTGTCGACCACCTCGTCGAGCTGGAGGTGCACGGACCTGAAGCGCGGCCCGACGACGTTCCAGTGGACCTGCTTGGCGACCAGCGCCAGGTCCACGAGGTCGACGAGTGCGCCCTGGAGGGCGTCACCCACCACCTTCAGATCGGTCTCGGACAGCGAGCTCTTCACGACAGACATCCATGGACTCCGTTCGGTGTGCACCGGCTCCTCGCGTTCACCCACCACCTTGGCACGAAGCCCCAAAGGGGGCATGTCAAAGGTTTCAGGGCAAAGAGAAGCCCCGGCCGGTCAAGAGACCGGCCGGGGCTTCTCACAGACAGAGCCCGACAGCGTCAGGCCGCGACGACGTCCACCGCTTCCGCGGGCGCCTTGATCGTCACACGCTCGGTCGGGACGCCGGTCACCGACGTCACGGAGATCGAATTGAGCATCGGACGTACCGGTGCGGGCACCGGGTCGCTCGCCGCCGCCGAGGCAGCGAGCTCGGCAAGTGCCAGCTCGTCGCTCACTTCCCGCATGAGCTCGGACATCCGTACGTCAAGCGCGTCGCAGATGGCGGAGAGCAGCTCGGAGGATGCCTCCTTCTGCCCCCGCTCCACCTCGGAGAGATAGCCGAGTGAGACTCGGGCGGACGAGGAGACTTCGCGCAGAGTACGGCCCTGGCGCTGGCGCTGCCGACGCAGCACGTCACCCAGCAGGCGACGGAGCAGAATCATCGGTGGCTCCCTCCTCGGACCGCGTAGCCGCATCCTTCACGCCCCACCGTACCGCCTCGCGCCGCGGCCGTGCGGGGAGCGATGTCGTGTTCACTCAGGGCTGCAAACATCAATTCCCCCCGTTCTGTTCCGTATCCTGTGCCCGTGCGTCTTCGCGGAGTTCACCGGCGAGCAGGTCGAGTACGCTCCGTACACTCTCCCTACGGATTTCCTCCCTGCCGCCGTTCAACCGCAAAGCGACGGATTTCCCGGTCCCGTCCGGTCCCTCGACCGCCACGTGGACCGTCCCGACGGGCTTGCCGTCCTGGGGCTCGGGGCCCGCGACGCCGGTCGTCGCCACACCCCAGTCGGCCCCCATGAGCCGGCGCACACCCGCTGCCATCTGCCGCGCGACCTCGCCGTCCACGGCTCCGCGCTCAGCCAGCAGGGTCCCGTCGACGCCCAGGACCTTCTGCTTGACGTCCGTGGCGTAGGCCGTCACCGAGCCGAGGAAACCCGCCGAGGCGCCCGGGGCCTCGGTCAGCTCCGCGGCCACCAGCCCGCCGGTGAGCGACTCCGCGGCCGCCACCGTCTGGTCACGGTCCGTGAGCAGTTGCATGATCCGCGCGGCTTCTTTCACCGGCCCGGTCCCTCCACGGCGGCCTCGGCGGCGCGCGCCGCGCGCTGTGCGGCGAGCCCCTTGCGCCTCAGTACGACCGCCTGTCGCACATAGTCCAGTCCCGTGACGACCGTCAGCACCACGGCGATCGCCATCACCCAGAAGCGCAGGGTCGCCAGTGGACCCGTGAGCGCCAGTACATACATACCCGTCGCCGTGCCCTGGGCGAGTGTCTTCAGTTTCCCACCGCGGCTGGCGGGAATCACGCCGTGCCTGATGACCCAGAAACGCATGAGCGTGATCCCGAGTTCCCGGAACAGGATCACCCCGGTCACCCACCACGGCAGATCGCCCAGCGAGGAGAGGCAGACCAGCGCGGCACCCATGATCGCCTTGTCCGCGATGGGGTCCGCGATCTTCCCGAAGTCGGTGACCAGGTTGTACGTCCGGGCCAGATGCCCGTCGAAGATGTCCGTGATCATGGCGACGGCGAACGCCGCCCATGCCCAGGCCCGCCAGGCCGGGTCGTACCCGCCGTCCTGGAGCATCAGCACCACGAAGCCCGGCACGAGCACGAGCCGGACCATGGTGAGGAGGTTCGCGACGTTCCAGAGGCTCGCCTGGTTGACGGCCGCCGCGCCCAGCTTGCCGCCGGGCGCCGGCGTCCGGCCGGTACCGCCCGCCGCGGATGCCGGGACTCCGGTCATCTGGCCGCCTCCTCAGGGACGTCGAGACTCGTCACCACCAGGTCGACGCCCTCGGCGGCGACGACCTTCGCCTCGACGATACGGCCCGGCGTCAGTCCCGCGCCCTCCGTGAACCGCACTTGACCGTCGGTCTCCGGCGCCTGGTGCTCGGCGCGGCCGATCACGCCGTCCTCGCCGTCGACCGACTCGACCAGCACCCGGACGGTGTCGCCGACGCGCTCCTCGGCGCGCTGGGCGGTGAGCTCCTCGGCGAGCCGCGAGAGGTGGTCGAGCCGCTCCGCGATCACCTCGGCGTCCAGCTTGTTCTCGTACGTGACGGCCTCGGTGCCCTCCTCGTCGGAGTAGCCGAAGACGCCGATGGCGTCGAGGCGGGCGGCGGTGAGGAAGCGTTCGAGCTCCTGGAAGTCGGCCTCGGTCTCACCGGGGAAGCCGACGATGAAGTTGGAGCGGACACCGGCCAGCGGCGCCTTGGCGCGGATCGTCTCTAGCAGCTCCAGGAAGCGCTCGGTGTCGCCGAAGCGCCGCATGGCCCGCAGCACACCGGGGGCGGAGTGCTGGAAGGAGAGGTCGAAGTACGGGACGACCTTGTCGGTCGAGGTCAGTACGTCGATCAGGCCCGGGCGCATCTCGGCGGGCTGGAGGTAGCTGACGCGTACACGCTCGATGCCTTCGACGGCCGCGAGCTCGGGGAGCAGCGTCTCCAGGAGGCGGATGTCGCCGAGGTCCTTGCCGTACGAGGTGTTGTTCTCGGAGACCAGCATGACCTCCTTGACGCCCTGCTCGGCCAGCCAGCGCGTCTCGCCCAGCACGTCCGAGGGACGGCGCGAGATGAAGGAGCCGCGGAAGGACGGGATGGCGCAGAACGAGCAGCGGCGGTCGCAGCCGGAGGCCAGCTTCACCGAGGCGACCGGGCTGGTGTCCAGCCGGCGGCGCAGCGGGGCGCGCGGACCGGACGCGGGGGCGACGCCCTCGGGCAGGTCCTCGGGGGCGCTCTCCTGGGCCTCCTGGGCGTGGCCGGGCAGCGCCACGGCGGCGCCCTGGCGCTCGACGGGGCTCAGGGGCAGCAGCTTGCGCCGGTCGCGCGGGGTGTGCGCCTCGACGCTCCCGCCGCTGAGGATGGTCTGGAGGCGGCCGGAGATGTCGGCGTAGTCGTCGAAGCCGAGCACGCCGTCGGCCTCGGGGAGCGCGTCGGCGAGCTCCTTGCCGTACCGCTCGGCCATACAGCCGACCGCGACGACGGCCTGGGTCCTGCCGTGATCCTTGAGATCGTTGGCTTCGAGGAGGGCGTCGACGGAGTCCTTCTTGGCGGCTTCGACGAACCCACAGGTGTTGACGACGGCGACATCGGCGTCCGCGGCGTCCTCGACGAGCTCCCAGCCGTCCGCTGCCAAGCGGCCTGCAAGCTCCTCCGAGTCCACCTCGTTACGGGCGCAGCCGAGAGTGACAAGGGCGACGGTACGGCGTTCGGGCATGGACTCAAGACTACTTTGTCCCGGCCCGCGTCCCCGCCGCGAGGGCCGATCAAGGAACCGGCGGCCCTGCGGCGCCGGGGTGCGGCGCCGCCGTCAGCCGACGACCGGGTCGCCCTTGGTGTAGGTCAGCCGCTCGACCTGGCCGTCTCCGAACTGGTCCTCGACCTTCTTGCCGTTGACGTAGAGCTCGATCGCCCCGGCGTTGCCGAGGATCAGGTCGATCTTCTCGCCGTCCACGAAGGTCTTCGACTCGCCCTTCTCCAGGAGGCCGTCGTAGAGCACCTGGCCGTTGTGCGCCTTGGCGGAGATCCAGCTCTTGTCGGAGATGGCGCTCAGCTTGACGGTGACCTTGTCCTGCGGGGCCGCCGCGATGGCGCTGTCCGAGGGGGCGGGGGGCTTGGACACCGGCGGCAGGCTCGGGACCGGCTTGGGGCTCGGACTGCGCTGCTGCGTCTGGGTGGGGCCCTCGGCCACCTGGGTGCCCTTGCTCTTGGAGTCGCCGTCGCCGCTGAACATCGTGAAGCCGACGAAACCGACGACCACCACGATCGCGGCGACCATGGCCGCGGTCCAGTTCGGCCGGCGCCGCTCGGGCCGGATCCGCTCCGCCTCGAACATGGGTGCGGCGGGCGTGGGCTCGGGACGGCCGCCGTGATCGGCGTCGTACTGCGCGACCAGGGGCTCGGGGTCCAGGTGCACGGCCCGCGCGACCGTGCGGATGTGTCCGCGCGCGTACACATCGCCGCCGCAGCGGGAGAAGTCGTCGTCCTCCAGGCCGTGGACGATCGGAATGCGCACTCTCGTGATCGAACTGACCTCGTCGACGGTCAGTCCCGCCGCGATACGGGCCTGCTTGAGCGCGTGCCCGATCGTCGGCCGGTTGTCGTCAGCAAAGGAGGGCCGGTCGTCGTCGCCGAGGGAAGGCCGGTCGTCTTCGGGGGAGTTGCCGATGGACACGGGGGCGCCTTTCGAGCGTGAGCCACCTGCTGGAGGTTCAGTCTAGGGGGGGTACGAAAGGGTGGGGCAACCGGGAGGGTGGAGTTTGTACGCCATAGGAATGGCCTCCTCCCTTCCTCCTAACGGGTCAGGAGGGGGGCATGTTCCTGTTCTTCCCTCAACTGGACGTACAACCGGGGAGAACGGTTGCCCCACGCTCCCGTACGCGTGCTCCATTCGGCCGCCCAATCGCCCCTTCGGGCCCGCCCCGGGCCATCAGGGAGCCTCCCCCCGGATGACCGCGAGCACACCGTCGAGTTCGTCCGGTTTGACCAGGACGTCGCGCGCCTTGGAGCCCTCGCTGGGTCCCACGATCCCGCGCGACTCCATCAGGTCCATCAGCCGGCCGGCCTTGGCGAAGCCGACCCGCAGCTTGCGCTGGAGCATCGAGGTCGACCCGAACTGGGTGGAGACCACCAGCTCGGCGGCCTGGCAGAGCAGGTCGAGGTCGTCGCCGATCTCCTCGTCGATCTCCTTCTTCTGCTTCTGGCCGACCGTGACGTCCTCGCGGAAGACCGGCGCCATCTGGTCCTTGCAGTGCTGGACGATCGCCCCGATCTCCTCCTCGGTGACGAACGCGCCCTGGAGGCGGGTCGGCTTGTTCGCGCCCATCGGCAGGAACAGTCCGTCACCCTTTCCGATGAGCTTTTCGGCGCCGGGCTGGTCGAGGATGACGCGGCTGTCGGCGAGCGAGGAGGTCGCGAAGGCGAGCCGGGAGGGCACGTTCGCCTTGATCAGGCCGGTCACGACGTCGACCGAGGGCCGCTGGGTAGCGAGGACCAGATGGATGCCGGCGGCGCGGGCCAACTGGGTGATGCGCACGATCGCGTCCTCGACGTCACGCGGCGCCACCATCATCAGGTCCGCGAGCTCGTCGACGATCACCAGCAGATACGGGTACGGGGTCAGCTCCCGCTCGCTGCCCTCGGGCAGCTTGACCTTGCCGTTGCGGATCGCCTCGTTGAAGTCGTCGATATGGCGGAATCCGAACGCCGCCAGGTCGTCGTAGCGCAGATCCATCTCGCGCACGACCCACTGGAGCGCCTCGGCGGCCCGCTTGGGGTTGGTGATGATCGGTGTGATCAGATGCGGAATGCCCTCGTAGGCGGTGAGTTCCACCCGCTTGGGGTCGACGAGCACCATCCGTACGTCCTCGGGGGTGGCGCGCACCATGACCGAGGTGATCAGGCAGTTGATGCAGGACGACTTGCCGGAGCCGGTCGCGCCCGCCACCAGGACGTGCGGCATCTTCGCCAGGTTGGCCATCACATAGCCGCCCTCGACGTCCTTGCCGAGCGCGACGAGCATCGGGTGGTCGTCCTCGGCCGCGTCCGCGAGCCGCAGCACGTCACCGAGGTTGACCATCTCGCGGTCGGTGTTCGGGATCTCGATGCCGACCGCCGACTTGCCGGGGATCGGCGAGATGATCCGTACGTCCGGGCTGGCCACCGCGTACGCGATGTTCTTGGTCAGCGCCGTGATCCGCTCGACCTTGACGGCCGGCCCCAGCTCCACCTCGTACCGGGTGACCGTCGGGCCCCGGGTGAAGCCGGTGACGGCGGCGTCGACCTTGAACTCCGTGAAGACGTTCTGGAGCGAGGCCACTATGGCGTCGTTGGCGGCGCTGCGCGTCTTGCCGGGCCCGCCGCGCTCCAGCAGGTCCAGCGAGGGCAGCGCGTACGTGATGTCGCCCGCGAGCTGGAGCTGCTCGGCGCGCGCGGGCATCTGCGAGTGCTCCGGCGCCGCCTTGGTCAGATCCGGTACGACGGCGGGGGCGCCCGGGGTCGCCCTGGGCGCCGGACCGGCCGCACCGGCCTTGGCGGTCGGTGTC
Source organism: Streptomyces sp. NPDC043908 (assembly GCF_056435525.1). NCBI lineage: Bacteria > Bacillati > Actinomycetota > Actinomycetes > Kitasatosporales > Streptomycetaceae > Streptomyces > Streptomyces sp. NPDC043908. The sequence continues at coordinate 11,981 of NZ_JBWKEI010000012.1, read as the reverse complement.
CCGGCCGCGCCCGCCGCCTCACCGCGGGCCGTGGGCACCGGTGTGGTGCTCCCCCGCTCCCGCTCGGTGGTGACGCCCTGGGTGAGGTCCGCGACGACCGGGGAGGGCGGCAGGCCGTTCAGTACGGCGCCGTCGAGCGCCGCGGCCGCGGCGGCGGCCACGTCGACGGGGTCCATGGGGGTGTCGAACGCCGGTTGCACCGAGGCGCGCCGGGGCTTGCGGCGCTGCGAGAGCGCCGCTTGCTCGGCCTCGCCCGGGGCGTAACCGTCACCCGGCGCGATCCTGCGCCCGGGCGTGCGCCGGGCGCGCGGCGCGGGCTCCGGTTCGTCGGCGGTACGCCAGTCGTCCTCGTACAGCTCGTCCTCGACCAGCTCCCCCGGCAGCGGCTCCAGGACGCCGAGGCGGACGCACAGGGCCCGCAGGCGCTGCGGGATGGCGTTGACGGGCGTCGCGGTGACCACGAGCAGCCCGAAGACGGTCAGCAGCACCAGCATCGGCACCGCGAGCACATCGCCCATCAGGAATTCCAGCGGCTTGGACGCGCCCCAGCCGATGAGGCCCCCGGCGTCCTGCATCGCGCTGGTGCCGTCGTCGCGGCCGGGCGAGCCGCAGGCGATGTGGACCTGGCCGAGCACGCCGAGCACCAGCGCGGAGAGGCCGATCACGATCCTGCCGTTGGCCTCCGGCTTCTCCGGATAGAGGATCAGCCGGACGGCGATCGCCCCGAGCAGCAGCGGCACCAGCAGGTCGAGCCGGCCGAACGCGCCCGTCACCAGCATCTCGACGAGCTCGCCGACCGGGCCGCGCAGCTGGGACCAGGTGCCCGCGGCCACTATCAGCGCGATCCCGAGCAGCAGCAGGGCGACGCCGTCCTTGCGGTGGGCGGGGTCGAGGCCCTTGGCGCCGCGCCCCACGCTGCGGAACATCGCGCCGACGCCATGGGCGGCGCCCAGCCACACGGCGCGCGCGAGCCGGTACACGCCCCCGGTGGGTGAAGGCGCGCGCTGGGGCGCGGGCTTGGGGGGCATCGCCTTCTTGGCGGGCGCCCTTTTGGCGGGTGCCTTCTTCGCGGGCGCGACGGTCTTCTTCGCGGGCGCCTTCTTGGCGGGCGCCGCGGTACGGCCGGTGCGCTTCGCGGTGCCCGCCGTGCCCTGGGAACCCTTGCCGGACGTACGTGAGGCCATGGTGCTGAGGTTACCGGTGCGGACGGCCGTCGACACGGCGGCCGGTGCTTCACCCGTTCGTGTCGTACCGAAAGACGATAGTCACGGGCGCGGGGACAGGACCGGCGTACGGGCGAAGGGGGCTGACGCGCCCTCAGCGCCGGGCCCCCTCGAACGGCTCGCTCCGGATCCGTTCGGTTCCGCGAGTCGGTCTGGGTTCAGTTCTGCGGGTCAGTTCTGCGCGTCAGTTCTGCGAGGGGACGGCCGCGGTGCCGCTGCCGGTGCCCGGCTCCAGGGCGTCGAGCGCCCGCCGCAGGCCGGTCAGTTTGCGCTCCAGATGGGCGGCGGTGGCCACCGCCGCCGCGTCCGCCGACTCGTCGTCGAGCTGTTTGGAGAGCGCCTCGGCCTGCTCCTCGACCGCCGCGAGCCGCGCGGACAGCTCGGCGAGCAGCCCCGCGGGCTCCTTGGGGCCGCCGGCCGTCTGGCCGCCGCCCTCCAACTGGAGCCGGAGCAGCGCGGCCTGCTCGCGCAGCTGACAGTTCTTCATGTACAGCTCGACGAACACCGACACCTTGGCACGCAGCACCCAGGGGTCGAAGGGCTTGGAGATGTAGTCGACGGCTCCCGCCGCGTACCCCCGGAAGGTGTGGTGGGGGCCGTGGTTGATGGCGGTGAGGAAGATGATGGGGATGTCCCGGGTCCGCTCCCGCCGCTTGATGTGCGCGGCGGTCTCGAAACCGTCCATGCCCGGCATCTGGACGTCCAGCAGGATCACCGCGAAATCGTCCGTCAGCAGCGCTTTGAGCGCTTCCTCCCCTGACGATGCCCGCACCAGTGTCTGATCGAGCGCGGAGAGGATGGCCTCCAGCGCCAGCAGATTCTCCGGCCGGTCATCGACCAGGAGGATCTTGGCCTTCTGCACCATGGCCCGTCCTCCTCGCCCCGGCTTGGGGCCTCCCCTGTCCGAAGGACTTGGGGAAGCACCGGGCGCCGCCCCTGGGGACGACTCCCTTGCGCCGCCCGTCCTTGTGCCGGTCATGGTAGCCGCACCCCGCCTGTCGCCACACCCTGTCACCGCGATGTCACTGTGCACGTAGCAGAAACGTAGTGGGAGACCAGAAGGTTCCCCGAATACCGCCCTCCCACACGCCTTCGGCCACAGTCAGTCAGCACCGCGCGGCGGATCTCCCGCCGGCGATCACTTCTCCCGCATCCACTGCTCCATCACCGAGAGCAGGTGGTCGGGGTCGACCGGCTTGGTCACGTAGTCCGAAGCCCCGGACTCGATGGCCTTCTCCCGGTCGCCCTTCATCGCCTTCGCGGTGAGCGCGATGATCGGCAGCCCGGCGAACTGCGGCATCCGGCGAATCGCCGATGTCGTGGCGTACCCGTCCATTTCCGGCATCATGATGTCCATCAGCACGACGGCCGTGTCCTCGTGCTGCTCCAGGACCTCGATCCCCTCGCGACCGTTCTCCGCGTACAGCACCGAAAGGCCGTGCTGCTCCAGGACGCTGGTGAGCGCGAAGACGTTCCGTACGTCGTCGTCGACGATCAGCACCTTCTCGCCGCCGAAGTGGAAGGTGCGCGCGGGCGCGTGCTCCGGCTCCTGGGCCGCCCACGCGTCCGGCCGCGCCTCTCCCTGCTGTCCGGGAAGCGTCGCGGCCGGCTCCGCGCCGAGCGCCTTGCGGCGGCGCCGGAAGAGCCCGGCCGTCCCCGTCTGGGCCTCGCTCGGGGCGAGCGTCGCCGTCTCGTGCGGCACCGGGTCCTGGCGGCCCGCGTCCGCCTGGCCGGCCTCGCTGCCCGTCTCGCCGCCGGGCGGCAGCTGCGGATAGCCCTGCGGCGGCAACTCGCTGGGGTGCAGCGGCAGGTACAGCGTGAACGTGGAGCCCCGGCCGGGCTCGCTCGCCGCGTGGATCTCACCGCCGAGCAGCCGGGCGATCTCGCGGCTGATCGACAGCCCCAGGCCCGTGCCGCCGTACTTGCGGCTGGTCGTGCCGTCGGCCTGCTTGAACGCCTCGAAGATCACCCGCATCTTGCTGGCCGCGATGCCGATGCCGGTGTCGGTCACCGAGAACGCGATCAGATCGGCGTCCGCGTCGCGCAGCGAGCCCGCCTCCAAGAGCTGTTCGCGGATCGCGTGCGGCACATCGGCGTGGGCGGGCCTGATCACCAGCTCGACGGCCCCGCTGTCGGTGAACTTCACCGCGTTCGACAGCAGGTTGCGCAGCACCTGGAGGAGCCGCTGCTCGTCGGTGTGCAGGGTCGCCGGGAGCTCCGGCGACACCCGTACGGAGAAGTCGAGCCCCTTCTCCGCGGTGAGCGGCCGGAAGGTCGCCTCCACGTAGTCGACGAGCTGCACCAGGGCGATCCGGGTCGGGCTGACGTCCATCTTGCCCGCCTCGACCTTGGACAGGTCCAGGATGTCGTTGATCAGCTGGAGCAGGTCGGAACCCGCACCGTGGATCGTTTCCGCGAACTCGACCTGCTTCGGCGAGAGGTTGCCCTCCGCGTTGTCGGCGAGCAACTTGGCGAGGATCAGCAGCGAGTTGAGGGGGGTCCGCAGCTCGTGCGACATGTTCGCCAGGAACTCGGACTTGTAGCGCATCGAGACCGCGAGCTGTTCGGCGCGCTCCTCCAGGACCTGCCGGGCCTCCTCGATCTCGGTGTTCTTCACCTCGATGTCGCGGTTCTGCTGGGCGAGCAGCTCGGCCTTCTCCTCCAGCTCCGCGTTGGAGGCCTGGAGGGCCTTCTGCCGGTTCTCCAGCTCCGCCGACCGCTCGCGCAGCTGCTCGGTCAGCTCCTGCGACTGCTTGAGCAGCACCTCGGTCTTGGAGTTGACGCTGATCGTGTTGACGCTGGTCGCGATCATCTCCGCGATCTGGTTGAGGAAGTCCTTCTGGATCTGGGTGAACGGCTGGAAGGAGGCCAGTTCGATCACCCCGAGGACCTTGCCCTCGAAGAGCACCGGCAGCACGATCACATGCGCGGGCGGCGCGTCCCCGAGCCCGGAGGAGATCTTGAGGTAGCCCGGCGGCACGTTCTCCACCAGGATCGTGCGCTTCTCCTCCGCCGCCGTGCCGATCAGCGTCTCACCGGGCCGGAACGAGGTGGGCATCGAACCCGCCGAGTACCCGTAACTCCCGCGCATCCTCAGCTCGTACGGGCTGTCCTCGTCCCCGCCGACCTCGTTGGAGCCGCCGGTCGGCAGCGCCAGGAAGAACGCGCCGTGCTGCGCCGAGACCACCGGCGTCAGCTCGGTCATGATCAGGGAGGCGACGTCGTCGAGGTCGCGCCTGCCCTGCATCAGACCGGAGATACGGGCGAGGTTGCCCTTGAGCCAGTCCTGCTCCTTGTTGGCGACCGTGGTGTCGCGCAGGTTGGCGATCATCGTGTTGATGTTGTCCTGGAGGGCCTGGATCTCCCCCGCCGCGTCCACGTCGATCTTGAGGTTGAGGTCGCCGCGGGTCACCGCGGTGGCGACGGCCGCGATGGCGCGCACCTGCCGGGTCAGGTTCCCGGCCATCTCGTTCACGGACTCGGTCAGGTCGCGCCAGGTGCCGTCCACGTCGCGTACGCGCGCGTGGCCGCCCAGCTGGCCCTCGGTGCCCACCTCGCGCGCGACGCGGGTGACCTCCACGGCGAACGAGGAGAGCTGGTCGACCATCGTGTTGATGGTGTTCTTCAGCTCCTGGATCTCACCGCGCGCGTCGATGTCGATCTTCTTGGTGAGGTCGCCCTTGGCGATGGCGGTGGTGACCGTGGCGATCTGGCGCACCTGCCCGGTGAGGTTGTCGGCCATGGAGTTCACCGACTCGGTGAGGTCCTTCCACGTACCGGAGACGCCGGGGACGCGGGCCTGGCCGCCCAGGATGCCGTCGGTGCCCACCTCGCGCGCGACCCGGGTCACCTGGTCGGCGAAGGACGACAGGGTCGTCACCATGGTGTTGACGGTGTCGGCGAGCTCCGCGACCTCGCCGCGCGCCTCGACCGTCACCTTCTTGGTGAGGTCGCCGTTGGCGACGGCGGTGGAGACCCGGGCGATGTTGCGCACCTGGTAGGTGAGGTTCGCGGCCATCAGGTTGACGTTGTCGCTGAGGTCCTTCCAGATGCCGGTGACCCCGCGCACCCGGGCCTGACCGCCGAGGATGCCCTCGGTGCCCACCTCGCGCGCGACCCGGGTCACCTCGTCCGCGAAGTTCGAGAGCTGGTCGACCATCGTGTTGACGGTGGTCACCAGCTCCAGGATCTCGCCCTTGGCGTCGACGGTGATCTTCTTCGAGAGGTCGCCCTTGGCGACCGCCGTCGTCACCTCGGCGATGTTGCGCACCTGGAAGGTGAGGTTGTTCGCCATGAAGTTGACGGACTGCGTCAGGTCCTTCCAGGTGCCCGAGACGCCCTGTACCTCCGCCTGGCCGCCCAGGATGCCCTCGGTGCCCACCTCGCGGGCCACCCGGGTCACCTGCTCCGCGAAGTTCGATAGCTGGTCGACCATCGTGTTCAGGACGTTCTTGAGCTCCAGGATCTCGCCGCGCGCGTCCACGTCGATCTTCTGCGACAGATCACCGCGCGCCACCGCCGTGGCGACCTGGGCGATGTTGCGGACCTGGGCGGTGAGGTTGCCGGCCATGCCGTTCACCGAGTCCGTCAGATCCCGCCACACCCCGGCCACGCCCGGCACCTGCGCCTGGCCGCCCAGGCGTCCGTCGGTGCCCACCTCGCGCGCGACCCTGGTCACCTGCTCGGCGAAGCCTGACAGCTGGTCGACCATGTTGTTGATGGTGTTCTTGAGCTCCAGGATCTCGCCGCGCGCGTCCACGTCGATCTTCTGCGACAGGTCACCGCGCGCCACCGCCGTGGTCACCTGGGCGATCTGGCGCACCTGGGAGGTCAGGTTGCCCGCCATGAAGTTGACGGAGTCGGTGAGCTCCTTCCAGGTGCCCGAGACGCCGTCCACCCGGGCCTGACCGCCGAGCCGGCCCTCCGTACCCACGTCCTGGGCCATCCGCGTCAACTGGGCGGCGAACGAGGCCAGCTGGTCCACCATCGTGTTGACGGTGTTCTTCAGCTCCAGCATCTCGCCGGAGACGTCCACCGTGACCTTCTGCGACAGGTCGCCGTTGGCGACGGCCGTGGTCACCTGCGCGATGTTGCGCACCTGGCCGGTGAGGTTGCGGAACGCGTTGTTGACGGAGTCCGTCAGGTCCTTCCAGGTGCCCGCCGCGCCCGGCACCTCCGCCTGACCGCCCAGGCGCCCCTCGACGCCGACCTCCCGGGCCACCCGGGTCACCTCGGAACCGAACGACTGGAGCTGGTCGACCATCGTGTTGACGGTGTTCTTCAGCTCCAGCATCTCGCCCGCGACGTCGACCGTGACCTTCTGGGTCATGTCACCGTTGGCGACCGCCGTGGTCACCTGCGCGATGTCCCGCACCTGCGTCGTCAGGTTGCGGAAGACCGTGTTCACCGAGTCGGTCAGGTCCTTCCAGGTGCCCGCCGCGCCCGGCACCTGCGCCTGCCCGCCGAGCAGGCCCTCGGCGCCGACCTCGTTGGCGACCCGGGTCACCTCGTCCGCGAACGTACGCAGCGTCTCGGTCATCTGGTTGATCGTCTCGGCGAGCTGGGCGACCTCCCCGCGCGCGTTAACGGTCACCTTCTGCGACAGGTCACCGTTGGCGACCGCCGTCGTCACCTGCGCGATCCCGCGCACCTGTGCGGTGAGGTTGCCCGCCATCAGGTTGACGGAGTCCGTCAGGTCCTTCCACACACCCGCGACGCCGGGCACCTGCGCCTGCCCGCCGAGCTCGCCCTCGGTGCCCACCTCGCGCGCGACCCGGGTCACCTCGGAGGAGAACGAGGACAGCTGGTCGACCATCGTGTTCACGGTGTTCTTCAGCTGGAGCATCTCGCCGGCGACGTGCACGGTCACCTTGCGCGACAGATCGCCCTTGGCAACCGCCGTCGTCACGAGAGCGATGTCACGTACCTGGGCGGTCAGCCGGTACGCCATCGTGTTCACCGAATCCGTGAGGTCCTTCCACGAACCGGACATTCCACGCACCTGGGCCTGGCCGCCGAGCTTGCCCTCGGTACCGACCTCCAGTGCGACCCTCGTCACCTCGTCGGTGAACGCCGACAGCTGGTCGACCAGGTTGTTGACGGTCCGCCCCACCTTGAGGAACTCGCCGCGCAGCGGCCGCTCGGCGTTGTCCACGCCGTGCGAGCGCAGGTCCATGCGCTGCTCCAGATCGCCCTCCGCGACCGCGGACAGCACCCTGCCGACCTCGGAGACCGGCCGGGCCAGATCGTCCACCAGGGCGTTGGAGGCGTCGATGGCGGCCGCCCAGGAGCCCTCACAGGCCCCGGTCTCCAGCCGCTCGGTCAGCTTCCCCTCCCGGCCCACCATCCGCCGCACCCGGGCGATCTCGCCCGTCAGATGCAGATTGCGGTCGGCGACCTCGTTGAAGACCGCGGCGATCTCGGCCATCATCCCGTCCCCGGAGACGGTCAGCCGCTTGCGGAAATTGCCGTCCCGCATCGACGCCAGTGCGGCGAGCAGCCGCTGCAGCGCAGCGGTGTCCACCTCGGTCGTCCCCTTGCCGCGGGTCCGTCCGCCCTTCGCGCGCGTGCTCTTGCCACGCGCCGCCACGCCAGACTCCACCGTGTCCCTCCCGCAGGGGTCGACCGCCCTCGTCGGGCTTTGCTCGAAGCCTTCCCAGTGTTTCACCATGGCCGGACCCGGCCATAACAGTTCGGCAGCTTCGCATACCGTCCCCGCCCACGGAGGGCGGAAACACTGGTGACCGGCATCCGCCAGGACAGTGAAGGTAAGTAACCTGGCTTCCGGCTGTCCAACCGCCCCGGTCCGTCCGAGGGCGGCGGCGCCCCCTGCTCCAGTGAGCCCGGGGGCCGCGGACGCCACAAGGACGACCACGGGACACCGGAGGGGGCGGGCCACACATGGGAGTGTTGATTCCCGGGGGGCACCTTCCCGGACCCCGGCAGGGGAAACCGGGCGTCGAGACGCGTACGAGGAGTTCTGTGATCACCGCGCGGGCGGAAGCCAGCTTCGAACCCGTCGGGCGGTCCGTGGCGACCGCCCGCGCCTTCGTCCGCGACACCCTCCAGGGCTGGGGGTACGCGGACGTCGTCGACGACGCCGTCGTCCTCACCAGCGAGCTGGTCACCAACGCGGTCGTCCACGCCGGCACCGCCGCCGACGTCCTGTGCCTGCGCTCCGAGGACGGCGTCCGCGTCGAGGTCGCCGACCACTACCCCGAACGTGAGGTCCCGCTCCACGCCTCGCCCGCCGAGGTCGCGGGACCCGACCGCGAGAACGGCCGCGGCCTGCTGCTGTGCGCCGCCATCGCCTCCCGCTGGGGCGTCGAGTACACCCCCACCCGCAAGCACGTCTGGTTCCAACTCGACCTGCCCGCCCGCCGGGTGGGCACCCGCTCGGCCGGCCCCGCCCTGCCCCTGGACCTGCTGCCCGTCACCGACGGCCGGGTCCGCGTCGCGGTCATCCAGATCGACAGCACCGGCGCCGTCCGCGCCTGGAACGAGGACGCCGAGGAGCTCTTCGGATACCCCGCGGAGAAGGTCACCGGCAAGCAGCTCACCGACTTCGCGGCCTGGCCGCACACCCCCGGCACCTCCACCGGGATCGTCGAGGCCCTCCAGCTGTCGCGCTGGGAGGGCAGCTACGGCATCCGCGGCGCCGACGGCCGCGTCCTGCCCGTGTACGCGTCACACCTGCGCGTACGGGACACCAACGGCGAACCGTCCACCGTCTGCCTCCTGGTCCGCGACGACGAGCGCGCCGTGCTCCAGACCCCCGTACGCGCTCCTGCCGGCGACCCCGCGGCCATGGGCGAGAGCCGCAACGTCGACCCGTTCGAGGTCTTCATCGGCTCCCCCGCCCCCGACGACCTCGACGGACTGCTCCAGCGCACCGTGGAGCGCGCCCGCGACATGCTCGACGGCGACGCCGCCTTCCTGCTGCTCGCCACCGACGACGAGACCGAGCTGGAGGTCCGCGCCACCACCGGCCTGCCCTCCGCCCGCCAGCGCTTCGCGCGCGTGCCCGTCGAAGCGGGCACCGGCCGCTACGGCTCGGCCAGGATGCCCGCCGTCCACGAGGACCTCGCGGCCGTCCCCGGCGCCGTCCCCATCCTCGGCGGCTCCGGCATGCGCTCGGTCGTCACCGTCCCCCTCAAGGTCGAGGGCCGCCTCACCGGCTCCCTGGGCGTCGCCGCCGAATCCGCCGGGCGCTACTCCAACGAGGAGGCGCTGCGCCTCCAGTTCGCCGCCGACCGCATCGCGCTCGCCGTCGAGTCGGCCCGCCTCGGTGAGCTCGAACGCCTCCGCCGCGGATCCCTGAGCTTCCTCGTGGAGGCCTCGGACCTGCTCGCGGGAACCCTGGACCGGGACCAGACGTTGGCCCTGATGGCACAGATGACCGTCCCCACCCTCGCCACCTGGTGCGCCGTCTACACGATCGCGGACCAGTCCTCCGACCCGTACCTGTCCTACGTCCTGCACGAGGACGAGGAGCGCATCGACGGCCTCAAGGCGCTCCTGTCCAAGATCGACCCGCCGGAGCCGGTCCCCACCCCGGGCGCCCGCGTCTGGAGCGCCCCCGGCGAAGCCGCCCACCAGGCCGCGCTGCGCACCTCGATGCGCGACCTCGGCCGCGTCAGCAGCCCGCACCTGGGCAGCGGCCTCGGCACCACGCTGTCCACGGCCGCCGCCGTCGGCGGCGAGACCGTCGTGCTGCCCCTGGTCGCCCGCAACCGCGTCATCGGCATGCTCACCCTCGGCAAGCCCTCCGACGACCACTTCCGCCAGGAGATCCTGGAACTGGCCGAGGACCTCTCCCGCCGGGCCGCGCTCGCCCTCGACAACGCCCGCCTCTACTCGGAGCGCATGGCCATCAGCCGCTCCCTCCAGCGCAGCCTGCTGCCCCCGGGCCTCCCCCAGATCCCCGGCGTCGAAGTCGAGGTCATCTACCGCGCGGCCGGCGAGGGCAACGAGGTCGGCGGCGACTTCTACGACCTCTTCCCCATCCGCGACGGCGCCTACGGCTTCGCCATCGGCGACGTGTGCGGCACCGGCCCCGAGGCGGCGGCCGTCACGGGCCTGGCCCGCCACGCGCTGCGCCTGCTCGCCCGCGAGGGCTTCGGCGGCCCCGCGGTCCTGGAGCGTCTCAACGCCGCGATCCTCGACGAGGGCGCCCGCAGCCGCTTCCTGACGCTCCTTTACGGCGAGCTGTGGCCCCAGGAGGACGGCAGCGCCGTCCTGAAGGTCGTCTGCGCGGGCCACCCGCTCCCGCTGCGCCTGCGCCAGGACGGCACGGTCGAGCCCGCGGCCGAACCCCAGCCGCTGCTCGGCGTCATGGAGGACCTGGAGCTGTACGAGGAGACGATCACCCTGGACCCGGGCGACGTCCTTCTCTGCGTGACGGATGGCATCACCGAGCGCCGGGAGGGTACCCGCATGTTGGGAGACGACGGTCTGACCGACGTCCTCGCCACGTGTACGGGCCTGACCGCCGGCGCCGTTGCGGCCCGCGTCCTGCGCGCGGTGGAACGCTTCGCCGCCGAGCCCGCGTCCGACGACATGGCGATTCTGTCGATGCGTATCCCGGAACAGCCCCGGCATTAGCGGAGCCGGGGCCCCGGCCCGACAGGACCAGGGGCCACCGCCCACGGGTGGCCGGAGAACGCGAAAGGCCCCGCCCAATGGGCGGGGCCTTTCATCGTCTTCCTGCTGAGCCCCCATGCGGAATCGAACCGCAGACCTTCTCCTTACCATGGAGACGCTCTACCGACTGAGCTATAGGGGCCGGTTGTTGTTTCGGGGTTTCCCCCTCACCAACGAGATAAAGCATACCCTGAATCAGACGGTGTTCCGAACCACGCCCGCCCGTTCCTCCGGCTCCCGGCCCACATCCCCGTCAGGCGGGCTGAAGCAGCCCCCCGAGCGCGTTGCAGACCGACACCAACTTCCGTACGTCCGCGTCGGAAAGCCCGTCGAGGCGGGGCAGCGCGAGCGTCTCGTCCACGGCCCGCTCGGTCTCCGGCAGCACACACCCGATCCGCCTGAACTCCCGCGTCCGGTGCACGGGCGTGAGCACGGGCACGTCACACGCGACCCCGCGCCGCCGCAGCAGCCGCGCGAACGCGTCCCGGTCGGGCCGCCCGTTTCCCGGCACCCGTACGACATAGCGCTGGTACGCGTGCCCGGCGGCCGGCACGGGCGTCCGTACGCCCACGAGCCGCCGGTCCAAGTACGCGGCCCGCTCCCGGCGTTGTACGACGTCACCGCCCTGGCCGTCGTCCTCGTCCGTCTCCACCAGCAACAGTCCGAGCCGCTCCGCGAGTTGCCTGAACTGCCCGGCCTCGCCCGGGTGCCCGAAGCGGTGCACGAGGACGATCCCGACGGTCCGCGAGGTCACCACGGCCTCGATGCCCCCGACCCCCAGGCAGTACGTCTCCGGGTCTATGTCGGCGAACACCGGCAGGGCGCCTGCCGCCACGACGGCCCGGGCCACGGTGCCGTCGTCATAAGCCGGCACGATCACTTCGTCCCCGGCGGTGAGACGCGCGGACTCCAGCTTTCCGATGATCCCCATAGCTGGGCATGGTGCTCGCCGCATATGAACAACAGGTGATCGGGCATAAAAAAACGCGGGTCCCCGAGCCGAAGCTCGGGAACCCGCGTGAAAATTTGTTCGGCGGCGTCCTACTCTCCCACAGGGTCCCCCCTGCAGTACCATCGGCGCTGAAAGGCTTAGCTTCCGGGTTCGGAATGTAACCG
>NZ_JBWKEI010000011.1:285118-339765 GCF_056435525.1 Streptomyces sp. NPDC043908 | reverse complement strand
GGCAAGGAGTACGACACCAAGGAGTGGAAGCCGGAGAACGCCAACGCCAACATGGAGGGCGCGATCTCGGCCCTGGGCAAGGACAAGATCATCGGTGTCTACTCCGCCAACGACGGCATGGCGGGCGGCATCATCACGGCCCTCAAGGCCGCCGGCCTCTCCACCCTTCCCCCGGTCACCGGCCAGGACGCCGAACTCGCCGGAGTCCAGCGCATCGTCATGGGCGAGCAGTTCATGAGCGTCTACAAGCCGTACGTCCAAGAGGGTCCCGTGGCCGCCCAGATGGCCGTCGCCCTGGCCAAGGGCCAGCCGCTGACCATGATCACCAAGACGACCGTCGACTCCCCCACCCGGCAGGCCATCCCCTCCGTGATCATCCCGATCGTCTCCCTCACCAGGGCCAACATCAAGGAGACGGTCATCCGCGACGGCGTCTACTCGAAGGCCGAGATCTGCACGGCCAATGTGAAGGACGCCTGCGACGCGATGGGTCTGAAGTAGCCGCCGCGGGCGAGGCGGCGCGGTTCGCCGCGGCCGCCGGGTTCCCCGCGACCGCCGGGGCGCGGCGCTTCAGTGCGCCCGGTCCAGTGAGGTCGTGATCCGTCCGAGGAGCTGCTGGAGGGAGAGGACCTCCTCGACCGAGAGGCCCGTCGCGGAGAGGATCTTCAGGGGGACGGGCAGGGCGCGTTCCCGCAGGCCGGAGCCATCCTCGGTCAGGCGGACCGTCACCGAGCGCTCGTCCTCGGCGCTGCGCTCCCGGGTGACGAGGCCCGCCGACTCCAGCCGCTTGAGCAGCGGCGAGAGCGTGCCGGAGTCGAGCCGCAGCCGTTCGCCGATGACCTTGACGGGCTGCGCCCCGTGCTCCCACAGCACCAGCATCACCAGGTACTGCGGATAGGTCAGGCCCAGGTCCCTGAGCGCGTCCCGGTAGACGCCGCCGAAGGCGCGTGACGCGGCGTGCAGCGAGAAGCAGACCTGGTGGTCGAGGCGGAGGAGGTCGACGTCGGACGCCAGGGGCGGGTGCGACGCGGCGGGGGTCGACGAGGAGCTCATGCCACCAGGGTAGCGCCTCGGACGTCATTGAGTTGCGCACAATTTAGTTGTGTGCAACTCTTTGGGGCAGAGGAGAGCGGCAGCCGCTCACCACCGGACGGAAGAAGAGGCATCCCATGGACGCGCTGTACACCGCCGCCGCCACCGCCAACGGGCGCGAGGGCCGGGCCGTGAGTTCGGACGGCCGACTCGACCTGCCCCTGGCCATGCCCCCGGCGCTGGGCGGGAACGGCGAGGGCACCAACCCCGAGCAGCTCTTCGCCGCCGGGTACGCGGCCTGCTTCGCCAGCGCCATGGGAGCCGTCGGCCGTGAGATGAAGCTGGACACCAAGGACGTCTCCGTCACCGCCGAGGTCTCCATAGGCAAGGACGACACCGGCTTCGGCCTCGCGGTCGTCATGCGCGTCGAGCTGCCGGACGAGCTGGGCGGCGAGACCGGGCAGCGGCTGGTGGAGGCGACCCACGCCTTCTGCCCGTACTCCAAGGCGACGCGCGGCAACATCGAGGTCGAGCTCGTCATCGAGTGACCGACAGCGCGTGACCGGCGGTCGCGAGCCGCCGCCGACGTGTGAAGAGCCCGGGCCCGCGAGGAAAACCTCGCGGGCCCGGGCTCTTCGCGTACTCCCGCTCCGCGCGGCACTCAGCCGGCGGCCGCCTCCTTCCGGATGCGGTCGAACTGCGCTCCCATCGCCTCCGAAAGCGCCTGGGCCCCCGACAGCGGACGGACCATGACCGTGAAGTCGTCGATCAGGCCGTCCTCGTCGAAGTGGAGGAAGTCGCAGCCGTTGACCTCCAGTTCGCCGACCTTGGCCGTGAAGACCAGCGCCTGGTCGCGGCCGTCGGCGCCGACGATCTCCCGCACATAGCGGAAGTCGGTGAAGACCCGGCTCACGCCCCGCAGGATCGCCGCCGTGATCGCCCTGCCCGGGTACGGCTTGAACGCCACCGGGCTGGTGAACACCACGTCCCGCGCGAGCAGTTCCTCGATCGCGGCATGGTCACCGGACTCCACGGCCTCACGGAAGGCACTCGTCGTCGCCATCGCCGACCCCTCTTCCCTCGTCCCACATAGTCAACTTTTTTAATAGGTGCTGGCGACAGTAGTCATCTGCCTCGGCACGGTCCAGACCCCCGCAGGTCCTTTCACATCCACCAGGGTCACTTTCCGGCCACAACGGAACGTGACAGCCGGTTCACAGCTTGACGGGCGGCGACCTGGGACGCCCGAAATCCCTTGACCGGAAAGCCACTTCCCGTTCCGCCCCAGCTCAGCGCCCCTCGGATGCTTTCCGGTCATTGTGTGGACACCTCAATGACATGTACGCGCCCCTCCTGCAACGCTGTGCTCGCACGTGGCACCCGCACCCCCCACCTCCCCCTCAGAAAGGGACGCTCGCGTGACCTCTCGTATAACGCGTTCTACGCGCGTCGTCGGCCCCGTCGCCGCCGCCGCCCTGCTCGCCGCCGGTCTGACCGCCCTGTCCTCCGGATCCGCCGGCGCCTCCTCCCCCACGGCCGACGGCCCGTCCGCCCAGCCGCTCCGCCTCTCCGCCTCCCAGCGGGCCGAGCTGATCCGCGAGGCGAACACCACCACCGCAAAGACCGCTTCCGAACTGGGCCTCGGCGCCCAGGAGAAGCTCGTCGTCCGTGATGTGGTCAAGGACGCCGATGGCACCGTCCACACCCGTTACGAGCGCACTTACGCCGGACTGCCCGTCCTCGGCGGCGACCTCGTCGTGCACGAGACCAAGTCCGGTGCGACCGCCGGGGTGACCCGGGCGACCAGAGCCGCCATCAAGGTCGCCTCCACCACCCCCGCCCTCGGCACGGCCGCCGTCCAGCAGAAGGCGCTCACCGCCGCCAAGGGCGCGGGCGCCGCGAAGGCCACGGCCGACCAGGCGCCGCGCAAGGTGATCTGGGCGGCGAGCGGCACCCCGGTCCTCGCCTACGAGACGGTGGTCGGCGGCCTCCAGGACGACGGCACCCCCAGCCAACTGCACGTCGTCACCGACGCCACCACGGGCGAGAAGCTCTCCCAGTGGCAGGCCGTCAAGACCGGCACAGGCAACAGCGAGTACAGCGGCAAGGTGACCCTCGGCACCACCAAGTCCGGCTCGACGTACCAGCTCAGCGACTCCGCCCGGGGCGGCCACAAGACGTACAACCTCGCCCACAAGACCGGCGGCAAGGGCACGCTCCTGACCGACACGGACGACGTGTGGGGCAACGGCCTGGCCTCCAACACCCAGACCGCGGCCGTCGACGCACACTACGGCGCCGCTGTGACCTGGGACTTCTACAAGAACGTGCTGGGCCGCAACGGCATCAAGAACGACGGCGTGGCCTCCTACAGCCGCGTCCACTACGGCAACGCCTACGTCAACGCGTTCTGGGACGACAGCTGCTTCTGCATGACGTACGGCGACGGGACCGGCAACGCCGCCCCGCTGACCTCGCTGGACGTCGCCGGGCACGAGATGTCGCACGGTCTGACGGCGGCCACCGCCAACCTCCAGTACAGCGGTGAGTCCGGCGGCCTCAACGAAGCCACCTCGGACATCCTCGGCACCTCGGTGGAGTTCTTCGCGAAGAACGCCACCGACGTCGGCGACTACCTCATCGGCGAGAAGATCGACATCAACGGTGACGGCACCCCGCTGCGCTACATGGACAAGCCGAGCAAGGACGGCGGGTCCAAGGACGCCTGGGCCTCCGGCCTCGGCAACCTCGACGTGCACTACTCGTCGGGCCCGGCCAACCACTTCTTCTACCTGCTCTCGGAGGGCAGCGGCGCCAAGACCATCAACGGCGTCAGCTACAACTCGCCCACCTCGAACGGCTCCACGGTCACCGGCATCGGCCGCGACAAGGCCGTGCAGATCTGGTACAAGGCGCTCACCTCGTACATGACGTCGACGACCGACTACAAGGGCGCCCGCACCGCCACGCTCAGCGCGGCCGGCGCGCTCTACGGCGCGAGCAGCGCCGAGTACAAGGCGGTGAACGCGGCCTGGGCCGCGGTCAACGTCGGCTGACCCCCGCACACGGCCAGAAGAGGCGGGCGCTCACCCCGGAGGGGGCGGGCGCCCGCCTCGCCGTGTCAGAGACCCGCGCCCCGCATCGGCGCACCGCCGAAGAGGCTGCCGAGCAGGTGGCCCGCGAAGTTCAGACCCGCCTGCTCACGGGGCGTCAGATCGTTGGGCCCGTCGGTGGGCAGGGCGTGCGCGGTGCCCGCGGTGAGGCAGA
Organism: Streptomyces sp. NPDC043908; assembly: GCF_056435525.1. NCBI lineage: Bacteria > Bacillati > Actinomycetota > Actinomycetes > Kitasatosporales > Streptomycetaceae > Streptomyces > Streptomyces sp. NPDC043908. Next base: position 335,466 of record NZ_JBWKEI010000011.1, on the reverse strand, counting down.
CCGCGGCGGAGAGGCCGGCGAGGACGACGGCGAGACGACGGAGCATGGGGGATCCCTTGGCTGGTGGACGGGCCGGCGTGCGGCTGGACGCGTACGACTCTCGCCAATGCGCGGCACCGGACGCGGGAGGCGGGGCTGGGGGATGCCCCGATCGGATGAGCAGACCGCGCCGAGTGGCGCGTCAATGTGGGGAAGGTCTCCTCCGCGACCGGGCGCCGCGGGCGTACGCTCAGGTCATGACTCTTCTCGTGATGCGCCGACACGTGGACTACGTGCGCGTCACGACCACGAGCTGTCGCCCGCAGGACTGACCCTCGCGGCCTTCGCGGCCATGGCCCGGCCCGGCTCCTCGCCCGCCCCGGCCCTCGCCCTTCGCCCACGGTCCTGTCGCGGTCTTCCGGTTCGGCGCACCCCTACGCCTCTCCGTCCCGGCCGTCCTCCCGCCAACCCCGGGGACAGGACCTCCGTACATCCCGGAACGGAAACGGAACCGCTCATGTCCAGCATCACCCTGCTTCCCACCTCCCTGCCCGTGGTCGACCTCGCGCAGGCGGACGACCCGGCCACGCGTGACGCCTTCCACGAGGGGCTGCACCGAGCGGCTCGCGACACCGGGTTCTTCCATCTCACCGGCCATGGCATCGACGCCGCCGAGTTCGCCCGCATACTCCGGCTGACCAGGGAGTTCTTCGCGCTGCCGGAGGCCGACCGGCTCGCCCTGAGCAATCTGCGCTCGCCGCACTTCCGCGGCTACACGCGCATCGGCCACGAGCTGACCGGCGGGCGTTCGGACTGGCGCGACCAGCTGGACGTCGGGGCCGAGCGGCCGGCGCCCGTGGTGGGCCCGGACGACCCGGCGTACCGCTGGCTGGAGGGGCCGAACCAGTGGCCCGACGCGCTGCCGGAGCTGCGTACGGTCGTGCTCGACTGGCAGGACCGGCTCGCGGCCGTCGCGCACCGGCTGCTCCAGGAGCTGCTCACCTCGATCGGCGCCCCGGCCGACTTCTTCGACGCCGCCTTCGCGGAGCGGCCGCACCTGCACACCAAGCTGATCCGCTACCCCGGCAGCGCGCCGGAGGGCGACGGCCAGGGCGTGGGCGCCCACAAGGACTACGGCTTCCTCACGCTGCTGCTCCAGGACTCGGTGGGCGGCCTCCAGGTCCGGCTCGGGGACGGCTTCGTGGACGTGCCGCCGCTGCCCGGCGCCTTCGTCGTCAACCTCGGCGAACTCCTGGAGATCGCGACCCGGGGCTATCTGTCCGCGACCGACCACCGGGTGGTCTCGCCGCCCGGAGCGGTGGAGCGGTACTCGGTGCCGTTCTTCTACAACCCGCGTCTGGACGCCCGTATCGACACGGTCCCGGGCGCCTATCTGGCCGACGCGCCGGGAGTGGCGCAGAGCGCGGACAACCCGCTGCACGCCGAGTACGGCCGCAACGAGCTCAAGGGGTGGCTGCGGGCCCATCCGCGGGTGGCGCGGCTGCACCACCCGGAGCTGGTGGCCTGAGCGCGTGTTTTCGGGGCGCCGTCCTCCCGCGGTCGGCGGCGCCCCGGAGGGAGCGGGGCCGTCTGCTCGGGGATAGACGGCCCGGCTCCGATTCCAGCTTGCGCCGCATTTCCGGGAAAAGCACCAGGTGTGCGACCACGTAAAGTGGCCAATTCGGCTGCGCCAGGGCGCCCTGTGGCGGGCGGGTCGGGCGGGGTGAACGTGGTCACCCGGCGTGACTGGGTGGGCCTGTCAGGGTGACGGACTACCGCGGCCGGCCTACCGCCGGGGTATGAGACGCCCCCCACTGCTACCCCTGAGGTTCATCCGGGTTCAACCCCCCGGTGAATGCCCGGAGTCGGCGGTGATTCCTAGGGTGTTCGGCACACCGGGGACAGCGGTCCTCGGGGGAACCCCAGGGAAGGGAACGAGTCCATGACCACGGTACGGGGGAAGTCCAGGTTCGCGTACGGCGCCGTCGTCGCGATGGCCGTCGCCGGGATCGGCGCCCTGCCGGCGCAGGCCTCGCCGGCGCACGCCAAGACGGCACAGGAGCAGTCCGCCGCCTCCGCCACGAGCGCGACGAGCACCACCAGCGGCAAGGCCGCCGCGTCCCGCAGCTACACCTACCTCTCCTTCAAGATCAACAAGAAGGACACCTCCAACTCGCGGCTGAGCCTGGTGTACGTCCAGGTCGTCAACCCGGACAAGGTCCGCACGTACACCGTGAAGACCTGGCGTGCCGGGTCGGGGACGGGCAGCACCAACTCGTGCCTGAAGAACCGCGGCGTGCTGCCGAAGGGCGACTACAGGATCCGCTCGTTCGAGGCCCACAAGGACGGCGGGAAGGGCGGCATCCACGGCCTGGCCTGGTACATCGGCGAACACCTCTGCAAGCCCCACGGGGTGAAGCGGGACGCGCTGTTCGTCCACAGCGAGATGCTGCCCAACGGCAAGCAGGGCAAGACCGAGCCCTACCGCTGGGACGGCAACAGCGACTACAAGTCCAACGGCTGCATCAAGCTCAAGCCGTCCGACGCCCGTGACCTGGCCGGCTTCCGGTCCAACTACCCGCACCCGGGGAAGCTGTACGTGTCGTAACCGCGGCGCGCGCAGGGGCCCCCGCCGGCACCGGCCGACGGGGGCCCTTCGGCGCGTGTCAGCCGCCGACGAACTCCTCGGCGCCGTACCGCACCTGGGCCTTGTTCCAGTCGACGCCCAGCTCGGCCACGAACTTCCGGGCGAGCGGGAGGTCGCCGAGGGGGGCGATGAGGACGAGGCGGCCGTCCCGGGCGGTGACCGAGCCGCCGCCGAGCTCGTCCCGGGCCTCGGGGTCCGCCACGAGCGCGTCGTGGAGCTCGCGCGAGGTCACCCCGCTCGCCTCGATGTCGACCGCGTTGGTCTCGGGCGAGGTACGCGGGAGGTGGCGGAAGGTCAGCACGGACTCCTGCCGGTACTGCTTGCGGATGATGTCGGCGAGGTGGTGCAGCCCGGCCGCGCCGACGTGGTTGACGTCGAACTCGCGTGAGCGCTCGTACGTCGCCTGCTGGAGGCCGGAGGACCAGAAGACGCCGTCCAGGAGGGTCGAGCGGCCCGCCCTCGCGCCATGGGAGCGGATGATGTCGCGGACCTCGTGGTCGAAGCGGACCAGCCGCGTCCTGAGCCGCGGGTCGTCGGGGTCGGTGATGGTGGCCGTGTTGTCCGTGGCGAAGATCTCGGCCGTCGCCGGGGCGTGTCCCGTCCCGCCCGAGGACGGGGCCGCGGCGGTCGCCGGGACCGCGCCCGTCACCACGAGGGTCAGCGCGCCGACCGCCGCGAGGGTGCCCAGCCGTCGTGTCATTCCCGCACTCCCTGGCCCGAGGCCCCGAGGGCCGTGTGCCGGTGCGTCGGCCGACGCACCGGAGATCACGGTAAGGGGCACGAGGGGGTGCCTTCCGGGATATGTACGCGTATGGCCGATAACCGATGGGGCGGCCACGCGGACCCAGGGCGTGTTGCGAAAGTCCCGCCTGCCCCGCGAGGCCCAACCCGCCCTAGAAGAACACCCCGCAGCTGAGCAGGACGTTCGCGTACGGCCGCGCCTCCCCCGTCCGTACGACCAGTCGCGCGCCCGCCGACAGCGCCTTCAGCTCGTCGTGCGCGACCAGGTCGAGCCGCGGGAGGCGGTCCGCCAGCAGCCGCGCGGCCCCGGGGTTCGCCGCGCGCACCTCCCGCGCGGCGGTCGCGCCCTCCACCACCAGCTCGGCCAGCAGCCCGTCGAGCACCTCCGCGAACGAGGGCACCCCGGCCCGGAAGGCAAGGTCGACCACGCGCGGGCCGGCCGGGATGGGCATGCCGGCGTCGCAGACGAGGACCCCGTCGCCGTGGCCCAACTCGGCCAGCGCGCCCGACAGATGACGGTTGAGGATGCCGCCCTTCTTCACCGCGCGAAGACCTCGTCGGCGGTGGGGAAGGACTCCTGCGCGCCCTGCCGGGTGACGGCGGCCGCGCCGACCCGCGCGGCGAACGCGGCGGCGTCCGCCAGGCTCTCGCGCAGGCTCAGCCGCCAGGCGAGCGCGGCGGTGAAGGCATCGCCCGCACCCGTGGTGTCCACCGCCTCGACCCGCGGGCTCTCCACCCGGACGAACGAGTTCGTACTGCCGGCCGCGACCAGGGCGCCCGCCGCGCCCAGCGTGATCACCACCGAGCGCGGTCCGCGCAGCAGCAGCGCCCGCGCCCAGTCCTCGGGGGCGGGCCCCGCCGAGGCGCCGAGCAGGAACCGGGCCTCGTGCTCGTTGACGATCAGCGGGTCGCAGGCGGCGAGCACCTCGGCGGGCAGCGGGCCGGCGGGCGAGGGGTTGAGGACGAACCGGCTGTCGAAGGCGAGGCTGCGGACGGTCTCGACCACCGTCTCCAGCGGGATCTCCAACTGCGCCGAGACCACCCGCGACGCCTGGAAGAGGCTGGCGGCGGCGCGTATGTCCTGCGGGGTCAGCCGGGCGTTGGCGCCGGGCGAGACCACGATGCTGTTGTCCCCCGAGGGGTCCACCGTGATCAGCGCGACCCCGGTGGGCGCCCCGCCGACCAGCAGGCCGACGGTGTCGACTCCGGCTTCCCGCTGGGAGTCGAGCAGCAGTCGTCCGTACGCGTCGTCCCCGACCCGGGCGAGCAGCGCGGCGCGCGCCCCGAGGCGGGCGGCGGCCACGGCCTGGTTGGCGCCCTTGCCGCCGGGGTGGACCGCCAGGTCCGAGCCGAGGACCGTCTCCCCGGGCCCGGGGCGCCGGTCGACGCCGATGACGAGGTCGGCGTTGGCGGACCCGACGACCAGGAGGTCGTAGTCGTACATCCCTGTCCTGCTTTCGCTGAGTGGCGGACCGGCGTCCGTCATGAGAAGTCGGCGGCGTTCTGCCGGGTGACGACCTTGACCGGGACCTTCACGGCGCTCTCGACCGTGTCGCCCTCGGCCGCCCGCACGGCGTTGCGCACCGCGATGCGGCCGAGTTCGGCGGGCTGCTGCGCGACCGTCGCGTACAGCGTGCCCGCTGCGACCGCCTTCAGGCCATCGGGGGTGCCGTCGAAACCGACGACGGCGACGGAGGCGCCCGCCCGGTCGCCGAGCGCCTTGACCGCGCCGAGCGCCATCTCGTCGTTCTCCGCGAAGACCCCGGTGACGCCGGTGTGGGACTGGAGCAGGTTGGTCATGACGTCGAGGCCCTTGGCGCGGTCGAAGTCGGCGGGCTGGCGGGCGACGACGGTGATGCCGGGGTACGCCCTGATGCCCTCGGCGAAGCCCTGGCCGCGCTCGCGGCTGGCGGAGGTGCCCGCGGTGCCCTGGAGGACGACGATCCGGCCCTTGCCGCCGAGCCGGTCGGCGAGGGTCCTGGCGGCCAGCCTGCCGCCCGCGACGTTGTCGGAGGCGACGAGCGTCGCGGTCTCGGCCTTGTTGACGCCGCGGTCGGCGGCGACCACCGGGATGTCCGCCTTGTTGGCGCCGCGCACCGAGGGTCCGACGGCGTCCGAGTCGACCGGGTTGACGATGATCGACTTCACGCCCGCGCCGGTGAAGTTCTGGATCTGGTTGGCCTGCTGGGAGGCGTCGTTCTGGGCGTCGGTGACGGTCAGGTCGATCCCCGCCGCCTTGGCCTCCGCCCTGGCCCCGGCCTCCATCTGCACGAAGAACGGGTTGTTGAGGGTGGAGAGCGACATGCCCACCCTGGTGGACGAGCCGGACGAGCCGGTGTCGACGAACGACAGGGCGCCCAGGACCGCCGCCAGGGCGACGGCCGCGGCCACGAGCTTCGCCGCGCCCCGCTTGCCGCCCGACCCGGGCGCGCTCCCGGCGGCGGAGGCGGTCGTCGCCCCGGCGCGGCGGCGTGCCGTGTCGAGCAGCACCGCGAGCGCGATGACGACACCGATGACGACCTGCTGCCAGAAGGCGGACACCGACAGCAGGTTGAGGCCGTTGCGCAGCACCGCGAGGATCAGCGCGCCGATGAGGGTGCCGGAGGCCTTGCCGACGCCGCCGGAGAGGCTGGCGCCGCCGATGACGACGGCCGCGATCGCGTCGAGCTCGTACCCCTGGGCGGCCTGCGGCTGCGCCGAGACCAGCCGGGAGGCGAGGACGACGCCCGCGACGGCGGCGAACAGGCCCGAGAGCGCGTAGATGGCGATCTTCTGCCGCTTGACCCGCAGTCCGGAGAGCCGGGCCGCCTCCTCGTTGCCGCCGATCGCGTACATGGAGCGCCCGATGTACGTACGGGACAGGATCAGGGCGGTCAGCAGCCCCATCACCACCATCACGATCACCGGGACCGGCAGATGGCCGCCCAGGGTGTCGCCGACGCGGGAGACGGACTCCGGGAAGGCGATCGGGCTGCCCTGCGACAGGACCAGGGACAGGCCCCGGCCGACCGAGAGCATGGCCAGGGTGGCGATGAACGGCGGGAGTTTGCCGTACGCGACGAGGGCGCCGTTGACGGCGCCGCAGGCCAGGCCCGTGCCGATGGCGAGGAGGACCGCGAGCCAGACCGGCAGGCCCTGCTCGGTCGCGGTCCAGGCGAGCACGGTGGCGCTGAGGGCGGCCACCGAGCCGACCGAGAGGTCGATGCCGGCCGAGACGATGACGAAGGTGACGCCGAAGGCGAGGATCGCGGTGACGGCGGCCTGGACACCGACGTTGAGCAGGTTCTGCGTGGTCAGGAAGTCACCGGAGAGCAGCGACATCGCCACCGCCAGGACCACCAGGGCGCTCAGGGCGCCGTTGTCGAGCAGCAGGCGGCGCACGGCCCGGGCGCCGCTCGCGTCCGTGGTGCTGCGGAGCGTGTCAGTGGCCACGGGGGCCCTCCTCTTCGTGCGGTGCCGGGGCGGTGGCGGGGGCCGTGCCGACGGCGAGTTCCATGACCGCTTCCTGGGTGGCGCGGGCGGCGGGGAGTTCCCCGGCGATCCGTCCCTGGGCCATGACCAGGACCCGGTCGCTCATGCCGAGCACTTCGGGCAGATCGCTGGAGATCATGAGGACGGCGTGCCCGGCGGCGGTCAGTTCGTTGATGAGCCGGTAGATCTCGACCTTGGCGCCGACGTCGATGCCCCGGGTCGGCTCGTCGAGGATGAGCACCTTCGTCTCGGCGAGCAGCCATTTGCCGATGACGACCTTCTGCTGGTTGCCGCCGGACAGCGTGCGCACCTGCTGGCCGGGTCCGGCCATCCGGATGCCCAGCCGCTCGGCGATCCGGGCGGCGGCCGTGCGCTGCCCCTTGCGGTCCACGAGGCCGGCGCGGGTGGCCGAGCGCAGGGTGACCAGGCCGAGGTTCTCCTGGACGGAGGCGTCCAGGACGAGGCCCTGGCCCTTGCGGTCCTCGGGGACGAGGCCGATCCCGGCGGCCATGGCGGCGTTCACGTCGTGCCGGGCGACGGACGCGCCCAGCACCTCGACGGTTCCGCTGTCGTAGCGGTCGGCGCCGAAGACGGCCCGGGCGACCTCGGTGCGGCCCGCGCCGACCAGCCCCGCGAGGCCGACGACCTCGCCGGCGCGCACCTCGAAGCCGACGTCGTGGAAGGCGCCGTCGCGGGTGAGCCCGCGCACCGAGAGCAACGGGGCGCCGGGGTCGGGGCGTTCGCGCGGGTACTGCTGGTCGATGTCGCGTCCCACCATCAGGCGGACGAGTTCGGCCTCGGGGGTGGCGGCCGGCACCTGGCCGACGCTCCTGCCGTCGCGCAGGACGGTGACGCGGTCGCCGAGCGCGGGGATCTCTTCGAGGTGGTGGGTGATGAAGACGACGCCCACGCCGTCCGCCCGCAGCGAGCGCACGATCGCGAAGAGGGTGTCGACCTCCTCGGAGGTGAGGACGGCGGTGGGCTCGTCCATGATGAGCACGCGCGCGTCCAGGCTGAGCGCCTTGGCGATCTCGACCATCTGGAGCCGGGCGATGCCCAGTTCCCGTACGCGCGCGTGCGGCGGCACGTCCACGCCGACGCGCTTCAGGAGCACGGCCGCGTCCGCCTCCATCCGTTTGCGGTCGATCATGCCGAAGCGGCGCGGCTGGCGGCCCAGGAAGATGTTCTCCGCCACCGAGAGGTCGGGGACCAGGGTGAACTCCTGGTGGATGGTGGCGATCCCGAGCCGTTCGGCGTCCTGGGCGCTCTGGACGCGCACCTCGTGTCCGTCGACGAGGACGCGGCCGCTGTCGGGGCGGTGGGCGCCGGAGAGCACCTTGATGAGGGTGCTCTTGCCCGCCCCGTTCTCGCCGAGCAGGACGTGCACCTCGCCACGGCGCAGGGCGAAGTCGACGCCGTCGAGGGCGAGCACGCCGGGGAAGGCCTTGCGTATGCCCTCGACGCGCAGGAGTTCGGCGGAACCGGTCACGGGGTGCTCCTCCGGGTGGGGGCGTTCTCGCCGCAGGAGCTGCGGACGACCAGACGGGCGGGCAGGGTGACGGACTGCGGGGGGCGGCCCTCGATGCGGTCGACGAGCGCGCGGACGGCGGCCCGGCCCAGTGCGCCGGTGGGCTGCGCGATCGCGGTGATCGGCGGGTCGGTGTGGACGAACCACGGGATGTCGTCGAAGGCGGCGAGCCCAATGTCGTGCGGGACGCGCAGGCCGTGCGCGCGGATGGCGTCGAGCGCTCCCAGCGCCATCAGGTTGTCGGCGGCGAAGACGACGTCGGGTGGTTCGGCAAGCGCGAGGAAGCGCTCGGTGCAGCGGCGGCCGCTGCCGGCCTGGAAGTCGCCGTGGCCGATGTAGGCCTCGGGCAGCGGGAGCCGGTGCTCGCCCAGGGCGTCGCGGAAGGCCTCGACGCGTTCGCTGCCGGTGGTGGTGGCGGCGGGGCCCGCGATGATGGCGAGCCTGCGGTGGCCCAGGGCGTGCAGATGGGCGACGAGATCGCGGACGGCGGACCGGCCGTCGGCCCGTACGACGGGTACGTCCACGCCGGGGATCCAGCGGTCGACGAAGACCATGGGGGTGGCGGCGCGGGCCGCGTCCAGGATCAGCGGGGAGCCGCCGTCGGTGGGCGACACGAGCAGGCCGTCGATCCTGCGGTCGAGGAGGGTGCGGACGTGGTGGTCCTGGAGCTCGGGCCGCTCGTCGGCGTTGCCGATGATGACGCTGTAGCCGAGCGCGCGGGCCTCCTCCTCGACGGAGCGGGCGAGTTCGGTGAAGTACGGGTTGAGTACGTCGCTGATGACCAGGCCCAGGGTGCGCGTCTGGTCGGTGCGCAGCGACCTGGCCACGGCGTTGGGCCGGTAGCCGAGGGCGTCCACGGCGGCGAGGACGCGGGTGCGCGCCTCGGGGCTGACGGACGGGTGGCTGTTGAGGACCCGGGAGACCGTGGCGACGGACACGCCCGCGCGGGCGGCCACGTCCTTGATGCTCGCCATGTGCCGGACCACCTCCTTGTGCGTCCGTGGAATCGATTACACGGAGGATTGGAATCGATTACAGGCCCTCCGGCAACCCCCTGCCCGACCTCCGAGATCCGATCGTGATGAACACCCGCTTCGGGCGGGCGCCGCGGCGGGACGTGCGGCACGGCCCGGACCGCCCTCGTCGGCCGCGCCGCCCCGACGGCTCCCGCGCGGCGCGTTCGTGGCGCTCCCGCGACCCACCTACTGCTGGGGACAGGGCAGTCGATGAACACTCTCCTGCTGTCACGTGCCGGGAAGCTCTTCCCCCCGTCGCGCGCCGGGCACACCGGCCACGGAAGGAGCCGTCCATGCGTACAGGGGGATCGACTCGCCCAGACGGTGTCGATTCCGGCAGGCCGCGCCGGCGCGAAGCTCAGCCTCCACCTCCACGTCGACACGGCCCTCGACGTGAGCGGAGACCGCCTCGCGATCCAGCGGACGCCGCCCGTCCCTCAGCGGGGTGGGCGGCGTCCGCCGCGTCCGGCCGGGCCCGGCATCCGCCGCCGTCGTGGCTCTTGCCTTGTCGCGCGGGCCTCACTACCGTCCGGTAGCCACATCGCACCGTGATTGTCATGCCCCCCACAAGATCATCCGGAGTGACGATGCCCGTCTACCGAACACTCGGCTCCCTGGCGGCCGTGGTGACCCTCGCCGTGACCGGGGCCTCCGCGACCGCTTCCGCGTCCTCGTCCGCCTCCGACGCCCCCGGCACACCGGCCGCAGGTGCCGCGGCCCTGCGGGAGGTGATGTTCGTCGGCAACAACTGGGACGGCACCGCCGACGTCGTGAAGTCCAGCGGCGACCTCGCCCGGATCGGGCGGATCAACGTCATCCCGGACAAGGACCAGCGGCTTACCGAGATCTACCTCAACCCGATCAAACTGGCCTACTTCCTCGGTATCCGGCAGGGCCCCGGCGAGGGCCACGACCAGTTCGTGGACGACATGTACTCCACGCCAGACGGCTCCGCGGTCGTGGTCTCCCGGCCCAGCTTCGCCGATGTGGTCTCCATCGACCTGACCACCGGGCACGTCAACTGGCGCTTCCCCGTGTCGGGTTACCGCTCGGACCACATGGCGGTCTCCCCCGACGGCACCCGGGTCGCCGTCTCCGCCTCCACCTCGAACACCGTGCACGTCCTCGACATCGCGACCGGCCGGCAGCTCGGTTCCTTCGCGACCGGCGACAAACCCCACGAGAACGTCTTCACCGACGGGGGAAAGCACCTGTGGAACATGGCGATCGGGGAGGTGAACACAGCGCTCGACGACCCGGCGTGGGACTGGACGAAGGGCGACCGGCGTATCACCGTCGTGGACGCGCACACCTTCAAGCCCGTCAAGGTCATCGACATGCGCGACCGGCTCGACGCGTTCGGCCGCAAGGACCTCTCCGACGCGGTACGGCCCGTGGTCTTCACACCCGACGAGTCCACGCTCTACTTCCAGGTGTCGTTCTTCAACGGCCTGCTGGAATACGACATCGCCACCGACCGGATCACCCGCGTCAAGACCCTGCCCAAGAACCCCGCGACCAGCGAGGACCGCACCACCTGGGTCAACGACTCGCGCCACCACGGCCTCTCGATCAGCCCCGACGGCGCCCGCCTCTGCGTGGCGGGGACGATGGACGACTACGTCACGGTCGTCGACCGGGCCACCTTGCGGGAGGGGCCGCTGGTCCCCGCGTCCAAACCGTACTGGGCGACCGTGAGCGGGGACGGCACGGCGTGCGTCATCTCCGAGAGCGGGGCGGACCGGATCACCGCGATCGACTTCGCGACCGGCCACAGGACGGTGTCCGTCGCGGTCGGTGACCACCCGCAGCGGGTACGCCTCGGCCATGTCACCGCCGACTGGACCGGTCCGGCGGCCCGTCACCCGGCGAGCTGACGCCGTCCCCGGTCCGCCAACGATCCGCGCATTTCCCCTCGTACGGGAAGGAAACGCCGCCCGCGCGCTGTGATGACCAGCACAGTGCGCGGCCGGCGCAACCAACGTGGTCCGGTGCGCATCTGGACCGGTGGGATCATCGGAGGAACACGAAGCCCGCACGGCCGGTCGCCCTGCGTCCATGCGGGCGGGGGCGATTGTTAAATCTCCGTTCCGAAGGCACACAAGCCGTACAAACGGCTTTACATGCGCATGTCAGGCATAGCAGTGTTCGCTCGGGACCACACAGTCCCCGCGGTGCTCGCAGACACCGTGCGTACGGGCGGTTGTAGCCGGCCGCCCCGCAACACCTAAGGATCTTCCATAGTGCGTACACCCCACATACGCAGACTGGCGATCGCCCTGGCCGTCACCACGGCCGCGACCATCACGGTGGGGGGCGTGGGCACCGCCGTGGCGACCTCCGCCGCCTCCGGGAACTCCCGTGTGGCCGCCTCCGCCAAGTCCGCGAAGTCGGTCGTGGACGCGGCGCGCGCCGCCGCCTTCGCGCACGCCGCCGCCACCGGTGTCTCCAAGGACGACACCCTGACGGCCACCGACACGCTGGTCGACCCGGACGGCAAGCAGCACGTCCGGTTCGCCCGCGCCCACAAGGGGATGCCGGTCCTCGGTGGTGACCTGGTCATCCACCTCGACGCCAAGTCCGCGTACCTCGACGTGACCCGGGCCACCCGCCGCCAGGTCGCCGTCACCGCCAAGGCACCGAAGCTGACGGCCGCGCAGGCCAAGGCGAAGGCCGCCTCCCGGGCGAAGGGCGACGCGGGTACGCCCGAGCTCGTCGTCGACGTGCGCGCCGGCCGCACCGCCCTCGCCTACCAGATCAAGGTCAGCAACAGCAGGACCACCGAGGCGGGCGGCGTCCGCACGGTCGTCATCGACGCCACGACCGGCGCCGTGCTCACCGACATCCCCGCCGCGGACACCTTCATCTCGCCGCGCCTGAAGTCCAAGCTGCGCAAGAGCGGCGAGAAGGCGGCGCCGCTCACCGGGGCGAAGACCTCCGGTGCCGCCGCCACCGCGTCCGCGGGCAAGCCGTTCAACCCGCCGCGCACCGCCGGCATCCCGTCGGTCGGTTCCGGCGCGTCGCTGTTCGTCGGCAAGGTGCCGCTGAACACGCTGAGGACCGGCGGCACCTCGTACCTGCTCAAGGACGCCACCCGCGGCAACACCGAGACGCGTGACGCGGGCGGCCGTGAGCTGGAGCAGTTCACCCAGGGCAAGCCGTTCACCAGCACGTCCAACACCTGGGGCAACGGCGCCAAGACCAACCGGCAGACCGCCGCCGTGGACGCCCAGTACGGCATCGCCAGCACCCTCGACTTCTACAAGAAGGTGCTGGGCCGCAACGGCATCAAGAACGACGGCGCCGGTGCCCGCGCGATGGTGCACTTCGGCACCAACGTGGGCAACGCGTTCTGGTACTCCGAGTGCGGCTGCATGCTCTACGGAGACGGTGACGGCGCCACCTTCACCCAGCCGCTGGTCGTCCTCGACGTCACGGGCCACGAGCTGACCCACGGCGTGGTCGACGCCACGGCCAACCTCCAGCCGACCCGGGTCGACGACCAGGGCAACCAGTTCGGTGAGCCGGGTTCGCTCAACGAGTCGCTCGCCGACATCTTCGGCAGCAACGTCGAGTTCGAGACCAACAACGCCAACAACGCGCCCAACTACCTGGTGGGCGAGAAGCTGGGGCTGGCGCAGACCTTCCTGCGCCGTCTGGACAAGCCGTCGCTCGACGAGCTGGAGGGCACGGTCGACTACTGGTCGCCGGCCTCGTACGACGCGGAGGTGCACGGCGGTTCGGGCGTCTCCTCGCACGCGTACTACCTGCTCGCCGAGGGCAGCGGCAAGAAGACGATCGGCTCGGTCGCCTATGACTCGCCGACCTACGACGGCGCGTCCGTGACCGGTATCGGCCGCGCCAAGGCGACGCAGATCTTCTACCGCGCCCTGACGCGCTACATGGTCTCCACCACCGACTTCCACGACGCCCGTACGGCGACGCTGAAGGCGGCGGCCGACCTGTACGGCACCTCCGGCGTCGAGTACAAGACGGTCGACAGGGCCTGGGCCGCGGTCAACGTCACCGCGGCGAACACGCCGAAGCGCTGACACCCGGCGCGGACGAAGGAGGCGCCCCCGCGGTATGCGCGGGGGCGCCTTCGTCTTGGTCCGGACGGCCGGTCCGCCGCCAAAGACGGGCCCTCAGCCTCCGGCGGCCGCCTCCCGGGCCGACAGGGGTGTGGCGATGTCCTCCAGCGACTTGCCCTCGGCGTCGACGGCGAGGAACGCCGCCACCCCGCCCGCGATCGTCATCAGGGCCGCGCCCACGCAGAAGGCCACCACCGCGTCGTCGACGATGCCGCTCGACGTGAGCCCGGAGAAGACCAGCGGCCCGGAGATACCGCCTGCGGCCGTGCCGATCGCGTAGAAGAAGGCGATCGCCATCGCCCGCGTCTCCATCGGGAAGATCTCACTGACCGTCAGATACGCCGAACTGGCGCCCGCCGAGGCGAAGAAGAGCACCACGCACCAGCAGGCGGTCATCGTGGTCGCGTTGAGCCACCCCTGGCTGAAGAACCAGGCGGTGACGAAGAGCAGCGCGCCGGAGAGCAGATAGGTCCCCGCGATCATCACCCTGCGCCCGACGGTGTCGAAGAACCGGCCGAGCAGCAGCGGCCCGAGGAAGTTCCCGAAGGCGACGACGGCGAAGAAGTAGCCGGTGTGGCCGCTGGCGACGTCGAAGAACTTCACCAGGATCGAGCTGAAGCCGAACGTGATGGCGTTGTAGAGGAAGGCCTGCCCGATGAAGAGCGCGAAGCCCAGCACCGCGCGCTTGGGATAGGAGCGGAAGAGGGTCCTGGCGATCTCCAGGAACCCCACGCTCTCGCGCTGTTCGATGGTGATGGGCCGGCCCGGCGCGGGCAGCGGCTCGCCCGTCTCCTCCTCGACCTGCCGTTCCACGTCCTTGACGAGCCCCTCCGCGCCCTCCTCCTGGCCGTGGATGAACATCCAGCGCGGGCTCTCCGGCACGTGCCGCCGCACCAGCAGGATGACCAGGCCGAGCACCACGCCGAGGGCGAAGGTGAGCCGCCAGCCGAGGTCCTTGGGGAAGATGTCCGTGTTCAGGGCGAGGACGGACAGGAGCGCGCCGCCCATCGCGCCGAGCCAGTAGCTGCCGTTGATGATGAGGTCCACCCGGCCGCGGTACTTGCTGGGGATGAGCTCGTCGATCGCGGAGTTGATGGCCGCGTACTCGCCGCCGATGCCGAAGCCGGTGAGGAAGCGGAAGAGGAAGAACCACCACGCGGAGAAGGACAGCGCGGTCATGGCGGTGGCCGCCAGATAGACCGCGAGGGTGATGAGGAAGAGCTTCTTGCGGCCGTACCGGTCGGTGAGCCAGCCGAAGAAAAGGGCGCCGAAGCAGGCTCCGGACACGTACAGCGCGGCGCCGAGACCGGTGATCTGCGCGTCGGTGATGTCCAGACCGCTGCCGTCCTCGGAGAGGCGGCTGGCGATGTTGCCGACGACGGTGACCTCGAGGCCGTCGAGGATCCACACGGTGCCGAGCCCGATGACGATCATCCAGTGCCAGCCCGACCAGGGCAGCCGGTCCAGCCGCGCGGGGACCTCGGTGGTGATGGTCCGGCCCCGCGCCTCGCTCCCCACCGTCGCACCGTCCATGCGTGCCTCCTGCCTGCCGAGGTCCGATGAGCGCCCGGGATACCGGACGTGTCCGCCACGGGTACCCGAAGATCATCGCGACTAACCCGCCCGGTCGGGGCGCGTACCCGCTTCACACCGGCGCCGGGCGGGTCCGGCGCGCCCCCTGTTTCCGCGTGCCCTCAGCCGCCCCTCAGCGGCCGGGCGTACGTGACGTACTCCCGGTGGGCGGTGAAGCCCAGCCGTTCGTAGAGGCCCAGGGCGCCGGACGGGTTGGCGGTGTCGACGGTGAGGGAGGCGCTGTCGTAGCCGCGGGTGAGGGCGGCGTCGAGGGTGGCTGCCATCAGGGTGGGGGCGGCGCCGCGCCCGCGGTGCGAGCGGCGGGTGGCGAGGTAGCCGACGTGGCAGTCGCGGGTGCCGTCGGCGGCGGTGTCCGCCTCGTACTCCTCGGCGATCAGATACGCCACCACCTGGTCGCCGTCCAGGAGCAGCCTCGACAGGGCCGGGCGGAACGAGCGGGCGCCCACGACATGGGTCCGCCAGTCGGTCGGGTCCATCGCGGTGAAGTCCCAGTGGTCCCGGAAGGCGTCGTTGTGGGCCAGCCGGGTGGGCTCGTCCCAGACGGGCTCGAACGGCACGAGCCGCAGCCCCTCCGGTACGCCCCCGGTCATCGGGCGCCCGGTGTTGAGCGGGTGGGTCATCTCGAACCACCAGCGGCAGGCGGTGAACCCGCCGCTCGCCGCCAGCGCCTCCAGGTTCGCGTCCCCGGACTTCCCGCTGATCAGGAGCTCGCCCGGCAGGTGCGCGAAGCCCTCGGCGTAGCGGGTGCGGGCCCGTGCGTCCATCCAGGAGACGAGATGGCGGCCGAGACCCTGGCGCCGCCAGTCGGGGTGGACCGCCGCGTCGCCGCGGAAGCGGGCCGCGTCCACGGCTCCGTCCGGGGCGTGCACCAGGGCGTAGGCGACGAGCCGTGCGCCGTCCCACAGCGTGAGGGTGTCCCGCTCCAGGTCCAGCTTGGGGTTCTCCAGCTCTTCGGCCAGGTCGTCGGCGTCGACGTGGTGGCCGCTCCTGTCGGCGCGCTCCGCGTCGGCGCGCAGCCTCAGCCAGGCGGGCACGTCGGCCTTGTCCATCGGCCGCGTCAGGAATCCCCCGGGTGCGATGTGCGACGTGGTGTTCACCGCTCCATCGTCGGTCGCGGCCGGGGGAGCCGCCCGCTGGCCCGTGCGGGTGGAGTACGCGGGGACCGCGCGCCCCCTCACCACGGGAGAGGGAGGTGCCTGCCAACGTAGGGCCCCGTGCCCATGACACGTCCCGCGTCCTCCTCGCGCGCCCCCCGCCGGGCCCTGCTGCGGGCAGCCGTGGCCGGCGGGCTCGCCGCGCTGGCGGCGCCGACGGTCCGCGCGGCCGCGCGGGCCCCCTCCCCCGTTGCCGCGCCCCGCTCCTCCCGGGCGCCGGGAACCCAGATCCTCGCCTGCGACCAGGCGTCCCAGTCGGTGATCCTGCTGGACGCGGCCAGCGCCTACTGGCGTTCGGGGAGCCCCGACCGGACGGCCCGGGCCGCCGATCTGCAACCGCTGTGGTCCTGGTCGCCGGTGGCCGACCCCGCCCTGGCGGATCTCGATCCGCGCGGCGGCTGGCAGAACGTCAGCGAGGCCAAGGCCCGCGCCACCGCCGCCGGCCCGCTGCTGCTGACCTGCGCCTCCGGCGGTTTCGTGGCGGCGGTGCACCGCGAGGGCGGGGCGGTGTACTGGGCGGCCTCGCTGCCCGCCTCGGCCAACCCCCACAGCGTCGAGCTGCTGCCGGACGGCAATGTCGCGGTGGCGGCGAGCACCGGCGGCTTCGTCCGTGTCTACACCGCCTCACAGGGCGCGCGCTCGGGGACGCACGCCTCCTTCGCGCTGTCCGGGGCGCACGGGCTGCTGTGGGACGCGGGCAGCGGACTGCTGTGGGCGCTGGGCGACCGGCTGCTGGTGGGCCTCGCCGTGGACGGCGGCCCCGCGAGCCCCCGGCTGACGGCGGCGCGGACCGTCACCCTGCCCGAGACCGGCGGCCACGATCTGGCGCGGGCGCTCGGCACGGACAGTGCGATGTGGCTGTCGACCAGCACCCATGTGCGCCGCTTCGCCGTCGCCGCCGGCGCGTTCGTCCCGTACCCGGACGAGAGCGCCGTCGACCGTCCTTCGGTCAAGAGCGTCAGCCAGAACCCGGCCACCGGGCAGCTCCTGACCGTGAGCCCCGAGCCGGGCGCCCCCTGCACCTGGTGCACCTCCCGCATCCGCTTCCACGGGCCGGGCGGCGAGGAGGAGCTCAAGGGGTCGAGCCTGTACAAGGCGCGGTGGTGGACGGCCGACGCGCCCTGACGCCCGGCCGCCGCGGGAAGGCGGCCGGGCGCCGGCTGCGGGTTCAGGGCGCGGTCACTGCCGTACGGTCCAGTGGTCGTTGGCGCCCGCCTGGAGGAACTTCAGCGGCGGGCAGAGGAAGTCCCGCCCGGAGGGATTGGCCTCGGTCCACGGGGAGTCGGCCGGGCGCGCGGGCTTCCACACACCCGCCTTGCGCAGCTGGATGGCGCTGCTGTCGAAGACGGTGTTCCTGGCCTCGGTGCAGTAGTAGCCCACACCCGTGGCCGGGTTGACGCTCGCGTAGATCTCGAAGATGTCCCAGCCGTAGTCCAGGTCGCTCCGGTCGGTGCCGGACTGGCGGTAGAGCAGCTCCCACTGCGCGGTGCGGTGGTTGTACAGGTACGAGGACCAGCGGTTGCCCGAGCCGGTGTCCTTGACGAGCTGGATGCTGAAGGCCGGGCGGCCGTCGACGGCGGTGGTGTACTTCGCGCGGAAGTCGGCGTCCAGCGGCAGGATCTTGGCCGGTCCGCCGTTCCGCGAGCACCAGTCCCACGCCCACAGCTCGTTGCCGCTGTTCCAGTACGCGGTGACCACTTCGATGCAGGAGTTCTGCGCCTTGGTGGTGGGCGCGTAGGTGAAGTTGTCGGCGTCGCTCACCTGGTAGGCGGGGTCGAGGCTGTGGGTGGCGGTGATGCCGTCGTGGGTGCCGGGCTGCGGGAAGATCCCCCACCAGTTGTGGGTGAGGGCGGCGGGACGTGCGGCGCGGCCGTCCTTGAGCGCCGCCACCGCCCGGTCGCGGCCCGCGTCGCGGGCGGGGGTGCGGGCCCCGGCGACGGCGCCGCGGTGCGGGGCGTCGGGCGAGGGCGGGGCGGCGGGGCGTTCGGTGGGACGGGCGGCGGCGGTCCCCGTGCTCTGCACGGTTCCCAGCGCCGCGGCGGCGACGAGCAGGGCGGCCGCGAGGGCGGTTCTCGCGGATCCGGTGGATCTGACGGATCTGGCGGATCTGGCGGATCTCGCCCGGGTGCGCGTGGCTGTGTTCACGTGGCTCCTCCAGACCGGACGCGGGGTCCGGACGTCATGGGGTACGACGGTGGGGGGTGGGAGCACGGGTCCGGCGGCGGCGCGGGGTGGAGCGGGGGGGGGTGCGGGGTGGTGCGCCGCAGCGGAACCGGTGAGCGACTAGTAATGTTCATGTCATTGACGGAACTGTCAATAGCCGCTGGAGCCACGCGTTTTGACGTGGAACGCTTTCGAGCCGCGCCCGCTCCGGAAGCGCCGGGGCGGGCGGCGGGCTCTCAGGAATCCGTTCCCCCCGTCGGACCTACTGCGGGCCGTGATCCAGACACGGACACTCCCGGCCGCACCAGCGGCAGGCCGGGGCCGGCGCGGGGGTCGGCGCCAGCAGCAGGTCCAGGACCGCGTCCACGTCGTAGCCGTCCAGCTCGCTTCCTTCCGGAACGAGTTGGTACGTACGGGAAAGGAACTCCGCCACGTCCTCGAGACCGGCCAGCAGATCGGCGCTGCCTTCGTCCGAATCCAGCCTGATCCGTAACCCCCCGTCGCCGCAGTACCAGACGCGGACGTCCCCCATCCCGACCGGGCGGCGGGAGGTCAGCCCCTCGGCCACCAGATCCCGGCCCATCGTCCAGGTGGTGTGGGTGCCGTTGCCGCAGACGAAGTCCACGGACACCGCGAGCGGATCGTCGGAGTCATAGGTCATCACGGCTTCCACCGGCGTCATGGCATCACCCCCCTCGTGCAGCAGCTCCACATACAGCGGTACGCAGATCTCTTCCATGTCTCCCCCCTCGGGACGGGCACCAGCGTCGGCTCTATGTCCTCTATGACGAAATGGACCGTGGTGTTAGTGACGGATTCCACCACCTCACCTACGCGCCGCGCGCCAGAACTGACTCAACTACCCCCGTCGGCCCCCGAAAACGTGTAGGCGCGGCCCCGGTCAAGGGGGCGCGCCGGACACACCCGTGCGGAGGAACGACTCAGCACGCCCCCTCGTCCTGCCAGACGCCCCACTCACCGGCCGTCCCGGGCTCCTCGTTCTGCGGCCACCACTTGGCCTTCCACTGATGGCCGCGGTGGGAGACCTCGTTGCCCGAGGGGTGGACCGCCGTGCTGCTCCACGCCGCCGCCTCGCAGGGCGGCCGCGGTGCTGGACGCGTCGGAGCAGGTCCGGCCGAGTTCGGTGCCGCCGCTGCCGCCGGCCGAGACGGTCAGGCACCGCCCCGGGGCCACGGAGACCGCCGCCCGCTCCCGGCCCCAGGGACGCGTCCGCCGGCCGCGCGCCGCCCATTGTCAGTGCCGCGCGAGATGCTTGACGGTCCGACACCTTTATCGACGGACACGAGGGAGAAGCCGAGATGACCGAACCGGAGCGCACGGCCGCCAAGGCGTACGTCCGGCTGCTGCAGACCGCGCAGGCCGTGCTCGCGGACCCGGCGACGGCGCCGCGCGCCCTGGCGCTGCTCGCCGGGCCGATGGCCGAGGCCGAGGAGTCCCTGCGGGCGGCGGGCCTCGCGGGCAACGAGGCCCGGCTGTTCGCGCTGGTGGAGGACCTCCAGACCGATACGTACGCCTCGGGTCCCTGAGCCCGGAGCGCGCCTGCCACTATGGGGCCCCGGGGGGGCGACGGCGACGGAAGGGCATGCCATGCGGGACTGGGTTGCCGAGCTCGGGCTCGAACCCCACGCGGAGGGCGGATACTTCCGCCGCATCTACACCAGCGCGCACACCCTGCCGCTCCCCCGGGGCCCCAGACCGGCCGCCACGTCCATCCACTATCTGCTCACCCGGGACCAGCCGCTCGGCCGTCTGCACCGCAACCGGAGCGACATCCTGCACTTCCTCCTCGACGGCGGACCGCTCGAATACGCCACGCTCGCCCCGGACGGCACCCTCGGCCGCGTCCGCCTCGGCACCGACGACTCGCGGTTCCTGCTGGTCCCCGGCGGCCACTGGAAGGCGTCCCGCCTGGTCGACGGCGCCGAACACGGCCTGGTGGCCGAGGTGGTCACGCCCGGCTTCGACTACGCGGACCACGAGTTCGCGACGGAGGCGGACCTGCGCTGGTTCCCGGACGCGACCGACGCGCTCCGGCCATTCCTGCCCTCCTGACCCGCGCGCCGCCTCTCCCGTATGTGGCAATCTCGCCAATGTCCGCCTGCGGTTCACCCTGGCGGTCTAGACCAATGATACAAAGGCAGTCGCTCCACAGAACCACTCAGACACCCGCAGTGATCGAATCTAGGGAGACACATGCCCGGCACACATGGTCATTCCCTGCCCCCCGTTCCCCGCTATCTGGAGATCGCCCACGACCTCAAGTCCACGATCGAGTCCGGCACTTCGACGCCCGGACACCGGCTGCCCGCCGAGCGGATCCTCGCCGAGCACTACGGCAGCAACCGCCAGACGATCCGCCAGGCCCTGGACGTCCTGCGCCAGGAGGGGCTCATCAGCACCGAGAAGCGCGGTTCCTTCGTCCGTGGCGACCGCCCCGGAGAGGCGCACGCGCGGCTGCTCCAGGCGCCCCCGGAGGCGCAGTTCCCGCTGGGCGCGCTCAGCCCCCGGGCGGGCATCGCCGCCGCGACCCGGCTGGTCTGGGAGGCCCCGCCCGCCCCGTACGCGACGCAGCTGGGCCTGCGGCCCGGCGTACGCACCCTCGTCCACTACTACACGGCCTCGGCCGGCGACCGGGAGATCCAGCACGCGGTCAGCTACCTCTCCCCCAGCCTGATCGCCCAGATCCCGCTCCTCGCGCGCTACGAGCGGACGCTGTCCCACCACACCCACAGCGATCTGCGCCGCCTCTACGCGTGGGCCGCGGACGCCGGCCTCAGCCTGGAGCACAACGAGCAGCTCACCATGGCCCCCGGCGACGACCGCTCCGACGGCGTCCCGCAGCTGGAGATCCACCGCGAGGTGCGCGACCAGCACCACCGCACCGTAGAGATCACCCTGCTGACCTTCCCGCACGCCGAACAAGGCCCGATATATCACTTCACGTCCCCGGCCCGGGATGTGCGCCCGCCGCTCTGACACCTACTCTTCCTGGTCATGACCAGATCATGGAAGACCGGGCTCACCGCCCTGGCCGCCGGCTTCGCCGCCGTCGCCGCATCCCTGGCGACGGCCGGTCCCGCCCGGGCGGCCACCCCGTTCGGCTCGCTCGACAGCGCCGTCGTCAGCCAGTTCACCCTCGACCCGGAGGCGGACTTCGGCGGGCAGCGCCAGAACACCTTCGACGTCTACGACGAGGCGATCAAGGCGGTGGAGGCCAAGGGAGCGGTCGCCCAGACCAACGCCACGAGCGTGCTCACCTCGGGCGGCCGCACCGGCACCAACGGCCTGTGCCACAGCACGGGCCTTGCTTCGAGCCTCGGCCCGACCGGCTTCTGCTGGGACAAGGCGGACGACACGTCCAACTCCTACACCGACGCAGGCGGCTGGACGCCGCAGGGTCTGACCGGCTCGTACGACGCCCAGCCCGGCGGACTGTGGGACGGCCACAAGGCCTTCCTGGCCTCCTGGCACTTCAGCCGGGGTCTCGGCGGGGCGAACCCGGTACCGAACGAGTTCGCCCGGGTCAGTCTGGTCAACGCCGACAACAGCAGGATCACGTACAACCACCTGCTGCTCGTCGAGCCCACCGGCACCCGGGCGGGCGGCGACGGCAACTTCCGGGCCGTCCAGGGCACCCACGCCGACGGTGTGGTCTGGTACGGCAACAAGGTCTTCGTCGCCAACGGCCGCTGGCTCCAGGTGTACGACCTCCAGCACATCTGGAAGGTCAACTCCAGCCAGGAGTCGGTCGGCATCACCGGCACGACGTCCTCGGCGCGCTGGAGCAACTACGCGCTGCCCATGGTCGGCCGCTACCGCACCACCGCCGACGACAACACCGCGTGTGCCGTGGTCACCGGCACCACCCCCTGTCTGAACTCGCTGAGCCTGGACCGCACCGGCCAGGACGGCCTGGTCTCCGCCGAGTACAAGTCCGGCGGAGCGGGCGGCCGGGTCGTGCGCTGGCCGCTGAACTACCTCACCGCGCTCCCCTCCACCACCGACCCGTCGGGCCACGGCGTCAGCCACGCCACCGTCGGCTATTCGTCGCCGGTCTGGGCGATGCAGGGGGCCACGACCAACGGCCAGTACTGGTACATGAGCGGCACCTGCCCCACGGGCACCGGCGGCGGCTCCGGTGACGCCATCGACTACTCGTGCATCCACCGGGCCTTGCCCAACGACGCCCCGCACGTGTACACCACCTCCCCGGTCCTGACCCAGAACCTCGGCTACTCGCCGGACACCGGGCGGATCTGGGGCATCAACGAGCGCATCAACTCCACCACCGGCATACGGGTCGTCTTCTCGATCACCGGGTGATCCCCCTCGGGTGACCGGCGCCCGCCCCGGGCGCGCCGACCGCGGCGGCCACGGCAGGCCGAGGGCGGCGGCGCCCGGGACGGACGGCATTCCGCTGTGCCGGAATCCTGCTGTGCCTGACCGGAGCGTCGGTGGGGCGGTGCGCCGGCCAACCCTCCATCCATGGCGTGCCGTTCGAAGACTTCCGGCCGATGGCAGGTCGGCGACCAGCTCGGCGACAACTCGGCGACAGCGGGAATGCAGCGTGTGTTGCTTGTCATGACTCTGTCGATTCACACTCTGCTGTCACCGTCCGACGAACAGCCGCCCCCCCCCACTGGAGGTCCCCGTGTCAGAACCGCTGCCCGGACGCCGTACCACCCGCCTGCGCACCGCTCTGGCCGCGACAGCCGCCGTCGGTCTCGGCCTGGCGCTCCTCGGCGCGGGCGGCGGCGCCGACGCCTCCGCCGCCGGACCCGACAGCCTGCCGCTGTCCGGCACCACGTCCTCGGGCCTGCACAACACCTATGACCCGGCGTCCTTCCGGTATCTGGCGCAGGCACTCGACACCGGCACCTCCATGATCGAGCTCGACGTGTGGGACGACTTCATCACCAAGGAGTGGAAGGTCAGCCACTCCAACCCGTTGGGCAACAGCAACAACTGCGTCAACGCGAGCACGCCCGCACAGCTCTACTCCGGGAGCGCCAACAAGAACCTGGAGAGCTGCCTGG
Source organism: Streptomyces sp. NPDC043908 (assembly GCF_056435525.1). Lineage (NCBI taxonomy): Bacteria > Bacillati > Actinomycetota > Actinomycetes > Kitasatosporales > Streptomycetaceae > Streptomyces > Streptomyces sp. NPDC043908. The sequence continues at coordinate 312,026 of NZ_JBWKEI010000011.1, read as the reverse complement.
ACAACGTACGGGTCTGGCTCGCGGCCCACCCGGGACACGGGCCTCTCATGGTCAAGCTGGAGATGAAGGCCGGGTTCCAGTCCCGCTTCGGCCTCGGCCCGGCCCAGTTGGACCAGGCGATCAGCGCCCACCTCGGGTCGGCGGTCTTCCGCCCGGCCGACCTGCTGGCCAAGCCGGGCGGTGGCCAGTACGCCACCCTCGACGAGGCGGCCACGGCCGGGAACTGGCCCACCCGCGCGCAACTCGCCGGAAAGGTCGTCCTGGAGATCATCCCCGGCACGGTCGAGGAGGGCAATCCGACCGACACCCTGTGGACGGACAAGGAGTACGCGACGTATCTGCGCGATCTGCACGCCGCCGGACGCACCGGGCAGGCCCAGATCTTCCCCACGGTCCACGGCGCCCAGTCCGGCGACCCGCGCACCCGTTACGCGGACACCTCGCTGCGCCCGTGGTTCGTCCTGTTCGACGGTGACGCCGCCACGTACCTCAACGGCACCATCGACACCGGCTGGTACGACGCCCGCCACTATCTGCTGGTGATGACCGACTCCCACGGCGTCGCCCCGGCCCTGGACGCCAAGAACCCTCCCGCGGCCGACGCCCAGGCCCGCATAGCGCTGCTCGCCAAGTCCCACGCGACCATCGCCTCCAACGACTGGACCGCACTTCCCCAGGTCCAGGGCATGACGCTGCCCCGAGGCTGACCCGGGCCGCAGCACGTGGGGCCGTCTCGCCTCTGTCGCGGCGGCCCCGCCGCATGCCGGGACTCCGGCATCGGTGATCATGGAATGATGCGTCCCGTACCCCTGTGCGTCCTCAGCAGCTCCGCCCCGCCACGGGTGGAGCACGGCCACGATCCCGAACTGTTCGTCCAGATCGGCTCGTTGACCAAGCCGCTCACCGGCACGCTCCTGGTCCGCCTCGCCGCCGCGGGTGCGCTCGAACTCGACGATCCCCTCGAACGCTTCCTGCCCGTCCCGGCGGGCACCGGCATCACCCTGCGGCACCTGGCCACCCACACCTCCGGCCTGCCCCGACTGCCCCCGGGCCTCCATCGCCGCGATCCGTATGTCCCGTTCGACGCCGCGGCCCTCGACGGGCTGGTCCGGCGCCTGGACACCCTGGTGACCGCGGCCCCGGGCGAGCGGGAGGAGTACTCCAACTTCGGCTACGCGGTGCTCGGTTCGGCCCTCGCCGCCGCAGGCGCTGCCCCGTACGAGCATCTGCTGAACGAGTTCGTACTGAGCCCCCTCGGCATCACGGAGGTCACCTCCGCCCCGCCGCCGGAGCGACGCCTGGTCGCCCGGGGGCTCTTCGGCCGTCCCGTCCGACCGTGGACCATGACCGGCGCGATCCTCCCGGCCGGGGGCCTGTGGGCCACCCCGGTCGCGGCCTCCGAGCTGCTCACCTCCCTGCTCGTCGACCACCGGCTGGGCGAGCCCGCCCCGTCCTGGCAACGGGCCGGCCGCCTCGTGTGGCACAACGGCGCGACCAAGGACGCCTCGGTCTTCGCGGGCGCGCTGCCCAACGGCGCATGGGTCCTCGTCCACCGGCTGGACGGCGACGCCGACACCACCGACAAGATCGGCATCGAGCACCTCAAGAGCACGACGCAGGGCAACGGCTAGGGCGCCACGGCCACGCGCTCCCATCCGTCCCGTGATCGTCCCCATGACGAAGGCGAGACACGCCTGCCGGACGAGGACGCGCAGCACCCTCATGGCGGCCAACCCGCGCCCGGACGCCGGCAACGCCGAAGCGGAGCGGGGCCGGAAGCCGAGCCAGGCCGACAGCAGCGAACGAATGCCCCCGCTTGCCCGCGTCCTGAGCGCCTGACAGCCTGGCCGCCCACCGGTTCGGCGCCCCTCGCCGTCCCCGACAGCTGGAGATGGGTTCACGATGACGCCTCCCCGAGAGCGCGGCGAACGAGCCCCTGCGACCACGTTCGAGGCAGCCACCGGCGACGGACCGGCACCGGCGGAGCCGTCGGCCCAGCGGGAAGCCGCGGTGCGGGTCGCCTTCGAGGGACTGCGGCAGATCCGGCGCCTGATGAACACCGGGCACGCGGAGCCGCTCTCCGTACCCGCCACCTGGGAGCGGACACAGTTGGTGCGCGCCATCTCCCTGACCCTGGAGGCCGCGGGCATTCCTCCGTCAGCCGTGGACGGGACCGGACGGCGGACCGCGACGGGCTACCGTGTCTGCCCTGCCGAACAGCCCGGCACCGTCCGCGTGGAGTGGCTGGGCCCGCCCGGGAGCGGCGCCGCCCAGGAGGAAGCGGAGGCGCTGCGCCGATGCGCGGACGCACTGCGGGCATGGGGCTGGGAGGCGCTGGAATATCGGGGAGCGCGCCGCCATCGCTACCTGGAGGTCGAAGCGGCGCTCTGACGGCCCCTTCCACGCGCCGCCGCAACACCCTGCCCCGCACCCCCCGGCCACACCTCGCTGTTCCGGCCCTGGACATCGCCGACACCTGATCCACGCCCCCACACCTCCATCCATTTGAATATCCAACCCACTCCGCTAGAGTGAATCCAGTTTTCCTACTCACTCGCCTTCGGGCCTGCTTCCACCACCCCGAAAGAAGACGCGCATGCGGAACACCACGGCGCTCGTGACCGGCGCCAACCGAGGGTTGGGGCGCGCCTTCGCCCTCGCCCTGCTGCAACGGGGCGCGAAAACCGTCTACGCGGCGGCGCGCGATCCGCGCACGGTGACCGACCCGGGACTCACCCCGGTCGCGCTCGACATCACCGACCCCGCCCAGGTAGCCGCGGCCGCCGAACTCTGCTCCGACACCTCCCTTCTCCTCAACAACGCGGGGATTCTGCGCGGCAGTTCCCTGATCGGTACGGACTCACTCGAAGGGGCGAGGGCGGAGCTGGAGACCAATCTCTTCGGCACTCTGGCGATGTGCCGCGCCTTCGCGCCCGTGCTCGCCCGGAACGGTGGCGGCGCCGTGGTCAACATGCTCTCCGTGCTGTCCTGGCACACGCTCCCGCAGGTCGGTTCGTACGGTGTCTCCAAAGCAGCCGCCCTGTCGATGACGAACGCGATACGCGAAGAGCTGCGGCCGCAGAACACGTTGACCGTCGCCGTCCACGCGGCCTTCATCGACACCGACATGGCAGCCGGCGTCGACCAGCCGAAGACGAGCCCCGTCGACGTGGCCCACCAGGTACTCGACGCGGTCGAGGCGGGCCGTGAGGAAGTGCTCGCCGACGCGCTCACCCGCCAGGTCAAGGCCGCCCTCTCGGGGACTCCGGGAGCCTCGGGAGTCACGGAGGTGTCCCGTGCCACGCGCTGACCTCCGCACCAAGGGCAGCCCCATGGCCGTCCTCGTAGCCGCCTGCCTCGGCCTGTTCACCGTCTTCCTCCAGACCACCCAAACCATCGGCACCCTCAGCGCCGTCCAGGACGACCTCCACGTCGCCCCGGCCGACCTGGTCTGGGTACCCAGCATGTACACCCTCGTCGTCGCCTCCTTCGTCCTCGGCGCCGGTGCCCTCTCGGACCGCTGGGGCCGCCGGAGAGTCTTCCTCGCCGGGGCCGTGGCCATGGGTGCGGGAGGACTGGTCCTCGTCCTCGCCTCCACCCTCCAGACGGTTCTGATCGGCCAGGCCCTCGCGGGCCTCGGCGGCGCGCTCATCACCCCGAGCTCGCTGGCGCTGGTCAGCCACGCCTTCCCCGACCCGCGCCGCCGCGCCGGAGCCATCTCCGCCTGGGCCGCGACCTCAGGGCTCGGCCTGGCCATCGGTCCCGTCACCGCCGGACTCGCGCTGCGGTGGTGGACCTGGCACGCCGCCTTCTGGCTGAACGTGGCTCTCGGCGCCGTGGCCGCCTTCGTGGCGCTGGCCCGGGTGGAGGAGTCACGCGTCCCGGGCGGCCGACCCGACTGGGCCGGACAAGTACTCGGCACAGCCGGACTCGCCCTGTTCATCTACTGGTTGATCGACGGCGGCCACCACGGCTACACCGCCGCCCGCTCCCTCGCCTCCCTCGCCGGAGCCCTTCTGCTCCTCGGCCTGTTCGTCGTCGTCGAGCTGCGCCGCGAGTCCCCCATGCTCGACCTGCGTCTGATGCGCGATCCGTCCTACAGCGCCTCCCTGCTGCTGGCGGCCACCGTCCTCTTCGGCTTCGTCGGTGTCTCCCTTCTTCAGGTCCTGTGGCTCCAACGGGTGCGCGGCCTGAGCGCCCTGGAGGTGGGCGTCCAACTCCTGGCGGAGTTCGTCACCTTCATCGCCGCGTCGGTCGCGGCAGGGGTCCTCGTACGCAAGTGGGGCCCCCGGCCGCTGATCATCGCGGGGCTCCTCCTGGCCGCGTCGGGCGCGGCACTGTTCGCCACCGTCGAGCCCGGCGACACCTTCACCGCGTACGCCCCCGCACTCGTCGTCTTCGGGCTGGGCTGCGGGCTCGCCAACGCGCCCTCCACCGCCCTCGGCGTCAGCCATGTGCCACGCGGTCGCGAGGGCGAGGCCAGCGGTACGGTCAACGCCGCCCGCCAGGTCGGCGCGGTCCTGGGCACCAGCATCCTGGGCACCCTGATGACCTCCCGCTTCACGGACCGCCTGACCGCGGGCGTCAAGAGCCCGGCCGTGGCCTTCACGGACGCGGTGGGCTACGCCGCGTGGACCGGGGCGGCCGTACTCGTCGTCGGCACCCTGACCGGTGTCGCCCTGCTCACCCTGGCGGGCCGCCGAGCGGGTGCGGCTGCCTACGAGGCCGCCGGCTGACACCTCCCGCGTCGGATGCGGGTTCCCCGGTGCCCGGCCGGGGGCCCGCCGTCCCCCACTGTGAGAACGCCCGGTCGGCGGTGGCCCCCTCCCCCCCGAGCCGCTGCCGACCGGAAACCAGGTGGACCCCGCTGCCCCAGGACGCGCAGTACCGATGCGCGGAGCCGCAACGCACGGAGAAGCGGTGCGAAGAAACGTGCGGTGTGCGTACACGTGGGGCGCTCTTGGCCTGGACCACCCGGAGCCAAGGGCGGATCATTCGCCGTTTCCACGCCAGGACCTGCCCGAGTACGGCGCGATTCCGGCATCTGACCTTGACACGGCACCCACATGACCTAGCTTCAGCCGGAGCATTGCCGCCACATCTCAGCCGGGGGGCTCGTATGACATCCAGGTTCTCGCGTACATCGTTCCGTCTCACCCGCCTCAGACCGCGTGCCCTCGTCCTCATCGCGGCCGTCACGACGACCGCCGCGCTGGTGCCGCTGGTGCCGAGCGACGCCGCCGCCGGCCATCGCCCCGCGCCCCCGGTGATCGACCCCAACGCGGCCCCGACCTCTCCCCACCACGGAGTGGTCCCCGCCGAGGCCATGCGGTCCATCGCGCCCGCCCTGGACGAGTCCGGCTGGTCCGTCACGACCAGCGGCACCTCCCTCACCATCGACATGCACCGGACGGACGTCGTCTCCGCGCTCGTCTACCGACCGCGCAAGGCCGTCGACGGCAGCCGTGTCACCGAGTACGCCATCCGTCTCAGTACGGACGGGCGGCGCTGGACCCGGCCCGTGGCCACCGGCACCCTGGCCGACGACCTCACCACCAAGACCCTCGACTTCGCCGCACAGAACACCCGTTACCTGCGGCTCTCTGCCACGACCACGGCCGGCGGTCGCCGTGGCCGGGCCGCCGGGACGGAACGCACCTCCCCCCGCTCCGCGCCCACCCCGCCGACGTCGGGAGCCGATGTCGGCCTCCTGGGTGCCCCCGGCCTCCCGGCGCCCTCCACCGCCTTCCTGCCGGTCGACGGCTGGACGGCCTCCGCGACCGATGAGGAGACGGCCAAGGAGAACGACCGCGCCGCGAACGTCCTTGACGGCAATCCGGCCACCTTCTGGCACAGCAGGTGGTCGCCGAAGCCCACACGGTTCCCGCACGCCCTCGTCATCGACATGCACCGCACCACCACGGTCTCCGCGCTCACCTACCAGCCGCGACAGACCAACGCGAACGGCCGCATCGGGACCTATACGGTCTCCACCAGCCTCGACGGGATCTCGTTCGGCGCACCGGTCGCGAGCGGCCACTTCAAGGACGACGCGACCACGAAGACCGTTCCCTTCACCCGCGCCGTCTCCGCCCGCTACGTACGCCTCATCGCGCTCAGCGAGGCGGGACAACGGGGGACCTGGAGCTCCGCGGCCGAGATCCGGCTCAGCGGTCCGAGCGACCCCTCGGTGGGAGGCTCCTGGGGTCCTGTCACCGGTTTCCCCCTGGTGCCGGTCGCCACGGCCGTCCTGCCGGGCAACAAGCTCCTGGCCTGGTCGGCGTATGCCGTCGACCGGTTCGGCGGCAGCAACGGCTACACCCAGACGGCCATCATGGACCTCACCACCGGCCATGTGACCCAGCGCCGCGTCGACAACACCGGCCACGACATGTTCTGTCCCGGCATAGCCCTGCTGGCCGACGGACGGGTGCTGGTCACCGGCGGCAGCAACGCGTCCCGGGCGAGCATCTACGACCCCGCCACGGACTCCTGGTCCTCGACGGCCGACATGAACATCACCCGCGGCTACCAGGCGATGACGCTGCTCTCCAACGGTGACGCGTTCGTCCTCGGCGGGTCGTGGAGCGGTGGCGACGGTCCCAAGAACGGTGAGGTGTGGTCCGCCGCCACCCACACCTGGCGCAAGCTGCCGGGAGTGCCGGCCGCGGGCGCGATGACGGCCGACCCCGCCGGTCCCTACCGGGCCGACAACCACATGTGGCTGCACGCCACCTCCCGGGGCCGCGTCCTCCAGCTCGGCCCCAGCAAGCAGATGAACTGGATCACGACCGACGGCGACGGCACCATCACCCCCGCCGGCAACAGGGCCGACAGCCCGGACGCGATGAACGGCAACGCCGTCTCGTACGACATCGGCAAGCTGCTCACCCTGGGCGGCGCGCCCGCCTACCAGAACACCCCCGCCACCCGCCGGGCCTACACCGTCGACCTCAACGGCGGCGGCCGCCCCATCGCCACCCGCACCGGGGACATGGCCGCCGCCCGGGCGTTCAGCAACAGCGTGGTACTGCCGGACGGGAAGGTCGCCGTCTTCGGAGGGCAGCAGACCCCGGTCCCGTTCAGCGACGCGACCTCGGTCATGACCCCGGAGATCTGGGATCCGGCGACCGGCCGCTTCACACCGCTCGCCACCATGGCGGTGCCCCGGACCTACCACAGCACCGCGAACCTGCTGCCCGACGGGCGCGTCTTCTCGGGCGGCGGCGGACTGTGCGGCGACTGCGCGACCAACCACCTCAACGGCTCGATCTTCACCCCGCCCTATCTGCTGAACCCGGACGGCACCGAACGGACCCGGCCCGTGATCACCAGCACTCCCCCGGCCCATGTGGCACTCGGCTCGACGCTGCCCGTCTCCACCGGCTCGCCCGTCAGCGCCTTCGCGCTGGTCCGCTCCGGGGCCGCGACCCACTCCACCGACAACGACCAGCGCCGGGTGCCCCTGACGTTCCGACAGGTCGGCGAAGGCTCCTACCAACTCTCCATCCCGAGCGACCCCGGTATCGCCCTCCCCGGCACGTACCTGCTGTTCGCCCTCAACGCGGACGGCGTGCCGAGCGTCGCCAAGATGATCAGCGTGAGCTGACCCATTCGTCACCCTTCGGGTGTGGCGGGAAGCACACATGCGTCCCCCGATGAACGAGCCGCACCGCACTCCCGTCTTCCCTGCCGGGCTCCGCAGGCCCCTGCGAGCTGTCGACGTACCCGGCGGGGAAACAGGAGCTGAACGAACGTGCCGGCCATCAGTCAGCGGATGCACCTCGTGCTGCTCACCGCGTGGACCGCCGTGTGGTTCGCCGTGGTGGAGCCGAACGGCGGTTTCTCCTGGCACTACCTGCGCACCGGCGGGGAGCTGATCTACCAGGGACCGTCCGGCGACGGCACCGGCGGACTCAACCTGTACGCCCACCACCCCGAGCTCCAGATGGGGCCGGTCAGCTTTCTGGTCGCCGGTCTCTTCAACCCGTTTCCCGACTCGACCGGGCAGTTCCTCGCCGCGGCGCTGATGTCGGTTCTCGGGCTGGTGATCGTGGTGCTGGTCGGCCGCAGCGCCGCCTGGCACTTCCTCGGCACGGGCACGAACCACCAGCGCCTGCGCCGCCGCGTCCTCATCGCGGGGCTGGCCTTCATCCCCATGTGGATCGAGGTCTCGGTCCGGTTCGGCCACCTCGACGACGTGCTGGCGCTGTTCTTCACGACCCTCGCCGTCCGCGCGGTCACCCGTGGCAACGCGGCCGGGACAGGCATCTGGCTCGCCCTGGCCATGGACTCCAAACCGACCGCGCTGGGCTTCGCCATGCTGCTCTTCGCACTGCCCCGGCAGTCGTGGCCGCGTGCCGGGCTGTGGTGCGCGGGGCTCGTCGCCCTGGCGTGGCTGCCCTTCTTCCTCGGCAACGCGGACAGCTTCGCCGCCACCGGGTTCGCGATACCCAACCAACCCGCCTCGGCGCTGCGCTGGCTGGGCGTGGGCGACGCCGAAACCCCCGGTTGGGACCGGCCCGCCCAGGCCGCGCTGAGTCTGCTGCTCGGAGGCATCGCCGTCTGGCGCCAGCGCTGGACGGCGGTGGTGCTGCTGGGCGCCAACGCCCGGATCGTTCTCGACCCGAGCGTTTACACGTACTACACAGCGTCCGTCCTGCTGGGCACCCTCCTGTGGGATGTGATCGGCCAGCGCCGGCTGGTGCCGTGGTGGAGCTGGCTCGGGCTGATCGCCCTGTACGGAAGCGTCTTCGTCGTCCCGGACGACTCGGCACGGGGACTGATACGTCTCGCCTTCGTGGTGGTCTCCACGGCATACGTCCTGCTGTGGCCGCAGCGGGACCGCCGACGCAAGCGCGGCCATGGGCGGCGGGGGCGGCCTTCGGCCACCGCTCAACGTGCGGTGCAGCACTGAAAGGGCCGCAGCCGTGGCCCCCTTGACGAGCCCTGATTTCAGCATCGCTGCCGCCGGGATCAGGGCGCGGTGGTCGTCGAACGGGCGGCAGACCTGGGCCGCCGCAGACGCGCCAGGCCGCGCCTGAGCCTTCCGTGGCCGACCCGGGGTCCCCCGTACTCTCCATGTTCGCCGGCCTCTGCGCGATGCTCCCCGGACTCCCCCCGCTCCGCTCCCACGGGCCGAAGCCGCCTCCTGTCCGGCCGGCCTTGCACGAAACCGCTCTGCCCGAGTGCGCTCAGCTTGGGCTCCACCAGTACGGGAGCCGAAGCGGCCGCGGGAATCGGAACCGGCCGCGCGGCGCAAGGCCCGTCGAATCCGGGGCGCGTGCCCTCCGGGCGCGGCGCCGGGCGGAACGACCGGGCGACGCTCAGATGCTGGGCGAGATCCATGCGGTACCACAGCACCTCGTCCAGGTCCTGAGCGCGTTGCAGCCTTTCGATGATCTCCCGGGCGGCGGGCGAGTCCGGGCCGACCCGAACCGATTCGGGCCGGAGGTGAATCAGGTAGGCGCGCTCATGCGGGTCCGGGACCACCTCCGCCACATGCGCGGGATCGAGCGCGGACGCGATGCCCGCGGCACGCTCCCACGGGTCATCGGTCTGTCGCAGCAGCATGGCGGCGCGGCGGCCCCGCCAGTTGCGCGGTCGCCGGTCCTCGCCCGCGCCCAGCCGGACCAGCGTCTCCTTCGGCAGCTGCCGATCGTTGATCAACTCGGGGTGCCGAAAGGCCAGGTCGGTCACCTCCTCCGCGAGGTACAGCCAGACGACGGCCCTGTAGCGGTTGAGATAGCACTTGACCGGTGTGAAGTGACCGCCGCGGGCGAGCCGGGTGAAACGGTGGGCGGGAACGCCGAGCAGTTGTGAGGCCTCGGCCGTGCCCACCACCCGTACCCGCTCGCGCAGGGCTTCCGGGAAACCCTCGGTCGAGCGGATCCGCTCGATCTCCTCCTGCGCGACCCGCGGGCGGGTGCCCGGGCCCTCCCGTACGGTACGGACATGGCCGAGCTGGACAGCGAGCTCGAATTCGCCCCGCTTCAGCTGTAGTTCTTGCGCGGCCCGCCCCAAGGCGACTGTCTTTCCGCCCACTTCGGCCGTGGTCGTGGTGGTCATGAGGTCCTCCCCCGTGAGTCTGCGAATACTCTCGGTGACGACCGTAACCCTCCGCGCAGACATCCCGCTGGGCCTGTGGATAACCTTCCCAGCGGGACCTCACCCCGCCGTGAAACCGCTGGTCAGATGCCAGATATCGGAGGGCCGGGACGGCGCGCCGCCACCCCGAGGTGCTCGCCGACACGGTTGACCAGCAGCGTCATCTCGTACGCGATCTGGCCGATGTCGGCTTCCGCGGTGCCCAGCACGCACAGACAACTCCCGTCACCCGCCGCCGTAACGAAGAGGACTGCCTCGTCGTACTCGACCATCGTCTGCCGCACCCTGCCTGCCCGGAAATGACGGCCGGACCCCTTGGCCAGGCTGTGCAGGCCGGAGGAGACCGCGGCCAAGTGCTCCGCGTCCTCGCGGGGCAGATCGGCACTCGCTCCGGTGACCAGACCGTCGTTGGACAGGACGATGGCGTGCCGCACGTGCTCGACGCGCTTGGTCAGGTCGTCGAGCAGCCAGTCGAGTTCCTTGTTCAGTGCCATGACAGCCTCATCCCGCTCATGTGTTCCCCGTTTTCCCCCAGGTCTGCGGCAAGCCTTACGCATGGTTCGCACGGGGGCAAGCAGGGGTTCCCGACGGTAACGGCAACGCCCGCCTGGCGCGGCGGAGAACCCGGGCAGGAGGAGCCCCGGGTGGCAGCACATTGCCGGAGGTGCCGGGCGCGCACACCACGGTCGTCGTCGCGGGGCGTGCGCGTCGCGGGGCGTGCGCGTCGTGGGCGTGCGCGTCGCGCGCGTGGAGCAAGCACCGGACCGACGGCCTGTGCGGGATCATGGACAGATGGCCCATGACCAGACGCACATTCAGGAATTCTTCGGCGCCCGAGCCGCTGACTGGGACAGTCGCTTCCCGGACGACGGGCCGGCCTACGCGGCGGCGGTCGCGGAGCTGGGGCTGCCCGCCGGGGCGGCCGTGCTCGATGCCGGGTGCGGGACGGGCCGCGCGCTGCCGCCGCTTCGGGACGCGGTGGGACCGGGCGGCACGGTGCTCGGCCTCGACCTGACGCCGGAGATGCTGGAAACCGCGGTACGGGCAGGGCGAAACCGTGCCGGTGCGCTGCTGCTCGGCGACGTGGCCGGGCTGCCGCTGCGGACCGCCACCCTGGACGCCGTGTTCGGTGCGGGCTTGATCTCACATCTGCCGGACCCGGAGGCGAACCTCCGCGAGTTGGCGCGGGTGGTGCGCCCCGGGGGCAGGCTGGCGCTCTTCCACCCCATCGGCCGTGCGGCCCTCGCCGCCCGCCAGGGACGGCAGATCACTGCGGACGACCTTCGGGCGGAGCCGCGGTTGCGGCCGCTGCTCGCGGGGGCGGGCTGGCGGATGGTGTCGTACGTGGACGAGGACGCGCGGTTCCTGGCGGTGGCGGTGCGGGAGGAGTAGCCGGGGGGGGCGGCCTCGGCTGGCGTGCACGTCCGGTCAGGATCGGCGTCGCCGCCCCGACACCGCCGTGGCAACCCTCGCACCCTCACCTGCCACCGCCCTGACGAAGGCCTGGGGGTTGTCGAACATGATGTTGTGGCCTGCGTTCGGTACCACCTCTATACGGACGCCCGAGGCCGCCAGTTCCGCACGGCCGGGGAGGTCGTTGTCGACGTCGCCCACCAGATAGGTGCGGTCGATCGGCAGGCCCATCAGGAGGTGGCGCATGGTGGGGTCGGTGCCTCGCACCAGGCCGAGGGCGGTGCGGTGGAGGGCGCGGGGATCGGCGAGGCGCATCGTCGCCGCCCACAGCGGGCCGACGCGTTCGAGGACGGCCGCGAAGCCGCCGCCATGGACGAAGTCGTCCTCGGTATAGGACGCGATGCCGCTGCTTCCGGCCTTCGGGGCCGGGTTCGGGTCGAGGTTGGCCTCCGTGAGCACCAGCCGTGACACCAGGTCGGGACGGCGGGCGGCGAGCACGATGGCCACGGCGCCTCCCATGCTGTGGCCCGCGAGGTCGGCGCCGGCGGCGCCCGCCGCGTCGAGAGCGGCGGCGAGTGCGTCCGCGTGATCCTCCAGGGTGTAGCCGAAACCGGACGGACGGTCGCTGATGCCGTGACCGGGAAGGTCCACGAAGAGTTGTCTGCGCGCGGCAAGACGCGGGTCGGCGGCGATGTGGGCGTGGTAGACGGTCGAGGCCGAGCCGAGCCCATGGACGTACACGAGGGGCGGCCGGCCCGTTCGCCCGTCGAGTCCCTCGCCGCTCCCCTCCCCTGCGACGGCGTTCGGCCGGTCGGCGTCGAGCTGGGACTCCGTCCGCAGTCCCTCCGACTCGGTCCAGCGGATCTGGCTGCCCTGCTCGTCGAATGCCGTCTGTCGCACGGTCCATCCCCCCGTTCTGCTGCGCCTCCGCGCCGACCGCCTCTGCGGCCTCTGCTTGATGCGGGACTATACATCGGTACCGATGTACTCCGGTAACGATGTACCGCGCCCATCGGGCAGAATGCGGGCCATGCTTGAGCTCGCGATCCTGGGATTTCTGTACGAAGCACCGCTGCACGGCTACGAGCTGCGCAAACGGATCACCGCGCTGACCGGACACGTGCGCCCGGTGGCCGAGAGCACGCTCTACCCGGCGATCAAGCGGCTGGAGAAGGCAGGGCTGCTCGCGCGGGAGACGCAGCCGGGGGCGGTGGCGGCGCCCCGCCACATGCTCACGCTCACCGACGAGGGCAGGGCGGAACTGGTGCGGCGGCTCGCGGAGCCCGAGCAGGTGGAGATCACGGACGAGAACCGGTGGTTCACCTTGCTGGCGTTTCTGCGGCACCTGCCCGAGCCGGATCGACAGGCCGAGGTGCTGCGGCGGCGGCTGCGCTTCCTGGAGGAGCCCGCCAGCTTCTTCTACGACGGTGAACGTCCGCTGAGGGCCGAGGAGTTGGACGATCCGTTCCGGCAGGGCATCCTCGTCGTGGCCCGGGCCACGAGCGCGGCGGAGCTGAAGTGGCTGCGGGCCACTCTTCGGTCACTCGGGTCACCTGGGACGGGGGGCGCCACCACCGCACATGGCGCATAGGGGGTGTCCGGCCGGGTTTCCGTGACCGACCCGTGAACGGCGGCTCCAGCGACGGCTCGAACGGCGCGTCGGCGTCGCACGGTCTGCCTTGCCTGCGAGCCGTTCACGGCACGCGTCGGCGGTGCGCGTCGCCACGTCGGATCGACTCTTCGCATCAATCGACCCGTTCCGACCCCTATCTGTCACCAGCTCGTCAACTCTAGTTTGAGAAAGGCACTTTGGTTTCTGACGGGTGAGCGCACCTGCGAGGAAGGCGGTCCGGATGTTTCGCATGTTCGGCAGATTCCGGAAGCCGGAACGGCGCGAGACCGCGCGGCAGCACAATCTCTTCGAGGCCGCCGCCACGTATGTCGCCGCCTGCGCCGACGACGATCAGGAGACGCTGGACGAGGCGACCGGCTGGGTGTCGCCCGAGGCGATGTCCTTCGGGGTGCGGGAGCTGGCGTGCCGGGCGCTCATCGCGCTCGCGCGGGAGCGGGACGAGTCACCGCAGACAGTCGCCCGTTCACTCATGGGGTTGCCGGTCGCCTGATTCCCTACCGGCGGCTCGGGCGGGAGCACAGGCCGCGCGATCCGGGCCGGCCGCGTCCCCGCGATCTCCACCACCCTCTCCGGTCCTGTCCGCGCCTTCCGCTGCCGCAAACCCTCGACGATCGGGTTACCCACTGGTTAAGGTGCGCCGACGAGCGATCCGAAGGGGAGGGTTCCGTGACCGGGACGGACGAGGCCACGGCCGGCACAGCCGCGGCCGACGCGGTCGATGACGACGCGCTGTATGTGCTCACGGCGGTGTTGCTCACGCCCGCGCAGTTCCCCAGCGTGCTCGGTGACGACTTCCCGGAGGCGTGCGCGGCCCTGGGACTTGAGCCGTATCCGGGTGGCTACGGCCTGGTCCTCGGGCAGGACGGGAGCGGCGCCCGCTGGACCGTGATCGTCGACGACGTCTCGTTGGTCGCCGTGGCGATCGCGTCGTGGGACTGCGGGATGGAGTACGACTTGTCCCCGGACGAGCGTACGGTCGTGGCCGCCCTGCCGGGTTGGCCGCTGGAACTGGCCGTCGCCGCGCCCGGAGTGGCGGCGCCGCACGATCCGGAGCCGGAGCCGGACGACGACGGCACCGCGCGTCCTCCGCTGTCGCCGCCCGACACGAGCGTGTGGGGCTCGGCGCAACGCCGCCTCGGTGCGGACCAGATCGCCCTCCAGTGGGCGGTGTGGCGCGGACAGATGTCCGACGATGGTGAGGATCAGGACGAGGACGGACGCGGTGCGGGTGACCAGGACGCCGGGGCGGCCGGGGGCGGCGAGGGCTCTGCGGCGGTAGAGGCGTCGGAGGTACTGGAGGCGTCGGACGTGCCCACGGGTGACTCCCCCCGCGAGCCTGATTCCGCCCTCGCTTCGGGCCGCCTCAGCGCACGCGTGGAGCGCGTTCTCTCCGAGGTCCGGCAGTACCTCGACTCTCCTCCCCCGCTCGGGCGCGTCCGGTCCAGTTTCGCGCCGGACGGCGCGCGTATGTTGCGGGCGGACGGTCCTGGCTGGTCGATCGTCGCGAGGACCGATGACATCGCGTTCGTGCTGCTGGACGACGAGCCGGGTGAGGTGGTGCCGGTGGGGCGCGGCCCTAAATTGCCGGCGCTTCTCCAGGCCTTGGACGCGATGGCCGTACGACCTTCCTGACCTCCTTCCAGGGCATGACGGACAGGGCGTGCCGGGGCAGGCGATTCCGGGTGGCATCAGATACGCGGCGCGCCACAGCCGTCGTCAGCGCAGCTCCTTGCGGCTGATGTGCCGCAGTCTGCGTCGCTGGCTGCGGTCCAGCATCAGGTATCCCAGGACGGGCAGCCCTATCAGCACCAGCAGCGCCGGCAGGAATCCGATCAGTGGAATCAGGATGAGTCCCACCACCACTCCACCGACGGCGATCATCACGCGCTTCGACATGTCCGTCGCCTCCTTCGCGGCCGCTGCCGCCGCCGCTCTCTGCCCAGGTAACGCGCCACCGCGTCGTCCGGTTCCCGCCCGGCACCGGCTTTCCTCTCCGGTACCCCTGCCATCCCTGCCGTCTGCCTCCACTATGCGCCAGGTACGCGGCGTCTACGCGGCAGCGCCTCGCCGCAGCGGTGCTCCGACGGCGTGCATGTGCCGCAGGGCCTGCCGATAGGAGTCGATCAGTGAGGTCTCGGCGTACGGAATGCCGAGGCTCCGGCAGTGGGCACGGACGAGCGGCTGTACGAGCCGCAGATGCGGACGGGGCAGGTTCGGGAAGAGGTGGTGCTCGATCTGATAGTTGAGGCCGCCGAGGAACCAGTCGGTGAGCGGCCCGCCGCGTACGTTGCGCGAGGTCAGGACCTGGCGGCGCAGATGTCCCCAGCCGTCGTCGTCGGCGTCGGGCATCTCCATGCCCTTGTGGTTGGGGGCGAAGGTCATTCCCAGATGGAGCCCGAAGAGCGCGTGGTGCAGCAGGGCGAAGACCAGCGCCCTGCCCGGCGAGAGCACGCTCAGTAGGAGGCCGAGGTAGCAGCCCAGGTGCACCAGGAGGAGCGTGCCCTCGACCGCGCGTTCCCGTCGGGGCTGCCGACGCAGGTCCTGGAATCCGTAGACCTTCAGGGCGAGGCCTTCGAGCAGCAGCATGGGGAAGAAGAGCCGGGCCTGGTTGCGGGTCAGCCAGCGTGCGAGACCCTCGCGGTGCTCGGCCTGCTTCTCGGTCCAGACGAGCGCGCCGACGCCGACGTCCGGGTCCTTGTCGACGTGGTTGGGGTTGGCGTGGTGACGGTTGTGCTTGTCGTTCCACCAGGCGTAACTCATGCCTAGCAGCAGATTGCTGTGGAGCAGGCCGAGGATTCTGCCCGCCCGACGACCCCGGGTTATCTGGGCATGGCCGGCGTCGTGGCCGAAGAAGGCGGTCCGGGCCCAGAGGACCGCGAGCGGCACGGCGTACAGGAGGGTCCACCAGGTGTCGCCCGTGAGGACCATCGCGGCCACGGTGGCGGCGAGGGCGACGAGGTTGACGGCGACACCCCTCGCGTACCAGCCGGTACGCCGTTCCAGCAGTCCCTGCCCCTTCACCGCCTTCAGGAGCGGCGCGAATTCGCTCCCCCTGCCGGTGAGGGTTCCCGTGGGGGCCTCTGGGGGAGTTCCGGTGAGGACGGGGACTCCGGTGGGGTGCGGTGACGCGAGCAAGGGCGCGCTCTCGGCGTTCGCGAGGGCCTGGGGCATGGTCGTTCTCCGGTCGCTGGTCCACCGCAGTCACCTGCGCTGACCTCATAGAACGTAGAAATGGAAGGGCCCTTGCCGCCATGAGGCCACCACCCGGAACGGGCGGGGGTCTGTCCCGGGGCCGTGGTGGGGCTGACGCCACCCCGGGTGGCAACACCGGCCATCGCCACCTCCCTGACGACCCTCCTGATCGGCCTCCCAGCCGCCCTTCGGCAGTGACCCACATCACGGCGAGCATGCGCCCGCCATCGCACCGGCCGGTGTACCCTCGGCGACTCAAGACCCGCAGTAGTCAAGTTTGAGGAATGCGTCATCGCCGAGCACAGGCTTCCCGCGCCCACACCCTCCGAGATCGACGAACTCGCCCGCTGCCACGTCACCTTCCTGCCCGCCGACCCGCCCCGGCTCGGCAGTGTCGCCTTCTGGCACGCCGACGACTCCGCCCCGCTCGCCCTCTCCGGCCACCTCGGCGAGGCGGTGGAGGAGCTGACGGTGGTGGGAGCAAGCGTCGGATCCGGGGCCGGCGTCGAGCCGTACGAGGTACGTGCGGTTCTGCTGCCCGTGCGCGACGCACTGCCCGTCCTCACCCGCGCCCGGGCCCGGCCCGACGCCTCGCGAGCCGCCGCCTTCTGGGGTACGGCCGCACTGCGCGCACTGCAACTCGCCGCGCGCGGGCTGCTGTTGCCCGGCCTCACCACCACCGACCACGACGCGTGGCGGATCGGACCACTCGGCGCCGACGAGCTGGAGCGCGTGCGTGAACTGGCGGCGTCGATGCCGCCCGAGGCGCACGCGGTACCGCTCGACGCCGCCGGTGAAGCCGACACTCATGCCGACCCTCACGCCGACAGCCATGCCCACAGCGGTGCCGCACTGTTGCTGCTGCCCGAACCCGAGGTGCTGGTGCGGCAGTTCCTCGACGCGGTCGCGGACGGGCTGCCGCGTACGCCCGCTGCCGCCCTGGCGGCCGGCTCCCCCGCCTTCGCGGCCGGTCCGCCCCAGCGGCTGCCCGAACAGCGCGCCTGGGCATCGGAGGTGGCCGCCGGACACGACGCGGGCGTACGGATCTCGCTCCGCGTCGAACTGCCCGGCCTGGAGTCGGCGGACCCCGGCACGGAGGGACCGACGTTCCGGGCCGTGCTCCAGCTGCACAGCGTCAGCGACCCCGCCCTGGTGGCGGACGCGGCCGACGTGTGGGGCGAGTCCGGTCCGACCGCCGGGGCCTTCGGTCCGCACGCGCGGATGGACGCGCTGCTGGCGCTGCGTCGCGCCACGCGCGCGTGGGCGCCGCTCGCGCCACTGCTGTCGGCGGCCGTGCCCGACACGATCGAGCTGGCCGACGAGGAGGTGGGCGAGCTGCTCGGCGGCGCCGCGCGCACGCTCGCCGCGATCGGCGTCCAGGTGCACTGGCCCAAGGGCCTGGCGCGGAAGTTCACCACGCGCGCGGTGATCGGGCCCGTACAGAACCCTCCCGGACAGAGCGCTCTTGGGCGAAGCACCCACGCACACGGCTCCCACCCGCGGGACGCGCACCGGACGTCGCCGGACAGTGCGCGGTCCGACGCCCCCTCCATGCTCTCCGCCGATGCCCTGCTCTCCTTCGAGTGGTGGTTCGCGCTCGGCGGCACGCAGCTCACGCGCGCGGAACTGGACCAACTGGCCGAGGCCAGCCGCCCGGTGGTGCGGTTGCGTGACCAGTGGGTTCTGATCGACCCGGAGGAGGTCCGTCGCGCCCGGGCGGCACAGGACCGCAAGGTGACCCCCGTGGACGCGCTGGGTGCCGTCCTGACGGGCTCGACGGAGGTGGACGGGCGCCGGGTGGCGGTCGAGGCGTCGGGATGGCTCGCGGGGCTGCGTGACCGCCTCGCCGACCCCGAGGGCGCCCGCGCACAGCCCGTGGAGCAGCCCGCCGCCCTCGCCGCGCGGCTGCGCGACTACCAGCTGCGCGGCCTCAACTGGCTGGCCGACATGACCTCGCTGGGGCTGGGCGGGTGTCTCGCCGACGACATGGGCCTCGGCAAGACGATCACCCTCATCGCCCTGCACCTGCACCGCCAGAGCACGCCGGAGACCGCCGGCCCCACGCTGGTGGTCTGCCCGACGTCCCTGATGGGCAACTGGCAGCGCGAGATCGAGAAGTTCGCCCCCGGCACGCCCGTACGCCGCTTCCACGGCTCTGCGCGGCGCCTGGAGGGCCTGACGGACGGTGAGTTCGTCCTCACCACGTACGGGACGATGCGGCTGGACGCCGCCAGGCTCGGCTCGGTGGCGTGGGGCATGGTCGTCACGGACGAGGCCCAGCACATCAAGAACCCCTACTCGGCGACCGCCCGGCAGTTGCGCACCATCGGCGCACGCGCGCGCGTGGCGCTCACCGGCACTCCGGTGGAGAACAACCTCTCCGAGCTGTGGGCGATCCTCGACTGGACGACTCCGGGGCTGCTGGGACGCCTCGGCACGTTCCGTACCCGGTACGCCCAGGCCGTCGAGGGCGGTAAGGACCCGGCGGCGGCCGAGCGGCTGTCCCGGCTCGTCCGTCCGTTCCTGCTGCGGCGCCGCAAGTCCGACCCCGGCATCGCGCCCGAGCTGCCGCCGAAGACGGAGACCGACCGGACGGTCTCGCTCACCACGGAGCAGACCGGGCTGTACGAGGCGGTGGTGCGCGAGACCCTCGCGGAGATCGCGGGCGCGGACGGCTTCGAGCGGCGCGGCCTGGTGGTGAAGCTGCTCACCTCGCTGAAGCAGATCTGCAACCATCCCGCCCAGTACCTCAAGGAGGAGCAGCCGCGCATCGAGGACCGCTCCGGGAAACTGGAACTGCTCGACGAACTCCTCGACACCATCCTCTCCGAGGACGGTTCGGTTCTGGTCTTCACCCAGTACGTGCAGATGGCGCGGCTCATCGAGCGGCATCTGGCCGCGCGCGGCGTCGCCACGCAGTTCCTGCACGGCGGTACGCCCGTGGAGCAGCGCGAGCGGATGGTACGGCGCTTCCAGGACGGTGAAGTGCCGGTGTTCCTGCTGTCGTTGAAGGCGGCGGGCACCGGCCTGAACCTCACCCGCGCGGGTCATGTCGTGCACTACGACCGTTGGTGGAATCCGGCCGTGGAGGCGCAGGCCACCGACCGCGCGTACCGCATCGGCCAGACCCAGCCGGTGCAGGTCCACCGGCTGATCGCCGAGGGGACGATCGAGGACCGCATCGCCGAGATGCTGACGCGCAAGCGGGAGCTGGCGGACGCCGTGCTCGGCACGGGCGAGTCGGCCGAGGCCGCGCTGACGGAACTGTCCGACGCCGAACTGGCGGACCTGGTGGCACTGCGAGGGAGCGGGCGATGAGCGGATACGGAGACGGTTCGCGGGAGCGGGTGTACAGGGAAGACGGTTCGCGGGAGCGGGTGAACGGGGAAGAGGGCGGCGCCCAGGGCGGCCGTGCGCCCGAGGAGCGGACCTTCGCGGCGCTGCCGCCCGCACCCGGGCGGGGTTTCGCCCAGACCTGGTGGGGGCTGGCCTGGCTCAAGGCACTGGAGGACACGGCACTCGACGGCGGGCAGCTGAAGGCGGGCCGCCGCTACGCGCGCGAGGGTGCGGTCGGGGCGGTGTCGGTACGGCCGGGGCGGATCACCGCGGTCGTCCGCGACCCGGACGGCACGTCCCACCGCGGCGACGTCCTGTGGCACCCGCTCTCCGAGGACGGCTGGGACCGCTTCCTGGGGATGGCGGTGGAGCGGGCGGGGCACATCGCGGCCCTCCTCGACCGTGACATGCCGCCGCACCTGGTGGAGGACGCGGCGTCGGCCGGTGTGGAACTCCTGCCGGGCATAGGCGACCTGGAGCCCGAGTGCACCTGTGGGGCGTGGGACCACTGCCCGCACACGGCGGCGCTCTGCTACCAGATGGCGCGGCTCCTCGACCAGGACCCGTTCGTGCTGCTGCTCATGCGGGGCCGGGGCGAGCGGACGCTGCTCGCGGAGCTGGAGGAGCGCAGCGCGGCACCCCGATCGGCGGAACCGGAGGTTCCGGTCGGGGTGCCGGCCGCCGAGGTGTTCGCGGCGCGGGA
Source organism: Streptomyces sp. NPDC043908 (assembly GCF_056435525.1). Classification (NCBI taxonomy): domain Bacteria; kingdom Bacillati; phylum Actinomycetota; class Actinomycetes; order Kitasatosporales; family Streptomycetaceae; genus Streptomyces; species Streptomyces sp. NPDC043908. The sequence continues at coordinate 291,642 of NZ_JBWKEI010000011.1, read as the reverse complement.
CGTCGTACCACCGCTGCCCGGGGCACCGGAGACACCGGCCGGGGCAGGAGCGCCGCCGCGCCTCGACACGGAGACGCCCCCCGGGCCCGGTGTCGACCCCGCGGCGCTGGAGTTCCTCGCGGCGGACGCGGCGCGGCGGGCACGGGAGATGCTGGCGGAAGCGCTGGCTCCGGGCCATGCGTCGCAACCCCTGACGGCCTGCCTGATGCCCGGTCAGGACGCGGTACGTCTGGCGGCGGAGTGCGCCGACCCGCGGATCACGGCCCGTCTGGCGGCCGGGTCGGGGCGACGCCCCGCCGGGCTGGATCTGGCCGTACAGGCGTGGCGGTACGGGGGCGCCGCCTCCCTCTCCGTACTGGAGGAGGAGTGGACCCCCGGCCCGGAGGCGCTGGCCCGTGCCAAGGACGCGCTCGCACGGGCCTGGCAGGACGAGGAGCGGCCGGTCCTGCGCGCGTCCGGGGCGAACCGCTGGACGGTGGTCGGGGGCGGCGCACAGCTCCGGTTCGGGCGGGACGGCCGGTGGTGGCCGTACCGCAAGGAACGCGGCGCCTGGGTCCCGGCGGGGCCCGCGGACACCGATCCGGGGGCGGTGCTGGAGCGGTAGGGGTGGGGGTGGGGGCGTGGGCAGGCCCGGGGGCGCACGATGCCGGGCCTCCCCAAACCTGCGCCCCGGGACCGGCGGCCCCGGCGAACCCCACCACCTGCACGAACGTCACGGCCTCCACGACCTCCACGCCCTCCACGACCGCTGCGTCCCAGAGGCACGGCCACCGCCGCATACGTAAGGAGGCAGGGCTCCCCCACCCCTGCGCCCTACGCCCTACGCCCTACGCCCTTGGCGGCACCCGCGGGCTCGGCTTCGCCATCCCTCCTGCCCTGAACTCGTAGTACGGGGTGTCGTCGCCGGGTCCGCTCACCGCCGAGGGGAGGTCTCCGCCGGGGACCTCGCCGGGACGCCCCGACGGCTCCGGCAGGTCCGGCAGATCCGGCAGGTCGGTGGGCAGGTCGCTGGGGATCCCGCTCGGCAGCAGCGTGGACAGTCCCGACGGGAGGGCCGTCGGAAGCGTCGACGGAAGGTTCGACGGCAGGTCCGTGGGGAGCTCCGAGGGCAGCCCGGTCGGGAGCCCGCTCGGCAGGCTCAGGGAGGGCGTCGGCGTCTGGGTCGCGGTGCCCGCCGGGCTCTTCGTCGGTTTGTCGTCGGCCCCGTCGCCGCCGCCGTTCACCACGAGCACGACGGCGAGGAGCGCTGCCGCGGCCACCATGACAGCGAGCAGTATGTACACGCCCCGGCGACCGCCCCCGGCCGGTGGGGTGGGGGGTGGCGGTGGCGGGGCCGGGGGCTGCCAGGCAGGGGGGCCGAAGCCCCCGCCCGACGGAGGCGGAGGCCCGGGAGGGCGCGGGGGTACGGGGGGCGTGGCCATAGCCTTCAGCGTCGGACGGAAACGGTTCATCTCGCGACCCCTGCCCGGAATTTACGCCAAAGTCGGTCAGTCGCCGTGCGTGCGGAAGCCGTCCGGGTGGTGGTGGCGCACAGCCCCGCGCGCGGAGGCCGCCACGCGCCGCCGCTTGTCTTCCACGCTCCGGCACCTCCCCGTACCGTAACCTCGGCGAGGTTCTTGCCGGTTGAACGTGACGTATCGACACACATACGACGCACACACGACGTACAGGAGCTCCGTTACCCGTGGACCGCCGAAGACTCCTCCAGGGCGCCGCCGCCAGCGTGGCCGCGAGCGCGCTCTTTCCCGCGACGCGAGCCGAGGCCATGGCCGACACCGACTACCCGCAGGCCCACTGGGTCGCCGCCTCGACCTCCAATTACACCGTCTCCCAGCGGCCCGTCTCGTACGCCGTCGACCGGGTGGTCATCCACGTCACCCAGGAGTCGTTCGCGACCACCCTCCAGATCTTCCAGAACCCGGCGAAGAAGGTCTCCGCCCACTACGTGGTGCGCTCCGCCGACGGGTATGTCGCCCAGATGGTGCGCGAGCGTGACGTCGCCTGGCACGCGGGCAACTGGGACTACAACACGCGCAGCATCGGCATCGAGCACGAGGGCTGGGTGGACCAGCCCGTCTACTTCACCAACGCGCTGTACGAGGAGTCGGCGCGCCTGACCGCCTCGATCTGCGACCGCTACCGCATCCCCAAGGACCGCGAGCACATCATCGGCCACTACCAGGTGCCCGGCAGCGACCACACCGATCCGGGGACGAACTGGGACTGGGTGCGGTACATCCGCCTGGTCAACTTCTCCTGACCGGGCACCCCGGTCCCCTCCTCCCGACCGGCGCGCCTGGACGGCCCACCGAAGCGGGACGCGGGCCGACGTGACGACCGGCCGGGCGCGGGCCCCTCGGTGCGAGGTGGCTTGCCGGGTGCGCGGGGCGGGCCGACGATGGACCGGTCCCCGTCCACGCCGCCCGCCCGGAGGCTCAGGTGACCGATACGCGGTACGAATCGCGGTACGAGTCCCGGCATGCGTCCTGGGTCGCCCTGGAGGCGGGCGCGGACCCGGCCGAGCGGACGGGTGAGCTGCGCCGCGCGCACGAGGCGTTCACCTCGGCCGGACGGGTGGTCCGGCCCGTACGCCCGCTGGTGGCGGCGTCCTGGCGGCGGTCGGCGCGCGCCCGGGTGAACCCGGACGGCACGGCCGGTCTGGAGCTGGACGAGGACGAGCTTGCGGCGTACCGCGACGGGCACCCCCTCGCGCGCGCGATGCCGGTGATCCGCGAGCTGACGGGCACGTACGCGAAGGACGGCGACCATCTCGTCGCCGTCTGCGACGCGCGCGGGAGGCTGCTGTGGGTCGAGGGCGACGCGGGCACCCGGCGCAAGGCGGGCGCGATGAACTTCGTGCCCGGCGCGCGGTGGGCGGAGTCGGCGGTGGGCACCAACGCGCCGGGCACGGCGCTGGCCGAGGACCGGCCCGTACAGGTCTTCTCCGCCGAGCACTTCCGGCGCCCGGTGCACCCCTGGACGTGCGCGGCGGCCCCGCTGCACGACCCGCGTACGGGACGGCTGCTCGGCGCGGTGGACATCACCGGCGGCGACGGCCTGGCGCACCCGCACAGTCTCGCCTTCGTCCAGGCGGTGGCACGGGCGGCGGAGGCGGAACTCGCCCTGCTGGCCCCGCGACCGACCGGCGACACGATCGAGCTGAGCGCGCTCGGCCGCGACGAGGCGCTCCTGGTCGCGGCCGGACGCAAGGTGCGCCTGAGCCGCCGCCACAGCGAGCTGCTGGTCCTGCTCGCCCGCCACCCCGAGGGCCTGACGGGTGACCAACTCTTGATCGACCTCTACGAGGACGAGTCCGTGACGCCGGTGACGATCCGCGCCGAACTCTCCCGTCTGCGTCACCTCCTGGGCCCCGACCTTTTCGCCTCCCGCCCGTACCGCCTCACGCTCCCCGTCGACACCGACTTCGACCTGGTCGCCCGCCGGCTGGCCTCGGGCGCGGTGGCGGCGGCGATGGGCGCGTACGCGGGCCCCCTGCTGCCCGCCTCGCAGGCGCCCGCGGTGGTACGGATACGGTCCCGGCTCGCCGCCCAGCTGCGCGCGGCCGTGATCGAGCGGAGCGATCCCGTCCTGCTGGCGGACTGGGCGCGCAGCCCATGGGGCGAGGAGGATTCGAGGGTGTGGAGGGCCCTGGTGCAGGTACTCCCGGAGAGTCAACGAGGATGGGCGCAGGCCAGGTTGGCCGATCTGGAGACGGAACTGGGGATGAGGTCGGGGGTGCCCGGCGCCCCCGGCGCTCCCTGAACCCGGCGAGCGGGCAAGGCCCAGGGGGCGCCGCACCTCGCAACGAGGGCGCAACCTCGCCCTCCCTAGCCTGCGCTGCGAGTGCCGTCCAAGGGCGGGCGGCGCCGGAGGGAGGCCACGGACATGACCCGTTACGCAGCGCCCGGCACCGAGGGTGCGATCGTCTCGTACGAGTCGCGCTACGACCATTTCATCGGCGGGGAGTACGTGCCGCCGGCCGGTGGCCAGTACTTCGAGAACCCGAGCCCCGTGAACGGCCGGTCCTTCACCGAGATCGCCCGGGGTACGGCCGAGGACGTGGAGCGCGCACTCGACGCGGCCCACGCGGCGGCCCCCGCGTGGGGCCGCACGGCCCCGGCGGAGCGCGCGGACATCCTGAACAAGATCGCGGACCGGATGAAGGCGCATCTGGAGGAGCTGGCGGTCGCGGAGAGCTGGGAGAACGGCAAGCCGGTCCGCGAGACGCTGGCAGCGGATATCCCCCTGGCGATCGACCACTTCCGTTACTTCGCAGGTGCGCTGCGGGCGCAGGAGGGGTCGCTGAGCCAGATCGACGAGGACACCGTCGCGTACCACTTCCATGAGCCGCTCGGCGTCGTCGGCCAGATCATCCCGTGGAACTTCCCCATCCTGATGGCCGCATGGAAGCTGGCGCCCGCGCTGGCGGCGGGCAACGCGGTGGTGCTCAAGCCGGCGGAGCAGACCCCGGCGTCGGTGCACGTATGGCTGGCGCTGGTGGCCGACCTCATCCCTCCGGGCGTACTCAACATCGTCAACGGTTTCGGCGTGGAGGCGGGCAAACCGCTGGCGTCGAGCCCGCGGGTGGCGAAGATCGCCTTCACCGGCGAGACGACCACGGGCCGGCTGATCATGCAGTACGCGTCGGAGAACATCCGCCCGGTGACGCTGGAACTCGGCGGCAAGTCACCGAACATCTTCTTCGACGACGTCTGGTCGGCGGACGACGACTTCCGCGACAAGGCGCTGGAGGGCTTCACGATGTTCGCCCTCAACCAGGGCGAGGTCTGCACGTGCCCGTCGCGGGCGCTGATCCAGCGCGGCCACTACAGCGAGTTCCTGGAGGCGGGCATCGCCCGCACCGAGGCCATCGTGGCGGGCCACCCCCTGGACACCGACACGATGATCGGCGCCCAGGCCTCCAACGACCAGCTCCAGAAGATCCTGTCCTACCTCGACATCGGCCAGCAGGAGGGCGCGAAGGTCCTGACGGGTGGTCAGCGCGTCGAATACGACGGTGAGCTCGCGGGCGGCTACTACGTCCAGCCCACGATCTTCGAGGGCGACAACCGTATGCGGATCTTCCAGGAGGAGATCTTCGGCCCGGTCGTCGCGGTGACGTCCTTCACGGACTTCGACGACGCGATCCGCACGGCCAACGACACGCTGTACGGCCTGGGCGCCGGCGTCTGGACCCGCGACGGCTCCCAGGCGTACCGCGCGGGCCGCGCGATCCAGGCGGGCCGCGTCTGGACGAACTGCTACCACGCGTACCCGGCGCATGCCGCCTTCGGCGGGTACAAGCAGTCGGGGATCGGGCGGGAGAACCACAAGATGATGCTGGAGCATTATCAGCAGACGAAGAACTTGCTGGTGTCGTACTCGGCGAAGAAGTTGGGGTTCTTCTAGAGGCCCGCATCAGGCGCCTGACCTGGGCTTCCGCCCGTCAGGCGCCTTCTATCCGGCCACTCCAAGCAGGACCCGATCTCTGCTGTAACTCCCATTTTCTCCCAGTCGTGTCCCGCTCCTGGCCAGCGCTTCCGGACCAGTCTGAGGCGGTTGGCCTGTTCCCGGACGCCGTCCAGGAACTTGGCGCAGAACGGGCCGGGTTGCGGTGGCCGCGCGGCGCTTGAGCGAGTGCACCTCGTGCACCGCGCCGTCGTCTGTCCACTCCTTGCCTGCGGGTGCCTCCATCAGGAACCGCAGCGCGCCCATCGCGAAACTCGACAGCGGCGTTGACCTGCTCAGCAAGTTCCATGACGGAGTCGTCCAACATCTCCCCCACCGCCGTCTCCAGCGCGGCCACCACCAAGGCGCCCTCGGCCTTCTCCAGCATCCCCTGGGCCTGCGCAAGCAGCCCGTATCCGTGCACCAGCGGGGTGGCGGCCGCATTGGCTTGCGGGGCCGTCTTCACCGCCGGGTCAGCTCCGGCATCGCCAGGCCGAAGCGGGCCTCGACCAGCTCGCCGAGCAGGGCGACCACCTCGCCATCGAGGACATCGGACACGGACAAATCCAAGGAGAGAGAAAGAGGGTGAGGGTGCAGGTGAACGGGGGCGCAGGCGCTCGTCGCCGCGGCTTGGCCCGGCAAGGGCCAGCCGGTGCTACCGGCCGGTGGCGACGTGCCACCCGGCGCGGTCGGGCCGCAATATTGCGCCCGACGCGCCCCCTACCTCCAGGTCCCGCATCGGCACCCAAAAGCCAACCGCATGGTTCCCGCTGGGAGTTCAGCCCTCCGTCTTCGCAGCAGGGGTGACTTGCGGACGGACGGCATACAGCAGGGCAAGCGCGACGACCAGTGCCAGAGGGCCGAGCCACGCCCGCTTGCGGTGGGCGAGTCACCTGATCGACAGGCTTCTCACTGACGTCATCCCTGCTGCCGTACCGACGGGTCCGGCCGGCACTTTCTGGCGTTCGTCCCGCAGGCTCACCCCGCGACCGCGACGCCAACACCGCCATACTCGCCGAGGGGGGGGGGGGGGGGGGGGGGGGGGGGGGGGGGGGGGGGGGGGGGGGGGGGGGGGT